>NZ_JBOHXW010000003.1:0-547136 GCF_050737575.1 Stenotrophomonas sp.
CTGCGCATACTTTCAAAGAACTTCGAATCAGGCCTCAACGCCGTCTTCGTAGGCTGCGACGTTTCCGTCGTAGCGAGCCGCCCATTATAGCCGGCTTTTCCGCTTCGTCAACACCTCATTTCGAGGCGGTTGACGCTGCTGCTTCTGATCCAACCCCGAGGGGCTTTTCTCCGAAGCGAGCCGCCTATTATGTCAGGCTTTTCGTTTCCGTCAACACCTTTTTGAGAGGTTGTTGACGTCGCTTTGGGGCGGTGGTCACCGAAGTGGCCGGCGCCGTGCAGCGAGGAAGCGAATTCTAGACATCTTTGTGAAATGTGCAATCACTTTGTGTGCTTCTGCAGCAAATCGTTTGCTGAGGCCAGACTCGGCAAGGTTTTGGGCTCTGATGGGGCTTTGAAGGAGGCTGCGCCTATATCGCGGCATACATCTGGGACGGATTGGATGCTCTCTCCTTCGTTGCCCCCTCTCCCCAACCCCTCTCCCGCAAGGGGAGAGGGGCTTGAAGCGGACTCTTCCTTATATGTCATCGCCTGGAGGGGAGAGGGGCTTGAAGCGGGTGCTCCCTTATATGTCATCGCCTGGAGGGTTGTTCGAGCGCTGCACTGCGCGTTCGTCGGCCACAATGCGGGTTGATCCGACTGTGCCTGCACGATGACCGACTCCCCTGCCCGCTCGTTCTTTAAAGACCTTTCATTGCCGGCGGTGATTGCCGGCTTCATCACGGTGCTGGTGGGGTTTGCCAGTTCGGCGGTGATCGTGTTCCAGGCGGCGCAGGCGGTGGGTGCCGACCAGGTGGAAATCGCGTCGTGGATGTGGGCGTTGGGCATCGGCATGGGCGTGACCTGCATTGCACTGTCGCTGCGCTACCGGATGCCGGTGGTGACGGCGTGGTCGACGCCGGGCGCGGCGATGCTGGTGGTCGGCGTGGGTACGTTGCCGCTGTCCGATGCGATCGGCGCGTTCGTGCTGGCGGCGGTGTTGGCGGCGGTGGCCGGGTTCTCGGGAATATTTGAAAAAGCGATGCGGCGGATTCCGGTGTCACTGGCGTCGGGCATGTTGGCCGGCGTACTGCTGCGCTTCGGGCTGGATGTGTTTGTGTCGGTGGGGACGCAGCCGCTGTTGGTGCTGGCGATGTTCTTCACCTATCTCTGCGGGCGTCGGCTGTTCCCGCGTTATGCGGTGATTGCGACCTTGCTGATCGGTGTGGCGATTGCCGGTGGCAAAGGGCTGATGCACATGGAGCAGGTGCAGCTGCAGTTGGCACGGCCGGTGTTCACGATGCCGACGCTGTCGTGGGCGGCGTTGTTCGGCATCGCCCTGCCCTTGTTCATCGTGACCATGGCCTCGCAGAACGTGCCGGGCGTGGCGGTGTTGAAGGCGTCCGGCTACGACGCGCCGGTGTCGCCAGTGGTGGGCTGGATCGGCACGGTCAATGCGGTGCTGGCGCCGTTCGGCGGCTATGCGCTGAACCTGGCCGCGATCACCGCAGCGATCTGCATGGGCCGCGATGTGCATGAGGATCCGGCGCGGCGTTATACGGCGGCGGTCAGCGCGGGCGTGTTCTATATCGTGGTGGGCCTGTTCGGGGCGACGGTGGCGGCGGTGTTTGCGGCGTTCCCGAAAGAGCTGGTGGCGGCGCTGGCCGGCATTGCGTTGCTGGGCACGATCGGCAACAGCCTGGCGGTGGCGATGCGTGAGGAGGCCGAGCGCGAGCCGGCGCTGGTGACGTTTCTGGTGACGGCGTCGGGATTGTCGATGGCCGGGATCGGGTCGGCGTTCTGGGGTTTGGTGGCGGGGGTGGCGTGCCTGTTGTTGTTGCGCACGCCCCCCACCGCAAACCGCGCTTAGCTCAGAACAGCGCCGACGAGCAGGTTCGCACCGATCATCACCAATATGCCGATAACCACCGCAGCGCCATTGGTGCCACCGGCCATACCGAGCTCGGCACGCAATCTACGCGTGCTGCTCTTGTGCCTGGCGGAGACCTGGGCGATCACTTTCTGTGCGTGGCGCAGGTACAGCCAGTTGCCGATGCAGCCGGCCAGGATGCTGATGCCGATGTTGATCGCGATCACAAGCCCAGCCGAAAGCTCAAGGACGATATTCAGCGCGCCCCATGCCAGTGCCGCACTGGCCCAGATGACGGCCACGCCGTACATCTTGCGATAAAGCATCCATGACACACCGCAGAAGAATGCGGGCCAATGCCAGGTTTCGCCGGCCTGTGGCACGCGCTCATCCAGGCGCCATTTGCGGCGGTAGGTCTCGAAGTTCTTGCCAACGAAAGCGGCGTAGGGCTGCAGGCGCTCATCCAGCTTGGGATCCACGTACACATCCGTCGTCGGCAGTATCGCCGCCGTGGGTGTGGCGTAAGGGTTGTCGCTGTCGTTGGCGGCCGGCAATGCAAATTCTTCGGCGAAACTCTGCAACGGCTGCCACTGCTCCATCCCTTCGCGCCAAATGACGGAGGACAGACTCAGATGGCCATGCTCGAGCAGTTGCCGCAGCTGCGAAGCGGCCACTGGGCCCTGACGTTGCTGTTGCGAATCGGAGTAGTACCACTGCACTTGGTTCATCACTTCTTCCTTGAGCTGCGCCTAGCGCGCAGATGTTCAGCGGCATGCTGGGGCGCTGAATCTAGTGATGTGTGCGGGGTATGGCTATGGGATGTGTCTGAAGTTTTGGGGTGCTGGGGTTGGCTGTTTGTTGCGGGTTCTTGGCGCTGGTTTTTTATTGGTGCGGGGGCGTTCGAGAGTCTTCTAACGGCTGCCCTCACCCCAACCCCTCTCCCGCTTGCGGGAGAGGGGCTTTGAGCAAGAGCGGGAGCGAAGGCTTAGAGCGGTTTGACTTCGAAGACCTGCTTGAGGGTGTGGCGGCCGCCGGGGGCGATTTCGATTACGTCCGGGCCGACGTTGCCGGCTTCGACGCAGACGTAGTTGCGCCAGCCGATGCCGATGTCGTCCATCTTCGCGGCGGCGGCTTCGCCTGCGTTCCAGACCACCGCAGTGCGGCTGCCGCTGGTGGTGATGTCGATGGCGCGCTTGAAGCCGGGATCACGCAGCACGTAATGGCCGCCGGCCTCGGTATAGATGCGGTCGCTGCGGCCCGGGTCGCGGGGATCGCGCAGGTTCCAGTCGCCCTGTTGAACGTGGGCGTTGCCACCGTCGAGCTTGTCCAGATAGGTGAGGCCGTCCAGGCCGGTAACATCCACTTTCATTGCGTCGCTGACGTTGAAGTAGTTGTGCAGTGCCTGGGTGATGCTGGCCGGCTGGGTGCCGGTGTTTTCGGTGATCAACTCCTGCTCCAGCGTGCGGCCGATGCGCAGCACCATCTGCAGGCGCAGGCTGAGGGTGTCCAGCGGCGGCGGTGCGAGGGTCAGCACGAGGGTGCCGTCGGCTTCCTTGCGGGCATCACGCAGTTCCCACGAGACGGTGCGGACGAAACCGTGCGATGGCACGTCGTTGCTCTGGCCCTGGCGCGCGAAATACGGCCAGCACACCGGGCTGCCGCCGCGGATGGGCGTGGGCGGTTGCTTGGCGCTGGGCGAGAGCCACATCACGTCCTGCCCTCCCTTGGGCACGAACGACAGCAGCTGGCCGCCGAACACGCTGATGGCGGCGGTGGAGAACGGGGTTTCCACCTTCCAGGCGGTGAAGCCGTTGAAGTCGCCTGTGCTCAGGCCCTGCACATCCTTCATTGAAACCTTGCTCCGTACGATCGGTGATTGGATGAGTTGCGTGTAATTGCCCGGCAGGCCGAATGCGGTGGGCTGCGCCGGTTTGGCATCGCGCAGTGCCTGCAGGATGCGCATGCCGGCGCGGCCATCGGCGTTCTTCCAGCCCAGCCGTTGCTGTTCGGCCTGGATGGCGCGGCGGGTGGCGTTGCCGACCATGCCGTCGGCGCTGCCAATGGCGTGACCGCGCGCGAGCAGCAGGGTCTGCAGCTGGCGGCGTTCGTCGCGGCCGAGGCCGGGGTCGTCGGTTGGCCAGGCGGCGGTGAGGCCGGTGCCGCCGCGCAGGCGGTCGGCGAGCGTGGCGATGGCCAGCGCGTAGCTTTCGGCAGCGTTATAGGAATAGATGGCGTCGTAATTGCGGAACACGAGCAAAGCCGGACCCTTGGCGCCTGCTGGCAGCAACAGCGCGGCGTTGGCGTCGTCGGCGATGGCCGGCACCTGCAGCGGCGTGCCATCGGCCAGGGTGAGGCCGAGTGCGCGCCAGTTGGCCAGTGGCTTGCGTTGAGTGCGGCCCGCCAACGCGGCGTTGAAGCCGGCCGGGAGGCGGACTTCCACACCCCACGGCTGCCCGGTGCGCCAGCCGGACTGCTTGAGGTAGTTGGCGGTGGAGGCCAGTGCATCGGGAATGCTGGCGACCAGATCGCGGCGGCCGTCGGCGTCACCATCGACGGCGATGCGCGCGTAAGTCGATGGCATGAACTGGGTGTGGCCGAAGGCACCGGCCCAGGAGCCGGTGAGGCCGGCGGGATTGAGATCCCCCTTGTTGATCAGCTTGAGCAGGGCCAGCAACTCGCCTTTGAAAAACGGTTGGCGGCGACCGTTGCACGACAGCGTGGCCAGCGACTGCAGCAGCGGGCGCTTGCCGAACACGCGGCCGTAATCGCTCTCCACGCCCCAGACCGCGACGATGGTGGCTGGGTCGACGCCGTACTGGGCGGACACCTGGTCAAGCAAGGCGCGGTGCTGGGTAAGCCGGGCGCGACCGTCGTTGATGCGCTGGGTGTCGACCAGCGCGGCGAGGTAATCCCAGATGGGCGTGGTGAATTCCGGCTGCGCGTTGAGCAGCGGCAGCACGCTGAGGTCGGGAGTGACCTCGGCGAAGAGCTGGTCGAAGCGCTCGGCGCTGATGCCTTGCGCGATGGCTGCGCTCTTCAAGCTGTTGCCGCATGTGCCGAAGTCGGCGGTGGCGGCGAAGCTGGGCGCGGCCAGGGTGATGGCGGCCAATGTGGCGGCGGTGCGCATCAGGTGGGTTGCTTTCATCCGCCGAGCTCCTTGCTGTGGGGCTTGATGATAAGCGGTGTGGGTGGGGTTGCTGGTTGTGGTTGGGGATGCGGCATGGAGCGAGAGCTGCCCTCACCCCACCCCCTCTCCCGTGAACGGGAGAGGGGCTTTCAAGCAAGGGCTTTCAAGCAGGGGCTTTCAAGGCTCAGGCTTCGCCTGTGGCATCGAGGTAATACCAGCGGCCGTCGATGCGTTGGAAGCGACTGTGTTCGGTCATCTTTACCGCGCTGCCGCCGCCGATGCGGTAGCGGGCAACGAACTCGACTTCAGCGGTGTCTTCGCCGGTGACCACGTGGCGCTTCACGCTCAGGCCCAGCCAATGGGTGCGCTGGCCGGGGGCGTCTTCCAGTGACAGGGTTTCCGGGCGGGTGTCCGGGTGCCACGTTGCGCGCAGGTAATCGGCGTCCTGGATGACGTAAGCGCTGTAGCGCGAGCGCATCAGGGCTTCGGCATCGGGAGCGGCGTCGCCTGCGTGATAGCGGCCACAGCAGGCGCTGTAGTGGCGGTCGCTGCCGCAGGGACACGGGGAAGTTGGGGATATCTGCATGTGGGCATTCTCCACCGATCACGGCAACGGCTCCAGCCGCGCTGCCGATGCCGGGCAAGGCGCGTATTCTGTCGCGCCCCGCGCTGGAATCCCCATGCTGGAACTGCTGCCACCCGAGTTGCCCTGGTTGCTGGTGATCGCCTTCATCGCCGGGCTGGTGGATGCGGCGGTCGGCGGCGGTGGCTTGATCCAGTTGCCCGGCTTGTTCACCACGCTGCCGCAACACTCGCCAGCGGCGTTGCTGGGCACCAACAAATTCAGTTCGGTATTCGGCACCGGTGCGGCGGCATGGCGCTATGCGCGCTCGGTGAAGTTTCCGTGGCGGCCGGTGCTGTTGGCGTCGGCGGCCGCGTTTGCGTGTTCGTTCCTGGGCGCGACGGCGGTGACGCTGTTGTCCAAGGATGCGGTGCGGCCGCTGGTGTTGACGCTGTTGATCGTGATGCTGGGTTACACGCTTGCCAAGAAGGATTTCGGCGCGCTGCATCGGCCGCGTGAAGTCGGCCGCAAGGAGTTGACCATCGCGCTGATCATGGGCGGTGTGATCGGCTTCTACGATGGCTTCTTTGGCCCGGGCACCGGCAGCTTTCTGATTTTTCTGTTCGTGCGCTTCTTCGGCCTGGATTTCCTGCGTGCTTCGGCCGCGTCCAAGGTGGTGAACGTGGCGACCAACGTGGCCGCGCTGTCGTTCTTCGTGCCCAGCGGCAACGTGTTGTTGGCCATTGCTGTACCCATGGCAGCGGCCAACATCAGCGGCGCGGTGGTTGGCACGCGGATGGCGCTGCGCGGTGGAACGCCGTTGATCCGCAAGCTTTTCCTGGCGTTGGTGGTGGTGCTGATCGCACGCATGGCGTGGGACACCCTGGGCACGGTGTGACCCTGTTGCGGGCGCGGAAAGTGGATCGCGTATTGTTTTTGCGCCGAATCACCGCGCGTAGCGGCACCCGCTTCCTGCCAATCCCCGGGTGGCACACCCATGAAATCCCGTCACAGGATCGCCACGACCGTCCTGCTGGCCGGCTTGCTGCTTGCTTGCCTGCCGGTGTTGTACGCGTTGCATCAAGCGCGGGTGCAGGCCATCGGCGAGAAATACCAGGCACTGGATGAAGTGGGGCTGGGCTTGGATCGGCGGGTGCGCAGCGCACTGGCCATCCTGCCCTCGATGCACAGTGAGATGTCCTCCAGCGATACGCCGCCCTGCAGCCCGGCCGGCATCCTGCAGTTGCAACAGGTTGCCGCGCGCACGCAGATATCCATCGCCGCGTTGTACATGGAAGACCAGCGCGTGTTGTGTTCTTCAAGTGATCCGCTGATGCAGCAGCTGCTGTTGGGCGCAGCCTCGGTGAAGCGCGCCGACGGTATCCGCATCCATACCGATGCGCGATTGCCCAGCATGCCGGACCACCGTTACGCGGTGATGGAGAAAGAAGGCTACGCGCTGCTGGTGTACCCGGAAGGAATGATTGCCCCCTTCGTGCGTCCCGATCTGTCGCTGGGCTTTTTCACCCCACGCGACGGCCAATACGGCGCACGCAACGGCATGCTGTTGGACCGCTGGATAGCACCGGATGCAGCAACCGAAACGGAAAACCATTTCGTCGATGACGAGGCCGGCTTCGTGGTGGTGCGGCACATCATGCAGACCAGCAACACCGGCGTGATCGTCGCCACGCCGATCGCCACCATCGACCGGCGCATGGCCGAGTTCGGCAGCTGGTTCATTCCCGCCGGCGCGGTGATCGGGCTGAGCGTGCTGGTCATCGCGCTGCTGCTGACCCGCTACCAGCTCTCGCCGCGCAGCCAGTTGTTGCGCGCACTCAAGAAGGGCCAGTTCTTTCTGCTGTATCAGCCGATCATGGATCTGCACGATGACAGCTGCATCGGCGCCGAGGCCTTGCTGCGCTGGGAGTATGAAGACGGCACGATCCTGCAGCCCGACAGCTTCATTCCCGTTGCCGAAGAAAGCGGAATCATCCACCTGATTACCGCACAGGTGCTGACGCTGGCCGAACAGGACATGGGCCGCTTCCTGCAGCGCATGCCGGGTTTCCGGCTGGCAGTGAATCTGGCGGCCAGCGATCTGCAATCAGAGCAGACTCCCGATCTGTTGGCCGCGATGTTGCAGCGGATCGGCCCGGGCTGCGGGCAGTGGGTGGTGGAGGTCACCGAACGCGGGATGCTGGAGGAAACCAGTGCGCTGGGCGTGGTCAACGCGATCCGCGAACTGGGCATCGAAATCGCCATTGATGATTTCGGCACCGGCTATTCCAGCCTGTCCTATCTGGCCACCTACCCGTTCGACATTCTCAAGGTCGACAAGAGTTTCACTTCCACCGCATGCACCCAGGCGGTCACCAGCCAGGTGGCGGTGCACATTCTCGAACTCGCCCGCACGCTGGGCATGCAGACCTTGGTCGAAGGCATCGAAAGCCCGAGGCAGGCGGAGTTCTTCCGCAGCTGCGGTGTGCGGTATGGACAGGGCTATCTGTTTGGTCGGCCGATGGGCGCTGCGGATCTGTTCGCGTTTGTGGCCGCCAATACCCGGCCTGGGCAACTTGCTGCCCATTGCGAACTGGCAGCAACAGAGCGCGGAGCCGCATCGGCAGGCAGATGTTGACGTGCTGATGAAGAACGTAACCGGTTCATCTTGCTGTCTGTTGAGAGACCCGATTTTCGGGACTTCTCTGCTTGCTGGCCTCCAACGAACTGTTTACAACCGCCAAGCACCCGTCGTTTCGGCGGGCAAGTAGTCCGGCATTCATAGGAGCTTCCCGATGACGTCGTTACCGCTACGCACGCACCGCCTCACGCTCGCCGTACAGTTTTCCCTGTTGTGCCTGTTGCCCGCCGTCGCTGCCGCACAGGACGCCGCACCCGGTAGCAGTGCAAGAACCCTGGACACCGTCCAGGTCACCGGCAGCCGCATCAAGAAGGCTGAGCTGGAAACCCAGGTACCCGTGCAGGTACTCACCCGCGAAGCCATCGACCGCACCGGCTATACCTCGGTGGCCGACGTGGTGCAGCACCTCACCGCCAGCGGTGCCTCGCTGAGCACCAAACTCAACTCCAGCGGCAACTTCGGCTTCCCGCCCGATGGCGGCGGCGTCGGTGCAGGCGCGGCCACGGTGGACCTGCGCCACCTCGGCCCCAAGCGCGTGCTGGTGCTGGTGGATGGCATCCGCTGGGTCAACGAATCCTCCGGCTCGGGCGTGGGCTCGTCGGTGGATCTGAACACCATTCCGTTGGCGCTGGTGGACCGCATCGAAGTGCTGGAAGACGGCGCGTCGTCGATCTACGGCTCCGATGCGATTGCCGGCGTGGTCAACGTCATCACCAAGAAGAACGCCGACGGCGGCCACATCGAAGTGCAGTACGGCGACTACAACCTCAAAGGCGGCGACACCACCAGCGTCGACATGAGCTTCGGCAAGAGTGGCGAACGCGCGCAGTGGATCGTCGGTGCGTCGTGGTTCAAGCAGAAGGAAATTTCCTCAACCGAATACAAATGGGCCAACGAACCGGTGCCCGGCACTGGTTTGGCCAACGGCAGTTCGGCGACGCCCGGTGGGCGCGCGGTGTTTGCACCCGTGGATGGCAACAACACCTATGGCGGGCTGTGTCCGCTGGGCAAAGACGATGCCGGCAATCCCATCCCCGGTTCGGCAACCTGCAACATCACGTTGCCCAACGGTGCCAGCTTTGCCGGTAATCCCGCCTTCCCCGGCGACTTCATCCCATTCGGCACCGCCAACCGCTTCAACTTCGCCCCCTACAACCTGTTGCTGACGCCCAACGAACGCAAATCGGTATTCGGCCAGGTGCGGTTTGAATTCACGCCGAATGTGAGTGGCTGGTTCCGTGGGTTGTACAGCGAGCGCAAGTCGGCCAACCAGGCCGCGCCGGAACCGTTCTTCCTTGGCACCGATGCCGGTGTGTACAACGACTGGGCCGAAACCAAGTTGGTGATCTCCGCCAACAATCCGTACAACCCGTTCGGCTTCGACCTGACCACGATGGGCAGCAATCCGAACCTGTTCCTGATCGGTCGCCGGCCGGTGGAAGGCGGGCCACGCCGTTACGAGCAGGACGTAAAAACCTGGTACGCGGCAGCCGGGCTGGATGGCATGTTCGAGGTCAACCAGCGCACCTGGAACTGGGACATCAATGCGATGACCAGCGAGAGCAAGGCCACCCAGACCAATACCGGCAGCTACAACATCAAGCACATCAACCAGGCGCTGGGTGACCCGGCCGCGTGTGCCGCCATCGCCGGCTGCGTGCCGCTGAACATCTTCGGTGGGCCCGGCACCATCACCCCGGACATGCTGGCGTGGATCTCGCCGATCGTGCGTGACCGCAGCAAGAACACGCTGAGCCAGGCCTCGGCCAACATCACCGGTGAGTTGTTCGACATGTGGGCTGGACCGTTGTCGTTTGCCGCCGGCGCCGAGTGGCGTCGTTACAAGGGCGAATACCATCCCGATCCGATCACCATCGCCGGCGAATACAACGGCGTGCCGTCGGGCGTGACGGTTGGCAGCTATTCGGTGAAGGAAGCCTACGCCGAGTTCGACATTCCGCTGGCGCGCGGCGGCTTCTGGGGCAAGAGCCTGGACATGAGCATCGCCGGGCGCTACTCGGACTACTCCACCTTCGGCGGCACCGGCACCGGCAAGATCGGCCTGCGCTGGCAGCCGGCTGACGAACTGCTGCTGCGCATGTCGTTCGCACAGGGCTTCCGCGCACCGTCCATCGGTGAGTTGTACGGCACGCTGAGCCGCTTCGACGCAACGCTGGTGGACCCCTGCAACAACGCCGCATCCACCACACCCAAGTGCGTGGCCGATGGCGTGCCGCCCGGTTACGAGCAGGCCAATCCGCAGATTTCCGTGGTGACTGCCGGCAACCGCGACCTGGATCCGGAAGAAAGCCGCTCGTTCATGGCCGGCTTTGTCTGGAGCCCCGGCTGGGCGGTGGACAGCCGCTGGGCCAGCAAGCTGGACCTGGGCGTGACCTTCTACCGGCACACCATCGACAAGGCCATCCAGGCACCGGATGCGCAGTCGATCATGGACCGCTGCATCGACACCCGCGATGCGGTGGCCTGCGCCAGCTACACGCGCAACGACCGTGGTCAGATCGTTCGCTTCGAGGACATCCTGGCCAACCTCGGCACCATCAACACCAGTGGTTGGGATTTCACCGCGCATTGGTTGCTGCCGGAAACCGGCTGGGGCCAGCTCGGCTTTGATTGGAAATCCACCTGGGTGACGCGCTACGAGCTGATCAACGAATCCGGCCAGGCCGAGCCCAAGGGCCCGGGCGTGGAGGTCAACGACAGCGCCATTCCGGAGTGGACCTCCACGCTGACCACCAATTGGGATTTCCGCAATTGGAATGCGAGTTGGACGATGCGCTACATCGACCGCCTGCGTGAACGCTGTGCTGGCGCCAATGGCTTCCCTATCTGCACCGACAGTGTTGCCGATCAACATTGGCTGGGCGCGACCACGTACCACGACGCACAGGTGAGCTGGCGCACCGATGCGTGGATGAAGGGCGTGAAGATCAGCGTCGGCGTGAACAATGTGTTCGACAAGAACCCGCCGATCTGCCTGAGCTGCACGCTCAATGGTTACGACCCGGGCACGTATGACCTGCCGGGGCGTTACAGCTACGCAAAGCTGAGTCTGGATTTCTAAAGACGGCCGTGAGTAGAAACAACAAAGGGAGCCGCGAGGCTCCCTTTGTCATTGGCCAATGAAGTGCAGGTTCAGCGCAGGACGGCACCGGCCAGCGCCATCGTCAGCAGCGCCATGACCGGCAGCAGCGACAGGCCGAAGCCAAGGCCACGACTGGCCGGTGCGCTGATATACGCACGCCAGTAAATGAAGCGACCGACCAGGTACACCGCGCCGATAGCGGCGACCCATTCCGCCGGCCAGAAGCGCGCGGCGACAAACAATGCGGGCAGCAGCGCAACCATCAACTCCAGCGTGTTCATCTGCACGCGGTAGGCGCGCTCGAAGCCTTCATGGCCGCTGACCGCTGGCGCCTTCACTCCGTAACGACCGCGTGCACGGCCGACCTGGTAGATGAAGAACAGGTACTGCACCACGACCAACATGGCGACGATTTCTACGTAATGCATGGTGCGTTCCTTGAATGCGGATGGCGCGACTGTAGCGGAGCGGCAGGAGGGGTGCTTTTACCGCGAAGAGCTCCCCTCTCCCCAACCCCTCTCCCGCAAAGGGAGAGGGGCTTTTAAGCTCGCTCCGCCTGAGATCACTGCTCAGTGGCAGCGACCTTCTTTTTGGTGGCTTTCTTCGGCGACTTCTTCACGGGCTTTTCGGCCACTGCATCAGCCTCCACAACCGCCGCGATGACAACCTCCGCTTCCACTTCCGGCACCACGTCTTCCGCCTGCGGCTCGTGCTTGGCTGCGTGTTCGGCGTCGTCCTGCGCGCGTGCGGCGGCACCACGTGCGCGGGCTGGCAGTTTCAGGCGGTTGGCTTCATCGTCGTATTCGATCAGCAACACACCCGAATCGTGGCGGCCGCTGATCTCGACAAAGCAGGCGCCGCCGATGAACGGTTCCAGCGTCATCACCGATTTCAGCGGGGTGGCGACAACCATCTGGAAACCGAAGTTCTCGAAGATGTTCATCGCCAGCGCGGTGAATTCGTTGTCGGCCTTGTCGAAGGCTTCGTCCAGCACCACGGCGGCGTAGCGTGGCAGTTCGCCGTCTTCGCCACCGAGCTGGTAACGCAGCGCAGCGGCAAGGCAGGTCGTCGCCAGCTTCTGCCGCTGACCGCCGGACTTGCCGGCGCCGCTGCGATAGATTTCAACCTGCTCGCGGGTTTCGCCGTCCAGCTCGACGCCGATGAATTCCACATGCTGGCGCACGTCCAGTACCTGCTCGCGCCAGCGACGCAGCTCCGGCTCCTGTGCGCCGAGACGACGCACCAGGTCACGCAGCACGTTGAACTGGGTTTCGGCCAGTGAACGGTCTTCGGTCTGCTGGTGCGTCAACACCGCGCGCAGCTGCAGCTGGAAATCCTGCACTTCCGGCAAGCGACGATCAGTCACGTCGATGGCCAGCACGGTGCCGCGGTTGAACGCCACTTGATCCAACGAGGCGTTGACCTCGTCCATGCGCTGCTTGATCGCCTTGTGCGCTTCGGCAGTGTGACGCTGCAGGGCGAGCAGATTGTTCTTGCTCTGCGTTTGCAGCAGCTCGAAGAAGCGGCCTTCGTGACGCGGCAAGCCATCGCTTTCCAAACGCTGCAGACGCGCGAGGAAATCATCGGCGCTGCTCAGCGACACAGTGAAGTCGCCGGAATCCTCCGGCCACTGTTGGCAGTATTTACGGAAGCAATCGAGCAGGTGCTGGGTGAGCTTGGCATCGCGGCTTTGGCTCTGCCCCAGTTCTTCGCCCAGACCACGTTCGATCACCCGGAAGTGGCTTTCCAACGTATCCAGGTTGAAGCCCGGCAGCACCTGCAGGCGCTCGCCAAGTCCTTCGCGCTGGGCCTCGGTCAGCGGCGTGCTGGCGACGCGGGCGGCGCCGTTGTCACGCTGCTGCTCCAGCCGCACGCGTTCGCGCGACAGCTGCGCGCGCTCCAAGCGCACGTCTTCATAGGTGCGCTTGGCCTGGTCACGCAGACCGCGGGTGAGTTCAATCTGCTGACCGACACGCGCCAGCGCGTTGTCGCCTTCGCGCAGGTCGGTGAGCTGTTCGTCGATATCGCTCAGGCGCTGCAGGCGCGGGCCGAGATCGATTTCGTCCCAGTCGCGCTCCACCAGCACGCGCGCGGCCAGTTGCTTTTCCTGCCCGCTTTCGCGTTGCTTGCGCAGCATGGCGACATCGGCTTCGCTGCGTGCGATGCGCTGCGCCAGCTCCTGGCCTTCGCGCTCGAACACGCGGCGCTTGTCGCGGTTGTCGTGGCCCAGCATCCAACGCTTGCGGTCGTTGACGGCATGGCGGTCGTCCTTTTCGTAACGGTCGCCGGGATGCTTGATCTGGCCTTCGCGGGTCAGTGCGCGGTCTTCGTTGCGCAGCTGGCCGGCGTTTTCCACGCAGGTGTAATCGAAGCGACGCAGCAACTCGTTGTAAACCCAATCGCCGAAGGCGTGGTCACGCAGCTGCAGCTTGTGGATCAGCGAACGCTTCTCCGGCTCGCGTGCATGCAGCAACTCGTTGTCGCGCACGCGGAAGTACACCAGCTTGGTGCCCAGGTGGGTGCGGTTGGCCCATTCGGCAACCTGGCTGTGGTGCTTTTCATCGACCAGCAGCGACTGCGCGAAACCGTGCAGCACGCGTTCGATGGCGCCACGCCAACCAATCTGGTCTTCGCGCACCTGGATCAACTCGCCGACAAACGGCAGCACCGATTCCGGCAGGCCGGTGTCGTCGCACAGACGTGCGCGCATCTGCTGCAGCGGTGCCGGGATGGAACTGGGCGCGGATTTCAGCGATTCCAGCTCCACCCGCAAGGCGGCAAAGCGCTTTTCATCGTCGCGGCGTTCGGCCATGCGCTCGGCGATGGCGTCGTCCACGGTGCCTGCGCCATCGCGGCTGCCGTCGATCAAACCGCGCGCCTGTTCCACCTGTTCGGAGAACACCGAAGCGGTATCGGCCAGCGCCATGCCCAACTGGCGGCAGGCACTTTCCAGTTGTTTGCGACGACGCGCGCGCTCTTCGACTTCGCGCTCGACGCGGGTGCGCTCGCGTTCCAGTTCTTCGATGCGCTCGCCGCCCTGCTCGCGCTGCAGGCGCTCCAGTTCGACCAGTTTCTGTTCGTGATTGTCGAGCGCTTGCCGGCGCTGGCCTTCTTCGCCCATCAAGCCGCGATCGACCACTTCCACTTCGCGCATGCGCTCGTTGACCAGCTCCAGCCGCGTTTCTTCGCGGTAGCCGTCAATGCCGATCTGCAGGTCGCGCAGGTTGGCCACGCCTTTGCGCAGCTCGGTCAGATCGTGATGGAACTCGCGCGCCGGGGTCAGCGTTTCCACCTGACGGCGCGCGGTGACGACAGCGTGGTGTGCGCCATCCAATTCGGAGAAGTCTTCGACCAGGCGATCGGCCGCTTCAAACGTGCGCGGCTCTTCCAGCATGAAGCCGCGCAGGAAGGCGTTGAGGTCGCCCAGGTTTTTGGCCGACTGGGTTTTATGCAGCAGCCGCAGCGCCATGTCGTTGCCGATGCCCAGCAGGTGACGGAAGCGCTCGGCGTAACCGGCAAAGCTGTCGAAGTGGGCAACGTCCTCGCCCAGGCGCAGGCGCAGCTTGCGCAGGTCCAGGTCGAAGCCGTCCAGTTCGGTCAGATCGAAACGGCGCGGGATCACCATGTAGTGCTTGCGCACATCGTTGGCGGCGGTGCCGGCACCATTGACCCAGAACATGCGCACGATCGACACCGCGTCGCCGCGAGCGTTGTGATATTCCAGCGCCAGCGCGGTCCAGGTGGCGCCCTTGCGCAGGTACTGCGTGGCGATTTCGCCGGACTCGCTGTCCTGCTGGTCGGCCCAGGCACCGCGCACATACGACACCAGCGAGCGATCGCGGCCAGAGCGTTCGGCTTCGCGCGCGGCGGCGTTGAAGTCAACGATGCTTGGCGGCGTCAGCAGTGCGCTCATGCCATCGAGCAGAGTGGACTTGCCCGAGCCGGAACGGCCGACGAACAGGAAGCCACGCTCGGCAATCGGCACTTCGGTCAGGCCGGAGAACGTGCCCCAGTTGAGCACCTGCAAGCGGCGCATGCGGAACTGGTTTGCGCGGGCATCGCTGGCCGGGTCGTTGAACAACGCGGCAGCGGGAAGCAGGGTTGGGGTAGTCGTTTCCATGCGGCTTATCCTTCAACCGCCGCGCAGTGCGCAGCGGCAGCAAACACAGTTGGGGCGACGCGCGAACGCATCATTCGTCGGCGTCGTCACTGACGGTTTCAAGCGTTTCAACCGCGCCACCGTCGCGCAGCTGGCGATAGGCATCGGCCAACACCTGCACATCCTCGGCCGAGAACAGCAGCTTCAATGCCGGCGAGATTTCATAACGGTCTTCGCTGCCGCGCAGCTTGGACAGCAGCTGGTTCTCGCGCATCTTGGCGATGGCCGCGCTCACCCGCTTGCCGTAACCGGCCTGATCGGTGGAGACGTTCTTCTGGTAGATGCTCATCGCTTCCACCAATTGCAGCTCTTCCACCACCGCGCGTTCGCCGCGCGTGTCGGCTTCGGCCAACTGCTGGCGCAGGAACAGCAACAGCACCGACTCAATGAAGGTCAGCGGCGCGCTGCGCAGCAAGGTGGGCGAATCCAGTTCGGCGGTATCGGCCTGGCGGGTGAAGGCGATGCCGCCGTCGCGGTCCAGCACCAATTCCAGAAACAGCTCGCTCAACAAGCTGCGCACAGCGTCTTCGTGACGCAGCAACGCGGTCCATTGCAGCGGCTGCCGCTGCGCATCGACGCTGGGGCCGGCCAGCAGCTGGCACAGCGCGCGGCGCGCTTCGGCCGGCAGATTGCCGGTGTCGCCGTGGAACAACGGGCCATTGCCCTTGCTGGCGGCGGGTGCGGCAACCGGGGCCGCGGCGGCGGTGCCCTCGTCGTCGTTTTCGATTTCGGTCTCAGACCAGTTCATCGCGTCTTTCCTTGAGGAACCAGACCAGCGGCACGCGTGCACGACGCACCTTGCCGTCACCGCCGGTCCATTCCACGGTTTCCAGTTGATCGCGCACCACCATGCCGTGGCGGGTGCCGATGGAGAGATAGCCGATCACGCTGCCCAGGCCCTGCCGCGCTGGCCGCTCGCGCAATACCTGCGAGATGGACAGCTGCGGGCGCGTGCCGAGCAGCATGAACAGATTGTCCTTGAGGGTGCGCACGTCGATTTCCGACTGCGCGACCAGGTCGCCGACACTGTCGAGCGAAATTTCCGCCGCCTCGGCCATGAAGATGGACGTTTCCACCTGATGGCTGCGCGGGTCGTGCAGGCGCCACTGGCCAATGGAGCGCACGCGCGCCGAGGACAGCGGCAGCACGAAACCGGTGGCCGCGGTCGGTCGCACCTCATCACGCAGCAACAGCGCCTGGCCCTGGGCCTGCTTGAGCAGCTGGTTGAGGCGGCGCTGTTCCAGATAACCACGGCTCTGCACGAAGCCACGCAGGCTGCGCGCGAAATGCTGCATCACTTCATGCACCTGGCCGCCGCGTTCCAGCAGCGTGCTGGTGAAGTTGCGCAGGAAGTTGCGCTCGTTGCGGTCAAGCTTGCGGGTGAAGCCACGGTTAAGCACGGTGTCCAGCGCAGCGTCGAGTTCAGCGCTGCGCTGCATGTCGTTGAGCAGATCCCAGAACGCCTGGAAGCTGCGCCCGGCATCGGATTCGCCAATCACATCGACGCCGTTGAACAGCCGGTCGAGCACGTCGCCGCGCGCGCCTTCGTCGTCGATGATGCGCTCGCGGAAGCGGCGGTTGAGCTGCTCGAAGTCGTCGCGCACGCGGCGGAAGTCTTCGGCCAGGTCATCGGCCAGGCGGATCACGTCGCGGGTACGTTCCAGCGCGCGCTTGCCGTCCAGCGTGGCGACCTTGCCGGTCGCGGCCTGGGCGATTTCGGCATCAATGCGCTCGCGCTCGGCACGCAGTGCGGCCAGTCGCGCTTCCGGATCAGCCTCGGTCTGCTGCGCCAGCTGCGAGATCTGCTGCATCACCATCGCCAAGCGGCTTTCGGTGGCCAGGCTGGCGTTGTGCTCGACACCGGCGATGAAGCGGATGGCCTGCACGGCCTGCCGCGACAGCTCGTATTCCTCTTCGCTGGCACCTTCCGGCAGGCGCCGTTCCAGCCAGCCCTGGGCCAGCCAGTAGGCGATATAGGCCTGCGCGGTACGCGGCAGCTCCACGTCCAGCTCGTCGGCGTTGAGCGCGTCCAGCTGCTGCTGCAGGCGCTCGGCCAGGATCGAACCCGGCACGCGCCGGTCCGCTTCCAGCAACAGGCCCTGCAGCAACCCGATCAGGACAGGCGCGCGGTCGGAGGCCAGCAGTTTCCACAGCGGCTGCTCGCGCAGGCGCTGATAGCCGGCAATGCGTTGGGGATACTTCATCGAGCGCGCGCAGGTCCTTGGATTAACGGCGGGCTTGGCCGACTTCGATGAACCGCAGGAACTCAGCGCGAGTGCGTGCGTCGTCATGGAAGGTGCCGCGCATGCGCGAGGTGACCATCGACACGCCACGCTTGTGGATGCCGCGGGTGGTCATGCACTCGTGCGAGCCTTCCACCACCACGCCCACGCCCAGCGGCTGCAGCACGTCCTGGATGCAGTCGGCGATCTGCGCGGTCATCTTTTCCTGCACCTGGAAGCGGCGGGCATAGGCCTCGACCACGCGCGCCAGCTTGGAGATGCCGACCACGCGGCCATTGGGCACGTAACCGATATGGACGCGGCCCAGGATCGGCGCCATGTGGTGTTCGCAATGGCTTTCGTACTCGATGTCGCGCAGCACGATCATTTCGTCGTAGCCGGCCACTTCCTCGAAGGTACGTTCCATGTACTCGCGCGGATCGTCCTGGTAGCCCTTGAACCAGTCGCCATAGGCTTCGGCCACCCGGCGCGGGGTGTCCAGCAGACCTTCACGGGCGGGATCTTCGCCAGCCCAGCGCAACAGCGTGCGCACGGCCTCTTCGGCCTGTGTCTGGGTGACGGTGGGGTTCTTGGAGTCGGTCATTACAGACAGCGCTTGGATTACGGGGTGGACATGCTACCAGCCAGCGTGTGCAGGGGCAGCACGGCCCGGACAAGCACTCCGGGTCCGTTGTCGACGGCTTCTCATAACCCGTTGATTTGGAAACTCCCCCTAAGCAGCCTTTGCAGGCTTAACCACCCCGCCATTGGATCACCGAGGCCAAGGCATCGGTGATGGGCCCGTAGACGATCTGGCGCAGCAACCGTGCCTCTCCCGGATCAACGGCATCGGTGACACCAGCCTCATAGGCCTGCAGCAGCGCCTGCGCTTCCCGCCACAGGTCCTTGGCCAGTCGGTCCAGTTCATTCAGCGCCAAACTCACAGGTACGCCGATACTCTGGCCGAAAGCGGCCACCTCGGCCCGTTTCACCTCCCTGAATCGAAGGGCGTTGCCCATGGGGAAGACAAGCGCTTCATCGGCCCAATCCGGTGCCCGGTAGACCGTGGTAGCGAGCAGGTCGTAGTGCGGTGCCAGTTCCCACCCCCTCGGCCCCCACAGGAAGCTCAGGTTCTTGAGATGGGCATCCGCATTGCCGATGAAGAAATTGAAAATCTGCCATCTCAGCAGCGCCAGTCGAGTGAACGCCGGTGTACGGGTGATATCCAACAACCGTTGCAGAGCGCCACTGTTGGCTTGCTGGTATTTGAACACCGCATCCAACGACAGCAGCTGGCAGCCATCAAGGGCGTAACGGCGGCGAACCTGCAACCCCTCCCCTTCGCGGTCAAAGCGGCGCACCAGGTAGACCGGCTCTGGCACACGGCGGACCGCCACCTCCGGCACCGGCAGCCCACATGCACCTGCCAGGCGCATGCAGAACCATTCGTTGACCACACTGTGGGGATAGTCCTCCACGAGTTCATGGTCGGGTTTGAGAATGTGGGTGGAGGCGGCTTGACCCACCGGCTCCCACAGCTGGCCCTGGTCCAGCACGACGGCCAACTTATGCTGGGCGCCCGCCAACGACATGCGTTTGGGGGCACCGTGCGATAGCGGCAGCCTGGGCAAGGCCTTGATGCGCGCTGAAAGCTCCGCATCCGGCAAAGGGCGAAGCTCAGCGGGCGGTAGTTCCTGACCGGGCGAAAGCAGGGTCAGCGCGCCGGCCGATTCCGGCCCAAAGCGTTGCAACAAACCAAACGCATCCGCCGCATTGATGCCTGCATCGTCAGCCACCAGTTGTCGCCCCGCTTCCTCGGGCAACAGATTGTCGAAGAACCACTGCACCGGGCGCAGGCTGCCGCCGTCGATGATCTGCCCGGCACCTCGCGGCAATGCAGGGGACAGGTCGAAGCCCATTTCACGCCATGTCGCGTCATAGTCCAGCGCCCATACATTGCCCTGCTCATGCAACTGGCCGATGTGCTCACGCTCCAGCCAGACCTCAAGCAGGCGAGGCTCCACCTCGATAACCATCAGGGTCGCTCCGGGCTGGCTTGAGGCACATCCACCGGCAGATCCAAGTGCACCTGAATGCCCAGCTGCCGCAGCAGCTCGAACACACGACCGATCTGCACGGTGTCCTTGCCCCGTTCCACATTGCCCAGAACCACGTGGCTGGTACCCGCCATTGCCGCCAGATCATCCTGACGCAACCCCTGTGCCTTGCGTATGGCACGGATGTATTGACCGATGTCGGACGCGCTATCGATTTGCACTTGCATGTGCCACCCCGATTCTAAAGCCAGCGTTAGATTACGCCGTCTTTTTGACAAGAGCCATTGAAAACTAAAGCAGGCTTTATATTTCAGTGGAAACGAGCTATTCGAGCAGAAAATCTAAAGTAGGCATTATAAATTCAAACTAAACAGCGCGACTTCAACAAAAACTAACGCCTGCTTTATTTCTCTCCCGTGGCTCGCCGGGTATCCCGCTCCAATGCCTGCAGCAGGCTGGGCGCGCGCGGGCTGGCGATGTCGGCCACGCGCCACTGGTCGCCGTGGCGGCTCAGGGTGAGATCCAGCGCCAGCGGGTTATCCACATCGGCCAGCGTGGCGGCGGCGCGCAGCCGGCCAGCGCCGAGCGGGGTGATCTCAAAGTCCAGCGCGCGCAGGTCCTGTGCGGTGTCCTGGCACTGGCACAACGGGTCGCTGTCCAGATAGCCCACTTCACCGTCGTAGGCCTTGCGGTTGGCCTCCATCGCCGCCAACAGTGCCGGTGCGTAGACCTGCTCGTCCGGCAGCATGGCGTGCAGCGGCGCGTCCGGGTGGTAGCTGGCGTAGACGTGGCTGAGGAAGGTGCGGGCCGAGGTGGTGTCGTCGGTGGCAGTGCTGGCAGCGGGCGGACTGGCAGCGTCGCTGGGTTGCTGTTGGCAGGCCATCAGGCCCATCGCTATCGCTATCGCTATCATCCACAGAATTTTCATGTGCCTGCTTTTGGCGCCTTTATACCCGCCAACCGCTCCGCCAAGCCCGACCAGCGGCTGGCGTGGCGGGCCAGGGCGGCTTCGATGACCTCGGCACTGCCGGCGATATGCAGACCGTGGCGGGCGCGGGTGATGCCGGTGTAGAGCAGCTCGCGGCTGAGCACGCGGTTGTCCTTGCGCGGCAGCTGCAGCCAGACCTGGTCGAACTCCGAACCCTGTGCCTTGTGCACGGTCATGGCGAAGGCGCTTTCGTGCGCGGGCAAGGCCGCGGGGTGGAAGGCGCGCGGGCTGGTCGGGTCGTCGCCCGGGAACCAGGCGGTGGTGCCGCGAGCGCTGCCATCGCTCAGGCAGATGCCGATGTCGCCATTGAACAGGCGGTGGCGGTAGCTGTTCTCGGTGACGATCAGCAGCCGCCCGTGGAAATAGCCCGGGCCGCTGCTGCCGCGACGTTGCGCGCCGGCCAGCCGTTCCTCGATACGCGCGTTGAGGCCGCGCGCGCCTTGCGGGCCTTCGCGCACGGCGGTGAGCAGGCGCAGGCGGCCGGTGAGCGCGAGGGCATCGGCCGGGTTGCTGGCGCTGGCCAGCGCATCCCAGTACTGCTGCAGCGGACCGCGCCACGCGCTGAGCGGGTCGATATCGCCTTCGTGGAAGTGCACGCCGGCCAGTTGCCCTTCGCGCAGCAAGGCCAGCGCTTCAGTCGCATCGCCCTGGCGCATGGCGGTGGCCAGTGGCGCCAGCTGCAGGGCATCACTTTGGCGGTAGCCACGCTGCAGCTGCACGCGGGCACCGGCGAACGGAGCGGGCTGTGTTTCCAGCGCGTCGGCGGGCAGTTTGCCGAGCAGCGGCTGCAGCGCGCGGGCGTCTTCAACCGCGATGCGTTGGCCGTCGCCGGCGGCGCGCAGGATGGCGCTGAGCACGTCGCCGGCTTCCACCGACGGCAGCTGGTCGGGATCGCCCAGCAAGACCAGGCGGGTGCCGTCGGCCACGGCTTCGACCAGTTTGGTCATCAGCGGCAGGTCGATCATCGAGGCTTCGTCCACCACCACCACGTCGTAGGGCAATGGGTTGTCTGCGTGGTGGCGGAAGCGCGGCGAATCCGGGATCACACCGAGCAGGCGATGCAGGGTGGTGCCGGTGCTGGGCAATTGTTCGCACAGCGCGGCGTCGATGCCGGCGGCGGGCAGTTGCTGCACGGCGTTGCGCAGGCTTTCGGCCATGCGCTCGGCGGCGCGGCCGGTGGGCGCGGCCAGGGCAACGCGCGGCGCGGGTTTGCCTTCGGCCTGTGCCTGCGCGGCCAGCAGCACCAGCAGGCGGGTGATGGTGGTGGTTTTGCCGGTGCCGGGGCCGCCGGTGACCAGCAGCAGGTGGTGGCGCAGGGCGGTGGCGGCTGCGCGGGCTTGTAAGTCGAAAGGCCTCCCCTCATCCGCCCTTCGGGCACCTTCTCCCGCAGGCGGGAGAAGGGAGGTATCAAGCTGATCTGCACGGCTGTTGCCCCCTCTCCCTCCGGGAGAGGGCTGGGGTGAGGGTGCGCCGAACAGATCTGCCTGCTGAACGAAAGACGCTGCCTGCCCCGGAAACAAGCACGCAAACACCGCCGCCAAGCCAGCAACATCGCCCGTTGCAACTGATGCCCGCCCAATCCGCTGCAATCCCAGCGCCAGACGGCGCTCGTATTCGCGATACCGACGCAGATACAGCAGCCCGTTCTCCCAGACCAATGGCGATTGCTGCGATTCCGCGGCGTTATCCACAGCTGTGGATATCCACTTCGACGCCGCCAGCTGTGCACTCCACTGTTCCGGCGCGGGCCACGGCAATGCGGCATCCACCAGGCGCTGCGGCTGGGCCGGGTCGAAACCCGCGTGGCCCTGCGATACCGCCAGCGACGCCAGCGCGGCCGCAGCCAGCACGCTGTCCGGCGTGTCTGCATCCAAGCGGCGCAGGCTCTGCGCCAGCGCGTGGTCCAACGGGCGCAGCGCACCGGCCTTGTTCAATGCAGCCAACAGGCTCATGCCCGGTCCTCCAGACGTGCCAACAACGCGGCGTGACCTTCCGCGCCGCCGGCAAACAATTCATCCACCGCGTTTACCAGTGCCGGCGCGAAGTGGTGCGCGTACAGGCCCGGCGATTGCGCGCGCGCGGCATCCAGCCCGCGACAGAACAGGTAGCGAATGCCGCCAAAGTCACGCGCGTAGTCGTAACCGCTGCCGATGCGGAAGCGCAGCCAGCGATGCAGGGCCACGGTGTAGATCAGCGCCTGCAGGTCGTATTCGCTATGCCGCATGGCCGCTTCCAGCTGCGATGGCGCGTAGTCCGGCAAGCGGTTGGACTTGTAGTCGAGCACGTACCAGCGCCCGTCACGGACGTAGGTCAAATCGATCTTGCCGGTCATCAGCCCTTCCAGCTGACGGCGCAGGCCGAAGCCGTGGCGACCGGCCACCACGCCGTGGGCGTGCAGCACGCGCAGCAATGCCGGCACGGTGGTCGGCTGCATGGCGAAGTGGAATTCGATTTCCGCGCGGCGTTCGCCCGCGTCCAGCGAGTGCAGGGCGCCGCCTTCTGGCAGGGTCACGGTGAGCGTCTGCCCGATCAGCCCGGTGAGCAGGGCGACGCCATCGGCGATGTCGTCTTCCACATAACCATCGCTGCGCAAGGTCTTGGCGATGATCTCCGCCTGCCCTTCCGGTGCGGCGTCGCCGGCCTTCCAGGTGTGCCACAGGCCGAAGTCGACGTTCTCCAGCGCGGCGTGCAGCACGTTGCCGAAGCGGCTGCCGGCAAAGCGCGGGTCGAACACTTCCGGCTGCACGTCCGCCACGGCGACGGCGGGCTCGGCTTCAACATCCACCTGCGCCGGTTCGTCGGCCGCGCCGCCTTTGTCTTCGGTGGCGGCGGCCGAGGTGTCGTGGCCACCTTCGGCGTGCGCCAGCTGGGTGAAGCTGTAGACCCACCAGTCGTGCGGCACGGCGCGGCGGACGGTGCGCACGGCCGGCAAGGCTTGATCGCGTTCGGCCGGCAGACGCGGCGGCAACGTGGCAGCGCCGCTGGCAACGATGTCGATATCGGCGTGCGCGGCCAGCGCGGCCATGTCACGCAGCATCGGCCCCAGTCGCGATGACGCCAGCCCGGTCAAGGCGCCACCACTTATCCACAGCGCGTGCTCGGCACGGGTCAGGCCGACGTAGAGCAGGCGCGCGGTTTCGGCTTCGTCTTCCGCGTTGACCTGCTGGCCGATGGCCTTCCAGCCCGCATCGTCCTTGTCGATCTTCCAATGCAGCACGCGCTGTTCGCCGTCGTGCACGGTGCGGTGGTTGGACGCGTCCGGCGCGTTGGTGGCGATGCCGACAAACGGCAGGTACACCAACGGGTATTCCAGCCCCTTGCTCTTGTGCAGGGTGATGATCTGCACGCGGCGCGCATCCGATTCCAGCCGCAGCAGCTGGGCTTCGTCGCCTTCATCGGCGTGGGCGATCTGGGTTTGCAGCCAGTCCAGCAGGCCGTGCAGGCCGATGCTGCGATTGCTGGCTTCCTGCAGTTGTTCGGCCAGTTGCAGGTAGTTGGTCAGGCGGCGCTCGCCATCGACCAGCGCCAGCAGGCGCTCGGCCTGTTCGGCGCACAGGTCTGACAGCAGCGCGAACACGCCGCCGCGCTGCCAGCGTTCGCGCCATTGCAGCAGCCGCTCCTGATGTGCGCGCTGCCGGTCGCCGTCGTGTTCCAGCGCGGCAATGGCGGCGGCGCCTTCGCCCAGCAACACGGTGGACAACGCCGCGCGCAACCGGCCTTCGTCGGCCGGTTGCAGCAACGCCAACAACAGCAGCCGCACGTCGTGGGCCTCGCTGCTGGCGAACAGGCTCTGCTTGCCGGCCGCCACCGCCGGGATGCCCACCGCCGCCAAGGTCTGCTGGATGCGTGCCGCTTCCTTATGCGAACGCACCAGCACCGCGATGTCGCCGGGCTGCACCGGCTTGCCATCAACCAATGCGCGGCCTTCGCGTGCGGCCAGCAACACCCGGTGGATATCGGTGACGCAGGCCAGCGTGGCCGCATCGCGCGCGGCGTCGGCCTTGAGCGGCTTGCCCTGTTCGTCACCGGCAATCACGCAGACCGTCAGTGCCGGCGCGGCGTGGCCGTCGAGCAGGTAGTCGTCATCACTGCGCTTGCTGCCCGGCAATACCGGCTCGAACTGGATGCGTTCGTCGAGGAAGGCACTGCTGCCGGCGTTGTCGTACAGCGCCTGGATGGCGCGCAGCACGCCGGGGCGTGAACGGAAGTTGCGGTCCAGCGCCGGTGCCGCGTCGGCCAGGGCCTTGGCCTGCAGGTAGGTGTGTACGTCGCCGCCACGGAAGCCGTAGATCGCCTGCTTGGGATCGCCAATCAGGAACAACGCAGCGGCGGCCTCGGCATCTGCCGGGGCAAATACGCGGCGGAAGATGTCCCACTGGCGCGGGTCGGTGTCCTGGAATTCGTCTACCAGTGCAAAGCGGTACTGCGCACGCAGGCGCTCGGCCAGCAGCGCGCCGTGCTCGCCCTGCAGGGCATTGGCAACGTTGTCGATCAGGTCGTCGTAGGTCTGCACGCGACGCTGCTGCTTGAGCTGGGCCAGGCGCTGGCGCACTTCGCCACGCAGTTGGTGCAGCAGCAGGATGGATTGCTGGCGCTGCCACTGCGTCACCTGAGTGCTGGCCTGCATGAAATCGGCAATCAGCGGCTGCAGCGGTGATTGCGGCGTGGTCTTGCCCTTGTTGGTCTTGGCGGTGAGCGCCTCCAGCGTGAGCCGCTCCAGCCTTTCGTCCAGCTCGGCGGTTGGGTCTGGATGGCGGCTCCACTGCTGCAGTTGCTGGAACAGCGGTTCGATCCACTCGCTTTTGTAGCTGGACTTGTTGATCACGCCCGCTTCCAGCGCGCCACGCAGCTGCTGCAGATAGGTGTCGCCGTGTTCGCCAATGCCGGCGGCCAACCGTTGTGCGGCGGCATCGCGGAACGGGCGGGTGTCCTCCAGCACCGTTTCGGGCGGCGACGGCAGCAGCGGCAAGTCGGACGCCAATGCGGGCAGATCCTTGGCCAACACGTCCGGGGTTTTCCACAGGCCCAGCAAGGCATCCAGGTTACGGCCCTGCCCGCTATGCAATCGCCACAAGTCGGCGGCCAGCTCGGCATGCAGTTCGCGGGTATTGGCCAGCAGCTCCGGCGCGGCGAAGGTGTGGCCGCTTTCCAGTGCGTACTCGCCCAGCACGCGGGTGCAGAAGCCGTGGATGGTGAAGATGGCGGCGAGGTCGGTTTCCTCGGCGGCGACGCGCAGGCGCCGGCCCAACTGCACGTCGGTTTCGCCGCCCTGCTGCAGGTGGCGCTGCAGGATGCGGTGGGTAAGTGCGGTTTCCGGGCTGTCGGCAGCGTCCGGTTCCACGCCCACCAGTCGCGCCGCCAGATCCAGCCGCTCGCGGATGCGCTTGCGCAGTTCCTGGGTGGCCGCATCGGTAAAGGTCACCGCCAGAATCTGGCCCATGCGCAGGCCCTGCTCGACCACCAAACGGGTGAACAAGGTGGCCAGGGTGAAGGTTTTGCCGGTGCCGGCGCTGGCCTCGATCAGCCGCAATCCGTCCAGCGGCAGGTCCAGATACGGATCGTGCGATGTGTCGTTCATGCCGCGCCCTCCGTGCCGCCGATGACATCGAAATCAGGCAACACACGGCCCTCGCGCAGCGCGGAAAATATCAACAGGCTGTTGTGGATAAAGCTGTGAGTAGTGGTTTCGCTGGCGAACGGATCGTGCCCGCGCAGCGCCAGTTGCAGCGCTTCGCCATTGCGCTCGCCCCAGCTGTAATCGCCGCCGTACCAGCGCGCGTGCGCGGCCTTTTCGCGGCCATCAGCGTCGCTGTTGTAGATGTCCCAGCCCGTGTACGGGGCGAACAACAGCGGCGCGTCGAATCCATCAGAACGCAGCTGCAGCAATGCTTTCAAGGCCTTTTTTGCCTGTTCCTGCGGCAACGCCGGCAGCGTGTGTGGGCCATGTCCGGCGGTTCCGCCGTCGTGGAACTGCAGCAGCGGCAAACTGGCGCCCGCCGCGTTGGCCAACAGCCAATCCAGCCCACCGCGCACCACATAGGCCACGCCTGCGGCGCCTGCATGCAGGCGCACCAGCCCCTGTGGATGAATTTGATCGACACGTCCGTGCAGGCGTATTCCATCGAGCTCAACTTCGTACAGTTCCGATGACATTGACTGCCCGTCATGCCACTGCAAAAAGGCCTCGGCGCAAGGTCGGACGCGCTCCAGCAACCGGGTGAACTGCTGTCGGCCCAGCGCACCGGACGGCAACAGCGCGCGGGCACGCAGGCGTTCGTACAGTCCGTGCTCGCGGTCTTCCAGCAGGGCGCTCAGCACCTGCTGCTGGATGGCCGAATGCTCGCGACCGCCACCGGGCACCACCAGCGGTTCGATGTCGTCACTGCTGTCGATATCGCCGGCCAATCGCAGGCCCAGGCGCTGGTTGAGGAACTGGCCAGCCGGGTCAGACAGGAAGCGCCGCAGCGCATCCAGCGACAACCGCGTATCGCCGAGCACCTCAGGCAACGGCGCCTGCAAGGGGCCGTTGAACCACGGCGCCAGCGGCTGCCGATCCCCGCCGACCGCGCCGGCCGCCGGATACCACTGGCGGCGATAGCTGAAACGACGCGGCTCGGCCGCGTCGCCAAACGCGGCCGGCGCGAACGGCTGCAGCGGGTGGCGGATCACCAGCTGCTTGCGCACCGCAGCCGGTTCGTCGTGATACGCCGAGGCTGCATCCACCAGCTCACTGACCAGCACCGACGGCTCACGCACGCTGCCGTCGCGCGCATCAGCGCCGAGGTAGCTCAGGTAGAACACGTCCTGCGCCGAGGCGAACAGCTGCAGGAACAGGAAGCGGTCGTCCTCGCGCAGCGAGCGGTCGCCGTGCCGGCGATGCTGGGTGCCGAGTTCAGCGGTGAGCCGGCTCAGGCCGGCACCGGGGTCGCGACGCGGGAAGTCGCCATCGTTCAACCCCAGCACGCAGATCACCCGGAACGGCAGCAGGCGCATCGGCACCATGCGGCCGAAGCTGATGCCGCCAGTGAGCAGCGGCGCGCGGGTGTCGGCTTCGGACAGCACCGAGGCAAAGTGCGCGCGCACCACCTCGGCCGGTACGGCGGCGTCGAAGCTGGCCTTCTCGGCTTCATCGGCAAATTCGTTGATGAGCTTGCGCAGCCGGTCCAGCGCGCGCTGTCCGGCCGGTTCAGTGGGCGTTTCCGGCAGCAGCGCCAGCAGCAGGCCGAGCAGGCGCTCGCGCCACTGCGTGGGCGTCAGCGCATCGGCCAACGTCTTCTGGTGGCGGGCCAACACCCGCAGCAGGCGGATCAGGGCATCCAGCGCGGCCAATGCGCCGCCTTCCAGCTCCGGCCACGGCGCGACGCCGCCAATGTCTTCATCACTGCCGCTGGCGTGGCCGAGCAGCAGCCGGTCGAGCGCGAACTGCCAGGTGTAGGCGTCGTCCTGCGGCGCCTGATGCTGCAGGCGATGCGCGGCATCCAGTCCCCAGCGGGTGCCAGCGGCCTGCAACCAGCCGTGCAGGCGCTCGAACGCGGCCGCATCCAACCCGGCGGCGCTGGCCAACGGCGCGCTGGCCAGCAGATCAAGAATTTCGTTGAGGCCGAAGCGCGACACTGGCAGCCCCAACAACTGCACGAACACTTCGGCCAGCGGCTCGCCCTGCAACGGGCTGGCATCGGCCAGCGCCCACGGAATGTGCTCGTCGCTGCCACTGCGGCCGCCGAACACCGATTCCAGGTACGGCACGTAAGGATCAATGTCCGGCGCCAGCACCGCGATCTCGCGCGGCTGCAGCGGCGGATCGAAGCGCGGGTCTTCCAGCAGCGCGCGCAATTGGTCGTGCAGCACCTGCATTTCGCGCAGGCGCGTGTGGCAGGCGTGGATCTGGATGCTGGGGTCGTCCATCCGCAGCGCCGGCCGCAACGGCGACGGCAGCGCGCGGCGATGGAACAGGTCGGCCTGCAGGCGATGCAACAGGCTGTCGCCGAGGCCGCCCTGCTCCAGACCGGGCCCGGCATGCTCCTCCGGATCGACATAGGCGGCGATTTCGCCGGTCGGGTGTACCACTTCGTAGCTGCCCAGCACCGCCATGAAATCGCGCCCGGCCGCGCCCCAGGCCTGCAGCAACGGGTTCTCGCCCGCCTCCATGCCGAACGGATCGTCCACGCCACTACGCAGCTTCTCGCCCAAGGTCTGCAGGTCGCCCCAATACGAGCGGGTGGGCGTAGGCATATAGAAGTGCAGCGTGCCGACCCGCGCCTGGGTGGCGATCACCCGCAGCACGTCCGGCGACACATTGAGCGTGGCAAAGGCGAACAAGCGCCCCGGCAAGCCCTGCGGCAACGGCTGCTGCTGGCCCTCGAAGCGCGCCAGGTAGTCATTGATGCGGCGCGCGCGGTACTGCTGGCCGCCGGCGATATGCCGCCACAGGATCGCCTGCGGGTCGTCCGGCTCGGCACCGTCCTCCCAGCGCAGCAACCAGTCACGGCGCCAGGCCTGGTATTTCTCGAACACCCCGCCCAGTTCCGCTGCCAGCGCCCACGGGCGTAGCGGATCACCCCGATCCAAATAGGCCCGCAGGCCGGCCATCGCCGGACGACGCATCAACTGCGTGTCGGTCAACGCCGCATACAAACGCCAGTGAAGGCCGGTCGCTCCCAGGTCATCGCGCTCACCGCTGACATTGGCCTTGAGCGCCCGCGCCACGAACTCGCCGGGGGTGAGGAACTCCAGATTGGCCGCAATGCCGTACTCGGCCGCCAAGGTGGATTGCAGCCAGCGCCGCATCGCCACCTGCGGAATCAGCACCGTGTCAGCCGCCAGCAGCGGCTGCCCCGGCGCAGGCTCGCGCAGGGCATGCGCCAGCAGCGAGGCCAGCACATCGAGTGAATTGGAATGGTAGAGGCGGAAGTCGGGCACGGCTGTCATCGCGCCATCTTGCCGTAGCCGTGTCGCATTCGCCGAGAAATGAATGCGCCGGTCGGCCAACGGGCGGCAGCGACGCTGCATTCGCCAGACACAGTGTTTCGGGCATCGTGTGTGGCGCCCACATTCCCTTACGGCAAGGGGATGCGACAATACTGCACGGTCCAGTTCGCTTTTATTCAGGCGCTACTGACAATCCTACAACGTTGGTTTTCCGTTAAAGGCCGCCATGTCCTCCTCCCGGGCTCCCCTGGTGCAGTTGTCCAACGTGCGTATTGATCGCGGCGGTCGCACGATCCTGCGCGACGTTTCGCTGCAGGTGCCACGCGGCAGCATCACTGCGGTGCTCGGCCCGTCCGGCAGCGGCAAGTCGACCCTGCTGGCAGCGTTGACCGGCGAGCTGCGCGCGACGAGCGGCAGCGTGCAGCTGTTTGGTCAGGACATTCCTCATGGCAACCGCGCGCTGCTGGAAATGCGCAAGAACGTCGGCGTGCTGCTGCAGGGCAATGGCCTGCTGACCGACCTGAGCGTGGCTGACAACGTGGCCCTGCCGTTGCGTGCACACACCAAACTGCCCGAGCCGGTGCTGCATCGCCTGGTGCAGATGAAGCTGCATGCGGTGGGCCTGCTGGCCGCTGCCGATGCCTGGCCGCGTGAGTTGTCCGGCGGCATGGCGCGGCGCGTGGCGCTGGCACGTGCGCTGGCGCTGGACCCGCCGCTGATGATCTACGACGAACCGCTGACCGGGCTGGACCCGATTGCCTCGGGGGTGATCATGAGCCTGATCCAGCGCCTCAATGACAGCCTCGGCCTGACCAGCATCATCGTCAGCCACCACGTGCATGAAACGCTGCCGATCTGCGATCAGGCCGTAGTGATCGCCAATGGCGGCATTGTTTTCTCCGGCACGCCGGATGAATTGCAGGCCAGCCAGGACCCGCTGGTGCGCCAGTTCCTGCACGGCGAGCCGGACGGCCCGATTCCATTCGATGCGCCGACGCGCAACTACGGGTTGGAGAACGCGTGATGACGACGGTGCGCGAAATGCGTGATTCCTGCCCCCTCTCCCGCATTGCGAGAGAGGGCTGGGGTGAGGGCGCTTTTAAAGCACGTGGAGCAAAAGCTCCCCTCATCCGCCCTTCGGGCACCTTCTCCCGTAAACGGGAGAAGGGAAACCAGCACTGCAGCCTCCGCGCTCCAGGAGCCGCTCTCTGATGCCCTTCGCCTCCTCCATCCGCTCGCTCGGCCGCGCCGGTCTGTTCTCACTGACCGTGCTCCGCGGTTCGTTGCCGACCCGCGATTTCCTGGCCGAACTGACCCGCGAGATCTACAAGATCGGCGCACGTTCACTGCCGATCATCGCCGTCGGCGGCGCCTTCGTCGGGCTGGTGCTGACCCTGCAGGGCTACCGCACGCTGACCACGTTTGGTGCCTCCGATGCGCTGTCCACGCTGCTGGGCCTGTCGCTGTACCGCGAACTGGCGCCGGTGCTGACCGCACTGCTGTTCATCGGCCGCGCCGGCAGTTCCATTGCCGCCGAGCTGGGCCTGATGCGTGCCACCGACCAGATCAAGGCGCTGGAGCTGATGGCCATCGACCCGATCGCCAAAGCCGTTGCCCCGCGCTTCTGGGCGGCGGTGCTGACCGTGCCGCTGCTGACCGGCATCTTCTGCTCGCTGGCCATCGCCGGCGGCTACTTTGAAGCGGTGCATGTGCTGGGCCAGGACAACGGTACGTTCTGGTCGGGCCTGCGCGGCAGCGTCGACTTCTGGGACGACTTCGCCGTGGCCCTGCTCAAGTCGGCGATCTTCGGCGGCACCGCGGCGTTGGTGGCGGCGTATGTCGGCTTCCACGCCGAGCCCACCATCGAAGGCACCTCCGTGGCCACCACCCGCGCGGTGGTGAATGCCTCGCTGTTGGTGCTGATGTTCAACTTCGTGCTGTCGGCCTTGCTCTTCCAGTAATCAACCCACGCCACGCGCAGATTGCGTGGGAGCAGAAACACAACGGCTTCGCCCACTGCGAAGCATCAGATGGATCAGGAGTGAAAAAACATGGCCATTCGTGGACCACGACTCGAATTTTCCGTAGGCGCCTTCCTGCTGCTGGCGTTGGCCTCGCTGCTGGTGTTGGCGGTCGCTTCCACCAACCAGCGCTTCGGTGCCGGCGGCGGTGATTACGTGCTCACTGCGCGTTTCTCGCAGATCGGCCAGCTGCGCAAGCAGGCACCAGTGAAAATTGGCGGGGTGACCATCGGCCAAGTGGCTGATATTCAGCTGGACCCGGTTAAATACGACTCCATCGTCACTCTGTCGCTGGACGGCAAGTTCAAGGACATGCCCGGCGACACCTCGGCCGGCATCTTCACCAGCGGTCTGTTGGGCGAGAGCTACATCGGCCTGCAGCCGGGCGGTGATCCGGAGCCGCTGAAGTCCGGTGACGAGATCGCCTTCACCCAGCAGGCGGTGGATCTGCTGCAACTGGTTGGCAAGTACATGTTCAGCGGCGGCGGCAACAACGCTGCCGGTGCCACTGGCAACGAAACCCCCGGCGCAGACGCGCCCGCAATGGAACCGCAACCATGAAAGTGAAACTGCTCACCGCCGTGCTCGCTTCGGCCCTGCTGGCCACCGCACCGTCGCTGGTCATGGCGCAGGCGCGCCCGGCCGCCACGGCGGCACAACCGTCGGCTGCCGGCCGCACCGTGCTGGATGCCAGCAGCCGCATCCTCACCACGCTGGAAAGCCGTCGCGCCGAGTTCCGCGCCAATCCGGCCGCCCTGCGCACCTTCATCGACAGCGAACTGAGCCGCACGTTCGACCGTGACTACGCCGCCCGCCTGGTGCTGGGCGTGCATGGTCGTGGCGCCGCCGATGCCGACGTGAAGTTGTTTGCCGATGCGATGGCCGACAACCTGATGTCGCGTTACGGCTCCACGTTGCTCGACATCCAGGGCAAGCCCAGCTTCCGCTACAAGTCGGAAACCGCGCTGCCGGGCAACCGCGGCGTCAAGGTGTCCACCGAACTGGTGCGCGGCGGCAGCGAGCCGACGCCGGTCGAGTACCTGATGCGCGACGTCAACGGCCAGTGGAAGATCTTCGACGTGATGATCGAAGGCATCTCCTACGTGCAGACCTTCAAGAACCAGTTCGATGCCCCGCTGCGACAGAAGTCGATCAAGCAGGTGGCCACCGAACTGCGCAGCGGCAGCATGCAGGCCGCTGCAGGCCCGGCTCCCCGTGGCAAGTAACGCGACCTTCCGCGTCGAGGGCGACACGCTGCATCTTGCCGGCGTGCTCGACCGCGACGCGGTGACCGAGCTGTGGCCGCAGCTGACGCGAGGGCTTAGCCCGCTGCGTCAGCTGGATCTGCAGACGGTCGAACGCATCGACAGCGCCGGCCTGGCGCTGTTGAGTGAAGTGGCCGCGCGCCTGCACACGCAGGGCGGCGGCGGCATCACCGGCACGCCTGCTGGCCTGCACGAACTGTGTGCCGCCTACCGGCTGTCACCGTCCCTCGATTTCAATGCCTCTTCAGCAGGAAGCTGACATGCGTTTTCTCCGCACCCTCCCCCTCCTTGTCAGCGTTGCCCTGCTGGCCGCCTGCGCCGGCAAGCCGGCACGCGACGCCGCACCGCCGGTCGCCACCGTGGTGACGCCTGCAGCTGCAACGGCCGCCACCGTTGACGCGCCGCAGCCTGCTGCCGACGTGCAGAGCGCTGCAGCCGATGCCGGCAGCGTTGCCGTTGCCCAGGCCGACAACGCCGCGTCCAACGGCGACGTCGCACCCACCGCTGCGGAAGACGACTTTGCCGCGCTGTATGGCGGCCAGGTGTCCACTGCGACCGGCAATGGCGACAGCGATGCACCGCCGGCCTACGACCCGTGGGAGAAGTACAACCGCGGCGTGCACCGTTTCAACAACGCAGTCGACCGTGCGGTCGCCCGTCCGCTGGCAACGGCGTACACCCATGCGGTGCCGCAGTTCGCACGTACCGGCGTGACCAACTTCTTCAGCAACCTGCGTTCGCCGCTGACCATGGTCAACCAACTGCTGCAGGGCCATGCCGATGATGCATGGGACACGTTGGGCCGCTTCCTGATGAACTCCACCTTCGGTATCGGCGGTCTGTTCGATCCGGCCAGCAAGGCGATGGTGCCCAAGCGCAGCGAAGATTTCGGCCAGACGCTCGGCGCATGGGGCTGGCGTCAGTCGCGCTATGTGGAGCTGCCGTTCTTCGGCCCACGTACCGTGCGCGACGTGCTCGGCCTGGCCGGCGACATCCCGCTTTCGCCGGTGCGCAAGATCGAAATGGACAAGGTGCGTATCGGTCTGCAGGGCCTGCAGCTGGTGGACATGCGCGCGCAGTTGCTGTCGATCGATTCGCTGCGTGACAGCGCGGTGGATGAGTACTCGCTCACCCGCGATGCGTGGCTGCAACGCCGCAGCTACCAGATCGAAAAGGATCTGCGCCGCGACCGCAGGCATGATGATGACGAGCAGCAGACCATTCCGGTCGATGCGATGCCGATGCCCAACTGGGGCAATTGATCGCGACGGTGTCTGCACGCAAAAAGCCCGGGATTTCCCGGGCTTTTTTGTACGTCCTTGTTTTCAGGAACGCGCTGGGCCACGAAGCGGCGTCTGCTCCAGTACCTGCACGGTCACCGCAAAAGATTCGTTGCCCGGCATCCAACCTTGCGCCGTGCGCACCGCGTGGAAGCCGCAGGCTTGGTAAAACGCCAGCGCTGTCGCATTGCCTTCCAGCACCTCTATGGTCAATGCACCAGCTGCCGACGCAACCGCCGCGTTGACCAACGCAGCACCAACGCCTCGCCGATAGCACGCCGGGTCCACGTACAACCAACACAATTCATCGTCACTGAAAGCCACGAAGCCCAACACTTCATCCGCGTCCTCGGCGACCAGCACCGTGTAGTCGAACAGGCCTTCACGCTCGGCGGCAACCTGCAGCGGAAGGAATGCGTCGGCCAGCCCGGCATCGCACAGCTCGTCCATCCGCGCTTGATCGTGGATCAAACACAGCCGGGGCCAGTCTTCAGGTCGATACGCGCGGATCTGCATGTTGCTTCGATCTTCCACGGAGCGGTGGCAACAACGGCGGCGGTCTACATGACTGCGTCGACTTTCGCGATGGTCATTGCCGTTGGCAGGAGCGGCGTCTGCCGCTCCTGCACACAACTTACGCAGCCAGTGCGGTGTCGATGGCGGCGCGCAGGCCTGCATCATCGGCGGCGGTATCCGGCGAGAAGCGGGCAACAACGGTGCCGTCCTTGCCGATCAGGAACTTCTCGAAGTTCCACAGCACGCCCGGTGCCGGATTCGGTTCGATGTTGAAGCCGACCAGCTTCTCGCGCATCGGGCCTTCGCCGATGGCGGCCGGCTGCGCGGCGGTGAGCTGCTGGTACAGCGGGTGCGTGTCGGCACCGGCGACGCTGATCTTGGAGAACATCGGGAAGCTGACGTCGTAGGTGAGCGCGCAGAACTGCTTGATCTCTTCCTCGCTGCCCGGCTCCTGGCCATTGAAGTTGTTGGCCGGGAAACCCAGCACTTCAAGGCCGGCATCCTTCTTCTCGCGGTACAGCTTTTCCAGACCTTCGTACTGCGGGGTGAGGCCGCACTTGGAGGCGGTGTTGACCACCAGCAGCACCTTGCCGCGGTAGTCGCCCAGCGAAGCCGGAGCGCCGTCGATGGTGGTCAGTGCGGTGTCGTATACGGAAGCGGTCATGGCAGGTTCCTGGTGGGGTGATGGAGCGCAAGCATAGCTGGCACGCACGCTTGCTGACACCACGCTTGGTGCGACTTTCAATAGCGCCAGGCCATGCTCGGCAGCGGCATTGCCGGTAGCGCTCCGTGACGAACATGGCCCGGCACAACCGGGCAGCCGGCTCAGCTCTCGCTGGTTTCTTCTTCGCCTTCCTCATCGCCGCCAAGGTCGCCCAGCAGTGCCTGTGAGGCGTCGGACGACAACGACTCCACACCGCGCAACTTGCGTTCGATGGTGCGGGTTTTGCGGCTGGCATCGCCCAGGCTCTTGCCGACCGTGTTGATCTGCTTTTCGGCCCTTTCGAGGATGCCGGCGAACTTGCCGAACTCGCCCTTCACTGCGCCCAGCAGACTCCACACTTCCGAGGAGCGCTGTTCGATGGCCAAGGTGCGGAAGCCCATCTGCAGGCTGTTGAGCAAGGCGGTGAACGTGGTCGGGCCGGCGAGGACCACGCGGTGCTCGCGCTGCAGGGCATCCACCAACCCCGCGCGGCGAATGGTTTCGGCATACAGGCCTTCGGTGGGCAGGAACATCACCGCGAAATCGGTGGTGTGCGGCGGCACGATGTACTTCTCGCTGATCGATTTGGCCTGCACACGGATGGCGCGCTCCAGCTGATTGCCGGTGGTGCGCACCGCTTCCTGATCGCCCGCTTCCTGCGCGTCGAGCAGGCGCTCGTAATCCTCGCGCGGGAACTTGGAATCGATGGGCAGCCACACCGGCGTTTCATCATTGCCACGGCCCGGCAAACGCACCGCGAAGTCGACCATCTCGCCGCTGTCCGGACGCACTTTCACACCACGCGCGTACTGCTCGGCGGTGAGGGTTTGTTCGAGGATGTTGTCCAGCTGCACTTCGCCCCAGCCGCCGCGGTTTTTGACGTTGCTCAGCACGCGCTTGAGGTCGCCCACGCCGGTCGCCAGCTGCTGCATTTCACCCAGGCCGCGCTGCACCTGCTCCAGCCGCTCGGAGACCAGCTTGAACGAAGAATCCAGGCGGGTGTTGAGTGTGCTCTGCAATTTTTCATCAACGGTCTGCCGCATCAGTTCGAGCTTGGCCGCGTTGTCGCCCTGCAGGTCTTTCAGGCGCGCTTCCAGCGTCTTCCGCATTTCGGTGATGCCGGTGTCATTGCGTTGGGTGAGTTCAAGCAGCCGCTGACCAAGCAGATCGCCGAAACGTTGCTGCGCCTGTGCGCCTTCTTCGCGCCCCTTGCGGGTTTCTTCCAGCACGGCCTGCTGCAGGTGGGCGAGCTGGCGGGCGAAGGCTTCCATCCGCACCTGCTGTTGTTGGCCGAAGACATCGAGTTGGTCGCGCACTTCCTGCAGGCGCGTACCGAGCAGCTGTGTCAGTTGCTGCTGGGCGTTGCTGTTTTCCTCGCGGCCCTTGCGGGCGTCATCGGTCAGGCTGTCGCGCAGCAGATCCAGGCGCTGGTCGGTGCGTGTGGACAAGTCGGTGAGGTTGCGGCCGAAGCCATCCATGCGCGCGTCCTGCTGGCGGGTCATCGCCTCCAGGTGCTCGCGCAGTTCACCGCGACCGTTGCGCTGTTCTTCGCGCAATGCGTTTTCCAGCACGGTGTTGTCGGCACGACGGAACAGCAGCACCAGCTGCAGCACGATGACGGCGACCAACAGGCCGGCCAGGATCAGGGTTTCAGTTTGCATGGGGGAAGTTTAGCCTCCCGCGTCTCAACGGCTGCGCCGCATCTGCGATCATGTACGCCCCCACGCAGTGCCCATTCCCATGAAGTTGCTACCGTCCCTGTTGCTGGGCCTGTACGGCCTGTTGCCGTTGTCGGCATGGGCCGCCAGTTCGCAAACCGTCACTTCGCCCGATGCGTTGCCCGCCAACGACACACGGCCCAAGGTGTTTTTGGCCGGCAGCATCGAGATGGGCAAGGCCGGCGACTGGCAGCAGCAGGTGCAACAGGCGCTGGCCGATGAGGGCGTGTTGATGCTCAACCCGCGCCGCGCCGACTGGAATCCGGCCTGGCGGCCGGACGCCGACGAACCCGAGTTCCGCCGCCAGGTGGAATGGGAACTGGCCGCGCTGGAGCAGGCCGACCTCGTGCTGATGTATTTCACGCCCGGCACGCAGAGCCCGATCACCTTGCTGGAATTCGGCCTGTACGCGCGTTCGGGAAAACTGCTGGTGGCCGCGCCGGCCGGTTTCTGGCGCAAGGGCAATCTGGACATCACCGGCGATCGCTATGGCGTGCCGCGTTTTGATGACCTGCCGGCGCTGATCACTGCGGTGAAGCAGCGCATCGCCGAACAGCGCGCGCGCTGAGTCCGGAGCCACACCATGCCGTGGATGGGTATCAACGACCTGGGCACCTTTGTGGTGGCCGTCATCCTGTTTCTGATGCTGCCCGGCCCGGGCACCTTCACCCTGCTCACCGCCACTGCACGCGGCGGCGTGCGCGCCGGTTACGCGACGCTGGCCGGCTTGATGCTGGGCGACCAGATCCTGATCGCCATTGCCGCCACCGGCGTGGCCGCGCTGCTGCAGGCGCACCCGATGTTGTTCGCCGGCTTGCGCTATGTGGGCGCGGCGTACCTGATCTGGGTGGGCATCCAGCTGCTGCGTGAGCCGGCCGCCGGGAGCAGTGGCAGCGATGCCGTGCAGCACGGCCGACGCTGGTTCCGGCAGGCGCTGCTGGTAGGCGTGCTCAACCCCAAAGCCATCCTGTTCTACATGGCCTTCTTCCCGCTGTTCATCGACCCGGCCACGCAACGTGGCGCACTGACCTTGGCGACGATGGCGGTGTTGATCGCAGTCCTGAGCGTGGGTTGGTGCTCGGTGCTGATCTTCGGCGGCCAGTTCATCGCACGGCGTTTGGCGGGGTATCCGCGTGTTGGTGTATGGCTGCGCCGGGGAGTAGGCGTTTGCCTGGTGGTGTTTGGGGTGCGGTTGGGGGTTGAGTAGGGGTTTGGGTTTGGGTTTGGGTTTGCACTTCCCTTCTCCCCTTGCGGGAGAAGGTGCCCGTAGGGCGGAAGAGGGGAAGGCGCGCAGCGCGCGCTGCTTTTTAGCTGATCTATGAAGCGACTACTTAGGCATCTCCACCTCGATCCACCCTCTCCCCAACCCCTCTCCCGTAAAGGGAGAGGGGCTAAAGCCAAGCCCTGCGCCTTCCGTGGTGCGATCATCGCCATTCCGCCGTCAAACGGAGGCCCACCATGCACATCCACTGCAAGCGCGCCTACGAAGCAGCCGGTGCCGCAGATGGCCCGCGCTTCCTGGTCGATCGGCTGTGGCCTCGGGGTGTCAGCCGCGAGGCCCTGGATGCCACCTGGTTGAAGGACGTCGCGCCCAGCAACGAGCTGCGGCAATGGTTCGACCATCGCGCCGAGCGATGGGACGAATTCCAGCAGCGTTACTGGCAGGAACTGGCCACTTGTCCACAGCACCTCAAACCGCTGCGGGACGCGCTCGACGCCGGGCCGATCACCTTGGTCTATGGTGCTCGCGACACCCGCTGCAACCAGGCCGTGGCGCTGCGCGACTACTTGCTGGCTCACCCCCGCCATTCATAGTGGCGGTCGCTTCCGGGTTTTGTGCCGATTCCGTCACTGCTGACAGGGCCAGCCGCCAAGGGGCCGTAAAACCGTGCATGTTTCTGGCTTTGCTGCACTGCATTCGGCGACACTCGCCGACTTCTTGAATCACCACGAACCGCGAGGTCCGCATGCAATCCTGGCTCCGGCGCAAGTCCATCGACCAGCTCACCGAACATGAGGAAGGCCGTCGGCTGATCCCCACACTGAGTTGGCCCCACCTGGTTGCGCTGGGCATTGGTGCCATTGTCGGCACCGGCATCTACACGCTGATTGGCGTGGGTGCGGACAAGGCCGGCCCTGCGGTGCTGCTGTCCTTCATCATCGCCGGCGTGATCTGCGCCTGTGCGGCGCTGGCTTATGCCGAGCTGTCGACGATGATGCCGGCCGCTGGCAGCGCCTACACCTACAGCTACAGCGCGCTGGGCGAAACCGTCGCCTGGGTGGTGGGCTGGAGTTTGATCCTGGAATACTCGCTGGTGGTCAGCACCGTGGCGGTGGGCTGGTCGGGCTACTTCGTCGGCTTCCTGGAGTGGCTGCACACCTCCTTCGGCTGGAATGTGATGCTGCCGCAGGCCTTGGCCGCCGGCCCGCACGTGGAAGGCGGCTTCATCAACGTCCCGGCCATCGTCATCACCTTCCTGGTGGCTGGCATGCTGATGGTGGGCACCAAGGAAAGCGCCACGCTCAACGCGGTGCTGGTGGTGTTGAAGCTGGTCGCACTGGGCGTGTTTGTGGCCGTGGCGCTGCCGGCATTCAACCCGGAAAACCTGCAGCCGTTCATGCCCTATGGCTTCCCCAAATCGCTGAGCGCCGATGGCGTCGAGCGCGGGGTGATGGCGGCGGCGGCAATCATCTTCTTCGCCTTCTATGGCTTTGATGCCATTTCCACCGCCGCCGAGGAAACCAAGAACCCGGGCCGTGATCTGTCCATCGGCATCGTCGGTTCGATGATCGGCTGCACCATCATCTATCTGCTGGTGGCATTCGCTGCGGTCGGCGCGATGAGCTACACGGTGTTCGGCAAGAGCGCCGAGCCGCTGGCGCTGATCATGCGCGAACTGGGTCATGGCACCGCGGCACTGGTGATCGGCATCGTGGCGATCATTGCGTTGCCGACCGTGCTGCTGGCGTTCTTCTACGGGCAGAGCCGCATCTTCTTCGTGATGTCGCGCGACGGCCTGCTGCCGCGCGGGCTGTCCAAGGTCAACCAGCGCACCGGCACGCCGGTGGTGATTACCCTGTTCACCGCGGTGTTGGTGGCGGCGATGGCGGGCGTAGCGCGTCTGGATGAAATTGCCGCGCTGGCCAATGCCGGCACGCTGGCCGCGTTCACCGCCGTGGGCCTGTGCCTGCTGGTGCTGCGCAAGCGCGAGGCGGGCCGCGTGCGCAAGTTCCGCGCGCCGTTGGCATGGATCATCGGCCCGGTCGCGATCCTGGGCTGCATCTACCTGTTCTTCAGCCTGCCTTCCAGCACGCAGCTGTGGTTCCTGGTATGGAACGCGCTGGGTCTGGTGGTCTATGTGCTGTACAGCCGCCGCAATGCGGTGCTGGGCCGAAAATAATCCACAGCGGTTTGTGGATAAGGTGAAAGAGCGGGCTTCGGCCCGCTCTTTTTTTGTGGGTGTTCAGGGGTGAGATATATCAGGGGTGATGTTGGGATATCTAGCCGGAAGAACCCGGAAGAAGGCGGAAGAAAAAAAGCCGCCGTGCAACATCATTGCAGGACATGCAATTAAGGAGCGTCCTGGAAAAGGCCCATCTGATTGAAGTCCCGGTCGCGCAGCTGGGCGCGCTCGATCAGCTTGCGCATGCCGCGCTCGGTCATGTCGTACTGCCTGCACAGCTCGCCGTAGCCAGCGCCATTGCGGCGGGCGGCGAGTATCTCACGGTCGCGCAGGCTCAGCCTGTAGGCGTGGTCCTTGGGGAAGGACAGCACCTGGCCCGCCCAGTTCTCCGCGAGCCGGTCTGCGACGGCGGCGCCGATCTGGTCGGCTCGCTCCTTGGTCAATCCCAGCTCCCGAGCAGCATCAGCCGCCTGCTCGGCGGCTTCGGTTAACAGCTCATTGCGACGGATTGCCATCGGGTTCATGCCTGGACTCCGTACCTCTGGCGGGCGCTGGCCCGCTCCTGTTCGGCCTGCTCGGGGGTGATCATGCCCAGCTCCGCATTGCGCGTGATCCACGCCAGTTGGCGCTGCAGGGGCGTTTCCTCGTTCGGCGACGGCGTGATGCCCATCGCTGGAGAAAGGTGCTTGCCCTTGCGGGCATCCTCTTCCCGTTGGCGTTCGGTGATGGCATCGGCCGAGTCGGCGATGCCGTAGACCACCGCACGCAGGTACCCGTGGCTTTCCAGCGGCAAGCTCAGGCGATCGCGCTGGGAGAGCATCTGCTCGATCCCGAGGGCCCACATGGAAGGCGTCGCGGGGCGACGTATTCCGCTGCGCTCGTCCTTACAGACGCTGCCGGTCTTGATCAGGTCCGCGATTTCGCGGGACAGTTTGACGGCCCGCGCTGCGCGCAGGCTGGTCTTATGCGGCTTGAACAGCCGCAGGTAAGCAAGCACGGCGCGGCCGCACTCCGGGGGAAGTTCAGCCACAACAGCCGCCAGGCGCTTGCCATCGTCGTCCATGAAGAACGCCTCAACCTCGGCCTGGAAGGCGCAATGCGGGCAGCTGGCCAGCATCAGGACACGCCCTCTGCCTTGGCAGCGCGCCGCTTGGCGTCGTACTCCAGGGCGGCGATCAGCTTCTGGAGCTGATCGGCATTGCACCATTCGACCCGCGCCACCTTGAACATGTGCTTGGTCATGCTATGGGCGTAGGCCCAAGGCCGCTGGGCATCGGCCAGCAAAGCCTCGACCTTAGCCACCTGCGGCGCCAGGTCACCCTTCGGGCGCCCGGACCACTTCTTGGCCGCGTACTCGGCCCGTGCCGGCATGCCGCCCAGGCGGCGCAGTTCGTTGGCGATCGCATCGAGCTGGCGCTTGTCGCACTTGGCCGCGCTGCGCACGGCCGTGCCGTGCTCGCCCGATACCCGCTCGACCAGGTCACGGTAGACATCCTCGGCCAGACCCAGCTTGTTGGCGCCGGCATGGATTGCCGCCAACGTGCGCTTGCGGATCTGTTCGGCCGGTGCCGGGCGGTTGCGGGTTTTAACGGACACGTGCGCCCTCCTGTTGCACCGCCTGCCAGAGCAGATCCAATCCTGGGTAATCCATGACCGCGCAAAGCTCCGGCCACAGACTGTTGTCGTTGGCCAGCGCTGCACGCAGATTCTCGATAGCCGCGTGAATGCGATGGCGCCTCTCCGTTGACATCGAGGTCGATGCTGGAGCCACAGCCACCACATCGCCGCAGCGACGCAGGTAGGCCGCCAGCTTGACGTGGCCGGCACGCTGGAAGATGTCCGACAGCTGCATCAGGCCCATCGCGCCGGGTGCCACGTCGGCCGGCAGGTCCACGGTTTCGATGATGTTCTCAGCCACGGTCGCTCTCCCCGGCGGTGGTACCGCTCCGGATCTTCGCCACGGCCTTCAGTGCCGTCTGCCAGGCCGGGACATGGTTGCCGGCGTTATCCACCAGTTGGAGCAGCCCATCGCGTTCGCCAGGGACGATCTTTCCTCCGGCGTCCACCACTTCCAGCACATCGGTTGCTTTGCTCAGCGTGTGCACGATCAGACCTCCGCCTTGGACAACTTGAACGCCTGTTCCAGCACGGTGAACAACCGGCGTATCTCACCGCTCTGCAGTACAAAGCGGGCGTCAAGTTCAGCGCGACGACCGTCCTCGTCGATGTTCTGCAACTGATCAAGCGCGCCGTCCAGGAACTTCACCTTCCGCAGCACCAGATCGTCGCCCAGCTCAAAGCTGACCCGGTCTTCCAGCACCAGGGCCAGCTTGGTGACCTGCTTGCCGGCGTCGAGGTGCTTTTCGATCTCGTCGCTGAGCAGCTCGTTGTCGGTCACTTTGACGCGCCCGCCGCCTTCGACCGGATCGCGCAGCTCGGCTGCTTCGCCAAGGCTCAGGCCTTCGGGCAGTGGCTCGCCAGCAATCCACGCCGTGAGGATTGAGCGTGGCGCGACCTCCGCATTGAGCGGCACGGCCGGGAAGGAGCCCAGCGCCCCGCGCAGGTCCGAAGCAACAGCCTCGGCGGACTTCTTGCTGGCGGTATCCACCACCAGCAGGTGGTGCGTCAGATCGACAATGGCGTCGATCCGCGACGGCTTCACGAAGGCGCGTGGCATCAGCTCAAGCAGCACGTCATCGCGCAGGTTCTTGCGGGCACGGCCGCCGGGGATCCGGCCTTCGCGGGCGGCGATTTCTTCCAGGCGCTTTGCCACCGCCTCATTGACGACCGTGGCCGGTAGGATCTTGTCCTCGGCTCCGGTGGTGATCCATATAGCGTTGCCCACCTGGTGCAACAGCACCTCCTTTTCTTCGCGGCCGAAGGGCGAAATAAAGCCGCGTGAGCACATCTCCAGCGGCCCCACCGGCTTTATGGCGCAAAGGGGCAGAAGCTCCGCCAACGCGCTGAAGTCCAGCGGCGCCGGGAAACGGAACATCGTCAGGTTCTTGAAGAACATGGTCAGCCTCCCTCTGCGTCATAGACCGCAGCGGCAGTCATGTGGTTGAGCTTCAAGACGATGGCCCTGGTCGAGGAATCAGCATCTACAGCGCTTCCGTTGGCTTCATGGAATGCAATGAAGGCCGCAGCGATCATGCGTGCATCAGGGCTTGCGTCCGGGTTGTTGATGATCTTCATGGAGTCATCGAAGTTGAGCGTGACCTGACCCATTACTGCGTCTCCTTTTCCACGAACTGCACCAGGTTCGGTGCGTCGATGCGACGCTTCATCTGCCAGGGGAACACGTCTCCTCGCAACTCGATGTACGTCGCCGCCTGATGGACAATCTGCATATCCACCCCTTCCTCCAGCGGCTGATGGAGGTTGAACAGCCGGTTCCCGTCGGCGTCGATCACGGAGGCCGCGTAGCACTCGATGTCGGCACGCACCGCGTTGTCAGCGATCTGCTGCTGCAGGACAAGCAGCACCGGCTCCACCAGCCAGCTATCGTTCCTGTCATTCATGATCCACCGCCGCGATATCGAGGGAGATAGGCTGGTAAGCGCCTTTGGAGTCGCGCTGATACAGACGCAGGTAGGTCTTGCTGCCGATGACCGAAACGGCCTCGCTGATCGCCTGCATGGCCTGCAGCCAGCGTTCGTCCTGAATGTTGAGGCGACGCAGGCCCAACACACTGCCGGTGCGAATGTCGCCATTGCTGGTGACCCGGAAGGCGTCCTGCACCAGCACCGCGACCTTCGGGTTGGCGTCAACGGTCCACTCGCGTAGGCATTCGTCGATCAGCTCTTTTGCCGCCTGCAGGCGCTCATCGAACACCAGCGTCTCGGAGATCGCGCGAATGACCTTGTACTCGCCGTCGTAGCTCATCAAGGTCAGGTTGCCCTTGTTGCCGCCGAGCTTGACGTCGTACTGCTCCCCACTGATCTGGACGAGCGCATCGATGTCATCAAAAGCCTTGCGACGGTATTCGGCCAGCCTCTTGCGAAGCGGCTTTGCGCCCTCAACCAACTCCTGGACCAGAGCATCGCGCAGGAGGTCAACGGGGCGGATCTGGTCTTCCGGCACCAGGTGACCCTGTGTGTTTCGCCGGAATCCTTCGTGGATGGTTCTATCGGTCATGGTGCATTTCCTTGGGTTGCTGGTAGGCCGGGAGGTCGCCGGCATTGATCGGACTGATGGCTTCAAACCAGTCGGCGCGCCATTCGCGGGCCATTGGCAAGCTGATATCGAGAGCGCCCGAGATCAGTTGCGGGGTTAACTTGTTTGGTGGCTGTTGCTGCGCCCAAAGAACGAAGCGCATGGTGCGCAGCCTGCTTTTTCTCGGGTGGCCTCCGGCGCGCATACGTCACTCGCACCGTTGGAAAATTTCGTCGAAGTTGCGATGGATGCTCTCCGCGATCCGTGCGCCGATCATTGGCGGCAGCTCGCCTTCTTCTTCCTCCGCCGAGCCGCACACCAAGCCGACGCTGGGTATCAGCTGTGCAGGCCCGAATGCTGGCCCCTGGTACTGTTGGCTGGCGGCCTGCTGGTATGTATCCCGACCAACTCCTGCAGGCGGGGGCGTCCAGTTCTCACAGAGCTGGTACCGGTACGGCGTGCCGAGCCCCAAACGTTTGATCAGGCCCAGAGCTGCTGCCTTGGTGACCAGTGCGTGCCCTTTGAAACGCGGCACGCCCTTGTCTTCCAGGCGGTTGAGCAGCATCGACGCACCCAACAGAACGCCGTCGGCCAGCACCTCGCGCAGCTGCTCTACGTTGTCAGCGGAAATCCGGCTCATGGAGCCACCTCGCGCGCGATCTCGCTGGTGCCAGGACGGGATACCACCAAGGCAACGCGCGGATCCGGCTTCACCTTGGCAACGACCTGGACCACTGCACGGGGGGTCCGGTCGCTGCTGGTCCTCGTAGCAGCCGCGTCCAATGCGGCCTTCTCGTCGGAGAAAGGGGAGCCCGCGCCAAGTGCCACCAGCGGGATGACCAGGTACTCGGTGGAATCAGCCATGTGCCACCTCCGCCAGCTGCAATTCGCTGGGGCCATCACGTTCGATCCATTCCAACTGGGCGCCCTTGTAGGGCGCAGCCATCACGCGGTCGGTGCCGACGCCGTTGGGCGAAGAGCGGCGCATCACGCCGCGCACGAACACCGGCGGCGTGTCGACAACCAGCACGATCCGGCGGCCGTTGCTGTAACTGCCCAACACGGTCACGCCCATGTTGGTCATTTCGTCGGCGATGACTGCGGCGTCGCGCAAGGCTGCGGCGGTCACGTTTGCATCGTTACTCATGATCCTGATCCTCGTCTGTAGTAGGCGCTTGAAGGCCCATCTGTCCGTACAAGTCGGGCATCGCCACGCGCTTCATGGCGCTTACTTGCTGCAGCGATGTCATGGCGCGCCCCACCAGGAAGGAGCAGGCGCGATCCAGTTCTTTGGGGTCTGCAGCGAGGTGGTATCCGAAGGCGGGGTGAGCGCAGATCGGGTGACCATCGCGGCGCAGCTTCTCGATGATTTGGCGCAGCTTTCGCTCGTCGGCTTGGTTGATGCGGTGGGTCAGCATCTGGACCAGGTCGCGGGCGGTGATGCCATTGGCGGCGCCGCGTCGGCCCTGTAGCACCGAGAGCACCGAATCCGGGGAGAGCTCTTGGGGCAGCAGGGCAAGTTGCATCAGTGGCGGACCTCCGACCGTTGGCTGCAGGTCAAACTGGTGGACGTCCTGACGATCACCACGTCCGACATGACAGGGCTCTTGTTGAACGCCTTGGCACAGAGCTGGCAGTCGTGGTCTTTTCGTGCGCGCCCGCTTTCGAGCGGCCCGCCATACAGATCCCACTTGCCGCACAGCGATGTGCCATCGCTGAAGTAGTGCGGTTTGGCTGCACGGATCGGCCAGCCCCAGCCTTGAATGGCCATCAGTCGTCTTCCTCGATGTCGTCATCGCGCAGTTCGTCGGTCAGGCGATGCAGGTCGTGGAGGTTCAGCGAATCCAGCAGGTTGTCCATCGCCTGCCCGTCGGTCCAAGACACACCAGCACGCCGGAAGATGTCGCGGTGCATGACGGTCACTTGGCGCGTGGGCAGCTCGGCGTCGCGCATCAACGCTCGAATGAACTGGCGCTGGCTTGGCAGGTCCGCGTGGTAGTTGAGAACCGGCATGTCAGACGCCCCGGATTACGTCAGCGGTGACGGTTGGCACGCCCAGGTCTGCCGCTCTATTCATCGCTGCAGCGAGCGCGTTGTGAACGGCCAGGGGATAGAGCATGGTCCCCGCTGCGCCGGCCTTGGCCGGGGTCAGCTTGGAACGCAGAGCGTCAACCGCCGCTGCATCAACAACCTTGTCGAAGACCTGCCCTACGCGGCCAAAGCGGGCACGAAGATAAGCGTCCAGGTCTGCATCCAGCGGCTGCAAGGTGATGATCTCAAGGCGCTGCATTACCTCCCGGATCTCCGGGTTCTGCGCGCTCAGCTTCACCAACAATTCGGGTTGGCCGATCAGCAAGATGGACAGCAGTGGGCGCAGGCCATCCTTCAGCTCCATGAAGCGCTTCAAGTGCTTCAGCATCACCATCGAGAGGCTATGTGCCTCTTCGATGATCAGAACGTGCTTGTGACCTGAGCGGCTGCTCTGGCGCAACGATTCGTGCGCCTGGCGGGAACGTGCCTCGGGGCTGCTTTTGGTCTTCGCCATTGGGTCAACGTTCGCCATGATGGCTTCGATGACGTGCTGGCTGCGCAACTGCTTACCCTTCTGCTCACTGTCTTCAGAGGACAGCATGTAGGGCTCAATGATGGTGATGCCTGCCGTCTCGCGCTGTATGCGGTCTACCAGCTCTTCGCGCAGCGTGGTTTTACCTGCGCCGGACTCACCCACGACCGCCATGAAGCCGCCATTCTTTGCAATCTGGTACATGGATTCCCGCACGTAGCGGATTGCCGAACTCAGGAACACTTCGTCGATCGAAGTAGGCTCGGCGAACGGATCTGCATTCAGGCCAAAGTGCCGGCGGGCCTGCGGCGTCAAGGTGTGCTTACGGAGTAGCATCTGGATGTCCTCGTCGGTGATTTCGTTGATAGCGGGGTTTTCAGTCGGGGATTCGAGGCCCGCCGTGTTGACGCACGGCGGTGCCTCTTCTTTGTTCCAATCCGCAGCGTTGGGGGCGCGGTGGTCCTGCAGGTACTTGGTGATCGCGGCGGTTACGACGTCACGGTCGTATCGCGCAGGAAGGTGGTCGTGGTTGAGTAATCCGCTCAATGCGGGGCGGCTCAGATCAACGGCGTCGGCCAATTCGCCCTGCTTGATGCCTGCGACTACCAGGATCGCTTTGAGGCGCAGGGTCATGCCTGGCCGTCCTCCTGCGTCGGCGTGCGGGTTTCCATCGGGCGTCCAGTCATCCGCTCAATGTCCTTGCGGATGCGCTCCACGCTTTGAGCCGTCGGCAGCGTTTGTTCGTTGACCGGCACTTGGTTCGGGGCAAAGCCCTGACGTTCATAGATGTCTTTCATGCAACACCTCCTTCGATCATGCGGAGACCGCCACGCTCTGGTGTGGACAGCTCTGCGGCCCAGGGTTCGATTTGTTCAACAGGTACGCCCTGCGGCCAGCGCCGTTCGGTGCGCACATACATTTCCGACGTCCATGTCACGCCAGCACGCTCGACCAGCGGCTTGAGGCGCATGGCTGCTTCCACGTGGTTCAGCGCTTGCAGTTCAGCCCGCACTGGCGCCGGCTCGATGCGCTGCTCCGCGACAACCGGTGCAGTGACGCTTGAGGTGCGTCCAGCACGCGGCAGGCTCGGGGCGATTTCCAATTCCCGCAGGTGCTTCATCGGATCGATCGTGCCGCCCATGAACAAGCGCTTCGCCTTGCGCGCAACGGCGGCTTCGGCATCGGTTTCCACCTGCATAGCCACGCGTTCGAGTTCCTTGCGGGCTGCATCTGCGGGCGTCTCCGGAGGCGCTTTGAACTCGGTTCCGACGCGCGCGGCGGTGTCCAGGAAGCCCCAAGTGTCCCGGCCGATTCGCGGGGCGATGTAGTGGACGGGAGCTGTGTTGGTTTCACCTGGCATCAGCACTCGCACGCTGCCTGCGGGATCTAAGGCGTTCGCCACGACGTCGACGCGCTGGCCGTTGATCAGCCCTGGTACGTTCCGCACATCGAAGGTCTCACCCTTGAATCGCACCATGCAGTCGCGCACGGTGCATGGCTTCGGCGCCGACGTTGCCAGCTGGCGCAGGACTTCCATTGCCGGTGCAAAAACCAGTTGCTCTTGGGTAATGCGCAGCCAGCCGTCACGCCTGGTCATGCCAGTGCGTGTATGCATGCGCGTGGCATTGAAGGCGCGGGACCACTGCTGCGCCAGTTCGTTGATTTCCTGCAATGAGGTCACAGGCTTGCGGGTCTTAAGCGCAGCCTCAAAGTGCATTTCAATGATGTAGTTGGCGTTCTCGACCTGTCCCTTCGCACGGGCATTGCCCACTTCGTTGATGATCAGCTCGATGCCGCATGCGTTGATGAAGTTGCGGGTCGGCCCAGCGGTTACAGCGCTGCCTGGATCCATCATCAGCATCAAAGGAATGCCGTGCATGGTTCCGCCACTGCGCTGCGTCATCGCATGGATCAACGAGGTGAGCAGGTTCGCGCTGGACTCAGCCCCGAGGACATAGAACAGCTCTATGCAGCCGCTGGCATGGTCGGTGCAGGCGTAGCGCCACAAGCGGCGGTCAGCAATCTTGGTGAAGTTCGCCGGCTTGCCCCGATAGAACTCACGCTTGTCCATGACTTGCGTGCCATCGTCAGCCAGATAGAACTGGCGGCTGACCGATGCATCGATCTGCCACAGGTAATTCGGGTGAGGGCTAGAAAGCCTGGCGGCCGGAGAAGGAGCACTGAGCTGATCGCGGTGGAAGCCGTAGTGGCGGATAGCGCGGCAGATCGATGACGTGCTCAATTGGCACCATTCACCGGTGCCCTTATCGATGCGCGCCGCCTCGATCTTGCCGTTGGCGCGGAGAATATCCACGGCATCCTCAACGGGCAGCGCACCCGTGCCGGTCAAGCGCCGCGTCTCTTCAACCAGGGCGGCGATGGTGCGGGCCTCTTCGCGGGTGAGCGACATGTCGCCTGCATCGCTCCGGCGCTTGCGGGGCTTGATGCTGCCCATCACCGCGCTGAGACGACGGTAGGCGGTCTGTACCGAGCAACCCATCTGCTCGGCCAGCTGTGCCGCGATGCGGCCTTTGCTTCCGTGCGGTGCCATCAGCAATTCGCTGGCGGCCGCATTGATGAGAGTCTCGGCGGACATGATCAGTCCTCCGCACCAACGTCATGCACGACCGGGATCGACAGCGGAACCGAGTTGTGATCGCGCACGGTGCGGACTGCATTGAGCAGCCGCCCGAACACATCGCCCAGGAAGGCGCTGCAGTCGAGATTGTTCGTGTCGCAGTGCTCGCCCAGCAAAACGACCGCTGCCAACAAGCCGTTCTTCGCACCGCCGAGGTCGGCGATGATCGCGGCTTCAGCGTCGGTAACCGCGTGTTCCAACAGGAGCTGTTGTTCGTCTGGCGTGGCTTGCTTCCATTTGCGCTGCGCCTTGGCGGTCTTCTCATGCTCCTTGTTGAGGTTGTCCGACAGCTGGCTGATCCGCTGGTCTTTGGCCTCGTTGTCAGCGCGTGCTTCGCGCACGGCAGCCCGCAGATCATCGCGGGTCATGCTGTCGACGTCGTCTAGCTCCAGTTGCCCGGTGGTACCGGTCTCGGCCAGCTCGACGAACTGGTCTTCAGGCAGAGACAGCAGCTCGATCAGCTTCGATTGAGAGCCTGTCGCCTCGATCAAATGCGTCGCCCGCGACGCATTTGGGAGCAGCGCAACCCGGCGGGCGGCTTCCATCATCCGCTGTGCCTGGCGTGGCTCCATGCTCAGGCGATCCAGCATGCCCGCCCACTCACCGTGCGCAGCGCACTCGCGCGCCACCATCAGGTAGCGACCGGCGCGGAGGAAAGCTTCGCAACCGCGACGCAGCTCGCTGCGGATTGCTGCCTCATAGTGATCCGGGTGCCAAGGCAGCCCATCACCGAACTGCTCCACCAGCTGTGTCTGCCGCACGTGCAGCGCCTCCAGCTGCTGGGCCTCGTCGTCCGGCGTCTTGCCGATGAACTCAGGGCCGACCTTCTCTGCCTTGGCTACCGCCTTGCGGCCGCTCGTCTTCACGTCAGTCATCTGTTGCCTCGTCTTGGTCAGTTGGGGTTGCGGGAGTAACGCTGTTCGGTCTCTTCCAGGCGCTGCCGGTGACGCGCAATTTCCTGCTCATGGGCGCGAGCCAGCTGGATCAATCGGGGGGAGAGACGCCAGTACTCATCACGACCGGGGATACGCTCGGCGATGCCTTCATCGGCAAGTACTTCGAGGTCGCGCAATGCTGTGGAAGGTGTGGTTTTGATCGCATCGGCGATCTGCTTTAGCCGCAGTCCTTCGAGCGTGTGGCCCTGCAGGACGAACAACAGGTGCAAGACACGACGGACCGCAGATTGGTTGGTCGCGCTCATGACGCCACCGCCTGCCGTTCGATGTTCTCGATGCGCGCGGCCTTGACGATCTTGCTGCGCATGGCCTTGCCCTTCGGGCCGTTCCAAGTCCCCAGCAGAGCGCCGCGCGCATTGGAGATGTGGGTGCCGTTTGATCGGCACCACTGCGTCAACGAGGTGCCCTGCAGAAGGAAGCCGGCACGAACCCTGTTGTGAAGATCGAAGCCGGGAGCCGTAGAACTCATGGGTTATCCTTTTGTTTCTTGTTCCGGGGGTTGAAAAGCGCCTTTGACACCTTGCGAACAATCCTAAGTGTAAAAACTACACCTTGCAAGGGGTTCCGTGTGATTTCTTCACTCATCCGCCAAATCATGGAAGAAGGGGGGCATAGACAGGCCGATCTGGCTGAAGCCCTTGGCGTGTCTATCGATCGAGTGAAAAGCCTCACCAGCGGCCGGGTTAAAAAGCTCTCCTCCCAGGAGATGCGCGACTTGGTGGAAAAACTGCACGTCCGGCCGGTGTTCCTCACGACGGGCGAGCTGCCGATATTCCAGCGGCCCGAAGACGTGGCGCTGGGTGAGCGGATGCAGTTGCTATCGGACGCATCGCAGAAGGCGACGTCGCTGGAGCTGCCGCCTCGTTACCAGGTACTTGTCAGGGATGTGCTGGTAGGCGCCGCCCTTGGACAGTCCGCATTGCTCATGGCCACGATCAACGGCTTTGTCATCGATGAGATCGCGGAGCGCTCTAAAAACGAAGTTGCTAAGGAAGCACCAAAGCCAAACCGCGAACGGAAACGCACAACGAAAGGAGCAACGAAATGAAGAAGATTCTTCTGGCCCTGGTGGCAGTGATTCTCTTGGCGGGTGCCAAGTCGACCATCGGCGATGACTTCAATACCAACAACCTCACTCAGCTGCAGATCAACCAAACGACGCTGCCGCAGGCTGTCGTGCTGCTCGGAACGCAGCCGGTCGGTTCCGCTGTGGGCCAAAGCGGTGCGGTTGCTTACACCTGGCAGTACGTTGAAGCCAAAGGCAGCATGTGGACTGGCAAGAGCAGTTCGACCAGCCGACGCGCTGTGCTGGTGTTCAACACGGATGGGACTTTCCAGCGCATCCTCCAACTGGATGGAGTGACGTTGCCGCCTAGCGAGCAGCAGCGATTGATGACAACTCCCGCGATCGAAGCAACAGTGCTTTTGCAAAGGAATGGTGAACAGTGAGGAGTTTTAAGTTCGTGTGGGTTGACGACAAGCCAGCTATCGAAGGGCTTGAGGTTGGAGAGACGGCAAGCGCTATCAGTCTGTCCTTCAAAAGCAAAACACCTGGAAGACCAGATATTCCAGGTCCAGGCAGGGTGTCCTTCCTGCTTTCCGCGCCGGGGAAGCTGAGCCAACGAATCACCTTCGACTACAAGCTCTCGGCATAACCCTTTGCCGATACCCACTGAAGGCCACCGCTTAGCGGTGGCCTTCGTCGTTTCAGACCGGAAATCAAGAAGATCATCATTGCTTCGATCACCTCAGTTCCCGCGCACTCTCTCGCGCGCGCGCGAAGAAATCCTGTGAACTCGTTCAAATGACCTGCGCCTGACCGGCGCAGAGACTGATGCCTGTTGGTGCGTTCGTGGGGGGCGCACCAGGTCGGCGGCACGGTCCTCGTCCCGTGTCGTCGGCCACCTTCCAACAGGAGCTGGTCATGGCAACGCGCGGCATTCGCAATTTCAATCCAGGCAACATCGACCGCAGCCCCTTGAACAAGTGGCAGGGCCGCATGCCGGTCGAAAAGATGACGAATGAGCAGCGTTCCGAGAAGCGATTCGAGGTGTTCGCGTCAGCTCAGTGGGGCATCCGTGCGATGTGCATTCTGCTGATCACGTATCAGGATCGGCACAACTGCCACACCGTCCAGCAGATCATCAATCGCTGGGCTCCTCCCTCGGAGAACGACACGGGCGCCTACGTGGCGCAGGTGGCTCGCGCCGTTGGCGTCGCTCCCGGCGAACGTATCAACACGCACAGCTATGCCGTTCTGCGGCCCCTGGTAGAGGCCATCATCAAGCACGAAAACGGGGTGCAGCCGTACAGCGCCGATGTGATCGAGGAAGGCCTGCGGCTGGCCGGCGTCATCAAGCCTGGCGGCGAAGCCTTGGTTGCAACACCCAAGGCAGCTCAAGCCGCCACCGTCACGGCATTGACTGCAGGTGGTACCGCTGCAGTGGTCGAAGGCGTCAACACGCTTCTTCCTGCGCTTCAGTCCTTCAACGCAGTGGCATCAGCCACAGGCGGGCTTCCAGGTGCAGTCCGCGTCGCGGTCATTGTCGCCGTGGCGGTCAGCATCGGCGCCAGCTTGTATGCATTTCTGCGGCTGCGTCGCGCCCGTCGGGCGGTAGCACCGTGAACTTGGGCGGCCAGATTGTGGGTGTGTTTCTGGTCCTTGCGGCCCTGATCGGCGGTGGTGCCGCTATCGGCCACGCCTCTCGCAATGGCGAGGTCGCGGATCTGGTTGCCCAGGTGGAAAAGCTGGACGCGGAGAAGTCTGCAGAAACCTTGCGCGCCAATGGCGAGGTCGCAACTTTGCGCACCCTCAAGGAGACGTTGCGGTCGGAGCGGGAGCGCCGAAATCGGATTGGGCTATTGGCTCAAGAGGAATTGGCTACACGTGCCGACCGCATCGCCGGACTAAAACTGAAGGCAGAGCAGCTTCAGCAACGCATCAAGACCGAGGCTTCCAACGATGAAAACTGCAATGCGCTTCGGCGCCTTCCTGTGTGCGCTGCTATTGCTGACCGCCTGTGGGGCGACTCAACAGCCCCTCGTCCGGACTGAGCTGATCGAAGTTCCAGTCGTGGAATACGCGGCGATACCCGCAGCGCTCACCGCGCCGCTGGTGGCACCAGCGCCGCCGCCTCTCGATTGCAAACTGCCGACCGGCAAGGCGACGCCGTGTGTCTTCGACACACTGTTACGCGAAGCAGCGTGGCAAGCCGTGCTTGACCGGGCCAATGAGGACAGGGCGACTACCGCAAAGATCACCCTGAACGCAACTCTCCAACCACCCTTGAATCCACGCAGGTTGGAACCGTTTCTGTCGCACCAGGTGAGCCAGCATGGGGCTATCACTGCGAGCGGGGCCGAACCGTGAAAGTGGAATTCGAGCTATGGCACCTGATCACCCTGGCGCTGACGCTGATCGGGATGTTTACCGGTCTGGGCAAGCTGCTGCTGATGCAGTTCGAGCGGCGCATTGACGACCGCTTGGGGAGCTTCACCGAGGACAGCAGGGAATGGCGCGAAACCTCACGCGACCTGCTTATTTTGAAAGCGGAACTCGCTGAGAAGTATGTGCGGCGGGAGGACTACATAAGAGGGCAGACGGTCATCGAAGCCAAGCTCGATGCCATCAGCAGCGAGCTTCGGAACGTTCAGATACAGGGGGCTAAGCGTGAGAGTTGACACGGAAAAGTTACGGCGCGAAACGGTGCGTTGGCTGATGTTGCTGGCCCTCAACCATGCTCGGCCCTACGGCGCGTATGAGGAGGTTCTCCTGGCGACCGCACAAACGATGTATCCGGATGCCACCGCTCTGGAGCTCCGGCGAATTCTGGACTATCTGGAAGACCGCCGCCTGGTGAAGTTGCGCAAGGAGCCATCCGGTCGCTGGTGGTCTGATCTGACCCGACTGGGTACGGACATCGTTGAATACACCGTCGATTGCGAGCCGGGCATTGCCCGGCCCGAAAAGTACTGGTGACGCCATGCCACCGCCGAGCAAGATCGACCAACTGCCAGAAGGCGTGCGCGCCGAGCTGGAAACTAAGCTCGTTGCCAGCGGCTTCTCCGGCTATGTCCAGCTCTCCGAATGGCTTGCCGAGCAAGGCTATGAGATCGGCAAGAGTGCTATCGGTGAACGCGGCAAGCAGCTGAAGCGCAAGCTGGCCACCATCACGGCCAGCACAGAGGCCGCTCGACTCATTGCCCAGGCAGCGCCGGACGATGCGGACGAACGCAGCGGCGCGATCATCAGCCTGCTGCAGACTGGGATCTTCGAAGCCTTGCTCTCTCTGGACGAAGCGACCGAGGAAGACGATGCCGCCAAGCGTGTAGAAATCCTTGGCAAGGCCGCCAAGAACATCGCCACCTTGACCCGCGCCAGCGTGGCCCGGAATAAGTGGGGCATGGAAGTGCGGGCCAAGGTCCAAGCAGCTGCTGCGGCAGTGGATCAGATCGTCAGCAGCGGCGGTCTTTCCGCTGAAGCGGCGGCAGCACTGCGCGCCAAGATCCTTGGCATCGCCGCATGACGGACCTGGCACGAACGCTCGTCCCCGATACCGCCAGCACAGATGTGCCGGCGGTATTGCTGCCTTACCAGCAGCGTTGGCTTGCCGATCCCTCGCCGCTCAAGATTTGCGAGAAGGGCCGTCGCACAGGCCTGACATGGGCCGAGGCTGCTGATGATGTGCTGATCGCTGCCAGCGCAAAGTCTGCGGGTGGCCAGAACGTGTACTACCTGGGTATCCGCAGAAGGCGAGCCACAAGATCGAGAAGATCCGGGCCGGGTGGGATGGCGAATGCTGGTATCCAGGCAAAGCCGCGATTCCGATGCCTAGCTGCAGCGGTGGCGATCCGTACATCTATGCGACGTCGCTGCCGTACCCATCGATGCTCACAGACGACGCGCGCCTTGGCCTGGCCGTGACAGGCGGGTCGTTGGACACGTTGCTGTACGAATCGCCGATGCAGCCCAGTGAGACTGAGATGGGCCTAGCGATCAACGCTGGAGAGCTGTTTGAGGTTCAGCCTCCGAAATTCCAGGACGCCATTGAGCAAGGGCTGACAGTTACCGGCGGTCAACTGTTAACTCCGCTTCCCCAACACACATACGACGCCACCAATCTTGGCCTGAGCGTTTCAGGCGGCATTGTGGCGACCCCGCCCATTGGCACGTTCGACGCTGACGAAGCCAACACCACCCTCACAATTACCGGAGGCGCTCTCTATGTCCCCTAACCAACAAATCCGATTGAAGCCCATCAAGGTGCGTAGCACGGGGCGATTCCGCCCGGTGGTCCATACCGGGCACGTGTACGACCGGTTCGGCAACATCGTTCAGTTTGGTCGCATCCTTCGTGAGGCCCCGTTCGGTCGCAACAAAATCACGCTGCCCGGATTCGCACGGCTCCTGCAGGGCACGGCTTCCACGATGGTGATGGTCGCAGGCCAAGGGAATACCCCGCCGCAGGAAACAGACACCGTGCTTGCGTCGTATAAGGGGAAGACCGCCACAGTCGTCTCTCAAGTAACGACGCGAAGCACCATTCCAAATGCGAACAACGAGGTCTATTGGCGCACTGTCTATCGGATGACCTTCGGGCCAGGCTCCTTGGGGGGTGGGAACGTCAATGTGGCCGAGGCCGCCATTTCGTTTGGCACCTCCCTCAGCGGCGTTGGTGCCGGCACACAGGTTGGAGCACGTGGTTTGCTGGTCGATGCCAGCACCAACCCGACCGCTATTGCGGTGAACAATGCGGTTGAGTACTTGGACATCATCTGGGAATACACCGAGTGGGTTCCGGCTTCAGTCACCGGTACCGTGTCACTGACCATCGACGGAACCCCCACAAATTTTGACTATGAGGTCCGCCCTTATTACTTCGACAACCTTGGCGGGTCATACAACTACGCCGGATGGGGGCCGGCGACAAACCTCGTCATTCCCGGCTACTCCCCGAACGCTATAAAAAGTGGTTACGGATCCCAGTACGCCAGCAACGCGGCGGCGGGTCCAATTGGTGCAATAACTGGTGATGCACTTCGGGGTCCTCCAGCGGCCAACATCCCGTTTTCTATGACCACGGATGCATATGTCGCGAACTCAAAACAGCGCACTTTTCGGATGACCTGGCTCCCCCTTGAAGGGAATATTGCTGGCGGCATCGGGCTGGTGCACGTGAACCTTGGCCATTCTGACTGGCAAATAGGCTTCACCCCCAAAATTCCAAAGATCTCGACAAAGCAACTCGATCTTCTTTTCACTTACGCGATGGCCAACCGCCCATGATCATCTCTAAGCCATATGGCGTGATCTATGTTGCCGTCCCGAAGACCGCATCGCAGTCGCTTTCCCTGTTGCTGGACCGCCGCCTCAAAGCAGACGACGTGCCCTACGAGGCAGAGTCGATGTGCGACTTCCATGCCACCCTCCGCGAAGCAGAAGCCGTGACTCATCTGCCACTGGAGAACTACTGGTCTTTCGCGTTCGTGCGTAACCCTTTCGATCGCTTTGTCAGCTACTGCGCAGGCCACTTGGACGGCTTCGCAATCAATCCAGGCGCCACGCTGTGGCATGCACTGGAATTGGCGCGGCAAGGCGAAAATCGTTGGCTAGTGCCGCAGGCCACTTTCATCGAAGGAGTGTCGAAGGTCTACCGGTTCGAGCAGATCAACGAGGCTATTGCCGACATCGCGGACCGGTTGCAGATCGACTTGGATGAACTGCCCCGAGTGAACATCAGTGACCGGGAGCCCTACCGGGGCTATTTCGATACCGACCTGAAGGGAGCGGTTTCAGAGTTCTATCGCGGCGACCTGCTCAACCTCGATTACAGGTTCTGAAATGATCCCCGAGAACCGACTCTCCGACGTCACTATTGGTCTCCGAACACTGCACCCGTGGACCGGCAGGAAGGATGTGTCGCAACACTGGGGGCCAATAGCAATCCAAGATCCTTCTGAGGGCCTATTCGCCCGGCTCTGGCAAGCCAGGGCAGACGATGAAGTCGTGTACTTGGCTGCCGAGGGAGTGCCCGAGGTGGTCCTCCACACGCATACGGCCCCGGTGCGCGAACTTTCCCTGAGCTTTGACCAAGTTGGAAATCCCCACTTGTCACTGGTGGACGACACCGGCACGGCGCACCTGCGCTGGTATGACCCGACTGTGCCAGGGATGGTGACCACTGCGCTAGCTGCCGGCACGCTCTATCCTCAACTTACTTTGGACGATGCCCGCCAGTTCAACATCGGGGCATCAGACGTCGTGCTGTCCTACGTCCGCGACAACATCCTCCGCTATCGCATCCAACGCGAGCGCTTCGGCACCGAGCACACACCGCCGGTCGGGGACGGCGGCGCGCCGCTGAGCGTACCGAACAAGCCACTGCTGCACGTCAGCATGAACGCCGGTTCGCGCGTGCAGTGGAAGTTCCTCAACACCGACAACTGGGCGATGAACCCGGCCCACGCGCTCTACTACGTCCGCACGCATCCCGAGATCGGCCGTGAGCCCATCGCCAACATGAACGATGCGAGCTATCGGGCTGCAGCGGACAAGCTGTTCGACGAGGGGTTCGGCATCTGCACGTCCTACGAATCAAAGGCAGAGAGCGTCGAGGAGTTCGAGCAGCGCATCTGTCGTCTGATCGGCGGCAGCGTCAGCCGCAGCCTTGTCGACGGGCAGTACTACCTCGACCTCGCACGGGGCGACTACGACCTCGACAGCCTGCCTGTGATCACCGACGACGACATCCTTTCGTTCGAGGCACAGCCGGCCACGCTCGATGGGGCGGTCAACTCGGTGAGCGTGAAGTACTTCGACCCGTGCCGGAAAGAGAGCGTGATGACGCCTGCGGTGCAAGCTCTGGGGCTCATTGATGCGTTCGGCGTGATCCATCAATCGATGGATTACCCCGAGATACCGAGCGGAGTACTTGCGCTCATCATTGCCACACGTGACGTTCGTACATCCGCAACGCCAAAGATCGCTTTCGACTTGGTGTGTATGCCCGATGCGGTGCGAGCCCTTCGCCCGAACATGTATTTCCGCCTGCAGACCCCTAAGTACGGCGTCGCCGACATGGTGTGCCTGCTGGGTGACAAGCAGGCAGGCACGCTCAAGAGCGGGGCTATGCGGGTCAAGGTCACCCAGGACATCTACAGGTTGCCGCAGACCTCATTCATCGGAATTGAGCCAGGCGTTGATACACGCCCGGATCCGACGCCTTACCCCGCCACGGCGCAGGCTGCGATGGAAGCGCCGTATGTCGAGCTTGCCCAGAGTCTGGATCGGGCCAACCTCGACGTGCTGCCGGCGGACGTTGGCTACCTGCTCGCCGTAGCTCACCAGCCGTCTCAGGGCGGGCTCAACTACAGCCTGGCCGTGTCTGCCGGTGGTGCGGCATTTGAGGTCAGCGCAACAGCGGACTGGTGTCCCTCGGCAATTGTTGCCGGCGTACCGGGGAGCGATTGGATCGGTGCTCAGGAAACGGTGGTCCACATTGGGGTGTTCATGCGCGAGGCTCAGATCACCTTGGGCTCGGCCGCACTCTGGGATGCTGAGATCGTCCGTATTGACGCAATCAACCTGGCAGCGAGCACGATCACCCTTGGCCGGGGCTGCGCGGACACGGTGCCGGTGGCACACGCCGCTGGATCTCGCATCTGGGCCTATGACGACTTCGCCGGGTCCGACATGGTCGAGTACTCCGACGGCGACTCCCTCGAAATCAAATTGCTCACCAACACCGGCACTGCGCAGCTGGATCTGGCCGCAGCAGTTCCCATGACAGTCGATTTTGTGGGCCGTGCGGCCCGGCCCTACCCACCGGCAGCGGTGCTGATCAACGGCCTGGCGTCGCCGGTAGCCATTGAGGCAACGGCCGACGTGGCCTGGGCCCACCGAGACCGGCGTGCCCAGGTCGACCAGCTGGTCGACCAGACACTGCCCAGCATCGGGCCCGAGCCTGGCACCACGTACACGGTCCGCTGGTATCTGGATGATGTCCTGGTCAACACGACGCCCGGAATTACCGGAACGAGCGCCAGCTATGTCCCGGCTGCAGCTGGCCAGGTACGCATCGAGGTCGAGAGCGAGCGTGACGGGATCACCAGCCTGCAGGCCTTCAAACACACGGCCGCATATACCCCGGCACCACCGCCGTAACGCAAGACAGGGCGGTGGCCCGACACCGGCAAGTGTCGGGCCACCACCGCAACACAGGTGATCTCACCACCTGGCATTAGCCGAGGCCCTGCTGCTCCGCGAAGCGACTGCAGTCTCGGTGACTTCTATCGCAAAGGATGAGACATGCCCAATCCCGTGATCCCTTGGCCCGGCGGCAAGCGCCGGTTGATCAAGCACCTATACCCACACTTTCCGGCCCATGAGTGCTACGTCGAGGCGTTCGCAGGCGGGGCGGCCGCGCTGCTTATGCGTCCCTATCCAGCCCCCGTGGAGGTCATCAACGACATCAATGGCGAGCTGGTGCGCCTGTACCGGTGTCTCCGGCACCATCTGGAGGAGTTCATCCGCCAGTTCCGCTGGGCATTGGTGAGCCGGCAGATGTTCGAGTGGGCCCAGATGGAGCGCCCTGAGACGCTGACAGATATCCAGCGTGCAGCCCGGTTCTACTACCTCCAGAAGCTGGCGTTCGGCGGCAAGGTTCACGGGCAGAGCTTCGGCTACGTGGCCAGCGGTGGTCCCCGCCTCAACCTGCTGCGCATCGAGGAGGAGCTGAGTGCCGTCCACCTACGTCTGGCCAGCGTCATCGTTGAGCATGGCCCGTGGCATGAGGTGGTGGAGCGCTACGACCGGCCTGCGACGCTGCACTACCTGGACCCGCCGTACTGGGAGACCGAGGGCTATGGCGTCGACTTCCCCTTCAGCGAGTACGAGCGCATGGCGGACTGGATGCGGGCCGCCCAGGGCAAGGTCGTGCTGTCGATCAACGACCACCCGGAGATCAGGCGGGTGTTCGATGGCTTTGCCCTGATCCCCCTGCAGCTGCGCTACACCCTCGGCCGGGAGGGACGGGACACGGTCGCCGGGGAGTTGATCATCAAGTCATGGGATGACCGGCAGGCGGCCTTGCTCTGAGCCCGGGGTAGAATTTCCCCCTGTGCAATTTCATTGCGCCCCCGGCAATTCAGGCCGGGGGTCATTTATCTCAGTAGTGGCGGGCGATTTATCGCGCGCCGTTACATGTGGGATGACTTCAAGAGCACCCTCCCCGGCCCTCCCCTCCGCCTTCGGCCCAAGGGAGGGGGAAAAGCGGGTTCGCTGCCATCTGAACGTTCGCCGGATCAGAAAGATCGCGGGATCCGTCCGCTCCCTTTGCCGAAGGCAAGGGGAGGCTTGGGGAGGGCTGCGCTTCGCTCAGCAGGCGGAGTTTCACCGCCCCCCACGAACATCACTTGGCAGCATGCTTCGCTGCGTAATCCTGCGCCTGACGCATCACCCGCAGCACGTTGCCGCTCCAGATGTTGGCGATCTGCGCATCGCTCAAACCCCGGCGCTGCATCCACGCGGTGATCTTGGGCAGGTCGGCGGCATCTTCCATACCGATCACGCCGCCGCCGCCATCCCAATCCATGCCGATGCCGACGTGGTCCGGGCCCACCACATCGAGCATGTGGCCGAAGTGCTCGAAGAAATCCTCCAGCGTGGCTTTGCGGCGCGGGAACTTCTGATCCAGTTCGGCCATCGCCTTGGCCAACTCCACGCCCTTGGCCATGGTCATGTTGTCCCAACCGCCCAGGCGCTTTTCCAGTTCGTCTTCGGCCTGCTTGCGTTCGGCGCTCTTGGTTTCGTCCACCAGATAACCGCCGTACGCATTGGCCTGGACCACCCCGCCCTTGGCCGCCAGCTGACGCAGACGCGCGTCATCCAGATTGCGCGGGTGGTCGAAGATCGCCTTGGCCGAGCTGTGCGACAGGATGAACGGCACCGGCATCATCTCGACGAGGTTGTCGAACACCGCATCGGAGGCGTGCGACTGGTCGATGACGATGCCCAGCTTCACCGCTTCATTGACCAGCGCTTTGCCGGCCGGGCTCAGGCCCTGCCATTCGGCGCCCTTGGGGTCGGTGGCCGAGTCGGCGAATTCGTTGTTGGCGAAGTGCACCGTCGACAACAGCCGCAGGCCGGCCGTGTAGTAGAAGCTCAGCAATGACGGGTCAGCCACCAACGGGCTGCCGTTCTCCATGCTGATGTAGACCACGCGCTTGCCGGCGGCCTTGATGCGCGCCGCATCGTCGGCGGTGAGGGCCAGCTGGAATTTGTCCGGATTGGCGGCCAGCATTTCGTGGATCTGCATCATCCGCTGCAGGCCGTGGTCACGCTCGGCGCGGTGCGCGGCCAGCGTGCGGTCGCCCTGATCGGTGTAAATGGCGAAAAAACCACCATCCAGCGCGCCTTCCACCATGCGCGGGTAATCCACCTGCGACAGCGCGTTGTGGTCATGCCGCTGCATGATGTTGAAATCCGGCCGGGCGAAGTTGGCCGGCGTATCCAGATGCGAATCCAGGGTGAGCAGCGTCTGCTGCAACGCACTGGCCTTGGCCAGTTCGGCCTGGCTGAACTCCACCGCCGAGGCAGCCAACGGCCAGCACAGCGACAGGGATACCAACAAAGACAGGGGACGCAGCGTCATGAGGCCTCACCGTAAATGGAAAGGCCCGACCTTAGCGCTGTGAAGCCGCAGCCGGCCAGTGACGGACGGCATGGGAGCTGGGGCTTCAACCCCTCTCCCGTACACGGGAGAGGGGTTGGGGTGAGAGCGGCTTTTCGCTGGCGACGCCGCTGCCGAGCATGGCTCCGCTCTACCGCTGCGTAGCGATCAATCCACCACGCGGCAGAACACGGCCTTGAGGTAACGCGATTCCTGCACGTGCGCCATGAACGGATGATCCGGGCCGGCGCCGGCCACCTTGAGGATCTGGATGGTGCGGTTGGAATAGAACGCCGCGCGACGCAGCATGTCCAGGAACTGATCCTCGGCCACCAGACCGGTGCACGAGAACGTGGCGAACAAGCCGCCCGGCTTTACCACGCCCAGTGCCAGCTTGTTCATGTCCAGGTACTTCTTCAGCGCGGTGATGACCTGGTCGCGGTCGCGGGTCATCTTGGCCGGGTCCAGAATCACCACGTCGTACTGCTCGCCGCGGTTGGCCGCGTCACGCAGCCACGGGAAGATGTCGGCCTGCACGAACTTGGGCTTGGCGTTGTTCAAACGCGCATTGCCCTTGGCGATCTGGATCACGTCCTGGTCGATGTCCACGCCCAGCACTTCGCTGGCGCCGCGCGCGGCGGCGTACACCGCAAAGCCACCGGTGTTGCAGCACAGGTCCAGCACGGACTTGCCTTCCACCTGCTGGCTCAGCCACTCACGGTTTTCGCGCTGGTCAGCAAAGAAACCGGTCTTGTGCGCGCCGGCCGGGTCGGCACGGAACTTGATGCCGTACTCGGTGATCACCGACGGCTCGGTGGTGGTGTTGCCGTGGAAATCAAAGCTTTCCTGCTTCTGCACATGTTCGTCGGCGAAGCTGTGGAAACGGCAGCCCGGGAACTGTTCGCGCAGCGCTTCGTGGATCCACTCGCGGTGGCGGAACATGCCGGCGGCAAAGAACTCGACCACGATCAGATCGGCATAACGGTCCACGACCAGGCCGGACAAGCCATCGCCTTCACTGTGGACAACGCGCCACGCGTCGGACACCGCATCGAGCTTGAGCACGTCACGACGCAACGACACGGCATTGGCGATCTTGCGCGAGAACCAGGCCTGGTCCACCGCCACATCCGGATCGGTTTCCAGAATGCGCACGGCGATACGCGAATGACCGTTATAGAAACCACGGCCGATCCACACCTCGTCCACGCCGACCACGTCGACGATGGTGCCCGACTTGGGCTTGACGGTCGGCTTCTCAACCAGTTTCTGGAAAATCCACGGGTGGCTGGAGCGCCACGCGTTCTTCAGGCGTACGACGGGGAGTGGGGTATTCATGGCGCTATTGTAGCCGTGCCGGGCCTCTGTCCCGAGGGGCATTCATTGACTGTAGCGGGCACAGGCCGCAGTATTCAGCCCCAGAAGGGGAGTAGCTCCCAGACGTTGTCGCCGTCAATTCGAGCCGCAAGGCTCCGGTGCAACGGCAGTTCCGACCGCCGGAACTGTGAGCAAGACCTTCGCCGCATTGGCGAAGCTCTGTCCCCGGTCTCCTCTGATTCCGTGTCCAGCTCTTGGCCCATGTGGCCCCAAGAACCCTCACATGACCGGAAATCCCCATGATTCAGACAATTGGTAACCCCTGGCTTTGGGGCGGCTTCATTGCCGTCGTCATCGCTGCCCTGTTGATCGACCTGGTGCTGATGCGCCACGGCGGCCCGCACAAGGTCACCTTCAAGGAGGCCCTGCTGTGGTCGCTGGGCTGGGTGGCGCTGGCCTTGGCCTTCAATGCCGGCCTCTGGTACTACCTGCATGAAACCGCCGGCGTGGCCGTGGCCAATGAAGTGGGCCTGCAGTTCCTGACCGGTTACCTGATCGAGAAGGCCCTGGCGGTCGACAACATCTTCGTGTTCCTGCTGATCATGGGCTACTTCGCGGTGCCTGAGACACAGCGCCAGCGCGTGTTGATCATCGGTATCCTGGGCGCCATCGCGCTGCGCACGATCATGATCTTTGCCGGCACCGTGCTGGTCAGCCAGTTCCATTGGCTGCTGTACGTGTTCGGCGCGTTCCTGCTGTTTACCGGCTGGAAGATGTGGACTGCCGCGGGCGAAGAACCCAGCCTGGATAACAACCCGGCGCTGAAGTTCATGCGCAAGCACCTGCGCATCAGCCACGAATACAACGGCAACCGCCTGGTTACCGAGAAGGACGGCGTGCGCTGGTTCACCCCGATGTTCGTGGTGCTGATCCTGATCGCGGTCACCGACGTGATCTTCGCGGTGGACTCGATCCCGGCCATCTTCGCCATCACCACCGACCCGTTCATCGTGCTGACCTCGAACGTGTTCGCGGTGCTGGGCCTGCGCGCGATGTTCTTCCTGCTGGCCGGCATGGCCGACCGCTTCCACCTGCTGCCGTACGGCCTGGCGGTGATCCTGGCGTTCATCGGCACCAAGATGCTGCTGATCGACCTGTACAAGATCCCGGTGCCGGTGTCGCTGGGCGTGGTTGCAGCGATCCTGGTCGCCACCATGGTCCTGAGCCTGAAGATTCCGCCGAAGCAGAATCACGGCTGATGCCTCGTGCCACCGGCGGGATTGTCCCGTTGGTGGCACGCCTGTTCCCGAATGCGGCCCCCTTGCAATCGCGGGGGCTGCCGCAAGTTCTGATGTCATGGATACGCAAATCGCGCCTGACACCGGCACCGCGCCGGCCCGCAATGACCGCAGCCGCGTGCTGCGCGCCTTCAACCTGAGCCTGGGTTTCGTGCTGCTGTTGGTGGCGATATTCGCCGTCCAAAGCAGTGGCTGGGACTGGCGGGCATGGTCGGTAGCGCCATTGGAAACCAGCGGCCTGCTCGGCTTGCTGGGCGCGCCGCTGCTGCACGGCTCCATCGAACACCTGGCCGCCAATGCGGTGGCCCTGCTGATTCTGGGCACGCTGGCCGGCAGTGTTTATCCACAGGCCACGCTGCGCGCGCTGCCCTTGCTGTGGATAGGTTCCGGCCTGGGCGCCTGGTTGCTGGGCGATATCGGCAGCCACCATCTGGGCGCCAGTGGCGTGACCCACGGCCTGATGTTCCTGGTGTTCGTGCTGGGCCTGTTGCGCCGTGACCGCCAGGCCATCGCCGCGAGCATGATCGGCTTCCTGTTCTACGGCAGCATGCTGATCACCATCCTGCCGCACGAGCCGGGCGTGTCCTGGCAATCGCATATGGGCGGCGCCGCCGCCGGCCTGATCGCCGCATTGATGTTCCGCCACGCCGACCCGATGGCCGCGCGCAAGCGCTACAGCTGGGAAGACGAGGAAGAGGATGACGTGCAGCCGCTGGCAGACAACGAGCTGGAGCCACCGGCGCCGGGCCAGGTGCCCGTGCTGTGGCAACCGCGCGAAGGCCGGGACTACGACGTGGTGGTGCCGTTGCGGCGGCGGGAGCCGGATGGTCCGCAGTAGGTTGGTGCTGGTTGGTGGGAGGGGTAGCTTCTACGCCCCTCAACCCAAACACCCCGCTCCCTAGAGAACGCCATCCACCGCCCGACGCCCCAGCGCCGGATCGTCGGTAAACAAGGCATCAATCCCCGCCTGCAGAAACACCCGCATCTCGGCCACGGATGCCTCCGGATTGCGCGCGGTCTCCTCGCCCAGGCGCAACGCCGACGGCAGGAACGGATTCTCCGGGCGGAACGTATAGACCACCACTTGCAGGCCAGCCGCGTGTGCATCGGCGACCAATGCCGTCGGCGCGGCCAGCTTGCCCTGTGCATCCACCGGCACCACCGCGCCCTTCTCCGCGCCAATCGCGTCGGCGTAGGTGGCGATATCGCGCAGCCCGGCCGGCGTCATCATCTGTGCATACGTCAGTGAACCATTGACCAGCGCGACATCGGCCGGCCTGTCCTTGGGGTCGCCCAGCAACTGCAGCAGGCGGATGTTGGAGCTGGCGCCCAGCTCGGCCCGCAGCGCGCGCAGGTTGGCGGTCTCGAACGACTGCAGCAGCATCGGCGCGACCTTGGTGTAGGCATTGCCTCGCAACGTCGCCAGGAGCTTGTCTTCCATCGGCAGACCGATGCCCTGGAAATAGCTGCCGTGCTTGATCTCCGGTGCCAGGCCGATGCCGCGGTTTGCGCGCCCGGCCTGCTGCACCAGGAAGGCGATGATTTCGTCCAGTGAAGCGATGCGGAACTGCCCGTCGAACGCAGTGCCGCGTACCTGCGGCAAGCGCTCGCGGGCGTACAGCGTCTTCAACTCGGCCAGGGTGAAGTCTTCGGTGAACCAGCCTTCCTCGGTCTGCCCGTCGATCACCTTGCGGGTGCGACGGTCGGCAAATTCAGCGCGCGTGGCGACGTCGGTGGTCGAGCCGATTTCGTTCTCGTGACGGGCCACCATCACCCCGTCCTTGGTCATCACCAGATCCGGCTCGATGTAGTCGGCGCCGTCGGCGATGGCCTGTGCATAAGCGGCCAGCGTGTGCTCCGGCAGCAAGGCGCTGGCGCCCCGGTGCGCGTACACCGAGACCTGTGGATAACGTGGCGCGGCGTGGGTTTCCATTGCCCCGCAGAATGCCATGACCCCGCTCACCAGCAACCACCCACGCCACTTGGACACCCGTTCACTCCATCGCGCACAACGGCGCCACCTGCAGAAAGAGGCGGCAGTGTGTCGTCGACATATGACGTCACGATGTCCTTGCGCGGCGCAGCTTCAGGACGGTTGCCACTGCCAACCGTCCGCCGTGGCCTGCAACCGCGCGCTGATTCCGACGGCCTGCAGAAAGGCTTCGTCATGCGACACCACCACCAAGGTGCCGGTGTACTGCCGCAGTAGCGATTCCAGCGCCGCCAGCGCATCCAGGTCGAGGTGATTGCCGGGCTCGTCCAGCAGCAACAACTGCGCCGGTGGGTCGGCATACAACGCACACGCCAATGCGGCCTTCAGTCGTTGCCCACCGCTGAGCTGCGCCGAAGGCAGCTGCACTTGGGTTGCATCCAAGCCGAGCAATGACAACCGGCTGCGCAGCTCGCCTTCGTCCATCTGTGGATTGCGCGCGCGTACGCCTTGCAAGGCACTCAGGTGGCCGGGCAGCAGCTGCAGTTGTTGATCCAGCAATGCCACCGGCACATGCAATTGCACTTCACCTGCGCGTGGCGCCAGCTGGCCGGCGAGTACTTTCAACAGCGTCGATTTGCCGGCGCCATTGATGCCGCTGACCGCGACGCGCTCGCCCCGGCGCACCGCCAGGTCCAAAACACGCAGCGGCTCGGCGACATACGGCAGCTGTACTTGCTGCAGCCGAGCGACCCATTCGGGCGCGGTCTTTTCCAGCACGGGCGGCAACAGCACCGGTGCTGGTTCGTCGATCAGCGCCTGCGCCTGACGCACCGCATCGTGCAGCGTTTCGTGCCGCTGCAGCAGCTGTTGCTTGGCCTTTCCTACGCTGGCCTGCGCGCGTTGGCGTTGCAGGCCAAGCAGGATCGGCGCCTGGTTGGCCGTGGCCGCTTCGCGATTGCCGCGCGCGCTGCGCTGTTCCAAGCGTTGACGCTGTGCCTGCAATGCGAGCTCGCCTTTGCGACGTTCCTGCCGCCGTTGCTGCAACTGGGTTTCCGCGGCGGCGCTGTCGGCAGCGCGCGCCTGTGCATAACTTTCGTAATTGCCGCCGTAGCTGCGCAGCCCCTGCGGCGACAACTCGACGATGCGCTGCACCTGTTGCAGCAGCAGCCGGTCGTGGCTGATCAATAGATAGCCCTGCCCGCGCAGTGCCAATTGCTGCTGCAGCCAGTAGCGGCCGGTCAGATCGAGGTGATTGCTGGGCTCATCCAGAATCAAAAGCTCCGCCGGCTGCAGCAGTGCACCGACCAGCGCTACGCGCATACGCTGCCCGCCACTCAAGTTGTCCACAGGCGTATCAACATCCACACCTTGCAGGCCCGCTTCGGCCAAGGCGTGCTGCAGGTTGTCGCGTATGGTCCATTGCTCGCCGACGACGTCGAAATCGGCTTGCTGCGTGCTGCCCGCCTCGATCCTGCGCAATGCATCCACCACGTTATCCACAGCAGCAAGTTCAGCTACGCGTTGGCCGACGGGCGCAGCCACCTGCTGGGCCAGGTAATGCACCCGACCGATGCGCCGGCATTGCCCGGCGCTGGGTTCGCGCAAGCCTGCGAGCAGCTGTGCCAAGACGGATTTACCCACACCATTGCGTCCGACCAGGCCCGTGGGGCGGGCGTCGAACTGCGCGTTGAGGTCGGAGAAAAGGCAGCGCCCATCAGGCGTGTGCCAAGCGACGCTGTCCAGCGTCACCGATACGGTCGTAGTCATGCGTTGTTTCCATCGATGCCTAAAGCACCCGGCCGCTCAATGGCAGCAGGGACTGAAAGGGACCGTCATTCAGACGGTGGCATCAATGGCGCATTGGACTGACTCCGCAGGCGGGGGGATCCCGTAACGGTGGATAGGCTACTGCGGGGAGGCTGAATGTGTCACTTCGGGCCGGAACTACGGCGCTTCGGCTTGAAGCCCCTCTCCCCTGGCGGGAGAGGGGTTGGGGAGAGGGGGAGCAGCGAAGCTGCCCGCGTAGCGGCCTCGGAAAAACTCGTCAGAACCGAATCAAAAGCTTTTCCAGCTGAGCGCCCAGAGATGGCTTTCTGCGCTCCCTTCCCCTCTCCCCAACCCCTCTCCCGCCAGGGGAGAGGGGCTTCAGAGCAGTGCATCGGGGTCCGTGCCCCTACTTGCCGATGCAGAAGCTCGAAAAAATCTTCCCCAGCAGATCATCCGCGGTCATCCGCCCGGTGATCTCGCCCAGTGCGTCGTGCGCCAGCCGCAGTTCTTCGGCTGCCAGTTCGAGGTGGTCGTACTGCAGCTGTGTGGCCGCCATTTCCAGATGCTCGGCCGCAAGCATGATGGCTTCGACATGGCGCAGTCGTGCAGAGAACTCCCCCTGCATGCCCTCGCCTGCTCCATCACTGGCAATCTCGCGCAGGCGCGCGTGCAGCTGTTCCAGGCCTTCGCCGCTGGCGGCCGACAACGCGATGCTGTCTTCACCCAGTGCCTGTGGCCACTGCGGCAACAGATCACTTTTGTTGAATATCCACAGCTGCCGCGCGGCCTGTGCCGCCGCATCACCAATCGCCTGACGACCGGCTTCGGGATCGCGTGCATCCAGCACCACGATGGCGAGGTCCGCGCGCTGCATTTCCGCGCGGGCGCGACGCATGCCTTCGCGTTCGATGGCGTCGCCGCCTTCGCGCAGGCCGGCGGTATCCACCAGCTCCAGTTCCAGCCCGTCGATGCGGATGGTTTCGCGCAGCGTGTCGCGGGTGGTGCCGGCGATATCAGTGACGATGGCGCGCTCGCTGCCAGCCAGCGCATTGAGCAACGAACTCTTGCCGGCGTTGGGCGGGCCGATCAGCACTGCGTGCAAACCATCGCGCAACTTGCGGCCACGCTCGGCATCCACGCGCAGTTGCGCCAGCAAGGCGCGCGCCTGCTCCACACCGGCACGCACCTGCGCGCCACCCAGGGTATCCAGCGGTTCGTCGGCAAAATCAATGGCCGCTTCAACATGGATGCGCAGACGCACCAGTTGCTCGCCCACTTCTTCCACGCGGCGTGAGAACACGCCATCGAGCGAACGCCGTGCCGCGCGCGCTGCACGCACATCACCGGCAGCAATCAGATCGGCAATGGCTTCGGCCTGGGCCAGATCCAATTTGCCGTTGAGGAATGCGCGCTCGCTGAACTCACCGGCACGCGCCTGACGTGCGCCCAGTTCGATGCAGCGCGCCAGCAGTTGCCGCAAGACCACCGGGCTGCCGTGGCCCTGCAGTTCCACCACGTCTTCGCCGGTAAAGCTGCGCGGACCCGGGAAATACAGGGCGATGCCGTCATCGATCACATCAGCGGACGCATCGCGGAATTTTGCGTAGTGCGCGTGCCGTGGTTTGAGTTGTGGGCAACCCAGCGCAACCGCGATAGGCAGCGATTGCGGGCCCGATACACGCAGCATGCCGACGCCGCCAGCGGCCGCGCCGCTGGCAATGGCAACGATGGTTTCGCCTGTGGACAAGTGGCTCATGGTTTACAGCTTCTGCAGTTGCGAACGGGCCTGCGCCGCGCCGCTGCCCTGCGGCTGCAGCTCCAGGTAGGTGCTATAGGCCTGCTTGGCCTTGGCGTTGTCGCCAGCGTTGAAGTACGCATCGCCCAGGTTGAGATACGCCACCGCGCGCGAGGGATCGATCTTCAAGGTGTTCTCCAGCCAACGCGCTGCTTCGGCGTAACGCTGCTGGCGGTAGTAGACGAAGCCCAAGTTGTTGGCCGCCTGGGCGAAATCCGGGCGCAACTTCAAGGCTTCGGTGAACTGGGCGACGGCTTCGTCGTAGCGCTTCTCGCGGTACAACTGCAGGCCACGATCATTGGCCTGCTGCGCGCGCTGGCGGTCCGATGTCGGCGCGGCTGCCGGCACCACCAAGGTGTTCTTGCCGCCCTGCAGATCGGCCACGGTCACCGGCGTTTCGCCTTCGCTCTTGGCGTCCTGCACCGCGTCGACGCGGTTGTTCAAGGCAATGGCATCGGCCGACAGCTGGCGCGTATCGGCGGTGAGGTATTCCTGGCTGTCCGGCACCTGGAACACGAATTCACCGCCCTGCGAACCCGGCAAACTGCCGAACGCCGGCGTCTGTCGCGACACGGCCGATACCGCCGGTGCCACATACGCCGCCAGTTCGGTGCCGGTGATCAAACCGTCGCCATTGAGGTCACCCTTGCCGCCAAGTGCCTGCAGCAGCACCCAGGTAAAGATCGAATGGCCATTCGGGCCACTGTCAGCCACTTGTTGATCGGCGCCACCGGCAGTCAGCATCTGCCGCGCGCTGCGGCGTGCGTTCTCACGCAGGAATGCTGACGACGATGGCCCACCGCGGGTCAGACCCAAGCCGCTGTAGCAGGCGTCCATCACAAACATCACGTGCTTGGCCTGCATGCTTTCGGCGATGTTCTGGATATCGGTCATCGCGATGGCGTCGGTGGCGAATTCGTTGGGATCTGAATCCACCGGAATGATGTAACCCAGGTCGCGCCCGGAGGCGAGCTGGCGGGTGGCACCGTGGCCGGCGAAGAACACGAACACACGGTCGTTCTTGCCGGTGCGCTCATCAGCCAGACGGTCATGGAACGCGGCCAGAATGTTGTTGCGCGTGGCCTGCTGGTTCTTCAGCACGATCACCTGCGACGACGGGAAACCGAACCTGCCGGTCAATGTATCGGCGATGGCCTGCGCGTCGTGGCTGGCGTATTCGAGCTGCGGCCATTTGGCGTACTCATCGATGCCGATGACGATCGCCCACGATTTTTCGTAACCGGTGGTGACGGTGGCATCATTGCTCGCGCCCTTGCGCGCGCGGCTGACGCTGAAATCGCGGCCATTCCAACCGGCGAATTGATAGCCGTCGGCAATCAGCCGATCCAGAATCTGCGGCAGCGCTTTTACCGCACGGTCGTGGATGTCATGGAACAGGATGATGCCCTTCTGTTCCTTCTGCACCTGGTCCACCACGCGCTGCACGATCGACTCCGGCACCGGGTCGGCCCAGTCCATCGAATCGATGTTCCACATGATCGACTTCAACCCGGCCTCGCCCAGCAACTGCAGGCCTTCTGCATTGCGCGCGCCATACGGAAAGCGGAACAGCGGCGCACGCCGGTTATCCACGCCTTTGAGCAAGGTGTCGGTATCCAGCACCTGTTCGCGCAGCGCGTCGCCGCTGGTGCGCGACAACTGCGCATGGGTGAGGCTGTGGTTGCCCACCGCATAGCCCTGTTCCATCAGATTGCGGCTGATGCCGGCCATCGGCCCCAACTTCACCTTGCCATCGGCCTGCACCGCGCCGAGATTGCGGCCCACTTCAAAGAACACGCCGGGCACGTCGTAACGCTTGAGGATGGCCACCACTTCATCGGTATAGGCCTTGTGCGGGCCATCATCGAAAGTGAGCACCACGGTTTTCGCCGGCAGGTCGCGGCCGAAGATCTCGCGCTCGCTGTCCTTCATCGACATCGGATACGGCTCGATCACGCCGTAGTCGCGCAGGATCGCCTCGCGGCTGTACTGCGTCTGTAGATGCGCAATGTAGTCGTCCCACTTTTCGCGCTTCAGTTCGATGGCGCGGGTGCGCTCGAAACGGCTGAAAATGCGGGTGATTTCCTGGTTGTAGTTGCGCTCGATCTCATCAAGCGCTTCCAGGTCTTCGCCGATGCGCTGGTGCAGCTTCACTGCCGGCAGCGACGAATCCGCACCGACGCGCTCATGCAGATCGCGCAGTATTTCGCGGAACGCCAACCGATCCGCGTCGTACAACTCCGGCGACGATTCAACGTAATCCAGCACCGTGCCCAGCGTGGCAAAACGCTGTGGACTCGCACTGCGCAGCAACGTGTCGAACTGGCCGGCGATGGCGACGCGCTGCTCCAGCCCGTCATGGAACAACTGCTGCCCCACGCGGCTGGACGTGTTGCGGTCTGCTGCCGACTGCTGCGTTTCATCGGCCAACAACACGATGATCCGGCGATGCCCATCCAACTGCTTCTGCAGCGATGTCAGCAACGGCGCCGCCGCCGGATCGGCTGCCGCAGCGGCCTGCGCGCTGGGCTGGGTCACCGTCTCCAACGCCGGGGCCGCGCCTTCGTTCCTGCTGCAGGCGGCAATGGCCAGGGTCAGCAGCAGCGAGGGCAACAACAGGCGGGGCGACAACGACACACGGGGCATGGCGGACTCAGGCTTCAGCAACAGACGGTGCCGGCGATTCTAACGCCGCATGCGAAAAGCCCGCCTTGCGGCGGGCTTTCACGATTACTTGGCTTCGACCTTGGCCGGAACATCCTGGCCGTGCTTCTTGATCATCGCCCACTGCTGCAGCAGGCTCAGGCCACCGTTGACCACCCAGTACAGCACCAGGCCGGACGGCATGAAGGCCATCATCACGCCGAACACCAGCGGCATGAACTGCATCATCTTCTGCTGCATCGGGTCCATGCCCACCGCTGGCGTCAGCTTCTGGGTGAACCACATCACTGCAATGTTGATCAGCGGCAGGATGAAGTACGGATCACGCGCGGTCAGGTCCTGGATCCAACCAAACCACGGCGCCTGACGCAGCTCCACCGACTCCACCAGCACCCAGTACAGGGCGAAGAAGATCGGCATCTGGATCAGCAGCGGCAAGCAGCCACCCAGCGGATTGATCTTTTCCTTCTTGTACAGCTCCATCATTGCCGTCTGGAACTTCTGCTTGTCGTCGCCGTAGCGCTCTTTCAGCTGCGCGATGCGCGGCTGGAACTTGCGCATCTTGGCCTGCGACTTGAACTGCGCATTGGCCAGCGGGAACAACGCCATCTTCAGCAGGATCACCAGGCCGACAATCGCCCAGCCCCAGTTGCCGACCAGCTTGTGCACCTGGTTCAACACCCAGAACAAGCCCTGGCCAATCACCGCCATCAACGAGAAGCGGCTGTAATCGACCACGCGGTCCAGGCCCTTCACGTCTTCCTTGGCAATCTGGTTGACCAGCTTCGGGCCCACCCACAAGCGTGCCTGCGTGCTCACCTTCTGGCCCGGGGCCACGGTGAAACCCGGGCCGCGCGCTTCGATCACATGGCGCGGACCGTTCTGCTCAAGCAGGTACAGCGAGGACTGGTCAGCCTGCGGAATCCACGCGGTGAAGAAGTGGTGCTGCAGCATCGCCGCCCAACCACCGGTGATGGTGCGGTTGAGCTTGCCGTCGTCGAGGAAATCGGCGAACGCACGACGCTCGTAGCCTTCTTCCGGGCTGTACCAGGTCGCGCCGTTGAAGCTGAAGGAATCCGGATTGGTCATGCCCTTGGTGATCACCGGCGGCACGCGGTCCAGCTTGCGGAACACATAGCCCTGCCACGGCGTGGTGCCGGCATTGACCACTTCATCCTTCACGCTGATGGCGTAATCGCCACGCTTGAAGGTGTAGGTACGGTGGATGCTGACGCCATCCGGGCCATTCCACACGAACGGCACCTGCACTTCGGCCTGGCCATCGGCCAGCACCACGTCGGTAACCGGCTGTGCCGGCTGGAAGCCGGTCGCGCCCGGCACCGGCGAGTTGGCCTGGCTGGCCCAACCGGCAGTGGCGCTGTACGGATGCGCCTTGTCTTCGGTCAGCAGCTGCACCGGCGGGCTGCCGGCGGCCTTGGTCTGCGGGAACTGCAGCAGATCGGCATCGAGCACGCTGCGGCCATCCAGCACCAGCTTGAGCACGTCGGTGGTGACGGTCACACGCGGCGCGGCATTGACGGTGGTCGTCGCTTCCACACCGGCGACGGCCGGCGCCTGCCCCGGTACAGCGGCCTGCGGCACGTTACCGGCGGTTGGCGGGGCCAGATCCGCATCGGTGGCGGCAGGCACAGCAAGTTGGGCTGCCGCAACGGTGGCGGGATCCGGCGCGTTCTTCTCGCGACCCCATTCCATCCACAACAGCACTGCCACCATCAGCCAGGCAAAAATCAGGAATACACGGGTCTGGTTCATCAGCAGGCAGGCTCGGCTCCACCGGATGGGGTTTCCGGCGCGTTCAAAGAAGGAAGAGGGCTGACGCCCTCGCGCGGCGGCATTGTGCCGCCCGCAACCGCAGGGGGCAATGCACCTGCACGGCGCAACAGGCGTTCAAACGCCTCGCGGATCTGTTGGTTGTCAGCGGTTTTTGCCGCGGAACGGGCCACGACGACAAAATCGCCAGGCGCCAGACACGGCAAAAGATGGCGTGTTGCATCGCGCAACACACGCTTGATACGGTTACGGCCGACCGCACGCGTATCGACCTTCCGTGACACAGCCATGCCCAGCCGAGCGGGGGATTCCCCTTTCAGCCAGTGGAGTGTCATCAGCGGATCAGATACACGGCGGGCACCGTTGAAGACCGTTGAATATTCGGCACGCGTACGAACCCGCGCAGAGCGAGGGAATCGCTTGCGCGGGAAGTCACTGCTCACAATCGGATTTGCATTTGCCGCGATGAGCGGCAACGCAATCAAGCGCTGAGGACTTTGCGGCCCTTGGCGCGGCGACGCGACAGAATCTTGCGGCCGTCAGCGGTCTTCATACGAGCGCGGAAGCCGTGATCGCGCTTGCGCTTGAGGTTGCTGGGTTGGAACGTGCGCTTGGTGGCCATGGGGGCACCTGTATGAAAGAGACGGAAAGAACCGGCAATCCTATAGACCGCCCCCCCACCTCGTCAAGCGTGGCCAGCAGATAAAGTTCACAGGCCGGTGCATAGCTTGTGGATGAGCCTGTGAATAAATCGGGGACAAGCATTCCCGCATCCGGCCGGCGGTGGTAGTCTGCGCCATCCACTTCCCCCCTTTCCGGTCTGTGACCCGGCGGCTTTCTGCGCCCGGCTGACAAGGCCTTTGATGATTATTTCTGATGGATGCATGGTCCCTTTGCCTTGAACGTCTGGAGGCGGAATTCCCGCCCGAAGATGTCCACACCTGGTTGAAGCCGTTACAGGCCGACCAACGTGCCGACAGCCTCGTGCTGTACGCGCCCAATGCCTTCATTGTCGAGCAGGTGCGCGAACGTTACCTGTCACGCATCTCCGAACTGCTGGCCCATTTCGCCGGTTTCGGCGAGGTGATTCTGGAAATCGGTTCGCGTCCGCGCGCACCGGAACCGGCGCCCGTGGCGGTGCCGGCCGGGTTCCCGGCGGCACCGGCCCCGCCGGTGGTGCCGTTCAACGGCAACCTGGATTCGCACTACACCTTCGCCAACTTCGTCGAAGGCCGCAGCAACCAGCTCGGTTTGGCCGCGGCGTTCCAGGCGGCGCAGAAGCCGGGCGACCGTTCGCACAACCCGCTGTTGCTGTACGGCGGCACCGGTCTGGGTAAAACCCACCTGATGCTGGCCGCCGGCAATGCGATGCGGCAGGCCAATCCGGCTGCGAAAGTGCTGTATCTGCGGTCGGAACAGTTCTTCAGCGCGATGATCCGTGCGCTGCAGGAAAAAACCATGGACCAGTTCAAGCGCCAGTTCCAGCAAGTGGACGCGCTGCTGATCGATGACATCCAGTTCTTTGCCGGCAAAGACCGTACCCAGGAAGAGTTTTTCCACACGTTCAACGCGTTGTTCGATGGCAAGCAGCAGATCATCCTGACCTGCGACCGCTATCCGCGTGAGGTGGAAGGCCTGGAAGCGCGCTTGAAATCGCGTTTGGCCTGGGGTTTGTCGGTGGCCATCGAGCCGCCGGATTTTGAAACCCGTGCTGCCATCGTGCTGGCAAAAGCCCTGGAACGTGGTGCTGAAATCCCGGATGACGTGGCGTTCCTGATCGCCAAGAAGATGCGCTCGAACGTGCGCGATCTGGAAGGTGCACTCAATACGCTGACCGCGCGCGCCAACTTCACCGGCCGTGCCATCACCACCGAGTTTGCCCAGGAAACCCTGCGCGACCTGCTGCGTGCCCAGCAGCAGGCGATCAGCATTCCCAACATCCAGAAGATCGTGGCCGATTACTACGGGCTGCAGATCAAGGATCTGTTGTCCAAGCGCCGTACCCGTTCGTTGGCCCGTCCGCGCCAGGTGGCGATGGCGCTGACCAAGGAACTGACCGAACACAGCCTTCCGGAAATCGGCGATGCCTTCGCTGGCCGTGACCACACCACCGTGCTGCATGCCTGCCGCCAGATCAGAACGCTGATGGAAGCCGACGGCAAGCTGCGTGAGGACTGGGACAAGCTCATTCGCAAACTCAGCGAGTAGCGGTTCTGGGGTGATCGGAAGACAGGCGCATTGCCGATTTGCGTGGGTCAGTCATCAGGTCACCGGAGGTCAGGGCAGGAAGCGAGACGAATGATGCACCGACGCCACACGGGCGTCATCGCACAAAACGGTGCATGATTCGGGGGTAACCACGGGAGAATCTGTGGATAAAAATTGGTTTCTTTTCGAGGCCAAATTTATCCACAGCTTCACCCTCTGGTTCCGGGCCAGTAGTACATGGGTTTCAAAGCGTAGAAACCCTTTATAAACAAATAGTTAAGCTGGTTTTCGGCCAAATCTGGCCCTACCAGCACCACCAAGCTTTAGATTTAACCCACATCTTTTAAGAGCATAGGGGCACGAAACCACATGCGTTTCACACTGCAGCGCGAAGCCTTTCTCAAGCCGTTGGCCCAGGTCGTCAACGTGGTTGAACGCCGCCAGACTCTCCCGGTTCTGGCCAATTTTCTGGTTCAGGTGCAGGGCGGTCAGCTCTCATTGACCGGCACCGACCTGGAAGTGGAGATGGTCTCCCGCATCGCGGTCGAAGACGCCCAGGACGGTGAAACCACGATTCCGGCGCGCAAGCTGTTCGAAATCATCCGTGCCCTGCCCGACGGCAGCCGCATCACGGTTTCGCAGACGGGCGACAAGATCACCGTTCAAGCCGGCCGCAGCCGCTTCACCCTGGCAACGTTGCCGGCCAATGATTTCCCGTCGGTTGACGAAGTCGAAGCCACCGAGCGCGTTGCCGTGCCGGAAGCGGCGTTGAAGGAACTGATCGAGCGCACTGCGTTCGCGATGGCGCAGCAGGACGTGCGGTATTACCTCAACGGCCTGTTGTTCGACCTTCGCGACAAAACCCTGCGTTGCGTGGCCACCGATGGTCACCGCCTGGCCTTGTGCGAAACCTCGCTGGAAACCAGCACCGGCAAGCGCCAGATCATCGTTCCGCGCAAGGGCGTGACCGAATTGCAGCGCTTGTTGGAAGGCGGCGACCGTGAAGTTGAGCTGGAAGTCGGCCGTAGCCACATCCGCGTGAAGCGCGACGATGTGACCTTCACCTCGAAGCTGATCGACGGCCGTTTCCCGGATTACGAAGCGGTGATTCCGATTGGCGCCGACCGCGAAGTGAAGGTGGATCGCGAGATGCTGCGGGCTTCGCTGCAGCGTGCGGCCATTTTGTCGAACGAAAAGTACCGCGGCGTTCGCGTTGAAGTGACCCCGGGGCAGCTGAAGCTCAGCGCGCACAACCCGGAGCAGGAAGAAGCGCAGGAAGAAATCGAAGCCGACACCGAGGTCAGCGACCTGGCCATCGGCTTCAACGTGAACTACCTGCTGGATGCCCTTTCGGCATTGCGCGATGAGCACGTTGTGATTCAGTTGCGCGATTCCAACTCCTCGGCGCTGGTGCGCGAAGCCAGTAGCGAGAAGTCGCGTCACGTGGTGATGCCGTTGCGTCTCTGACCGACGTTCCACGTGGAACACGAAGAAGCCCGGCGAAAGCCGGGCTTTTTTGTGGCCGTGGGGTTTGGATGAAACCGGAGCCATGTAGTGCCGAGCCATGCTCGGCATCGCCCTCCTGTCGGACAGGAATTCTCCCGCGCGGAGCTATGTTCCACGTGGAACCGTAGACCTGAAGTGAGCCAGCGCGTTGATTCCGATTGGACCTGCTGATTGTCGTAAACGGCGAACGGTGGCGATTTCCCTGTAATCAGCCGAAGCATTGAGCGCACATTCGAGAGCTCTGCCCTGACATCACCCGACCGGATTCAACGTTTCAAGCGCTGGCGCTGGGAATGTCTCCGCAAGACCGCGTCGTAATGGCTGGGATCAGCTGGTTCTGCTGGTGTCGCTACTGCTTTAGGGCCTGCTTCCGGTTTCAGGCTTTCTTGCGGCTTCTACAAAACCAGCTTGCAAGAAATAGCGCAGTTGGAGGTGGACGTAAGCCGTCGATAGAAGCGCTGAAGTTTCGAGCATTTGACTGCGTTGAGCCCTCGACTTCCTGCAGATCTCAACAAATCCAAAGCCCGAACGATCCAGTTGGCGCGATCACTCGGGGCATGAAAGATCGTCTCCCAATCTCGCGGCCAAACGTGCCTCTGATTTCGTGAAATCTGAGCAAGGGAGCAGCCCTCAGCCTCGCAGGATTCAAAGAAACACGCATCGGCTTTTGCCCTGCTTCTGCTGACCGTTTCCCGTAGCTCTATGCTTTAAATCTGAGAATAAATCTAAAGCATGGTGGTGATGGTAGGGCCAGATTTTATGTAGAACTACCCTAAGTTATTGTTCTAAATAAGGTTATTAGCCTTGAAACCCCCTGTAAAACTGCCCTTTGGGCCTGTGGATATCTGTGGATAACTGGGTTGGACCCGCTAAGAGGCTTTTTTATCCACAGGTCGCCCTACTTATACACAGGGCTTACCCCCAGAGCTGCCCTTTTGGAAATTAAGGCGCGATTTCGTGAAATCTGCAGAGGTGTGGACGGCATCGCTCTTCAGATTTGAAGAAATCTTGGGTTGTTCCACGTGGAGTGGATCTGCCGCCCCCGCGTTTGAAGAACGTGCTCCATGCGGATGCTTTAAGCTGCGCCTCTGCCAGCCACGAGCGTCGTAGCGGCATCGCGATTTCTTTCGAGCGTCAATGCATATCGTCCGTGTTGCCTTGAACCGCGTGCGTCGGTTCGATTCGGTGGAGTTATCGCCCCGCCCTGGTATCAACCTGATCACCGGCGCCAATGGCGCGGGCAAGACCAGCCTGCTTGAAGCCCTGCATTTGATGGCCTACGGCCGCAGTTTTCGCGGGCGGGTGCGTGATGGCCTGGTGCAGAAAGGTGCTGAAGGCCTGGATGTGTTCGTGGAATGGCAGGAAGGCACCGATTCGGGGGGCATAACGCGCCGCGCCGGGCTGCGTCATAGCGGGCAAACCTGGAAAGGCAGGCTGGATGGCGAAGATGTTCCCCAGCTGGGCACCCTTTGTGCCGCTTTGGCGGTAGTGACGTTCGAGCCCGGAAGCCACGCATTGGTCAGTGGTGGCAGCGAGCCGCGTCGACGTTTCGTCGATTGGGGATTGTTCCACGTGGAACCTGACTTCCTACCGCTTTGGCGCCGTTACACGCGTGCCCTGAAGCAGCGCAACGCGCTGCTCAAGGCAGGAGCGCCCGGAAAACAGCTGGATGCCTGGGATTTGGAGCTGGCACAGGCCGGAACGCCCCTCACTTCCCGTCGTCAACAGTATCTGGAGCGCTTGCAGGAGCGCGCCGTCACGCTTGCCGCTGAGTTGGCGCCAGGCCTGCAGTTGCAGACGATGGAGCTGCAGCCGGGGTGGCGTCGCAACGAAATGTCCCTGGCCGACGCATTGTTGCTGGCTCGCGACCGCGACCGGATGGCGGGTTACACCTCGGTCGGTCCTCATCGGGCCGATTGGACGGTAGGCTTTGCGCAGATTCCGGGGCGCGACGCGCTTTCGCGTGGCCAAGCCAAGCTGACCGCATTGGCCTGTCTGCTGGCACAGGCTGACGACTACGCGGCCGAACGCGGCGAATGGCCGGTAATTGCGCTGGACGATCTGGGATCGGAGCTGGATCGCAATCACCAGCAGCGCGTATTGCAGCGTTTGGCGGCGACACCGGCGCAGGTTTTTATTACCGCGACGGAAGTCCCTCCTGCGTTGGAGTCCGAATTGCGCCCCGCGGCGGTGTTCCACGTGGAACATGGCGCGGTTCTGGCGTTGAACTGACGCTTCAGGGCGGAAATCTGCCCGGCGGGTATAATCGGGACGCAATCCCCTATCTCTCGTGCATCTGCCCCAACCGGGGCGGGTGTGTGACCTGCGGAGCCCATGGCCAGCGCAATGACCGAAGAACAGAACATCCCGGCCAATAACGGCAACTACGACGCAAACAGCATTACCGCTTTGGAAGGTCTGGAAGCGGTCCGCAAGCGTCCTGGCATGTACATCGGTGACGTCCATGACGGCACCGGTCTGCACCACATGGTGTTCGAGGTTGTCGATAACTCCATCGACGAAGCCTTGGCGGGTCACGCCGACAATGTGTCGGTGACCATCCACGCCGACGGCTCGGTGTCGGTATCGGACAACGGTCGCGGTATTCCGGTCGGCAAGCACGAGCAGATGAGCAAGAAGCTCGATCGCGAAGTGTCTGCTGCCGAAGTGGTGATGACCGTCCTGCATGCCGGCGGCAAGTTCGACGACAACAGCTACAAGGTTTCCGGCGGTCTGCACGGCGTTGGTGTCAGCGTGGTCAACGCCCTGTCGCAGAAGCTGGTGCTGGATATCTACCAGGGTGGCTACCACTACCAGCAGGAATTCAGCGACGGTGCCGCGGTGTATCCGCTGAAGAAGCTGGAAGAAACCAGCAAGCGCGGTACGTCACTGCGCTTCTGGCCGTCGGTGAAGGCATTCAACGACAACGTTGAATTCCATTACGAAATTCTCACCCGGCGCCTGCGCGAACTGTCGTTCCTCAACTCCGGCGTCAAGATCTCGCTGACCGACGAGCGCGGCGAAGGCCGTCATGATGATTTCCATTACGAAGGCGGCATCCGCAGCTTCGTGGAGCATCTGGCACAGCTGAAGACCCCGTTGCATCCGAATGTCATCTCGGTCACCGGCGAGCACGGCGGCATCACGGTTGAAGTTGCGTTGCAGTGGACCGATTCCTATCAGGAGTCGATGTACTGCTTCACCAACAACATCCCGCAGAAGGATGGCGGTACCCACCTGGCGGGTTTCCGCGCTGCGTTGACCCGCGTGTTGAACAACTACATCGAGCAGAACGGCATTGCTAAGCAGGCCAAGATCAGCCTGACCGGCGATGACATGCGCGAAGGCATGATCGCGGTGCTGTCGGTGAAGGTGCCCGATCCGAGCTTCTCCAGCCAGACCAAGGAAAAGCTGGTCAGCTCCGATGTGCGTCCGGCGGTGGAAAATGCCTTCGGCCAGCGTCTGGAAGCGTTCCTGCAGGAAAATCCGAACGAAGCCAAGATCATCGCCGGCAAGATCGTCGATGCCGCCCGTGCCCGTGAAGCCGCCCGCAAGGCGCGCGATCTGACCCGCCGCAAGGGCGCGCTGGATATCGCCGGCTTGCCCGGCAAGCTGGCCGACTGCCAGGAAAAAGATCCGGCGCTGTCCGAACTGTTCATCGTCGAGGGTGACTCGGCAGGTGGCTCGGCCAAGCAGGGCCGTAACCGCAAGAACCAGGCGGTACTGCCGTTGCGCGGCAAGATCCTCAACGTGGAACGTGCCCGTTTCGATCGCATGCTGGCCTCGGACCAGGTCGGTACGCTGATCACCGCACTGGGCACCGGCATTGGCCGCGACGAATACAACCCGGACAAGCTGCGTTACCACAAGATCATCATCATGACCGACGCCGACGTCGACGGCGCGCACATCCGCACGCTGCTGTTGACGTTCTTCTACCGTCAGATGCCTGAGCTGATCGAGCGTGGTTACGTCTACATCGGCCTGCCGCCGCTGTACAAAATCAAGCAGGGCAAGACCGAGTTGTATCTCAAGGACGACCCGGCGCTGGATGCGTACCTGGCCAACAGTGCAGTGGAAAACGCCGCGTTGACGCCGGCCACCGGCGAGCCGCCGATCGAAGGCGTGGCACTGGAAAAACTGCTGCTGACCTACGCCAGCGCGCAGGCCGCCATTGATCGCAATGCGCACCGCTACGATCGCCAAGTGCTGGAGGCGCTGGTCGATTTCACGCCGATGGATCTGCAGCATCTGCGCACTGCCGGCGAAGGCGAAGGCCTGGATGCATTGGCCAAGCGTTTGAACCAGGGCAGCCTCGGCACGCCACGTTTCAGCTTGGTGCTGCAGGAGCCGAACGAAAACCGTCCGGCCGCCGTGCTGGTCACCCGCCGTCACATGGGCGAAGAACACATCCAGGTGCTGCCGCTGTCGGCATTTGAATCTGGCGAACTGCGTCCGCTGCACCAAGCATCGCAGCTGTTGCATGGTCTGATCCGCGAAGGCGGCAGCATCAGCCGTGGCAACAAGAGCACCGAGGTCAGCGGCTTCGCTCAGGCGCAGGCCTGGTTGATGGAAGAAGCCAAGAAGGGCCGCCAGATCCAGCGATTCAAGGGTCTGGGTGAAATGAATCCGGAGCAGTTGTGGGACACCACCGTGAACCCGGATACACGCCGTCTGCTGCAGGTTCGCATCGAAGATGCGGTGGAAGCCGATCAGATCTTCAGCACCTTGATGGGGGACGTGGTTGAACCACGCCGTGATTTCATCGAGGACAACGCGCTGAAAGTCATGAATCTGGATATCTGACACAATCCAGACGCAACAGCGGGCGCCTGCTTCTCGCGGCGCCCGTTTTTTTTGCCCGTCAGCTGCTACCCACAGGCCTGCGATGTCCCTCCCTCCCCCGGTTCCGGTTACTTCCCCTACGGCTTCCTTGCCGCCTGCCACCCGCCGTCCCGGTTCGCCGGTGGCAGGTTTTGGCCTGGATCTGCTGATTGCCATCGGCGCCTTGTTGGCGTTGAGCTTGGTTTGCAGCGTGGTGTGGGGACTGTGGCGCGGTATCGAAGTGGGCATGGAAGCGGCGCGCACTGGTGCGGGGACGCCGGCCGCAGCGGACATGGCCGACCTGCTGGGTCAACCCGGTGCCTTGGCGCAGATGTTGATCGCTTTGATCGGCACCGGTGGCGCAGCGTTGTTGCTGTATTTCTGGCGCCGTCGCGCAACTCCAGCCGAGCGCACGCAATCGCGGGTGGCCGCGTTGCGGCCGGCAACGTGGGGGTGGACCGTGCTGGTGGCCGCATGCGTATTTGCCGGCAGCAGCCTGATCGGCATGATCGCCAAGCAGTTTGGTATTGAACCGGTTCCGACCAACCTGCCGCTGATGGAGCAGGCGCTGGCCAACTACCCCGCTTTCCTGGTGGCATTCGCGGTGTTTCTGGCGCCGGCCTACGAAGAGCTGCTGTTCCGACGCGTGTTGTTTGGGCGCCTGTGGGCGGCAGACCGGCCGTGGCTGGGCATGCTGTTGAGCAGTGCTGCGTTCGCGCTGGTCCACGAAATTCCCGGCACCAGCCCCAACACACTGCCGGCGATGATCCAGTTGTGGCTGATCTATGGCGGAATGGGCGCGGCATTTGCCTGGCTGTATCGCCGCACCGGCACGCTTTGGGCAGCCATCGGCGCCCATTCGATCAACAACGCGATCGCGTTGGCGGCTTTGGTTATTTTCGGTACGCAATGATTCTCTATTGCGATTGACGAAAAATTAAGCACTGCACTCGCACACTGCAGTCATGAATGTGGGGGTTCTTCCATGAAAGCCGTCATCCTTGCCACCGTTGCCGCGCTGCTTCTCAGCGCATGTGCGACCACCACGTCTCCCACTGGGCGACGTCAGGTGGTAGGTGGCGTTTCCCAGCAGCAGTTGGATCAGTTGGGTGCACAGGCATTCGCCGAGACCAAGGCCAAGGAGACCGTCAACCGCGACGGCAAACAGAACGCGTATGTGCAGTGCGTGGTCAACGCACTTATCGCCCAGTTGCCTCCTCAGTACCGTGGCGTACGTTGGGAAACAGTGGTCTTTGCCGACAAAGAACCCAATGCGTTTGCCCTGCCCGGCGGCAAGGTTGGTGTGAATACCGGCATTTTCACCGTGGCCCGCAACCAGGACCAGCTCGCTGCAGTCATCGGCCATGAAATCGGTCATGTCATTTCGCGCCATCACGAAGAACGCATCACCAAGCAGCTCGGCGCTTCGGGTCTGCTGCAGGTGGCAAGCGCGCTGGCCGGCGCCGCCTACGGCAACACGGCCGCCAACACGGTCAGCCAACTCGGCGGCATGAGTGCGCAGACCCTGGTGCTGCTGCCCGGCTCGCGCACCCAGGAAAGCGAGGCCGACGTGGTCGGCCAGCGGCTGATGGCCCAGGCCGGTTTTGATCCGGCGCAGGCGGTCAACCTGTGGCAGAACATGATGGCGGCCAGTGGAAACCGTTCTCCGCAATGGTTGTCGACCCACCCCGACCCGGCCAATCGCATCCGCGAATTACAACGTGACGCGCCCGCACTGGAGCCGATTTACCGGCAAGCGCGGCAATCCGGGATAACCCCGAGATGCGGATGAAACGGGAGATTGTTGCAGTACACCAACGGAAGTGATTTCTCCGTTAAATATTTTCTGATACGTTTGCGAGCTCGGTTTCTTTCCGATTGTCTGAATTCTTGCCGCCCCGGCGGTTTCAATGAGGTGAACCATGATCTTCCGCAGCCCTAAACAAGCCGTGCTTTCCGTCCTCATCGCGACCGCGCTTGGTGGTGTTGTGGTGGCTGACGCTTCGGCGCAGTCGCGTTCCAGCGAACGCGGTGAACGTGGCAATCGTGGTTCGGCCAAGGCCGAAGTGTTGTTCCCGGAAGCCACCCGCGAAGAACCCAAGGGCAAGGCCTCCTCGAAGATGGGCAGCAAGCTCAACAAGCTGTTCGCCGCCTACAACAAGGACGAGTACGCAGAAACCCGCACGCTGGCCGATGAAATCATCGCCGCTGCCGATGCCAACGACTACGACAAGGCTGTTGCCAACCAGCTGGCATCGCAGGCCGCGTACAACCTGGAAGACTCCGCCGCAGCCAAGCAGTACCTGCAGCAGGCCGTCACCCTCAACGCGCTGGACAACAACGGCCACTACCAAGCCCTGCTGATGCTGGCCCAGTTGCAGTTGCAGGACGATCAGTACGCCGAAGGCCTGGCCAACCTGGACAAGTACTTCGCCGAGTCCAAGTCGAATAAGCCGGAAGAACTGATCATCAAGGGTCAGGCGCTGTACCAGAGCGAAAAGTACGCCGAGGCCATTCCGGTGCTGAAAGCGGCCATCGCCGCCTCGCCCGAGCCGAAGGACAACTGGAACCAGCTGCTGATGGCGGCCTACGCTGAAGCTGGCCAGACCGGTGAAGCGGTGAAGGAAGCCGAGGCACTGGCGGCCAAGAACCCGGCCGACAAGAAAGCCCAGCTCAACCTGGCCAGCATGTACATGCAGGCCGATCAGATGGACAAGGCTGCTGCAGTGATGGACAAACTGCGTGCGGCTGGACAGCTCACCGAAGAGCGCGAATACAAGCAGTTGTATTCGATCTATGCCAACACCGAGAACAAGGAACGGGACGTCATTGCGGTGATCAACGAGGGCATGTCCAAGGGCATCCTCAAGCCGGATTACCAGACCTACCTGGCACTGGCGCAGTCGTACTACTACACCGATCAGGTGCCGCAGGCGATCGAGGCATGGCGTAACGCCGCGCCGTTGTCCAAGGATGGCGAGACGTATCTCAATCTGGCACGTGTTCTGCATGCGGAAGGTCGTATTCCCGAAGCCAAGCAGGCCGCGCGCGATGCGAAGGCAAAGGGTGTCAAAAACCCTGGCGATGCTGACAAAATCATCAACCTGAAGTAAGCAGGAATAACGCCTGAACAGCTGTATTTGTGATGCGCAGCTGGTCAGGATTGGTATAAGCTTGGAGGTTCCTGCGGTGTCATGCACCGCTGAATCAGGGGCGACAAAACAGCGTCGTTCCGGCCCCACTAACGAGTTCTTGGCGCATGACGGAACAACTGGTCTTCCACCACAGGCATGACGGCGAAAAAGATACGGGGCTCAGCTGGCCTCGCATTGCCGGTATCGCCTTTGTAATCGCACTTCATCTGGCAGCTCTGATGATGCTTCTTATTCCTGCCGTGGCCCCAAAGGCCGCAGCGGAAAAGGAACGCAACGTCATGGTGACGCTGGTCGACGCACCGCCGCCGCCACCGCCGCCGCCGCCGCCGCCGCCGCCGCAGGACACTCCGCCGCCGCCGGTCAAGAACCTGTCGCCGCCGAAGCCCTCGCCGCTGCCGCCGCCGCCGGAAGCCCCGGTGATCGACGTACCGGAGCCGCGTCCCAACGACGTGGTGACCCCGCCGTCGCCGCCGTCGCCGCCTTCACCGCCGGTCGATATCCAGGCCAGCGTGGACATCTCGTCCAAGGCAATGAACCCGCCGCGTTACCCGCCGGCCGCATTCCGCGCAGGTATTCAGGGCGAGGTCATCCTGATCATTGATGTCGATGCCAACGGCAACGTCACCAATGTGTCCGTCGAGAAATCCAGCCGCAACCGCGACCTCGACCGAGCTGCAATGGAAGCGGCGCGCAAGTGGAAGTTCAACCCCGCCCAGAGTGGTGGGTCGAAGGCAGCTGGTCGCGTCCGCGTCCCAGTCAACTTTGCGCTGAGCTGATCGGCGTGGCGGCCCTTGCGGTCGCCCGCCCAACAGCTCGACATTAGCAACACCCTTTAACACCACACACAACAAAGGTAAGCGTCATGCTGCAGGAAATTTTCATCGCCGCCGCTGCCGGGGGCAACGCAAACAACGCGCTCTCGCAGATGGGCTTCGAGCATCTGATCCACGAAATGACCTCCAAGCCGGGCGATTTCGCCGTCTCCTGGGTCGTGCTGATCACCCTGGTGGCGATGTCGGCAATGTCCTGGTACTGGACTGTCATCAACATCTTCCGTACCACCCGCCTGAAGTCGGCCGCTGATCGCGTGCCGGGCCTGTTCTGGGATGCCCCGAACGCTCAGGACGCAATCCGCGCCATGGAAGAACAGCCGGCTTCGGAGCCGTTCTCCAAGATCGCTCTGGACGCTGCCCAGGCCGCTGCCCATCACCAGCAGGCTGGTGCCGGCGAAACCCTGAGCCGTTCGGAATTCGTTGATCGCGCCCTGCGTCAGGCCGTGACCCGCGAATCGAACCGTCTGCAGGGCGGCATGATCCTTCTGGCTACCGTCGGTGCAACCGCTCCGTTCGTTGGTCTGCTGGGTACCGTGTGGGGCATCTACGGCGCGCTGATCAAGATCGGTGCTACCGGTTCTGCCTCGATCGACGCCGTTGCCGGCCCGGTGGGTGAAGCACTGATCATGACCGCCATCGGTCTGTTCGTGGCTATCCCGGCCGTGTTCGCCTTCAACTTCTTCAGCAAGATCAACAGCGCCACGATCAGCAAGTTCGATACGTTCGCTCACGACCTGCACGACTTCTTCGCCACTGGTTCGCGCGTTCGCTAATCCAGTAAGCCGAGCAGTCATCGCAACGATATAGACGGAGCCCGTTATGGCTTTCAGTAGTGGCAACAGCAGCGGCCCAATGGCCGACATCAACGTGACGCCCCTCGTGGACGTGATGTTGGTGCTGCTGATCATCTTCATCATCACGGCTCCCCTGATGTCCCACAAGGTCAAGGTGGAGTTGCCCGAGGCCAACCTGATTCAGAATCCGGAAGATGCTGAAAAGCGTCCGAATCCGATCACGGTTGCCGTCACGGAAGACGGGACGCTCTACTGGAACGACGAGAAGGTCTCCAAGGAGACCTTGGAATCGCGTTTCGCTACCGCTGCCCAGCAAACGCCGCAGCCGCCGCTGAATCTTCGTGGTGACAAAACCACCAAGATGAGCGTGATCAATGAAGTAACAAAGATCGCGCAGGGTCAGGGCATGTTGGACGTCGGCTTCGTTGCTACCAAAGTAAAGGGGCAATAAGCGATGGCATTCAGTAGTGGTGGTAACAAGGGCCCAATGGCCGACATCAACGTCACGCCCCTCGTGGACGTGATGCTGGTGCTGTTGATCATCTTCATCGTGACCGCGCCGATCATGACGTACCCGATCGCCGTGGATCTGCCGCAGCGGGTTATCAACCCGCCGCCGCAGGTGCGCGAGCCGCCGCCGCCGATTGATCTGCGTGTGGATGCGAGCAACCAGGTTTACTGGAACAACAGTCCGGTGAACGTGGGCGACCTGCAGCAGAAGATGGAAGAAGAAGTACAGAAGGATCCGACCAACCAGCCGGAACTTCGCATCGAAGCCAGCCCGGATTCGGAGTACGACGTCATGGCCAAGATTCTTGCCCAGGCGAAGAATGCTCAGATGAAGAAGATCGGTTTCGTGCAGTGACGTAACACCAAGTCATGACGCGACTGGAAGACGCCTCCGTTATTCGGAGGCGTCTTTTTTTTTTTGCGGTTTTTGAACGGATACGCGTTGGTGGATTGGGTGAGAGCGATGCTGCGCATGGCTCGGTTACTGCAGGTATCCATCGGCCGCGTGCTAGGTGCTGAGCGCGCGATAAGCATTGTCGGCTTCGCGGCTGAAGCCGCTCCTCCAGCGGCAGTGAGCGCTCGCGGCGGAAGGGTTTGTTGTGATCTGTAGGTGCGGCTTCAGCCGCGAAGATGTGGAATTTATCCACAGCCTCTCAGTTATCCACAGTTGATCCCGCCGCGCGGTCTGCGGCCGAGGTTGTGAGTGGTTGTGGATCTCTGGGCTGGAACACGGGCGGATACGCCGTGTTCTTCGTGGAAGCGTGGGCCGCCCTGCCCCGCTGCCCTGCGGTATCGCTCAGGTGGCGGGGCTGTCGGCCTGAGTGATGAGTTTCAGGTACTCGGTGACAGTGGTTTCCAGGCCGTCGTACAGCGCTTCGCCGATCAGGGCGTGACCGATGGAAACTTCCAGCACGTCGGGGACGTGCGACAGGAAATGGTAGAGATTGGCCTGCGACAGATCGTGGCCGGCGTTGACGCCCAGACCGGCGGCTTGTGCGCGGCGCGCGGCGGTGACGAACTGGGGGGGTGCCTGTTCCAGGTTGCCGTTGGCGAAGGCTTCGGCATACGGGCCTGTGTATAACTCGATGCGGTCGGCACCGAGTGCGGCCGCTTGTGCGATGTCTGCGTTGCCGGCATCGACGAACAGGCTGACGCGGCAGCCATAGCTCTTCAATTCCGTGATCAACGGGCGCAGACGTTCGCCATCGCGGGCGAAATCAAACCCGTGATCGGAGGTGAGCTGGCCGTCGGTGTCGGGCACCAAAGTGGCCTGCGCCGGGCGGGTCTGCTCACACAGCTGCAGCAGGCCGGGATATCCCTCGCGCGGTGGCGCGAACGGGTTGCCTTCGATGTTGAACTCGACGCCGTGCTGACGCGTGAGTTCGGATAGCGCGAACACGTCATCGGCGCGAATGTGGCGTTGGTCCGGTCGCGGGTGCACGGTGATGCCGTGGGCGCCGGCGCGCAGGCAAGTCATCGCCGCGCGCACCACATCCGGATCGGTGCCGCCGCGCGAGTTGCGCAACACGGCGATCTTGTTGACGTTGACGCTGAGACTGGTCATGGCTGTGCGGGATCGTTCTTTGTTGTCGGGCTGTCCTGCGCCGGTTCCTGCGCCGCGTTCTGGCTACGCAGTTGATCACGCAGTGCCTGCAATTCGGCCGCATGCAACGGCCGAGGTGCGTCGCTGACCACGCCGCCAACGCGGGCGGCAAACAAGCCTTTTACCCACAGCACCGTGAACAGCAGCGAGGCGAACAACGACAGCACCAACAGCCACATCTGTGTTGTCGAAATGGCGAGCACGAATGCACCGAGTGCGAGCAGCAGAAACAGCCAGTACATGGACACGACCTCCCCGTAGAGAGGTGCAGTGTAACGGCGCCGGGCGCTGCTGTTCCACGTGTTATGGCGTGATTTCGAGCTGATTTTGGAGATGCTGAATTGCAGTTTCCGGGCGTGTGCCGTCTGCGCGCCGAACCCCTACCGTTGGTCGGGGCAGCTGTGCATAACTCTGTTGTTTGGCCTGCGCGAGTTGCCGAGCGAGGAAGGATGACGGTTCCCCCTTGGCGGCAGCACACGGGAGGCGGATGCGCCTTTGCGCCCATCACATTGAGCACTGCAGCCGCGCGTCGCGGGTTCCGGCACGCAGGCATCGGGATTGGCATGCTCAGCGTTACTCGAAGCGGGAACGTGTCGCGTACGGGCTTTACTCGGGCCGAGCGCATGAGCCGACGTTGTTCAAAAAACTGTCCACAGGGAACTGTGGATATCCGCAATGCATGGCATGTGCGGCAGGGCGTTGTGCCGCGAAAGCGGATCTCCCGGAAAGAAGTTCCATGTGAGATGTGCTTTGAAGTGAGTAGTAGCGCGGCTGCCGCTTCGTTCAAGCAGTTGTTCACAGGCCGCTGTGGATATATCTTCACCACCCGGCTTGGAGCGTCTGCATGCAACGGACCATGCCCGTGGAACTCCCTGCGGAAAAACGCGCATGCCGCGCTGTTGCCGTCGGCAGTAGAGATCGCGTGCATCCGTCCAAATAGTTGTCCACAGCTGATTGTGGATATCCATGATGCACGGCGTCGGCCGAAGGGCCGCGCCGTGCAGTGCGTACTCGCGAAACCCAATGTGGACGCGCGTCTGGATGACGCTGCTGCTGGACGAGGCGGTCGCGCCCGCTCGCTCAAGCAGTTGTCCACAGGTAATTGTGGATATCTGTAATGCAGCATGCGGCGGAAAGATTGCCTGCATGCAGCCGAGCCCTGCCCCATCGTTTCCATGCGAATTCGCGGAGTCGATGATGCGCTGGAAGGGAAAACCCCGGCGCACCATGTCCAGAGAGTTGTCCACAGATGGCTGTGGACAAACGGTATTTCCTGAAGCGGCGAATCCGATCAGAGCAGCGGCGAGGCCAGCCGTGCGAAGGCTTCAGGCAGGCGTTCGCGCCACAGCGGGCGGCGACGGTTCAATCGCACTTCGGTCGCGCTGTTGAATTCCTCGCGCAGGATGGCGTCCAGTTCGGCAGTCAGCTTGCGGTCGGTGTACATCATCGACAGCTCGAAATTGAGGCGGAAGCTGCGGTGATCGAAGTTGGCGGTGCCGACGATGCAGGTGTGGTCGTCGGCGATGAAGGCTTTGCTGTGCAACATGCGCGGGCCGTATTCAAAGATGCGCACGCCGGCTTCCAGCAGCTCGTCGAAATACGAGCGTGCGGCCAAGGTGACAAATTTGGAATCGCTTTGCTTGGGCACCATCAACCGCGTGTCCAGCCCGCCGAGCGCGGCCGAGGTGAGCGCCATGCGCGCGGCTTCGCCGGGCACGAAATACGGTGTCACCAACCAGACGCGGCGCTTGGCCTCCTGGATGGCGGCCACATGCAGGCGGTGGATCGGTTCCCACGCCGAATCCGGGCCGGAAATCAGCACCTGCGCCTGGATGCTGCCCTGCGCGCGGGTGGGAACGTCGGGCGGGAACAAATCGGTGCGTTGGAACACGCTGTCGCTCTGCCCGGTGGCGTAGATCCAGTCCTCCAGAAAGACCAGCTGCAGGCTGTGCACGACGTGCCCGCGGATGCGCATATGCAGGTCGCGATAGGCGTTGGGGTTGCGGCTGTCGTCTTCCTCGTCGGTGACATTGATGCCGCCGGTGAAGGCTACCTCGCCGTCCATCACCACCAGTTTGCGGTGGGTACGCAGGTTCAACCACGGGCGTTTGAATGGCTTGAGCAGTTGTCGTGGATGAAACCAGGCCACTTCGCCACCGGCGTCCAACAGCGGCTGCAGGAAGTGCTTGCGGATACGCGCCGAACCCACCGCATCGAGCAGCAGCCGCACCTTCACGCCAGCCTTGGCGCGCTCGACCAAGGCATCACGCATGGCCGTGCCGGCGTGGTCGGGCTCGAAGATGTAGTACTCCAGATTCACATGACGGCGCGCCTGACCGATGGCGTCGATGATGGCCGCGTATGTGGCTGCACCGTCCACCAGCCAATCCACGTCGGTGGCGCTGCTGGGCGACAGGCCGGTGGTGGCCTGGCCAACCCGGGCCAGCTCGGCGCAGTGCTGGTCGGGCGGACACAGGGTTTCGTAGGTGCTCATGCCTTCGCGGGAGCGGCCACGGCGCAGGCGTTGGCGCACGATTTTCTGCGGCCCGAACAGGTAAAAAACGAATAGACCGATGTAAGGCAATGCCGCCAGCGACAGGATCCAACTGAGCGTGGCCACCGGTTCGCGCTTCTGCAGGACGATGTAGCAGGCCAGCACCAGCAGATAGACGACATAGGTGGCGGCCAGAATCTGGGCCAGGTGGGGAATGCTGGTGAGGGTGGTCCAGAGGACCTGCAGGGTTTCGCGCATGCGCCGATTCTAGCCATCACCGACGGTCACGCGTGCCGTGGACAACGCTGTGGGTAACTTTTCAGCGGCCGTACCCGATAACCGGGGCGCTGCGGAGGGAACTGCCGTCGACACGGCGCGGATCAGCGATCCAATCTCGGACAATCCTGAGATTGCAGGCCTCTCAGCAGCAGAATCCTCGCCAGGCTCACTGCTGGCGTCATTGCTGCCCAGCGAGAGAACCGCGCCGAGCACATTCATCATGTTGTGGATAACTCGGTGGATTCCCTTAGCACGGTAGCGTGGGAAGGTGCGGCGCTCAGCGGCCGGATCAGGGTCACGTTGATCGTCCAAGGCAGCGGCGCCACCAAGCACAAGACCGGCTGAAGCCGGGAGCCGCTGAATGCGGCCCGTCGCGGAATCTGCGACAGGCGCGCGGTAGCGTAGGCGCATGCCTACCCCGATCAAAGGCCGCGGTGCCACCAGTCACCTCGCCGGCCGTTTTGAAACCCAGATAGCCGAAGCCGTTGACGACGGCTGGTCGGTGGACGAGAGCGAGGAGTTCGCCGAACCGCGCCTGCGCACCGACGTGCGCCCGGAAATCGCGCGCAGCATCATCAGCCGCAACAACTCGCCGGACGTGGGCTTCAGCCAATCGGTCAATCCGTACCGGGGCTGCGAGCACGGTTGCTCGTATTGCTTCGCGCGGCCCACGCACGCGTACCTCAACCTGTCGCCGGGGCTGGATTTTGAAACCAAGATCTTCGCCAAGACCAACGCCGCCGACGTGCTGCGTCGCGAACTGGCCAAGCCGGGCTACGTGCCGCAACCCATCGCGCTCGGTATCAACACCGACGCCTACCAACCCATCGAACGCAAGTTGGGCATCACCCGGCAATTGATCGAAGTGATGCAGGAAACCCGGCATCCGTTTTCGCTGATTACCAAGAACGCACTGGTCGAACGCGACATCGATCTGCTTGCGCCACTGGCCGAGCAGAAGCTGGTGAGCGTGCATTTCTCGGTGACTTCGCTGGACTCGCACCTGTCGGCAAAACTCGAACCGCGTGCGTCTGCGCCGCATGCACGTCTGCGCGCGATGCGGCGGCTCAGTGATGCCGGCATTCCGGTGGGCGTGATGGTGGCGCCGGTGATTCCGTGGATCAACGATGCGGAGTTGGAAGCCGTGCTGGAAGCAGCGCGCAATGCCGGTGCCAGCAGTGCCGGTTACGTGCTGCTGCGCCTGCCGTATGAAGTGGCGCCGCTGTTCCGTGATTGGCTGCAGGCGCATTACCCACAGCGCGCGGATCACGTGATGAGCACCATCAACCAACTGCGTGGTGGCAAGGATTACAGCAGCGCGTTCGGCAAGCGCATGCGCGGCGAAGGTGCGTATGCGGAGCTATTGGCCAACCGTTTCAAACTCGCCAGCCGACGGCTGGGCTTCAACGCATCGCGTCAGCAATGGCCGTGGCTGGACTGCAGCAAATTCGTCGCACCGTTGGCGCCGAAAAAGCCTTCATTGCAGGGTGAGTTGTTCTGAGCCGGGTAGGAGCGGCCTTGGCCGCGAAGCCGGTAGTCGACGATGCATCTGCAATTGCAGTGCCATGCTGAGAGAATTCTGGTCAGCTTCGCGGCCAGTACCGCTCCTACAGACTGCGATGGGAACCGGTGGTATTGGCCGTAAAGCGGCTGCGCCGACTGGAACAACATCCAGCTCGTCGCGATGAACTTATCCCCCGCCTACGGGCGATTGCCGCGATGGGAGAGGGTGAACACGGTTGGGGCGATCAATAGGTTGCCGATACGTGGCGTGACCTTGCGCTGCTGGAACAGGAACTCGGTTTCGCCTTCGTCAAAATCGTCGTCGGCCGACCGCGTTTGTTCGTAGACCTCGATGAAATCCACGCCGCTCATGGCGCGGCCTCCGCAAGCCGCGACGAATGCGAGGCCACCATCTGCCAGTGCCCGTCGCGCTGCACCCACACGCGGGTGAAGCGGAAGCGTCCCTGCCACGGTTTGCCGTCGCTGACAGCCGCTTGGACGCTGGTGCCGGTGATGATGGCGGTGTCGCCGTAGCGACGCATCTGCACGTCTTCGTTGTCGATGCGGCTATTGCGGCGCTGGCGCGTGGCCAGTTCCTGCAGGTAGTCGGTTTTGTGCTGGATGCGGCCGTCGGAGTGGGTGAGCAGCCAGTCTTCGGCGAGCAATGGCGCCAGTGATTGGGCATCGCCCTGCAGGCGCAGTTGGTTCCAGGCGGCGTCGGCTTGTTCGAGCGTGGCGGGCGTTTGTGCCCAGGCCAGTGCGGGAGCCAGCAACAGCGACAGCAATACGATGGTCAATGAACGCATCGGCAGGTTCTCTGGGGAACTGACGCCAATGGTGGCGTGAATGACGATGTCTGTGTAGTGCCGGGCGGTGCTTGGCGGGCTTTATCGGGGTGTTTCAGTAGTGGAGCGGTAGAGCGCCCTCACCCCAACCCCTCTCCCGCTGCAGCGGGAGAGGGGCTTGAGCCGAAGCCGAAGCTGAAGCCAAAGCCGAAGCCGACGCCGACGCCGAAGCCGACGCCAAAGCCAAAGCCAAAGCCAAAGCCGACGCTATCAGGCCTTGGTGTCGTGCTCGCGGTGGTAACGGGTGGCTTCGGCCACTTCGTTGCGGGAGCCGAGGAACACCGGCACGCGCTGGTGCAGTTGGTCCGGGGCGATGTCGAGGATGCGTTCGCGGCCGTTGGTGGCGGCGCCGCCGGCCTGTTCGACCAGCAGCGACATCGGGTTGGCTTCGTACATCAGCCGCAGCTTGCCGGCCTTGGTCGGATCCTTCTTGTCCCACGGGTAGATGAAGATGCCGCCGCGGGTCAGGATGCGATGCACGTCGGCCACCATCGAGGCGATCCAGCGCATGTTGAAGTTCTTGCCGCGCGCACCTTCCTTGCCGGCCAGCAGATCGGCCACATAGCCCTGCATCGGCGCTTCCCAATGGCGCTGGTTGGACATGTTGATGGCGAACTCCTGGGTGTCCGCCGGCACCTGCATGCCGCGCTGGGTCAGCACGAACTCGCCGGTTTCGCGGTCCAGGGTGAAGGCGTGGGTGCCGTGGCCGACGGTCAGCACCAGCATCGTGCTGGGCCCGTAGATGCAATAACCGGCTGCCACCTGCTGGGTGCCGGCCTGCAGGAAGTGTTCATCCCCAGGCTTATCCACACCCTTGGGCGCGCGCAGCACCGAGAAAATGGTGCCCACCGAGACGTTGACGTCGATGTTGGAGCTGCCGTCCAGCGGGTCGAACAACAGCAGGAAATCGCCCTGTGGATATTCCGACGGCACCAGCTGGCTGTGGTCCATTTCCTCCGATGCGCAGGCGGCCAGATGACCGCCCCAGGCGTTGGCTTCGAGCAGGATTTCGTTGGAGATCACGTCCAGCTTCTTCTGCGCCTCGCCCTGCACGTTGCCGGTGCCGGCATCGCCCAGCACGCCGCCCAAGGCGCCTTTGCTCACCGCGATCGAGATGCTGGTGCAGGCGCGCGCCACCACGGCCACCAACTGGCGCAGGTCGGCATTGATGCGCTGGGCATGCTGTTCTTCGATCAGGAAGCGGGTGAGCGACGTACGGGACATGGACGGGAGCTACCTTCAGACGAAAGGGGCGCTATTGTCGCGGGTTGTCCGTTTTTTTACGAGCCGATGGCGTTGGGTTGTCCTGTTCTGGACAGGAAAGGACATCGGCGCTTGCGGGGTTCTGCAAATTTTATCCACAGGCGTGGCTGGGTTCGCTTGGGGAGTGCGCCGTATCGGCGATTGCGCTGTGGATAAGTGTCTGGTCAGAGCAGACGCGCGGGGTTGGGGAGATATCCACAGGGGGCTGTGGGTAAAAGCTGATCCCTCCCCGGCCCTTCCCTGCACCTTCGGCGCGGGGTGGATGCTTCTGTGGCGTTATCCACTAACCATCCACACCCCGGATTCCAACCCGGAAAACACAAAAGCCCGGGTTTCCCCGAGCTTTTGCTTACATCGGCGCTACGAAACCTCAGCCGCGGCTGACTTCGTAAACGGCCTTGGCCACGTAGTCCAGGTTCTTCTGGCTCAGTGCGGCCACGCAGATGCGGCCGGTGCCGACGGCGTAGATGCCGTAGTCGTCACGCAGCGTGTCTACCTGTGCCTTGCTCAGGCCCGAGTAGGAGAACATGCCGGCCTGCTGTTGGATGAAGCCGAATTCCGGCGCGCCCAGCGCGGCCAGCTTCTGCACCATGCCAGCGCGCAGGGCGTGGATGCGCTCGCGCATTTCGGTCAGCTCGGCTTCCCACACGCCACGCAGCTCGGCGCTGCCCAGCACGCCGGCCACCAGGGCGGCGCCGTGGGTGGACGGGCTGGAGTAGATGGTGCGGATGATGCGCTTGACCTGCGATTGCACGGCCTTGGTCGAGGCGGCATCCGGGCCCACCACCGACAACGCACCCACGCGCTCGCCGTACAGCGAGAACGACTTGGAGTACGAGTTGGCGACGATGAAGCTGTCGATGCCTGCCTCGGCAATGATGCGCACGGCCTGGCCGTCCTGCTCGATGCCCTTGTCGAAGCCCTGGTAGGCCATGTCGATGAAGGGGAACAGCTGGCGGTCTTTCAGCAGCGCGGCAATCTGCTTCCACTGCTCGGTGCTGAGGTCAGCGCCGGTCGGGTTGTGGCAGCAGGCGTGCAGCAGCACCACCGAGCCCGGCTGCAGCTTCTGCAGGTCGGCAACCATGCCGGCGAAATTCAGGCCGTGGCTGGCGTCGTCGTAATAGGTGTAATCGACCACGTCAAAACCGGCGGCGCCGAACACGGCGCGGTGGTTTTCCCAGCTCGGATTGCTGATGGCGATGGTGGCGTGCGGCAGCAGACGCTTGAGCAGGTCGGCGCCGATGCGCAGTGCGCCGCTGCCGCCGATGGTCTGCGAGGTGGCGACGCGGCCAGCGGCAAGCAGATCAGAGCCTTCGCCGAACACCAGCTTCTGGGTGGCCAAGGTGTAGGCCGGCAGGCCGTCGATGGGCAGGTAACCGCGCGGTTTGCCTTCAGCCACCAACTGCTGCTCGTACTGTTTGACGGCGCGCAGCAGCGGAATGCGGCCGCTCTCGTCGTAATAGATGCCCACGCCAAGATTGACCTTGGTCGGGCGGCTGTCAGCGTTGTAAGCCTCGGTCAGACCCAGAATCGGGTCGCCAGGAACCTGTTCGACGTTTGCAAAGAAGGACACGGCGGTACTCGTATCAGTGGCGGGGAGTGAGGGCGTTCGGCGCTGGAAGTACAAACGGCGGCCAGAACCGCGCCATCGTAGCAGGGCCGGGCGTTGCTGGCCGCAGGGGTTTCAGGTGGAACTTCGGTTGCCGGCCGGATGCGGCGGTCACGCAGTTTCGGTGATCATGGCGCGATGGGAATAGGTAAACGCTTTTTCGCCTTTTTTGGACTGCTGCTGGCCCTGCCTGCGCACGCCGCCGAGCCAATGCCAGCCATGTTGGGCACTGTGCAAGTGCAGGCCGCCAAGGTGCATGCGGTGGACGATTTCGATCTGCCCGCCTCTACCACCACGGTAGAGACCGACGGCAACGGCCGCAGTGCGCTGATATCCGAGGCGCTGGGCGGCGTGCCGGGCCTGCTGGCGCGCGAGCGGCAGAACTATGCACAGGACACGCAGCTGTCGATCCGCGGCTTCGGCGCGCGTTCCACGTTCGGCGTGCGCGGCGTGCGGCTGCTGGTGGATGGCATTCCGGCGACCATGCCCGACGGCCAGGGCCAGCTGTCGCACTTCAACCTGTTGGGCGCCGAGCGGGTCGACGTGCTGCGTGGGCCGTTCTCGGCGCTGTACGGCAATTCCTCCGGGGGCGTGCTGCAGCTGTGGAGTGCCGACGGCCAGCGCGGTGATCCGTGGCGGCTGCGCAGCAGCGTCGGCAGCAACAACACGCTCAGCACCGGCGTGCAGCTCACCGGTCAGGCGGCGGCCATGCACTACAACGTGGCGGCCAACCACTTCCGCACCGATGGCTGGCGCGACCACAGCGCGGCGCGGCGCGAATCGCTCAATGCGCGGCTGGGGTTTGAGCTGGCACCCGGCCAGCGGCTGGAGCTGCTGATCAACGCTTTCGACGCGCCGCACGCGCAGGACCCGCTGGGCCTGAGCCGCGAGCAGGTGCGTGCGAACCCACGCCAGGCCACGGCGGTGGCCAACCAGTACAACACCCGCAAGTCGGTGCAGCAGACGCAGGCCGGTGCGGTCTACACGCTCGACCGCGCGCAGCAGACCTGGCGATTGATGGGCTACGCCGGGCAGCGCAGCGTCGAGCAATTCCTGGCGATTCCACCGGGGCCGCAGAACAGCCCCCTGCATTCCGGCGGCGTGATTGATCTGGACAGCGATTACGGCGGACTGGACGCGCGCTGGGCCTGGCATGGTGCACTGGCCGGCAAGCCGCTGGAACTGGTGATCGGCGCCAACGTCGACCGTCAACGCCAGCACCGCAGCGGCTACGAGAATTTCATCGGCGACGCGCAGGGCATCAAAGGAAAACTGCGCCGCAACCAGCATGATCGGGTCGAGAACGTGGATCAGTTCGCGCAGGCGTGGTGGCAGTTCAGCCCGCGATGGTCGGCCTTGGTGGGTGCGCGGCACAGCCAGGTGCGGTTCCGTTCCGATGACCGCTACATCACCGCCAGCAACCCGGATGACAGCGGACGCCGCGACTACTCGGCGACCACGCCGGTGGCGGGTGTGGTGTTCAGCGCCAACGACAACCTGCGCCTGTATGCCTCGGCCGGTCGCGGCTTTGAAACGCCGACCTTCAACGAGCTGGGCTATCGCGCCGATGGCGGCGCCGGGCTGGCGCTGGATCTGTCGCCGGCACTGAGTCGCAATTACGAACTGGGCGGCAAATGGCGCTCGCAGAGTGGCGCGCGGCTGGAGTTGGCGCTGTTCCGCGCCGACACCGACGACGAACTGGCCGTAGCCCGCAACAGCGGCGGCCGCAGCAGCTATCGCAACATCGGCGCGACCCGGCGCCAAGGCGTGGAGCTGGGCTGGTGGCAGCCGCTGGCGCATGACCAGCAACTGCAGCTGGCCTGGACCTGGCTGCAGGCCACGGTGCGCGCCGGCTACCTGACCTGCACTGGCCTGCCCGCGCCCTGCCCCGTGCCGCTGAATCCGGTGGCCGCCGGCACCGACTTGCCCGGTGTACCGCGCCAGCAATTGAGCGCGCGCTGGCAATGGCGTCCGGGCCCGTGGCAATGGGCGGCCGAAGTGGTGGCCGCCAGCGACATCGGCGTCAGTGATCTAGGCGACACCCGCGCGCCGGGCTACGGCCTGTTGAACCTGGAAGCAGCCCGCCAGTGGCCCACCGCACACGGCCCGCTGCGGGTGTTTGCACGTGTGGATAACGCGCTGGATCAACGCTACATCGGCTCGGTGATCGTCAACGACGGCAACCAGCGTTACTTCGAGCCGGGGCCGGATCGCAGCTATACGCTGGGGTTGCAGTGGGAATGGGGGCGGTAGGTGGGGGTTTGGGGGTAAGGCTTGAAGCAACCGCACCCTCCCCAGCCCTCCCCTGCGCGATGCGCAAGAGAGGGGGCAGAGGCTGCCCTCACTGCGAACTGACAGTGCAGGTACAGCCGCTCCCTCCCTTTGTCGCAGGCAAGGGGAGGATTGGGGAGGGGTGAGGTTGCTCTCGTTCTTCATCATCAACGCCCATTCACTCACCCCAACCACGAGCGCTTCACCAACCGGTAACGGGCGTATCACGGCCTGCTGACGGAGGCGGGGGTAACTGTGTCCCCCCAGCAGGAGATTAGTGCCATGTTTCGTCTTGACCGTACGGAGTACCGGGCCCCGCCCACGCTGTTCAGCGCGGACCCCACGGTGATGCGCCGCGCGCGCCTGAGCCGCAACAAGCACGATGCAGGTGAAGTCGCCCAGGACTTCGTGCAGTACAGCCTGGATGATTACGCCCGACGACGGCGCGGCGCACAGCGCTGGCGCGATCTGCAACCTGCGTATGCATTTGCCTTGGTGACCCATGCGGCGGATTGGCCGCGCGGTAGTGCCGATACCGGAGTGGAGTTGGCGGAGCACTGGGAACAATCACGCGGGGAATCGCGATTGCGCTGGGAACAGGTGCGCGATGTGATCGAGGACGCGTGGTTGGCGTTGGATCGCATGCCGACTGCGGCGGTGCATGTGCGTTAGGTTTGGATAGTGGATGAGGCGTGCCGCTGCTTCTAATTTCTCTCCACGTTTGTGGGAGAAGTTGTGCTTCACATTGGCTTGAAGTGCTGCAGCATTAAGTGCGCGGCTTTGCCGCTTCCCCTCTCCTGCCTTCGGCATCCTCTCCCGCAAGGGGAGAGGAGTAGAGCAGTAGCCAAAGCAACAGCAACAGCAACAGCTGAAGCGGGCTGGCTTTAGCCCCTCTCCCCTTGCGGGAGAGGGGTTGGGGAGAGGGGTGCGTCTTTCACGTTTGTCGGCAATACAACCGCCTCAACAACGTGACCCTGCCACCTCTCTCAAACACTCAAATCAAGCACTCAAATCCAACACCACGCGACCTTCAATCGCACCAGCGTGCATGCGCTTGAACACGTCGTTGATGTTCTCCAGCTTGTCGGTGCTGACCGTCGCGGCGACCTTGCCTTCCGCGGCGAACTGCAATGATTCCTGCAGGTCCAGGCGGGTGCCGACGATGGAGCCGCGCACGGTGATGCCGTTGAGCACCATGCCGAAGATGTCCAGCGGGAAATCACCCGGCGGCAGGCCGTTGAGTGACACCGTGCCGCCTCGACGGACCATGCCCAGCGCCTGCTCGAAGGCCTTCGGCGATACCGCGGTCACCAATGCACCGTGCGCGCCGCCGATTTCCTTCTTCAGGAATGCCGCCGGATCGGTGTTGCGCGCGTTGACGGTGATGGTCGCGCCCAGGCGTTCGGCCAGCTTGAGCTTGCCGTCGTCGATATCCACCGCGGCCACGTTCAAGCCCATCGCCTTGGCGTATTGCACCGCCATGTGGCCCAGACCGCCGATGCCGGAAATCACCACCCAGTCGCCGGGCTTGGTGTCGGTGACCTTCAATCCCTTGTAGACGGTGACGCCTGCGCACAGGATCGGCGCGATCTCGACAAAGCCCACTTCCTTGGGCAGATGACCGACGTAATTGGCATTGGCCAGCGCGTATTCGGCGAAACCGCCGTTCACCGAGTAGCCGCTGTTCTGCTGCGCTTCGCACAGCGTTTCCCAGCCGCCCAGACAGTGCTCGCAATAACCGCAGGCCGAATACAGCCACGGAATGCCGACGCGGTCGCCTTCCTTGATGTGGCTGACACCGGCGCCCACCGCCACCACATGGCCCACGCCTTCATGGCCGGGAATGAACGGCGGATTGGGTTTGACCGGCCAATCACCTTCCACCGCGTGCAGGTCGGTGTGGCACACGCCACAGGCTTCGATCTTGACCAGGATGTCGCCCGCTGCCGGGCGCGGCACCACCACTTCCTCGATGACCAACGGTTTGCCGAACTCACGTACGACAGCAGCCTTCATGGTTCTGTTCATGCATGCATCTCCTTCTACGGCGTGGAGTGAACTCTGGCACCGGCCCGTTGCCGGTGCCTTGATCGTCATCAAACCGGCACGCGTGCCGGTGTGCGGTTCAGAAGAAACCCAGTTTCTTCGGCGAGTAGCTGACCAACAGGTTTTTGGTCTGCTGGTAGTGGTCGAGCATCATCTTGTGGTTCTCGCGGCCGATGCCTGATTGCTTGTAGCCACCAAACGCCGCGTGCGCCGGATAGGCGTGATAGCAGTTGGTCCACACCCGGCCTGCCTGTATGCCACGGCCCATGCGATACAGGCGTGATGCATCGCGACTCCACAATCCGGCACCCAGCCCGTACGGCGTGTCGTTGGCGATGGCCAGGGCTTCTTCCTCGGTCTTGAACGTGGTGACCGACACCACCGGCCCGAAGATTTCTTCCTGGAACACGCGCATCTTGTTGTGGCCCTTGAACACCGTTGGCTTGACGTAGAAACCGTCGGCCAGGTCGCCGCCCAGGTGGTTCTGCTCGCCACCAATCAGCACTTCGGCGCCTTCGGCCTTGCCGATCTCGATGTAGGACAGGATCTTCTTCAGCTGCTCTTCCGATGCCTGCGCGCCGACCATGGTGTTGGGGTCCAGCGGGTTGCCCTGCTTGATCGCGGCGATGCGGGCCAGCACGCGTTCCATGAATTTTTCGTAGATGGATTCCTGCACCAGCGCACGCGACGGGCAGGTACACACTTCGCCCTGGTTGAAGGCGAACATCACGAAGCCTTCCACCGCCTTGTCGAGGAAATCATCGTCTTCGGCCATCACGTCGGCGAAGAAGATGTTGGGCGATTTGCCGCCCAGTTCCAGCGTCACCGGGATCAGGTTCTGGCTGGCGTACTGCATGATCAGGCGGCCGGTGCCGGTTTCGCCGGTGAAGGCGATCTTGGCGATGCGCGGGCTGCTGGCCAGCGGCTTGCCCGCTTCCAGGCCAAAGCCGTTGACGATGTTGAGCACGCCCGGCGGCAGCAGGTCGCCGATGACTTCCATCAGCACCAGGATCGAGGCCGGGGTTTGTTCGGCCGGCTTCAGCACCACGCAGTTGCCGGCGGCCAGCGCCGGGGCCAGCTTCCACGCCGCCATCAGCAGCGGGAAGTTCCACGGGATGATCTGCCCGACCACGCCCAGCGGCTCCTGGAAGTGATACGCGACGGTGTCGTTGTCGATCTGCGACAGGCTGCCTTCCTGCGCACGCAGCGCACCGGCGAAGTAACGGAAATGGTCGGCCATCAATGGGATGTCGGCATTGCGCGTCTCGCGGATCGGCTTGCCGTTGTCCCAGGTCTCGGCATGCGCGATCAGCTCAAGGTTTTCCTCGATGCGGTCGGCGATGCGGTTGAGGATATTGGCGCGCTCGGTGGTGGAGGTCGCGCCCCAGGCGGTTTTGGCGGCATGCGCGGCGTCCAGCGCCAGTTCAACGTCGTCAGCATTGGAGCGGGCCACTTCGGTGAACACCTTGCCGGTGACCGGCGTGGCGTTGTCGAAGTACTGGCCGCTGCGCGGCGCCACCCATTGGCCGCCGATGTAGTTGCCGTAGCGCGGCTTGAACAGCGACTGCGGATCGGTGGCCAGGGGCTTGGCGGAAGGAACAGCATTCATCGGGCATCTCCAGATTGCGTTGATCGGGGCCGCACGCGGCGGTGTGGTCAACACAGGGCGCAAGGTCGATGCCAACTTCGTTGTGCTGCGCCGCGTCATCCGGCAAACGCCGTGGGGATGGGCTTCTTGCCCGGGCCTTGCTGTACCGCTGCGGGTGCCCGCGTTGCAGTTAGCTGCCGGGTGTGTTGTTAATCGGGACACAGGGTTGAACACCTGTCGCAATTTGCGACACAGGAGTTGTCATGGCGCTGGCACCGCAACACCGCGTGGGCAATGCCCGACGTTCGTTCTTCGAGCGCGGCACTCTGCCCGTGGGCACCGTGCCCGACACCATCCTGCAATCGTGGCGGCGCTGTCAGCGCAGCGGTCTGGCGGTGGACGCAGAGCCGCAGCTGGAGCCCCTGCCCGGCCAGAACCTGCGTGAACTGCGCGACAGCCATGAACGGTTGTGGCGGCTGGCACGCGCCGAGATCGACGGCTTGGGCACGCATGCGGCCAGTACCGACAGCATCGTGCTGCTCACCGATGCGGCCGGCTGGATCCTCAACGCCGAAGGCAGCGCGGGCTTTCTCGACAAGGCCGGGCGCGTGGCGCTGATGCCGGGCGTGTGCTGGAGCGAGGCTGCGGTGGGCACCAATGCCATCGGCACCGCCATTGTTGAAGGCCGCGCGATGGAAGTACGCGGCGGCGAACACTTCTTCGCCCCGCACGGCATCCTCAGTTGCTCGGCCATGCCGATCTTCGATCCTTACGGGCAGGTGGCCGGCGTGCTCGATATCACCGGCCCGGCCAGCGTGCAACAGCAGCATGCGCTGGGGCTGGCGCGGCTGGCCGCCAACCGCATCGAGCACCGCTTCTTTGAGGACGGTTTGGCCGAATGTGAACTGCTGCGGCTGCATCACGACCCTGCCCTGCTCGATACCGCAGGCGAAGGCGTGCTCGGCTTCCGCAATGGCCGCCTGGTAGCGGCCAACGGCGTTGGCCTGCGTTTGTTCGGACTGGAGCATGGCGATATCGGCCGCGCGTCCTACGAAGCCTTGTTCGACGCACCGCTGTCGCGGATGCGCGATGACGGCCTGTTGCAGGATCGCAGCGGTCGCATCCTGCGCGGCAGCGTGGATGACGTGCGTGCGCGGCAACCGGCGGCCACGTCGCGCGTGCCGATGTCCGCCCCGCGACGCACATTGTTGGCGCCGGCAAGTGCCACGGTGTTCGATGCGCAACAACGCGAACAACTCCTCCGCGCCGGCCGTGTGCTGGAAGCCGGCTTGCCGGTGTTGCTGCAGGGCGAAACCGGCACCGGCAAGGAAGTGGCCGCGCGCGCGCTGCATGCACAGGGCAGCCGCGCAGCCAAACCCTTCGTTGCAGTGAACTGCGCGGCGTTGCCGGAAGGATTGATCGAAGCCGAACTGTTCGGCTACGAAGAAGGCGCGTTCACCGGCGCCCGTCGTCAAGGCAGCCAGGGTCTGTTGCGGCAAGCGCAGGGCGGCGTGTTGTTCCTGGACGAAATCGGTGACATGCCGCTGGCATTGCAGCCGCGGTTGCTGCGTGTATTGCAGGACCGCGAGTTGTCACCATTGGGCGGTGGCAAGCCGGTCAAACTGGATTTCACCCTGATCTGCGCCACCCATTGCGACCTGCAGCAGGCGATGGCCGAAGGACGTTTCCGTTCGGATCTGTATTACCGCATTGCCGATCATGTACTGCGGTTGTCGCCGGTGCGCGAGAACGAGGATCGCGCGGCGCTGGTGCAGGCCTTGTGGCAACCACTCGCGCAAGGACGTGTGCTTTCGGCCCATGCGATGCAGTTGCTGGCGACATACGAATGGCCCGGCAATCTGCGGCAACTGGTGGCCTGCCTGCGCACCTTGGTGGCGTTGACCGATGCCGATGCGCAGATCGAGGTGGAGATGTTGCCGGACTATCTGCGCGATGCACCGCGTATGTCCCCTGCCCTGCAGAACGAAAGCAATCTGCAGGCGTTGACGCTGGAGGCGATGCGTCATGCGCTGGATGCGTGCGATGGCAATGTCAGCCGGGCGGCGAAGCGCTTGGGCGTGAACCGCAGCACCTTGTATCGGCGGTTGAAGCTTTAGAAGCAGGCCTTCTGGTGTGGGCGAAGCTGCATCAACCATATGCAGCAGCACCCTACCCCGCGTCACCATCAACCCGGCAACACCGCCGCCTCACGCGCCAATTGTTCGATCCCCTTCCAATCGCGCGCCTGCAGCAGCTCACGCGTGGTCAACCATGAGCCGCCCACGCACAACACATTCGGCAGATGCAGAAACTGCGACGCGGTCTGTGCGCTGATGCCGCCGGTCGGGCAGAAACGCACGTCGCCAAATGGGCCGTTCCATGCAGACAACATGGCCGCGCCGCCGGCCTGCACCGCCGGGAAGAACTTGAACGTATCCAGCCCGTGTTCCAGGCCGCGCATCAGTTCCGATGACGTTGCAACGCCCGGCAAAAACGGCAGGTCTACGTCGCGCGCTGCCGCGTAAAGACGGTCGGTTGCGCCCGGCGATACTGCAAAGCGCCCGCCTGCGGCTTTGAGTTGTTCCAGCTGTTTGGCATTGAGCACCGTGCCGGCGCCGACCACCGCATCGGGCACCGCTTCGACCATCGCCTTGATCGCTTCCATCGCATTGGGCGTGCGCAGCGTTACTTCGATCACCGGCAAGCCGCCAAGCAGCAATGCGTTGGCCACTTGCACCGCATCGTCGATGTTGTCTGGAGTGAACACCGGAATCACCGGCGCCAGTTTGAGAATCGCGCGTACGCGTGGATCAGCGCCGGACATCGAATTTTCCTTCGCCCATCAGGGCCATCACGTCGGCCACGCCGACCGGGTTGAAATCACCGGGAATGGAATGCTTCAAGCAGCCTGCGGCCAGCCCGAAGCGGATGGTGGTATCGGCATCAAGGCCTTCGATCAGGCCGTGCAGTACGCCGGCAGCGAATGCATCACCGCCGCCGATGCGGTCGACGATATCGGTCAGCTCTTCCTGCGGTGCCACCGCACGGGTGCCGTCGCGGCCGAGCAGCATCGCGCCCAGCGAATGGTGGCCGACGCTGTGCGTGGTGCGTTGCGTGCAGGTCATGTACTGCAGGCGCGGGAACGCGGCGAAGGCCATCGCTGCAGCCGCGTCCACGCGCGCCTGTGCGTCGGCCTGTGCGAACTCGCCGCCCAGCACCACACCGATGTCGCGATAGTCGGCAAACACGATGTGCGCGCAATCAAACAGGTCGCGCAGGATCGCCTTGGCATCCCCGCCCCACCGCTCCCACAGCTTGGGCCGGAAGTTGCCGTCGAAGGACACCTTGATGCCCAGCGCACAGGCCGCGCGCGCTGCCGCCAGCGTCGCCTGTGCGGCTTCCAGGCCCAGTGCCGGGCTCACCCCAGACAGGTGCAGCCAGTGCGCGCCGTGCAGCAGCGCGGGCCAGTCGTAGCTGTCGGCGCGGGCGTTGGCAAAGGCCGAGTCGGCGCGGTCATACACCACTTCGCTGGGCCGGTGGCCGGCGCCGGTGGTCAGGAAGTACAAGCCCATGCGGCCGTCAACGCGGCGCACGCGGCCGGTGTCCACGCCGTGGCGGCGCAGTTCGCCCGTCACGGCAGCGCCCAGCGGGTTGTCGGCAACCACGCTGATCATCGCCACGTCGTGGCCAAAGTGCGCCAGCGACACGCCGACATTGGCCTCGGCACCGCCGGCATGCACATCAAGGGAAGGGCTCTGCAGCAGCAGCTGGTTGCCGGGGGCACCCAAGCGCAGCAGCAGTTCGCCAAAACAGACAATGCGGGTGGAACTCATCAGGACTCCTGCTCACCGTCGATCCGGCCGGCATGATGGCATGGACGTTTGACTAGCGGTGTCATTCGGAGTGGTTTGTCCCTCGGCCTGGTCGCCGTATTGCCCCGGAATGTCCTTGGGACAGGGGTTTCCAGCGCTTTTATGCCCTGCTGCACTGCAAGATGCTCCCCTTTCACGCAGCTGTTACTTTCCGTTTTGACTAGCGGTGTCATCCGCCATCAGCCGCCTATTTCGAACGTCGATTCGCATATCAGCAGCACATACCAGAACAATCGATTCGCATGTAGACCTTGGAGAGGGGAAACATATGTATCCACGTAACGCACAGAAAAAGACACCGGTTACCTTGCTGGCATTGGGCATCAGTCTGGCCCTGCAGGCGGGCACGGTTGGCGCCCAGGATGCCGGCCCAGCCGCCACCCAGCTGGACGCCGTGACCGTCACTGGCTACCGCGCCAGCGTCGAGAAAGCGCTGGATATCAAGCGTGGCGAGGCCGGCGTGGTCGATGCCATCGTCGCCGAAGACATTGGCAAGTTCCCGGACAGCAACCTGGCCGAATCGCTGCAGCGCATTCCCGGCGTGGTGATCACCCGTGATGGCGGTGAAGGCCGCAACATCTCGGTGCGCGGCCTGGGCCCGGATTTCACCCGCGTGCGCATCAACGGCCTGGAAGCCCTGAGCACGGTTGGCAGCAGCGACGGGCAGGGCGGCACCAACCGCGGCCGTGGTTTTGACTTCAACGTGTTTGCCTCGGACCTGTTCACCCAGCTGATCGCGCGCAAGACCGCCTCGGCCGATGTGGAAGAAGGCTCGCTCGGCGCCACCGTGGACCTGCGCACCGCGCGCCCGTTCGACTATGACGGGCTGACCATCGTCGGCAACGTGCAGGCCGGTTACAACGACGCCTCGCAGTCGGCGATGCCGCGCTTTGCCGGTTTGATTTCCAACAGCTGGGCCGATGGCAAGTTCGGCGCGCTGTTGTCGGTGGCGTATTCCGAGCGTGAGACGGTGGAAGAGGGCACCGGCACCGTGCGTTGGGCCGGTGGCAACACCAACGGCGGCTTCAGCGCCGCTTCGCCGTTCAAGGATGCATTGCGCTCGGATGTCTACGCGCCGCGTTTCCCGCGTTACACGTTGATGGAGCATGACCAGAAGCGTCTGGGCGTGACCGGTGCGCTGCAGTTCAAGCCCAGCGACCGCACCACCTTCAGCCTGGACGCGCTGTATTCCAAGATCGACGCCAAGCGCGATGAGAAGTACATCGAGGCCAATGGCCTGAGCAAGTCCGATGACAAGGGTAAGAAGGAAATCCTGGTCAACAACGGCGAAGTCCGCAACGGCGCGCTGGTCTATGCGGAGATGGACAACGTCGACATCCGCGCTGAAAACCGCCACGACGAATGGACCACCGAGTTCTATCAGATCAGTCTGGATGGCGAACACCGGTTGACCGACAACTTCACCATCACCGGCAAGGTGGGTACGTCGCGCTCCAAGCACGACAACCCGATCCAGGCCACGGTGATGATGGACAAGCTCAACGTCGCTGGCTACAGCTACGACTACCGTGGCAACGCCAACAAGCCGGTGTTCAATTACGGCATCGACCCGACCGATCCCAATGGCTGGACGCTGTCCACGATCCGCCTGCGCCAGAACTACGTCACCAACGATTTCGACAACGGCCAGGTGGAATTTGCCTGGGTGATCGGCCCGTCGTTCACGCTGGAAGGTGGCGTACAGGCCAAGAACTTCAGCTTCGATTCGATGGAGCGCCGTCGCGTTGGCAACGAAACCGCCGTGCCGACGTTCAACGGCAGCAAGATCGTTCCGGTCAACATGACCCAGCTGGCCAGTCTGAGCGGCATGTCCGGCTCGCCGGGCAAGTGGGTAGTGCCGAACTTCAACGGCATCGCCAATGAATTCGACATCCTCAGCGGCGAGGGCATCTATGCGCTGGCGGACTACGCGGCCAGCATCCGCAGCGTGGAAGAGCAGGACCGTGGCGGCTGGTTGATGGGCAAGTTCAACTTCGATATCGGCTCGATCCCGGTGTCGGGCAACATCGGCGCGCGTTACGTCAAAACCAAGCAAAGCTCCACCGGTGTGGCATCGGCCAGCGGCACGCCGATCACCACCACGGTCAGCCGTGAGTACAACGATTTCCTGCCGTCGCTGAACCTGGTGGCGGAAATCACCCCGGATTTCCTGATCCGCTTTGGCGCGGCCAAAGTGATGTCGCGTCCGGGTCTGGGCAGCTTGACCCCGGGTGTAAACGTCAGCGTCAGCGGCAGTGCCAAGACGGTCAGCGGCGGCAATCCGTTGCTGGATCCGGTGCGCGCCAAGACCGCCGACCTTGGCTTTGAGTGGTACTTCAACGAAGGCGCGATGCTCGGTGTTGGTTTGTTCTACAAGGACATCGAGAGCTTCATCCAGAACACCCGCGAAACCCGTCCGTATTCGAGCAGCGGCCTGCCGGCCAGCCTGCTGGACGACCTCAACGTCAGCGTCACCGACGACTTCGTGTTCAGCACGCCGGTCAACACGCCCGGCGGCGATCTCACCGGTGTGGAATTCAACTACACGCAGCCGTTCACCTTCCTGCCGGGCAAGTGGTCCAACTTCGGCACGCAGCTGAACTACACCTACGTGGAATCGAAGATCCAGTACGTGACCGGCGCAGGCGTCATGGCGCAGAAGACCGACCTCACCGGCTTGTCCAAGAATTCGTGGAACGCCACGTTGTTCTACGAAGGCGAGACCTGGTCGGGGCGCGTGTCGGCCACCAACCGTGACGACTACCTGATCCAGGTGCCGGGTACCGAGAAGGGCTTCGACAGCGACGGTCGCGGCGTACATGGGCAGACCGGCACCACCTTCATTGATGCGTCCATCCGCTACCGCATCAGCGACCAGCTGGAGATCAGCCTGGAAGGTGCCAACCTGACCAACGAGGCGCAGGAGTCGTGGGTGTCCAACCCGTCGGTATCGCTGCCGCTGGAATACAGCGAGACCGGCCGCCAGTACACGCTGGGCCTGCGTTACAAGTTCTGATGCGGTAAACCTGCCCCGGCGCAATGCCGGGGCAGGGCAATGATGGTGCGACGCAGAATGTGCAGACGCGTTGGCGTCGCTAACTTGGCCCACCGCGTGCGGAACCGTTCACTCCCGCACGTCTCCAAGAGACGCACGATGTCACCACGCTCCGACCGTTCCACGTTTCGCACATTGATTCTGGCTTCCGCGCTGCTTGCGGCTCTCCCTGCAGCAGCGCAGAACCCTTCACCGCAGCTGCTGTTCCGCGTCTCCGCCGAACAGGGCGTTGTTGCCGACCACGCACAGGGCGACCCGGTCCCCAACTTCCAGGACAAGGTCCGCCTGATCGATGACGGTGCGCATGGCCGCGCCATCCAGTGGCAGGACGACGGCGTGCTGTCGTGGAATGCACCGGGCAATATCCAGGCCGAACGCGGCACGCTGTCGTTCTTCTGGCGCGCGCGTTACGCGGCCGGTGAAGCGCCGTTCGTGATCTTCCGCGTCGGTTATGCCGACCACAGCAGCTGGGACATGGCGTGGCTGCGCATCGACTGGAACGGCCACGGCTTTGATGCCTTCGTGACCGATGCCAACCTCGCACGCACCCGCGTCTCCTTCGCCTTGGACCACATTCCGCCACCGAGCCAATGGCAGCACATCGCCTTCGCCTGGGACGAAGACCACGGCGTGAAGCTGTTTGTGGATGGCAGGGAAGTGGCCCGCGCACAAACCACCGGCGACTACGATGCCGCGCTCGATCAACTGGGCCTGGCCGGGCGGGTGATGGCGCCGTATCAGGTGCAGAGCCGCTACAACTTCCTGCGCGGCAGTGACTTCGACGAGATCCGCGTCTACGACCACATGCTCGACGGCGCCGGCATCGCCGCCCTGGCCCGCAATGCCGAGCCGCGCAGCAGTGCCGAGGTCGCCACCTCGCAACGTGCGTGGTGGCATCGCTATGGCTGGGAAGGCGCCGCGCCGCCGGCGTTGTCCACGCCGGTGACGACGGTGCGCAAGATCGAGTTCGGCGACGTCAAGGACAAGAAGCAGTGGATGTGGAAAGGCACCGACGGCATCGCCGAAACCACCTGGCCGGGTGTCTACAACCGTTCGCGCCTGGCTGGTCGCAATGACTATTTCCAACTGCCGGACTGGAACACGTATGTCGAAGGCGGCCAGCAGCTGGACCTGACGGTGCCGGAGGACGAACGCATCAACCGCGTCGAAATCCGCGGTGCGGCGTTCGGCACGCTGGACGGCACCACCGGCACGTTGTTCACCCGGCCCAAGGGCGTGGTGCGCAGCGTGGATACGTTTGCCGAGCAGCAGGGCGGAGCGCTGCACTTCCACAACGTGGAACAGGAAACGCCGATCCAGGAAATCTGGGGCTATCACGTCAGCAACACCGCCGAGCCGGAAGGCACGGTCAAACAGCGCTACCTGATCGACAGCAACGTGCTGCCCGATTACCGCAACGTCGCCACGCTGCGCGACTACATCAACGGCCGCTTCGCGCCGGCTGAGCGCAGTACGGTGATGGCGCTGCCCAAGGGCGCGGGCTCACGCAAGCGCACGGCCGATCCGCTGCCGGCCACGCCGATGCCGATCGTGCACGTGCTGATTCCCTCCGGCGTTGGCGACGCCCCGGCCGCGCAGCCGCTGATCCGCAGCTGGGCACACAGTTGGGAAAACATGCACGACGGCCTGGACGGCGTGGCCATCGACCTTCCCGCACTGGATCTGCCGGCCACGCATGATGGGTTGATCCCGCTCAACATCCGCATCAAGGATCCGATCTGGCCGGCGCGCGACATGATCGACGTGTCGGTCTCAGTGAAGCCCGGTGAAGCGCGCACGCTGTGGCTGGATCTGCGCGACCGCATCCTCACCGCCGACAGCCTGTGGTTGTCGATTGCCTCGGCCGCGCCGGGCTTCCATGCCGCGTCGCTGGACGGCGCCGAAGTGCGGCTGGTGTTCAAGGACCGCAAGCAGGCGATCAAGGAACACGTTGCTGATCGCTTCAATCAAGTGCGCGACAACTGGGGTTTCCTGGTCGAGGAACACACCACGTCCAAACGCCAACGGCTGTACGCGCGCGTCTACGCCGACCTCAGTGACTTGCTGCGGGTGGACCCGGACCACGAACTGGGCCGCCTGTACTGGAACTACATCAGCTACAACAGCCAGGGCAAACCACCGTTCAGCGCACCGCAAGCGCCCAAGGACGTGCCAGCGTGGGCGTTCAATCAGCTGGAAGACCTGAAGCTGGTGCGCCGCTTCGTCGACTGGTGGATTGACGAGCGGCAGGTGCCGTATGGCGATTTCGGCGGCGGCATTTCCGATGACACCGACCTCACCCAGCAATGGCCCGGCCTGGCCTTGATGGGCGTGCAACCGGAACGCTTGAATGCGTCGCTGACCGCGCTGTCCGATGCGGTCTACAAGAACGGCATGTTCGCCAACGGCCTGAGCACCATCGAAACCGACGAGCTGCACGCCTACGAGGAAGGCATCAACGCCAACAGCGCGATGCTCTACCTCAACTGGGGCGATCCGCTCACGGTCGAGCGGCTGATGGAAACGGTGAAGGCGTTCGATGAGCGCATCATCCTGCGCAACCCGCAGGGCAACCTGTTGTTCTCCAGCAACTGGTTTGGCGGCAACAAGGTCTACCGCGAGCCGAACTGGCAATGGCAGAAGCCGTACTCCTTCCCGGCACTGCACCCGGCGTTTCTGATCGGCGACTACAACGCCGACCCGACCGGCCGCAAACTGGTCACCGGCCTGGCCGATGGCTATCTCGCCCATGCGTACACCGACGACAAGGGCCGCTGGGCGCTGCCCAATGAAATCAACTGGGCGACCGGCGAAACGCGCGGCGGCGAGTTGAATCAAGGCTCGGGCAGCGGCGACATCATGCATACGTTCTGGGCGGCATGGCGCTGGAGCGGCGATGACAGGTACCTCAAGGCCTTGGATTACCGCGTGCTGCGCGGAGGCCCCGGCGCGCTGGCCAACCTTGGCGAAAACTACATCGATGCGCTCGGCAGGCAACAGGACTGGGGCAAGCAATTGATCGCCGATGCCGACAAGGGCGGCGCTGGCTTCGCCAACATCACCGCATGGCAGCTCACCGGTGACCTGCGCTACCTGCAGCAGCTGCACGCCGACGGCATCCAGGCCAAGGCGCAACGCGAGTACATGAACACCGAAGGCCACTGGTGGAGTGACCGTGTCGAAGCCCCCAGCGAGTTCCTGCAGCGGGTACGGCTGGGCGGTATTGCACTCAAGCGCAACCAGAGTTGGCCTGGCCACACCGTGAGCTGGCAATTCGCACAGCCTGCGGGCGCCGAACAAGTGGCGCTGGCGGTGCACGCACCTTCGCGCGAACGCTTCAAGGTGATCGCATACAACGTCAGTGACAAAGCACAGGACGCGACCCTCACCGGCTGGAATATCGCCGCCGGCATGTGGCAGATCCGCAGCGGCGTGGACCGTGACGGCGACGGCGTCATCGACGGCACCCCGCAGGTACGCGAGGTGCCGCTGGAGAAAAGTGTGGGCACGGCGTTGCGCTTCATGCCGAAGCAGACGCAGGTGTTCGAGTTTGAGTTGGTGACACCGGGCACGCCGGTGGAAACGCGCGCGGATCTTGGCATTGGTCGCGGTGATCTACGCGTGGAGGGCAAGCACGTACAGCTGACCGTGCACAGCCTCGGGCATATCGCCACGACGGCCGGTCACGCGGTGATTGAAGACGCGCGGGGACGTGAAGTGGCACGCGTGGCGATTCCAGCATTGGAAGCGCCGTTGGATCTGCAGCCGCGAACGGTGGTGGTCGAGCTGGGTCTGCCTGCGGGGTTCAAGCGCGAAGGCGCCAGCGTGCGGGTGATGCAGGAAGGCGAGGGCAGTGAAGTGACGCTGCGGAACAACCGTTTGTTGTTGGAGTGATTGGGAGAAACGCTTTCCTCTCAACCCCCGCTCCGCGCCCCGGCCCTCGCTTACGCGAGGGCGCTCAAACGGGGCGCGAACCAGTGTTTCGCAGGCAGACCCGCATCGCCCCGCAAGGAGAGGGGCTTTAGCGGCGCAGTTGCTCAGATTGCTTCAACCTGCAACGATCTGAGCCCCTCTCCCCTTGCGGGAGAGGGGTTGGGGAGAGGGGGAATGCGCAAAGCGCATCGCTCCACACGCATCAATACCGCTTCACCCCAAATGAAGAAATTCGCCGCAATCCGAAACTATCTCCGTCCCTGCCGCATCACCACCGCCTGCGCCCAGCGCGCTGCAATATTCGGCGCCGTGATGCACACCGCTTCATCGGTCACCGTCGTCACCGCGCGTTCCAGCAGTTGGATGTCGGCTTCATGCTGGCGCGCGACGTGCGGGTCTTCAAAGAAGATCGCACGCTGGCAGCGGTGCTCCAGCACGCGGTCGGCAATCTGCGCGTCGCCGCCCAGCGGACCACTCTGGAAACGCTGGATCCACTCCTGCTCGCGCGGCCAGCCACGGCTCCACGCCATCTCGTTCAAGCGCTGACCGGTGGTGCCGGTGCCGATACGCTGTGCGAATTTCGACAGCACATCGAAGTGCTCGCTGGCGAAGGCCAGCATCTGCGGCTTGCGCGCGTCATGCGCGATCAAGGCCAGCGTCTGCTTGCCGAAATCATTGAGGTCATCGGCACCGGCATCCGGCGCAAGACCGGCGTGGATGCGCTCCATCTCGATCCAGTCGCGCGCGGTGGCAACCGTTGAGATGAAGGGCTTGCCGTGAATCACGCACTGCCGCTTGAGCGCGATGGCTTCGGGAAAGATGGACGACGGGTCGACCGGATCAATGAAATAGATGGCGCCATCGAGCGTGCGCTCCGGCGTACCCATGCCGACTACTTCGGCCACCAGCTTCATCAAACCGCCTTCGCGGCCGTTGGGGTAACGCTTGAGGGCAGGGTAGTCGGCCAGCGGCCCGGCACCGGTGATGGCATCAAAGGTGCGGCCCACTGCGTGCAGTTCAACACCAAGTTCTCGGATGCCCCCTTCGCAGGCACGCAGCCAACGGAACAGCGCGGCGTCGGCGCTCTCATGGTGCAGACGGTTGGCAGCCAGGCCGATGCGCATCGTGATTCCCCTTGATTGGCGAAGCGGGAAGTTTAGCGGTGAGGACTGCGATGATGCAGTAGTTGGGATGCTGCGAAGAGAAGTCGGAAGCGGCATGAGGGGAAGCTGCTGAAGCCAAGAGCGCAGCTTTCATCGCGTTGAACACCAAGAGCAATGCAGAAGCAGAAGCAGAGACTTGGAACAAAAGCATCGGAGCAGAAGCACCCTCATCCGCCCTTCGGGCACCTGTATTCGGCACATCCATGTGCTCACCCTTCGGGCGGCTTCGCCGTACAACTCGGCAGGACTGCCGAGTTGTCGTCCCGCATGCAGGAGAAGGGACTGCTGCAGCATTACTTGTGCGTTGATATGTTTGGCTTGCGGATGCGTGGCGGAGTAACAGCGCCGACGCCGCGCAGTAAGCCGAACCGAAGTCATCCCCTCTCCCGCGTGCGGGAGAGGGGTAGGGGTGAGGGCGACGCTTGAAGCCTTTATCGCTTCAGCAACGCCACAATGCTTTCCGCCGCATCCCGCCCTTCAGCCACCGCCGTCACCACCAGATCGGCACCGCGTACCGCATCACCGCCGGCAAACAGTTTCGCGTTGTGCGTCTGGTACGGCAGCCGTCCGGCACCGCCGGCAACGATGCGGCCGTTGCTGGTGGCTTCCACGCCTTGCGATGCCAACCATTCCGGCAGCGTCGGCGAGAAACCAAAGGCGATGATCACCACGTCGGCTTCCAGCAACGATTCGCTGCCTTCAATGGCCACTGCATTGCGGCGACCATTGGCATCGGGCTCGCCGAGTTGTGTCTCCACCACGGTCACGCCGATCACTTCGTCATCGGCGCCGGCTTCAATGGCCTGCGGCAGACGGTTGAACAGGAAACGCACGCCTTCCTCGCGGGCATTGGCCACTTCGCGCGCGGAGCCGGGCATGTTGGCTTCATCGCGACGATAAGCGCAGGTCACACGCGCCGCGCCGAGGCGGATGGCGCTGCGCACGCAGTCCATGCCGGTATCGCCGCCGCCCAGCACCACCACGCGCTTGCCGTTGAGGTCGGGCAGGGCGATCTGGTCTTCCCAGCCGGCAATCGGACGGCCGTGTGGATCGTTGCCACCCACGATGCGGCTGTTCTGCACCAGGAACGGCAGCGCCGGCAGCACACCCTTCAAATCCTGGCCGATCAAGCCGCCATCGGTGTAGCGGTACGCGCCGGTGCCGAGGAACACCGCATCAAAGTCCAGCTGCAGTTGTTCGATGGTGATGTCGCGGCCGATCTCCACGCCAAGCCGGAACTCCACGCCCATGCCTTCGAGAATCTCGCGGCGGCGGTCGATCACACTCTTGTCCAGCTTGAAGCTGGGAATGCCGAATTGCAGCAGGCCGCCAATCAGTTCGTAACGGTCAAACACCACCGCCTGGATGCCGGCGCGTGCCAGGCGATCCGCGCAGGCCAGCCCGGCCGGACCTGCACCGACAATGGCGACGCGGTGACCGGTGCTTTGCACCGCGTGCAGGTCCGGCTTCCAGCCGGTGGCCAGTGCGGTATCGACGATGTACTTCTCCACCGCGCCGATGGTGACCGCGCCGAATTCCTCCAGCGTGCAGCTGCCTTCGCACAGACGATCCTGCGGGCAGACACGGCCGCACACTTCCGGCAGCGGATTGGTCGAATGGCACAGCGTGGCCGCTTCGTGGATGCGGTCTTCCTGCACCAATTGCAGCCACTGCGGAATGGCGTTGTGCACGGGGCACTTCCAGCTGCAGTACGGGTTGCCGCAATCCAGGCAGCGGCCGGCCTGGTACTGCGCATCGGCCTTGTCGAATTTCCCGTAAAGCTCGCCCCAATCGCCGGACGTGCGCAGTTCCACCGGAATGCGCTGCGGCATGGTGCGGGGGAGATCGAGGAACTGGAAGGCTTGCTTGCGGCTCATGGGGAACTCGTTGCGTCTGGGAGGCTCCCTTCTCCCGCACGCGCGGGAGAAGGTGCCCCGGAGGGGCGGATGAGGGGCTTGGCTTTCAAGGCGCCCTCACCCCGGCCCTCTCCCGCAGGCGGGAGAGGGAGAGATGCATCACGCTGCGTTACGCAGTGCCGCAGCCAGCGACTCGATGCTGGCGGCCTTGGGTTTGACCAGCCAGAACTTGCCGACGTAATCGCGGAACTCGTCCAGGATCTGCTGCGCCCAGATGCTGCCGGTCAACTCGCGGTGACGGCTGATCAAGGTGTGCAGATGCTGGCGGTGGTTCTCGAAGCCTTCAGCCGAAATGCGGTGGATGTCGATCAGTTCGTGGTTGTAGCGGTCCACGAAATCACGGTCGATATCCAGCACATACGCAAGGCCGCCGGTGAAGCCGGCACCGAAGTTCAGGCCCACCTTGCCGAGCACGGCGACGATGCCGTCGGTCATGTATTCGCAGCAGTGGTCACCGGCACCTTCAATCACCGCCAGCGCGCCGGAGTTGCGAACGCCGAAGCGCTCGCCCGCGCGTCCTGCGGCAAACAACTCGCCGCCGGTGGCGCCGTACAAACAGGTGTTGCCGATGATGGCGGTGTTGCGCGCCTCGAAGCGCGCACCGCGCGGCGGGCGCACCACCAAGCGGCCGCCGGCCATGCCCTTGCCGACGTAATCGTTGGCTTCGCCTTCCACTTCCAGGTTCAGGCCATCGACGTTGAATGCACCCAGGCTCTGCCCCGCGGTGCCACGGAAGCGCAGGTTCAACGGCGCATCGATCATGCCGTGGTTGCCATGCGCCCGGGCGATGGCGCCGGACAGGCGCGTGCCAATCGAACGGTCGGTGTTGTGGATCAGGAAGCGGTGATCGCCGCCGCGCTTGTGGGCGATGGCGTCGGCCAGCAGGTCGTCCATCTGCGTGGCCAGGCTGTCCGGCGACTGGTACAGGCGCTGTGCCGCGCAATGCGGGCCTTCATAGCGGGCCGGGGCCAGCAACCGCGACAGGTCCACCTTGACGCCTTCGCGCGGCGACACGTCCAGCTGTTCCAGCAGATCGGTACGGCCGACGATTTCATCCAGCGAGCGCACGCCCAGGTACGACAACCACTCGCGCACTTCCTCAGCCAGCAGCTTGAAGAAGTTTTCCACGCGTTCCGGCAAACCGGTGAAATAGCCTTCGCGCAGACGCTCGTCCTGCGTTGCCACGCCGGTGGCGCAGTTGTTGAGGTGGCAGATGCGCAGGTACTTGCAGCCCAGCACGATCATCGGGCCGGTGCCGAAGCCGAAGCTGTCCGCGCCGAGCAGTGCCGCCTTGATCACATCCAGCCCGGTCTTCAAGCCACCGTCGGTCTGCAGCAGCGTGCGGCCACGCAGATCGTTGCCGATCAGCGCCTGATGCGATTCGGCCACGCCCAGTTCCCACGGCACGCCGGCATAACGAATGGAGCTGATCGGCGAAGCACCGGTGCCGCCGTCATGGCCGGACACGGTGATCAGATCGGCGCCGGCCTTCACCACGCCGGCGGCAATCGTGCCGACGCCGGCATGCGACACCAACTTCACCGACACCAGCGCATCCGGATTGACCTGCTTCAGGTCATAGATCAGCTGCGCCAGATCCTCGATGGAATAGATGTCGTGATGCGGTGGTGGCGAAATCAAACCGATGCCCGGCTTTGCATAACGCAGGCGCGCGATCAGTTCGTTGACCTTGTGCCCGGGCAGCTGGCCGCCTTCGCCGGGCTTGGCACCCTGCGCGACCTTGATCTGCAGCACTTCGGCGTTGACCAGGTATTCGGCGGTGACACCGAAACGCCCCGACGCCACCTGCTTGATCTTGGAGCGCTTGTCGGTGCCATAACGCACCGGGTCTTCGCCGCCTTCGCCGGAGTTGGAGCGGCCGCCGAGCCGGTTCATCGCAATGGCCAGCGCCTCATGCGCTTCCGGCGACAACGCGCCCAGCGAAATGGCGGCGGTGTCGAAACGCTTGAACAGCGCTTCGGCCGGTTCCACTTCGTCCAGCGGTGTCGGCGTTGTGGCCGGCTTGAGCTGCAGCAGATCACGCAGCGCCGAGGTCGGGCGCGAATGCACCGCGTCCATGTACTTGCGCCAATCCGCCGCATCGCCGGTGCGCGAGGCGCGCTGCAGCGTCAGCACCACGTCCGGGTTGTACATGTGGTATTCGCCGCCGTGCACGTACTTGAGCAGTCCGCCAACTTCGGCCGGCGCCAGCTCGTTCCACGCACGCACGGTGAGTTCCTGCGCCTCGGTATCCAGCCGCGCCAGATTGACGCCGCCGATGCGCGCGGTGGCATCCGGGAAGCACAGCTGCACCACGTCCGGGTCCAGCCCGATGATCTCGAACAACTGCGCGCCGCGATAACTGGCCACGGTGCAGATGCCCATCTTGGAGATGATCTTGCTCAGGCCCTTGTAGATGCCCTTGCGGTAGCTGCGGCCGATCTGTGAAACCTCACCGCCCTTCTTCAGCTGCAGGATGCCGCGCCGGCCCATGTCGAACAGCGTCTGGTAGGCCAGGTACGGATACACCGCCGTGGCACCAAAGCCGAGCAGACACGCCATGTGATGCGCATCGCGCGCGGTGCCGGTTTCAACAATCAGATTGACGTCGCAACGCAGGCCCACCTTGGACAGGTGGTGATGCACCGCGCTGGTCGCCAGCAGTGCGTGCACCATCGGCCGCTCCGGCACCGGGTAGCGATCCGACAACAACAGCATCACCACGCCATCGCGCGCAGCCTGCTCGCACTGCGCGCAGATGCGCTCGATGCCGGCCTTGATGCCTTCTTCGATGCTGTAGGACAGGTCGATCAGGCGATTGCGCGCAACGTACTGCTCCATCTTCAACAGCTGGCGCAGCTTGCGCTGGCTGAGCACCGGCGAGTTGAGGATGACGTGGTTCACCGTCTCCGGGCCGGCATGGAAGATGTTGGTTTCCTTGCCGAGCTGGGTGCTCAAGGACATCGCGCATTCTTCGCGCAACGGATCAATCGGCGGATTGGTGACCTGCGCGAAGGCCTGGCGGAAGTAGTCGTACAGCGGCCGCGTGTTGCGGCTGAGCACGGCGATGGGCGTGTCGTCGCCCATCGAGCCGGTGGCTTCCTGGCCGATCTCGGCCAGCGGCCGCAGCACCTGCTCCACTTCTTCGGAAGTGAGCTGGAACAGCTTGTGGTAACTGCGCAGGGTCGGCTCGTCGAACGGCTCCTCGGCCAGCGACGGGTCGATCAACTCGGTCTGCAGGTAAGTCACGCCCTGGTGCAGCCACTGCTTGTACGGCGCCCGCGCACGGTTGATGCGGTCGATGGCGTCGGAGTCGAGCAGGTCGCCGCGCTTGAGGTCGATGGCCATCATCTGGCCCGGGCCGAGCTTGCCCTTGCGCACCACACGTTCGGCCGGCACTTCCCACACGCCCGCTTCGGAGGCGACCAGGAAATGGCGGTCGGAGGTGAGCATCCAGCGCGCCGGACGCAGGCCGTTGCGGTCCAGCGTGCACGCCGCATAACGACCGTCGCAGGCGACGATGCCGGCCGGGCCATCCCACGGCTCGGTGTTCAGGCCATAGAACTCGTAGAACGCGGCGAGGTCGGCGTCCTTGAATTCCAGCGACTGCGTTGCCGGTGGCACCAGGATGCGCAGCGCCTGGATCAACTCCATGCCGCCCGCGACCATCAACTCCAGCATGTTGTCCATGCTCTGCGAATCGGAGCCGTGCATCGAGATCACCGGGTCGAATTCGGCGATGTCGAACTTCGGCGTCTTCCACACCTTGCTGCGCGCCTGCGCCCAGTGGCGGTTGCCTTCGATGGTGTTGATCTCGCCGTTGTGGGCGAGCAGCCGGAACGGATGCGCCAGCGGCCAGCGCGGCATCGTGTTGGTGGAAAAGCGCTGGTGGAACACCACCACGGACGAGGCCAGCTCGTGGCGCTGCAGGTCCGGGAAGAACGTGCTCAGCTTGTCCGGCAGCACCATGCCCTTGTAGCTGATGGCGTCCGGGCTGAGCGTGGTGACGTAGTAATCGGCGATGTCGCGCAGCTGTTGTTCGCTGCGACGGCGCGCCAGAAACAGCGCCAGTGCGAACTGCTCCGCACTCTGGCTGGGGTCGGCATCGACGAACACCTGCTCGATCTTCGGCAGCGTGTCGCGCGCAAGTTCACCGCAGACGCTGTCATCGGTGGGCACCTCGCGCCAACCGCGCGGCTGGCAGCCGGCGTTGCGTAATTGCGCATCCAGTTCGTCGCGGCAGCGCTGTGCGGCGTCGGCATCGTGCGGCAGGAACACCACGCCGGCCGCGAAGTTGGGGCCAATGCGGATGCCGGCTTCTTCAGCCAGTTGGCGCAGGAACACGGTGGGTTTGCGCAGCAGCAGGCCGCAGCCGTCGCCGGTCAAACCGTCGGCGGCGACGCCACCACGGTGGGTCATGCGCGACAGTGCGGCGATGGCGGTATCCACCAACAGGCGGGACGGCTGGTCGTCGAGCTGCGCGACCATGCCGAATCCACAGGCGTCGCGTTCGTCTTGCGGGTCGTAGAGCCCTTGCGGTGTACCGGCGGCCATCTGTGCCTCTTAGCGATGTCAGGTGAGCGGCGACAGTCATGCCCGCTCGCCAAACACGCCATGCACACGGGAGTGAGGCGTGCCGTCCTGCATCGTTCGGCTGGGTGGGGAAGCCTGGCGGGCATCGCCTCACGGCGTGCTTACCAGTGCTGGCGCCCTCGCGCTCACCCAATGCACATGGTGTGCTCTACCTGGAGCGCACCCTGAAGTCACCGGATGCGTTCGACTAAATCACAGTTGTTGCAACGCCGCAATACATCGTTGCTGGCGCAACCAAAGCCTTGCGGGGCAAGGCTTTGGCTGCTGCCTGTTCAGTCACGATCAGCCGCAACGCACGCCGGTGATGGTGCCCTTGTCGTCGGTTTCGATGTTCAGGCGCTCGCCGATGAACTCCATCGTCACGGCTTGGTTGGGCTTGAGCATGCGCACGTCACTGGCGCCGGAATCTTCCTTGGCCTGCGTCTGCAGTGCGTCGGACCATGCCTGGCCGACCAGCCCCTGCACCTGGCTGGCGTCGCAGCTGGCCGGCGGTGGCGGTGCGGCGGCGGTGCCCGGATCGGGGGTGGCAGCGGCAGTCGCGGCCTGCTGCGCCTTGTCCAGCGCTTCTTCCTGTTCTTCCGGGGCCGGGCCTGTGCAGGCGCCCAGTGCCAGCACCAGCGAAAGTGCGGCAATCAGGGCGGCGGGGCGGCGAAGGCCGCGCGTCGTCGTCGGGAACTGCATCGGTACTCCAGAACGTTTTGGATGATGCTGCAGCATATCGCCAAGCAGGCCGGCTGCGGCTGTGTCCTTGACCGTGCATGCAGCCAGCGTTGGGGGCGATGCGAGCTGGCGAGCGGAGGACCCGCAATGCGACTGAATGTCTGGCACTTGGCCGCAGGCGGCAGGTCACGCGGGTTGCGGCCTGTCAGAGTGCCCCGCAGCGGGCGTCAGCTGTGCCAGCGCTGGCGGGAGGCCTTCGCTATCGGCGGCGTGCTTGCGCTGACGGGCAACTCAACCGGCATGCACGCGGCGGTAAAACGGGCGCGCGGCGTCATCGCAGCGCAGGGAATCCCTGCGTGTCGGTCATCGCGCCAATGGGCGTATTCAGCCGCAGTAGATCGCGGTGATGTTGTTGGTGCGGCCCACTTCAATGGTGAGGCGACTGCCGCCGGTTGATGCCGAGGCGACTTCGACCGAGTTGGCGTGCCCATCGGCCTGTTCCTGACCGCGAATGACGTTCACCTCCAGGCTGTCGCTGTCCACGCGCGCACGTTCAACCGTGCCGGGCGCTGCCGCCAGACCAACCGCACCGCGCACCATGTCCACATGGCATTGGCCGCTGATGACGCCATCAATGGCTGCACGTCGGTGACATAGGCGGAATTGCAGGCCGACAGCAACAGCGCGGCAGCGGGCAGGGCGAGCAGACGGTACATGGCGAACTCCGGGCAATGCAGGAACGAGCGCACAGCATCGCGCGGCGTCTGTATGCAGCGGATGAATCCTGAAATTTGCGACGTTGTTTCGCGTTGACATGCGCGCTGACGTTCATTTGCTCTGAAAGGAAATGCATCCGACACGCGGTTGATGCCGACGACAGAATCGCCGGTTGCGAGCATTGCACCCGCCACGCCACCCAAGCGTTCTGCGCAGAGATCGCAACGTCAGCGGTCGACTTGCCGCGCATGCGCATGCATTTCGTGCAGCACAGCCAACTGCATGTTGGTCCTAAGACCATCGGATGCACGCGCCGGCTCGGAGCGGGCGACGCGGTTGGCTGATAATCGGGCATTCATCAGCGCAGGATGTACCGATGCTGCAGCAGGAAAGCTGTCGTGTTCTCGTAGTGGGCGGCTACGGTCATTTTGGTGCGCGCATCGTGCGTGCGTTGTCGATTACCGCCGGCATCACTGTTATTGCGGCCGGCCGCAACCCGGCGCATGCGGCGGCGCATCTGCCGGGTGTGGATCTGGCCACCATCGAACGGTGCCGCCTGGATACCGCCGATCCGGATTTCGCGACGGCGCTGGCGGCGACGCGCGCACAGTTGGTCATTCACACCGCCGGCCCATTTCAAGGGCAGGGCTTCGATGTCGCCCGTGCGTGCCTGCAGGCCGGCATGCATTACATCGACCTCGCCGATGGTCGCGATTTCGTCCGCGATTTTCCTGCGCAGATGGATGCCGCCGCGTGTCGCGCACAGCGCAGTGCGATCAGCGGCGCCAGCACCTTGCCGGGCCTTTCCAGTGCCGTTGTGGATGCACTGGCGGCGCAGTTCGAGCAACTGCAGTCCATCGATATCGTCATCGCACCGGCACAGGCCACGCCGCTGGGCATGGCTACCGTGCGGGCGGTGTTGTCGTACTGCGGACAAGGTTTTGAATGTTGGATCGACAACCGTTGGCAGCGCGTGGTCGGTTGGTCCAATCCGCAGCCGGTCAACTTTGCCCGCATCGGCCCGCGTTTGGCCTCACCGTGCGATGTGCCCGATCACGATCTGCTGGCACAACGTTATCCAGGCGTGCGCACCGTGCGCTTCCGTGCGGCGCTGGAGCTGCCATTCCTGTCGCGCTGCCTGGCCGCCATCGCATGGCTGCGCCGTATCGGCCTGCCATTGCCGATGAAAGCGCTCGCTGGCGTATTCGCGCGAGCCGGGCGTTGTTTTGACCGCTTCGGCACCGACCTCGGCGGCATGCGCGTGACCCTGCGCGGTCAGCGCGCCGGGCAAGCGCATACCGTGCACTGGGATCTCACCGCGCCGATGCTGCACGGCCCGGAAATCCCCACCTTCGCCGCCGTGCTGCTGGCACGACGTTTCGCCCGTGGCGAACCGCTGCCGGTGGGCGCACACGCCTGCGTCGGCCTGATCACGCTGGCCGAGTTCGAGAGCGAGTTCGCGCGCTGGCAGATCGACAGCGCCGTTTCCTGAGGGGCCCTGCCGCCGTAGAGCGGAGCCACGCTCCGCTGGGGCTTTACCGGAGACCCTGACGCTGTAGAGCGGAGCCGTGCTCCGCTGAGGCTTTACCGGGGAGTGCCCCTGCCGAGCGTGGCTCGGCACTACTGGGCGCTCAAACATGAAGCATTCATCCAGACGCATTGCAGGATGCCTTCCGGGCTATTGACTACATTTGTAGTCATCACTACGGTGGCGACAAGTGTAGTCACTGGAGTTGGACATGCGCGGCAAGACCGTCGGGGACCAGGAACTGGCCCTGCTGCAGTACATCGGAGAGAACGAACCCACCAGCGTGGGCGAGGTGGCTGCACGTTACGGCGAGGCGCGCGGGCTGGCCCGTTCGACCGTGCTGACGATGATGGAGCGCCTGCGCACCAAGGGCTATCTGCAGCGTGCGTCGCATGAAGGCGTGTACCGCTACCACACCACCGCCGAGCAACAGGACGTGGTGAACAGCGCGGTGAGCAGTTTTGTCGAGAAGACCCTGCAGGGCTCGATCTCGCCGTTCGTGACCTGGATGTCGGAGAAAGCCGAGGTCAGCGACAACGAACTGGCCGAACTCGAAGCACTGGTCAGCAAGCTGCAATCGCAGCGGCGCGAGGACTGAATCATGGACACGATGCTTGAATTACTCGGCAACCGCCTGTTGGCCACCAGCGTGCAGACCATCGCGCTGACCGCCGTGGTGTGGCTGCTGTGCCGTTACGTGCGACGCCTGCCGGCCAGTACGCAATGTGGTTTGTGGTGGCTGGTGGCGCTGCAGGCGGTAGTGGGGCTGTTCTGGGCCACGCCGCTGGAACTGCCGCTGCTGCCGGCCGTCGAATCGGTGACCGTGCTGCAGCAGGCCAGTGCCGCCGTGCCGCAGCAACATGCCGCGCCGCTGATCATGATGAAGCCACTGCCCGTGGACAGCGGGTGGTCGTGGCAACTGGTCGCGATGTCGCTGTGGCTGGCCGGCGTGCTGGTGATGGTACTGCGCACTGCCTTGGCATGGCGCGCCAGCCGCACCCTGCTGCGTAACGCGCAGCCGTGTGGCGACCACAAGCTCAACGCCGCATTGCAGCTGGCGTCCGAAGCACACGGCCTGCCGCGCGCACCGCGTTTGATGCTGAGCAAGGCCATCGACTCACCGCAGCTGATCGGCCCGTGGCGCCCGGTATTGCTGTTGCCGGCGCGTGGCCTGCAACGCATGGGCGATGACGACCTGGACATGGCGTTGACCCACGAACTGGTGCATCTGCAGCGGCATGACCTGTGGTTGGGTTTGGTCCCCGCGCTCGCCCAGCACCTGTTCTTCTTCAATCCCCTCGTGCACATCGCTGCCCGCGAATACGGCATAGCCCGCGAAGCGGCGGTGGATGCCGCGGTGGTCGCCGGTGACCGCCATTGCCGGCAGCACTACGGACGCCTGCTGCTGCAGTTGGGCGTCGCACCTCGACCCGGTGCCGGCCTGGCCAGCGCCTCGCCCACCTTCCTCAGCCTCAAGCGGAGATTGCTCATGTTGCAGGACACGTCCTCCTTCCCGCGCTTCGGTGCGGCCCTGATTCTTGCTGCCGTCGCCTTGGTGGGTGTGGCACCGCTGCGATTGGTCGCCATGCCGGTGCCGCCTGCGCCGCCCGCACCGCCGGCGGCGCCGACAGCAGTGAAAGCACCGCCGGCCCCGCCCGCACCCGGTGCGAAGAAATCCTCGGTGTACGTCTATTCCAGCGATGGCAGTGACGAGATGCCGGTCCCGCCCGCGCCTCCGGCGGCTCCTGCAGCGCCCGCTGTTCGCGTGCCTCCGGTACCGCCCGCCGCACCCGCAGTACCGCCGGCACCGGTCAGCACACAGGGTGTGATCCATCTGTCCAACGACCATAGCCGCAACGCCTACGTGCTGCTGCAGGGCAACCAAAGCATCATGAACGGCTCCGTCGCCGACCTGCGCATGGTGCGGCGTCTGGACGATGGCAACGGCGTGTTGTGGCTGCGTCGCGACGGCAAGGATTACGTGGTGCATGACGCCGCCACGCTGGCACGCTTCCGCCAGGTGCACGCCGAAACCATGCGCCTGGGCGACCTGCAGGGCAGGCTCGGCGACCAGCAGGGTGAGCTGGGTGAGCGGCAGGGTGAGATTGGCGCCCGCATGGGTGAGATCGGTGCGCAGATCGGCGAACTGGCGAGCGAACAGGCCCAGCTGGCACTGAGCGGCGGTGAACGCACCGAAGCGCAGCGCAAGGCCATGGAGGAAGCGCGTCGCAAGATGGCGCAGGCAAGGGAGGAAATGAACAGCCCGGCGATGCGCGCGGAGCGGGAAGACCTGTCGCGTCAGCAGTCGGCACTGGGCAAGCAACAGGCCGAGCTGGGTCGCCAACAGGCAGCAGCCAGCGCACGTGCACGGGAAGAATCAGAGCAGTTGATCGAGCGGCTGATCCGCGACGGCGTTGCGAAGCCGGTTCGGGGGTGAGGGTTTGCGCTTGAAGCCCTGCTCTGAGCTTTTGCTCTTGTCTTGAAGCCCCTCTCCCTTCACGGGAGAGGGGTTGGGGAGAGGGGCTTTAGAAGCTAGAAGCAAAAGCTAAAAGCAAAAGCTAAAAGCTAAAAGCTAAAAGCTCTCCCCCTCTTCCGCCCTTCGGGCACCTTCTCCCGCAAGGGGAGAAGGGAGAGGCCAAAGCCAAAGCCAAAGCCAAAAGCAAAGAGCAAAGAGCAAAGAGCGAAGAGCAAAGAGCAAAAAACAAAAACCAAAAACCAAAACCAAAAACCAAAACCTCAGCGCTCTTCCCCCAGCCCCAACTCCTCCCGCTCATCCGCATCTTCCTGCACCAAACGCAGGAACAACTGCGCCAGCGTCACCACGTCCTGATGGTTGTGTTCACCCACGCGGCGCAGGTTGCGCGCGCTGCCGCCGCGCAGATAACCCAGCCACGCCGCCGGCGCCTCTGAGCCGGGTAAATCATCCTCGCGGGCGATCTGCAGCAGGTTGCGTTCGATGGTCGCCAGCCGGCAGTTCTCCCAGGTGCCACGATAGCGGCGGCGGGTGGGATACAACAGGTCCACATGGTCCAACGGTGAGATCGGGTCGCCACGTCGCGCCAGTCGATAGCGGGTCTTGAGCAGCGGGGAGTCGTAGCTGCGGCCGTTGTAGCTGGACAGCACCGTGGACGCCGACAACCAACCGGAAAACACGTCCAGCATCGCGCTCTCAGCGCCCATCGTGGACATCAACAACTGACGCACGCGCAGGCCTTCGCCGCGCGTGCTGTCGTGGGTCCAATCAGCGGCGCCGATCATGAAAGCACGGGTGCCGGTGCCACCGGCCAGTCCAGTGGTTTCGGTGTCGAAGAACAGCAGGTCGCGCGCCTGCACGTGTTCTTCCGGGCGCTTGCTGAAAGCCAGCGACAACGGCTGCGCGGGAATGGGTTGTGGCAGAAACGCTTCAATCAGATGCAGCCCGGGCGCAATTTCCACGCCGGGCAGTGCGCGGTCTATTGGCCCATTGCGTTCGGCACGCGGTGCTGGCGCAACCGCGCGATTGCGCGTGGCCAGCAGCCGGCGCAGCGCATCGCCGTCCTGCGCGCGACGTACCGGCGCCGCCGGTTTGTGCTGGATACCGTCCACCCAGCCAAACACCGATTCTTCCCGTCCCTGTAGGAGCGGCCTCGGCCGCGAGGCAGGCAATGCATCCGCAGCCGAAGAAGCGCGAGCTGCAATTGCAGACTCCGAATCGGCATTCACCTGCATCGGCTTCGCGGCCAAGGCCGCGCCTACAGGGGAATCACCAGCGGGCTTCTCCGCATGGCCCGCCTGCTTGCGCAGCGCCTTCAGCTTGTCCAGGCTGATGCTCATGGCAGCAGGTCGAGTGCCTCATCAACCACGACGGCCTGCACCTGATCGCCACGCTCGGCCGACAACAGTGACAACACCCGCAAGGCCAGCGAGCGCGGGGTGATGCCGTCGCCTTCCTCCTGCGCGGCCAACACCGGGCCGACACAGGCCGGGCAACCGGCGGTGCAGTCGCAGCGTTCGACCAGCTCCAACGCGCGCTGTACCAGCTCGCCCTGGCGCTGCCACAACGGTTCACTCAGGCCGACGCCGCCGGGGAAGTTGTCGTACAGGTATACGGTGGGTACGAAGCTCTGCATCAGTTCCACCGCGCCTTCGCCGCCTTCGGTGCCGCGCAGCTGGCCGCGGCCGGTCTGGTCGGCCACCGCAAACCACGCGCCGTCGCCATTGCCGACTGCTTTCTGCAGGTCGCGTGCATCGGCCATTACCGCGACCGTGGCGACGATGTGCAGCGCGTATGCGGCGCCGAGAAAACCATCCAGCGCGTCCTGCTTCTGCACGAAGCTGCGCAGCAAGGTGGCCTGCGGCAGTTGCCACCAGACCGACGTGGTGTGCAGCTCCTGGTCTGGCAGATTGACCGGGCCGTAGCCGATGTTCTCGTGCGTGTAGTAACGGATTTTCTTGTAGCCGGCCACGCGTCGCACCACATGCACTTCGCCGTGATGCGAATCACCGCGCCCGGCCGCGTTGCCGTCGAAACGGTCCAGCACCTTGAGCTTGGTGTAGTCGATGCTGTCGGTGTAATAGTCCACATGCGTGCGGGTGACGTAGGCCTTGCGGCCTTCCCAATCCAAACGCTCCACCTGGTACGGCGTGCTCTGCACCATGTGGATGGCGCCTTCGTACAGGGTGAGCGCGGCGGCGGAGTAATCCACTTCAGCAATGATCTTCTGCTTGCCGTCGCTGCGGTCCACCACCACGAAGTTGCCATCGGCCACCGCGCGCAGACTCACGGCGTTGGCCGGGTAACTGTCGGCAATCCATTCCCAGCGGTCGCCTTCCTGGTGGATCACCTCGGTCTCGGCCAGCGCCTGCAGAAACACCAGCGGATCAATCGGGCCGAACGGCTCGCCACTCATGAACGGCAGCTCGAACGCCGCGCAGCGAATGTGGTCGAACAGGATCAACGGTTGATCCGGCGAAATGCGCGCGTGCTCGGGCGTGGCATTGGCGAAGAAATCCGGATGCCGCACCACGTACTGATCCAGCGGCTGGCTGCTGGCCACCATCACGCCCAGCGCGGCCTGTTGGCGACGACCGGCGCGACCAAAGCGCTGCCAGGTTGCCGCAACGCTGCCCGGGTAACCGTTGAGGATCACCACGTCCAGCGCACCGATATCCACGCCAAGTTCCAGCGCCGACGTGCTGACGATGCCGTCGATGTCACCGGCCCGCATTGCGCGCTCCACCTCGCGGCGCTCGGTCGGCAGATAGCCGCCGCGATATGCACGGATGCGCGCCGGCTTGCGCGGGTCGTTGTCGAAAATGTCCTTCAGGTATTTGGTCAGCACTTCCACCATCAACCGGCTCTGCGCGAACACCAGCGTCTTCAGGCCGCTTTTGATCGCGATGCGGGCAATGCGGTTGGCCTGTGAACGTGCGGACGCACGCAGGCCAAGATCCGGGTTGATGACCGGCGGATTCCACAGCAACACATGCTTGGGCCCGGTGGGGGCGCCACTTTCGGTGATGGCATGCACCTGCTCTTCCACCAGCGCCTCGGCATGCGCATGCGGGTTGCCGATGGTGGCCGAGCACAGGATGAATTGCGGTTGCACGCCGTAGAACGCGCAGATGCGCTTGAGCCGGCGGATCACATTGGTGACGTGGCTGCCGAACACGCCGCGATAGGTGTGGATTTCATCAATCACCACATAACGCAGGTTCTCGAAGAACTGCGCCCATTTGGTGTGATGCGGCAGGATCGCCTGGTGCAGCATGTCCGGGTTGCTGACCACGATGTCGCCGTGCAGGCGGATCGCCTGCCGCGCATCGCCGGGCGTGTCGCCGTCGAAGGTGAATGCCTTGACCCCAAGATCGCCGGCGCGGTTGAGCTCCAGCAATTCGGCCACCTGGTCCTGCGCCAGTGCCTTGGTCGGGAACAGGTACAACGCCTTGGCATTGCCCTGCATCGCCGCACTCACCACCGGCAGCGTGTAGCACAGCGACTTGCCCGACGCGGTGGGCGTGACGATGGCGACATGCTCGCCGCGCTGCGTGGCCTCCCACGCCTCGGCTTGATGCGAATACAACTGCTCGATACCGCGCGCCTTCAAGGCGGCTTTCAGGGCCTCGGGCACGTCATCGGGAATGGGCGCGTAACTGCTTTCGCGGCCGGGGAGGGTGAAGCTGCCGGTGACCCGGTCCTTGTAGCGCCGGGCCAGCCGCTGGCCGAGCAGCGAGCCGTCACGCGAGGGCAGGCCATCGGTGGTTGCCAGCGCCCGTTCGCTGGCTTCGGTGCGGGGAGCGAGGGAGAACGCCATGCACGCAACTGCCGATCAAAGGAGGGGCATGGAAGCACAAACGGGTCTCAGCCTGTGAGACCGCTTTGCGCTGCTGGCTGAACACATGCGCCCGCGCAACGAAATTTGAAGCCCGCATCCGTAAGCTTTGCGCCGTACACGGACAGAGATGGGAGCGGTGATGGTGCGTGGATGGCATGGAGCAATGATGGCCGGCATGGTGCTGGCCGGCACGGCGCAGGCGCAGCAGCAGGCCTTGCCGCCATCACCGCAGCAGACCGCCGCCGAGGCGCAGGATGCGTTCACCGCGCCGGCCCAGGCCGAGGGCAACGTCACCACGCTGGGCGAAGTCCGCGCGCTCAAGCCCGAAGACGATGCACCGCTGGACCTGTACCGCTTCAAGAATCCGGTCCAGCCCGCGCCCAACCGTTTCAGCAAATCCTGGAGCGAACCGCCCTCGCCGGAGCAGGTCAGTATGAGCGGCGGCTACATTTTTCTGGGTCTCGGCTACGTGCTGAAGGGCGCGGGCAAGGGCCTGCACAAGCTGACCAGGGCACCGGTGACCAGGGCACCGGACCAGATCCAGTCGGCGATCGCGCGCCCACCGCCGGAACTGACCGAGCAACAGCAACGCCGCGCTGCCGCGTACTGCGAAGCAGGCGACTGCGCAGCCGAGGAGCGTTGAGCGGCAGAGCGGCCTAAAGCCCCTCTCCCGTTTACGGGAGAGGGGTTGGGGTGAGGGCAGGCTTTTGAGCTCCGCGTCATCGTTACCGCAGAGACGCGGCGCATGAGCTGAGCGGAGGCAGCAAGCTCGGCACTCAGCGGGTGTGCAATCCACCCCGGGCGTTTAAAGTACGCGCCATGATCAAAGAACAGATTCCCGGCGGCCTGCTCATCGCCATCGAAGGCATTGATGGCGCAGGCAAGACCACCCTTGCGCACGCACTGGCCCGCATCCTGGAAACCGCAGGTGCCACGGTCGTGCTGGGCAAGGAGCCGACCAACGGCCCCTGGGGCACGCGCTTGCGCGAGAGTGCCGCCACCGGCCGCCTGAGCCCGGAGCAGGAAGTCGAATTCCTGCTGCACGACCGTCGCCAGCACGTCGAAGAGATCATCAAGCCGGCCCTGGCGCGCGGCGAAGTGGTGATCCTGGACCGCTATTTCCCGTCGATGGTGGCCTACCAGGGCGCCGCCGGCCTGCCGCTGGACGAGATGCTGCACGCCAACGATTTCGCCCCGCGCCCGAACCTGCTGCTGTTGCTGGATCTGGCGCCGGAGCAAGGGCTGGAGCGCATCCGCGCCCGTGGCGACAAGCCCAATCACTTTGAAACGGCGCAGAACCTGGAACGCTGTCGGGTGATCTTCCAGCAGTTGGAGCTGCCGAACAAACGCGTCGTCGATGCCAGCCAGGACGAAGCCCATGTGCTGCGTGCCGCACATGCGGCCATCGCCGAGGCACTGGCCACGCGCATTGGCGAAGGCGGCAATGACGCGGTGGAGAACGCTCGCAAGACTGAGCGACTGAGCGCAGCCGATATCTGAAACCGGGGTCAGAGTCGGGTTTTTGCTCGACGCTGACCGACAACGGCGTCGGTTACGCCGACACCCCGGCCAGCACCGCGTACATCACCACGAACACCACCAGAAAGAAGTAGATGCTGCCGATGAACAGGTAGCGCGGCAGCGTCAGCCACCAGCGCCCGCCATACACGCGCTGCTGCATCCACAGCAGGTACACCGGCACCGCCATCCACAGCACCACGTAGATGCAGTCGCCAATGACGTTCACCACCGGGTTGCCGATGGCGCTGGTGATGCCGATCGTGACGAACGTCGCCAGCAGCACCAGCATCAGCCACGCATGGCTGTACAGCGCCACCACCAGGTGTTCCAGGTAGCCGATGCCGCGCCCGACGTAGGCCACGCGCAGCACCAGCGCAAACAGCGGCATCAGGAAGAACAGCGAGCCGGGCAGGGCGGTGAGGACGGCCTGGATGTACAGGTCGGCCTTGTTGCCCATCCGTTGTACGTTGGCATTGCCGTTTTCCAGCCGACGGTTGAGCCAGTTGTTGACGAACTGGGGCAGGTGGTCGAACACGAGTGGATTGGTTTCCGCGTCCCAGGGTTTGCCGTTGATCTGGTAGTTGAAGAAGGTGCCGTGTTGCTGCTCGCTGGCGCGTGCTGCGGCCTGCGTCGCACGCGTCATCGCCGAGTCGGTGGTACTGGTCGCCGACGCGTGCGCCGCTTCGTTGAGTTCAGCGGTGCGCTGCGCGGCGGCGGTATTCACGGCCGCCGTGGCCATCGCGAAGGCCGCAATGGCCGTGGGCGAGGTGCTTTGTTGCTGCTCGATCTCGGCCACCTGCGCCGCGCGCATCGTCTCCACTTCTTCTGCGGTCTTGGCCGCCGAGAAGGTCGAGTTGCCGCCATCGCTCACATTGAAATCGTTGACGTGCAGCGTCAGCTTGCCGACGAAGAACGTGAACAGGGTGAGGATCACAAACAGCCGCAGCGGCTGCACGTAACCCACGCGGTGGCCCTTGAGGAAATTGACCGCCACCTTGCCCGGCACCAGCAAGTCACGCAGGGTGCGGAAGATGCGCCCATCCAGATGCCAGAACGACTCGAACACTTCCTCGATCGCATGGCCCACATGCTTGAGCGGATTGTGCGAAGACTGCCCGCACGCATGGCAGTAGTGCCCGTGCAACGTGGTGTGGCAGTTCTCGCAAGCGCCGTGTGCGTGCGCGGTGTCGGCAGCCGCATGCTGCGGCGAAGAGGGCACTGCGTCGGTCTGGCTCATGGGCGCGACAGGGAGGGCGGCTGACGGAAGCCGCCTACGATAGCGGTGTTTGCCAGCGATGTTCAGCATCAGGTCTCAGAGCCGACGCGGAAAGTGAAGCGGGAATTGGAGCTGGAGCTGGCGTTTTAGCCCTTCTCCCGCAAGCGGGAGAGGGGTTGGGGTGAGGGGCGCTCTTGATCTGCCGCTATTACCGCTCCAACCCCTGATGCCACCACGCACTACCGATCACCCCACGCCCATCATCCAGTCATCTCGATACCACCCCAATCACGCTGGAACCCAGCCCAAGGCATGCCGTACCGTATTCCGCACGCCGCAAGGACAACCCCCTCATGGAAGCCGCCCAGCAGCCCCCGCAACGCTCGCACCGATTGGGCCTGATGTCGCTGCTGATGCCATTGGTCACCTTGCTGATCGGCGTCATCGCCGTCTCGGTAATCCACGGCGGGCTGGAGAAGCTCGCCGCCGGGCTGATCATCGCCATCGGCGGCGGCGTGATCGGCACCGGCCTGGGCATCGCCTCGCGCTGGCGCAAGGAAAGCCGCGAGTGGATGGGCTACGTCGGCATGCTCATCAATGGCTTGGTGGTGCTGGTGCTGTTTCTGTAATAGAAGCCGGCCGCCACGCCGCTGGCGCCCAACGTACCTTTCCGAAAACCTCCCCTTCGCGTCGCGAAAGGGAGGGGCAAACGCGACAAGCCGTTGCGGCTGCGGTTTAGCGCGTCAGCGTTACCGAGTGCTCCGGCTCAACCGCCAACCGCCGCCTTCAACTCCGCCAACTGCTCCTGCAACTCAGCGACCGTGGCTTCCAACTGCTGCACGCGGGCTTCCAGCGCGCTGTTGCCTGCAGCGCCCGCTGCAGCCGGCGCCGACTTATAGGTCTCGGCCAACGCATCCATGTCCAGCGGGCCGCACATCAGGTGCATGTAGCGGTCTTCGCGCTGACCGCTGGCGCGCGGCAGTTGGGCGACCAGGCCGCGCTGCTGCAGACGTTCGAGTTGGTGGCGCAGGTCGGCGGCGTCGGCGAATTTCGCCATGCGCTCGCTGCGGGTGGTCAGTTCGCCGATGGTCTGCGGGCCGCGCAGCAACAGCAGGCCGAGCAGGGCCACGCGCTGGCGTGACAGATCGAGCTTGGTGCCGGCCAGGTGCTCGTAGCGCTCGGCGCGCGAGGAGAAGTGCTGGCGCGCCAGGCCCAGGTTTTCCAGCTGGCGCAGCGCGTGCTGCACTTTGCCGGTCTCCAGATTCATCAGCGGCTCGCGCGCGGTCTTCTGGTTGGCGGCCACCTGGGTGGCGTTGACGGTGAGCGGGTAGGCGTCCGGGGTGGTGGCCTCCTTCTCGATCAGGCAGCCCAGCACGCGCGCTTGGGTGGCGTCGAGAATGGGGAAGGTGGGGGCTTGCAGGCTGTCGTCGGTCATCGTCGCTGTTCCGTCACGCGGGGGCGCAAGGATAGCCGAGGGGACGAAACCGGGGTCAGAGTCGGGTTTCCCGGTTCTTCCCCGGAACACGAAACCCGACTCTGACCCCGGTTTTCCCTGCGTCGGGGCGGCTCGGGCGGGGAGCCGGTAAACTTGCCGGGTTTTGGAAGATTCCCGGTAGTTCCCATGTCCCGATTCCCTGCCTTCACCCTGCTCGCCGGCGCTGTGCTGTCGCTGGCCGCTTGCAGTTCGCCCGCCCGCCTGACGCGCGTTTCACCGCCGCCGGCCCCGGTTGAGGCCGCGCCGGCCAATGGCGCCAACGACAACCTCAATGCCGTGTTGTGGGTGCAGCGTTCGCAGGAATACCGCGCCAGCACGCTGCAGACCTGGGCAATGGCCGCCGCACAACTGGATCGTGCATTGGCCGATCCGACCTGGACCGCGCTGTTGCCGGACGAAGGCGGTAACCATCAGTCGGGCAAGCTGAAGCCGGCCGTGGTGGTGGATGTGGACGAAACCGTGCTCGACAACTCGCCCTATCAGGCGCGCCTGGTGCGCGACGGCAGCAGCTACAACGACGCCACCTGGGAAGCATGGGTGGACGAGCAGAAGGCCGAGCCGGTGCCCGGCGCGGTGCAGTTCGCGCAGGCCGCTGCAGCCAAGGGCGTGACCATGATCTACATCAGCAACCGCACCGCGGCGATGAAGGACGTGACCATCGCCAACCTGCGCAAGGTGGGTTTGCCGGTGGCCGATGACAGCGTTTACCTCGGCCTGGGCACGCCGGTGCCGGGCTGCACCGAACACGGCAGCGAGAAGGGTTGCCGCCGCCAGCTGGTGGCGCAGAACTACCGCGTGCTGATGCAGGTGGGCGACCAGTTCACCGATTTCCTGCAGGTCGAGGACAACACCCTGGCCGCGCGCGACGCGCTGCTGGACAAGCACCAGCGTTGGATCGGCTCGCGCTGGTGGATCCTGCCCAACCCCACCTACGGTGGCTGGGAAGGCGCAGCGATCAACAACGCCTGGTCGTTGCCGGCCGACAAGCGCAACGCCGCCAAGCGTGACGCGCTGGAGGTGGCCCGATGAGCCGCGCCCCGCTGCCGCTGCGCAATGACGAGAAGCTGATCTTCGCCCTGGATGTGCCGAGCAAAGTGCAGGCCATGGAATGGGTGGATCGCTTGGGCGATGCGGTGTCGTTCTACAAGATCGGCATGGAGCTGCTGGCCTCCGGCGAGTATTTCGACGTGCTGGATGAACTGGCCAAGCGCGACAAGCGCGTGTTCGTTGACCTCAAATTCTTCGACATTCCCGCCACGATTGGCGGCGTTATCCGCCGTTTGTCGCAGTGGCCGGTGAGCTACTGCACCATCCACGGCTGGCACCCGGCGATGATGGAAGCCGCCGCCGCGGCCAACACCTCGGACATGCGCCTGCTGGCGGTGACCGTGCTGACCTCGATGGGTCGCCCGGATCTGGCGCAGATGGGCATCGACCGCGAGCCGGTGGACGTGGTGGTCGAGCGCGCGCTGGCCGCGCAGCGTGCCGGCATTGATGGCGTCATCGCCTCGGGCCAGGAAGCGGCGCCGATCCGTGCTGCTACCGGCGCGGGTTTTTCCATCGTCTGCCCGGGTATTCGCCCCGGTGGCCCGGTCGGCGACGACCAGCAACGCACGGTGGGCGTGGCCGAGGCCTTTGCTGACGGTGCAGATGCCATCGTGGTTGGCCGACCGATCCGGCTGGCTGCCGATCCGCGCGCTGCCGCGCGGTTGATTCAGAAGGAAATTTCAGATTCATTTCAATAAAATCAATCACTTGAATCATTGTTTATCAAGTGTTGCTTTAACTGAATTCGACGCGTAGGCTAGCCCTCGTCCGGCTCTGCCGGCATGCGTCAAACCAGTCCACCGGCCTTGTGCCGGCTTGAGGAGGTCTGTCACCGGCAACGGGGCGGCCTCTTTTTTTTGGCCTCGGCTCTGGATTCCCCACCGTGACGGCCATGCTTGCTGCTGTCATCGGGCTGGCCTCAAGATGCTTCGGCCTTTGGGGAGGATCGCCGCACCATGCAACGCCGTTCATTACGTGCCTGCCAACACCTCGTGCTGCTGACACTCTGCACGACCGCGCTGCTCATCGCGTGCAAGCGCGATGTCGAACCGCTGCCCGGCGCGGCCACCGAGCCCGCCGCTGCCGTGCGCCAACTGGCCAAGCACCTGCAGGACAACGACCTGGTCGGCTACGCCCGCGCGGCAGTGCCGCCGGCGCAGTACGCCGAGCTGGAAGCGGCCTGGGCGCAGGGTCACAGCCGCTGGCCGCTGACCGAGCTGCCGCTGGACGAAAAACTTCCCGGCCTGCTGGCGACGCTTTCCGAAAAGAACGCCGAGCAACAGTTGCAGCGTGCCTTCAAGGCGCAGCTGGAAGGCCAGGCCGCCAGCGTGCGCCAGGCCGCGCATTCGCTGGAGCTGTTCGGCGTGCAGTACATCACCCATCAAGGCGACTACAGCCCGGCCGAGCGCGCGCATTACGTGCAACTGGTCACCGCGCTCAGTGGGTGGGCGCAGGCCGCGCCGCTGTCCGATCCCAACCTGGCCAAGACCAACATCGCCACGCTTACCGCCGCCGCCCGCGCCACCGGCCTGGCCGGCGAGGAGGCCTTTCAGGCGGCAGGCATGACCGGCACCCTGCAGAAATTGGCGCCGTTCACCGCTGCGACCAAGCAGGTGTTGGCCAGCTACGGTTTGGTGCTGGATGACAGCATCAGCCAGATGCGTACCGGCCTGGTCTCCCAGAACGGCGACAAGGCCACCGTGCGCGTGCAATACCCGCTGGCCGGCAAAGACGTCGATCTGCAGTTGGAGTTGGTGCGGCGGGACAAGCGTTGGTACCCGGCACGCACACTGAGCGAAGTGGACGCCCTGTTGACCAGCGCCCGTGCCGCCGAACAGGTCAAAGCCCAGGCTGCGGCCGATGAAGCCGCACTTTCCGAAGCACCGGCGCAGGACGCTCCGGGCAACGCGGACGCATCGGCTAAGCCATAATGCCGCCGATGTCGAAACAGAAATCCCAGCCCGACCAGGGCGAACTGCTGCCGCCGGACGACGCCAATGCGTCGGCCGCCTCTCCTGCTGCCATCGTGCCGGGCCAGTCCGCACGCGGGTCGCATGCCCGTGCCGCTGGCCGCCGCCCGCTGTGGGCGCGCCTGCTCGGCCGGTTGATCGAGCCCTGGCTGGGCTTGAAGATCGAACCCGAACAAGCCGGCGAATACGACGACGGCCGCCCGGTGGTGTACGTGCTGGAGAACTACGGCCTGTCCAACGCGCTCATCCTGGACAAGGCCTGCCGCGACGCCGGCCTGCCGTCGCCGCTGGTGCCGCTGGCCGGCGACCCGACCGGGCGCAAGCGCGCCTATGTGGCGTTGTCGCGGCGTTCCAGCAACAGCGCGCTGATCCCCGAACAGCGCGGTGCCAAGACCCACTCCGACTCGCTGGCCAAGCTGCTGCAGGCGCACCGCGCCAACCCGGCGCTGGACATCCACCTGGTGCCGGTGTCGATCTTTGTCGGCCGTGCGCCGGACAAGCAGAGCGGCTGGTTCGCGGTGCTGTTCTCGGAAAACTGGGCGCTGGTGGGCCGCTTCCGCCGCCTGCTCGCGGTGCTGTTGAACGGGCGCGACACCATTGTCCGCTTCGCCCCGCCGGTGTCGCTGCGCAATACCGTGGACGAGGGCCTGGAGCCCGAGCGCACCGTGCGCAAGCTGCAGCGCGTGCTGCGTACCCATTTCCGCCGCATCCGCGAATCGATCATCGGCCCGGATCTGTCCACCCGCCGGCTGCTGGTGGACAAGGTGCTGGAATCGGACTCGGTGCGCGAAGCCATCGCCGTCCAGGCCAAGCGCGACAACTCCAAGCTCACCGACGCCTGGAAGAAGGCGCAGAGCTACGGTTGGGAAATTGCCGCCGACTACTCCACCCCGGTGGTGCGCTCGGCCAGCTTCATGCTCAGCCACGTCTGGAACCGCATCTACGCCGGCGTGCTGGTGCATCACCTGGACAAGTTCAAGGAAGCCGCGCCCGGGCACGAAATCGTCTACGTGCCCAGCCACCGCAGCCACATGGACTACCTGCTGCTGAGCTATCTGTTGTACGACCGCGGCATCGTGCCGCCGCATATCGTGGCCGGCATCAACCTCAACCTGCCGGTGGTCGGCACGCTGCTGCGCAAGGGCGGCGCGTTCTTCATCCGCCGCTCGATCAAGGGCAATGCGCTGTATTCGGCGGTGCTCAGCGAGTACGTCGCGCAGTTGGTGGCGGGCGGTTATTCGATTGAATATTTCGTCGAAGGCGGGCGCTCGCGTACCGGCCGTCTGCTGCAGCCCAAGGGCGGCATGATTTCGATGACGCTGCGCGCGTTCCTGCGCCAGCCGCGCAAGCCGGTGCTGTTCCAGCCCATCTACATCGGCTACGAAAAGCTGATGGAGGGCAACAGCTATCTGGACGAGCTGACCGGTCGGCCGAAGGAAAAGGAATCGATCTGGGCGCTGCTGTGGGGCATTCCCAAGGTGCTCAAGCAGAACTTCGGCCAGGTGGTGGTGAACTTCGGCGAGCCCATCGCGTTGAACGATGTGCTGGCCCACAAAGCCCCCGAATGGGACGGACAGCCGATTGCCGAAGACGAGAAACCGAGCTGGTTGTCGGGCACCGTCGATACGCTGGCCGAGCAGATCCAGGTGCGCATCAACGCCGCCGCCGACGTCAACCCGATCAACCTGCTGGCGCTGGCATTGCTGTCCACACCCAAGCACGCGATGGGTGAGGCCGATTTGATCGCGCAGATCGAGTTGAGCAAGAAGCTGTTGGTGGAAATGCCGTACTCCGACCGCGTCACGGTCACCCCGCATTCGCCCGAGCGCATCATTGCCCACGCCGAGGAAATCAACGTCCTCACCCGGGTCAAGCACCCGCTGGGCGACGTGCTGAGCGTGAGCGGCGACACCGCGGTGTTGCTCAGCTATTTCCGCAACAACGTGCTGCACCTGTTCACCGCGTCGTCGTGGGTGGCGTGCTGTTTCCAGAACAATCGCCGCATGAGCCGTGGCGGCTTGCTGCGACTGGGCCGTGGTTTGTATCCGTTCCTGCAGGCCGAGTTGTTCCTGCCGTGGAGCGAGGACGAATTCGCCGCGCGCATCGACCAGACCATCAACGTGTTCGTGCGCGAAGGCTTGCTGCAGCACGTCGGCGAAGACGATGGCGGCATGCTTGCGCGCAGCACCGGCCAGACCGATGAAGTGTTCCGCCTGCGTGCCATCGGCCATTCGCTGCAGCAGGCATTCGAGCGCTATTACATCGCCATCTCGGTGCTGGTGAAGAATGGCCCGGGCACGCTCGGCGCCGCCGAACTGGAAAGCCTGTGCCAACAGGCCGCACAGCGCCTGAGCCTGCTGTATGCACCGGCTGCACCGGAATTCTTCGACAAGTCGCTGTTCCGTGGCTTCATCCAGAAGATGCGCGAACTGCGCCTGGTATGGCCGGACGAGAACAGCAAACTGCTGTTCGACGACCGCCTCGATGCCTGGGCCAAGGACGCCAAGTTCATCCTCGGCCGCGAACTGCGCCACACCATCGAGCGTGTGAGCCCGGAGGCAGTGAAGCCGGCGGAGCCGCCGGTTTCGTAAAACGACGCAATCGCCGGAAGAAAGCATCCAGCAGATTCAGAAGGCGATGACGCCGAAGCTGAGCAAGGGCAAGCCCAAAGGCGAGTGAGTTGCCTTCATCTGGCCTTGCCAATCAATCGTTTGGATCAAAGGGGGGGGGGCAATTTGCCCCCCCTTCCCGTTGCTGGATCAGGAGCAGGCGCGATGTGACTGGCCTTGGGCCAGACGCCGTGCAACCGCTCCGCTCCGAACCCGCACTTCCCCAATCCCCAATCCCCAATCCCCAATCCCCAATCCCCAATCCCCAATCCCCAATCCCCAATCCCCAATCTGTTGCGAAATTGCCTGTGGTACGTCGGTTGAAAACAGCGCCTGCTTTGCCACGTGTTCCGCCCCGGGGCCGTTGACCGGCAGCACGGATCAGTCGCAGCGGGCGTCGGTCATCTGGATCTCCACCTGCGCCGGGGCGCAAGCCATCGCACCGATACGGATGCGGTCGTCCTGTCCGCAGCCGGCGCCGCCGTAGCGGGCGTGTTTGAAGCGCGTTCGGCGGGCGGATGCGCTGCCGCGGCAGCGCGCTTCAAAGTTGACACTGCAGCCGCTGCGCGATGGTGTTGCACCGCGCAGGTACAGGATCGCTTTGCCGCCGCCTGCGCAGGACGTGGCGGTGCCCCGGAATGTCTCGCGCAGGTTTTGTTCGACCAGACGTTGCTGTTGTAGCGGCGTCGGTTGCATGGCTGACATGGAGTGCTTGCGGTTTGAATCGACGCGATGCGGCAGCGCCTGTGCATTGGCTGCTGTATCGCCTTCAGTGGTGTTGCGCGGATTGTTCTGCTCCCACCACAACGGCGCATCGAGCACTTGCAGCGGCGTGGCCGCTGTCAGCGTCAGCAGTGCGGTCAATACGATGGGATTGCGCTTGCTCGTCATATGCCGAGTCCATTCCCTGTTGTTGCGTCACAACCGGAAAACAGGTTGTGGCAGGCGATTCCATTCACCGATCCTGAAGCGTGCCGTAGTACCCATGTTTCCCCCTGGTGCGCTGCGTGGCCGAGGCCGCGCGTTCCGCCATGAACGCCGCCACCCGTCTTCCACCGAGCGGGCGGCAGCTGCCAGCCATCGCAGTTGATCGCAACCGGAAAAATGGGAACACTCCCAGCCGGGGCTTGACAGGGGGTTGTCATGCAAAAACGCACGCGGCGGGTGGGGCCGGCGCAACCGAGTGGCAAGACTGTGTCGCGTACCTGCTGCGGCCGCGCGGCGGGTTCAGCGGGGGTGCCGCATGTCCGTTAAGCCACGGCTGGAAGACCTGCTGGAACCGCTCTACGCCTCGGTACTCGACCTCTCCGCGCTGGACACCTTCAACCAGCGCTTGGCCGACGCCACCGACAGCCCCATCACCGGGGTGCTCATCCACGATGTTGCCGCCGGCAAGGGCCAGGTCAGCCATATCCATGGCGTGGACAACGCGCACATGGCGAGCCTGCTGGCCGAGCTGGACCTGCGTGACGATCCGTGGATGAAGCGGGTGACGCCGCAGCTGGCGATTGGCCGGGTGCTGGATACCGAAGACATGCTGCCGCGCCGCGAAGCGCTGCGCAGCGGCTTCTACAACGCCTATTACCGGCAGTTGGGCATCGTCCAGCAGGTGGCTGCCGTAGGCCTGTACGACGGCGTCAGTTCGGTGACCTTGTCGCTGTGCCACGGCGACATCAAGCGTGCCTACGGCGAAGCCGAGCTGGGCCTGCTGCGCGCGCTGACGCCGCATTGGATCAACGCCTACGCCATGCTCCGCCGCATCGGTGGCCTGCAGCAGCAGGTGAGCACGCTGGAGCAGGCGTTGGAGCACTCACCGGTGGCGATGTTCATGCTCAATGCCGCGCTGCATATCTGCCGTACCAATGCCGCCGCCGAGTCCCTGCTCGGCAGTGGCCTGCTCCGGCGTGACGCCGGCGCACTGGCGGTGAATGGACGTGCGCACGCCAGCCTGCAGGCATTGCTGCAACGTGCATTGCGCGGCGCCAGCCTGCTGGTGGGGGGCGATGTCGAGAAGCTGGTCCTGCATGACGCCAATGACCGCCCCGCGCTGGTGATGACGGCCCACCGGCTACCGGCCGCCGCCATGCAGGAGTCAGGGGAGCTGCTGGTGTTCGCGCGCGAAGTGAACCAGGCACCGGTCTCGCAGGAACCCACCCTGCAGCGCCTGTTCGGCCTGACTGCGGCCGAGGCGCGGCTGGCCTTGGCGCTCTATCGGCATGCCGACGTCGCCGCCGCCGCGCGCGAATGCGGCATCACCCCCGGCACGGCGCTGGGCCGGCTGAAAACCATCTATGACAAGACCGGCGAACATGGCCAGGTGAGTCTGGTTCGCCTGATTGCGGCGGTGATCACCGCCAGTAGCGGCTGATTGCCGCCGCAGCTGTGTGGTGCGGCGATCTGGATCACAGCCTGCGTTCCGGAAAGGCCGTGACCAGATACTGAAGGAAGGCGGCCACCTTCGGGCTGACCAGGCGCCGTGAGGCGTGCAGGGCCCACAGTTCAACGGCGTCTTCGATGTCGGCATTCCAGACCGACAAGCGGCCCGCATCCACCGCGTCGCGGACGATGGAAGAAGGGAGGCACGCCGCGCCGGCACCGGCCAACACCGCCTCGCGCACCATCAGCAAGGAGGACAGCCGCAGCCGGAAATCGGGGGCCACCTGCCAACGCTGGCCGCCGCGCTCCACCTGCCAGCCGGCCGGACGTGGCAGCCCCAGCATGGCGACCGCGGCAACGCTAGCGGGGCTGCCATCGGCCTGCGGAGGCGGTGGCAGCAACCCGGGGGCGGCCACCAGCCACATCCGGTCGCGGGCGAAACAGCGGCCCACCAGTTCGCTGTCCGGTTGTGGATTGACCCGGATGGCGATGTCGTAGCCGTCTTCCACCAAGTCCACGCGACGGTCTTCGCCGACCAGCTCCAACTGCACCTGCTGATGGAGCTTGGCGAAGCCGGCGGCGATGCGGCCGCCGAACGTGGTGGCAAACAGCGTCGGTGCGCTGATCCGCAGCAGGCCCCGTGGGGCGGTGTTGCCGGAGACCAGCGATTGCCCGACCTCTTCGATCTCCCGCACCAATGCGCGGGTGCGCTCGAACAGCGCGCGGCCGTCTTCGGTCAGGTGCAGCGCGTGCTGGCCACGCTCAAGCAGGCGCAGGCCGAGCGATTGCTCCAGCGCACGCACCCGGCGCGACAGCGTGGCCTTGGGCCGCCCGGTGTCGCGGCTGGCCCGGCTGAAGCTGCCGGCATCGACAACCAGGTGGAAATCGACCAGCGCGGAAAGATCCATGGCTCATTTTCGAGACGGGGTGTCCAAAGATTATGGCTATCGGATCATTTTCGATACATCCAAGCTGGCGGTCCTGCCCTCGGCAACCTATCGGAAACCCGCCATGAAGCGTTTGTGGAACCCCGTTCAACTTGGCCGGCTGCAACTGCCCAATCGTCTGGCCATGGCCCCGCTCACCCGTTCCCGCGCCTTGGCCGATGGCACGCCGGCACCCTTGGCGGCGCAGTACTACGCGCAACGTGCCGGCTTCGGGCTGATTGTGTCCGAAGGGACGCAGCCCTCGGCCGACGGCCAGGGCTACCCGGGCTCGCCGGGCATGCACAGCGCCGGGCATGTTGCCGGCTGGGCAGCCGTGACCCGCGCCGTGCATGACGCCGGCGGGCACCTGTTCATCCAGTTGATGCACGCCGGCCGCATGGCGCACCCGGACAACACCCCGCATCACCGCCAGCCGGTCGCACCCTCGGCCATCGCACCGGGCGAGCAGATGTTCACGCTCGGCGGGATGAAGGACATTCCCACGCCGCGCGCGCTGTCGCGGGCGGAGATCCAGACCACGGTGGACGACCATGCGCGCGCGGCAACGCGGGCGATGGAAGCCGGTGCCGATGGCGTGGAGATCCATGCCGCCAATGGCTATCTGATCCAGCAGTTTCTGTCGCCCAATGCCAACCAGCGGACCGACGCCTATGGCGGTGGCGTCGCCCAGCGTGTGCGGTTTGCGCTGGAAGTGGTGGAGGCGGTAACCGCCGCCATCGGTGCGGACCGCACCGGCATCCGCCTGTCACCCGGGTCGCGTTTGGGCGGCATCAATGAAGGCGCCGAGCGCGATCCGCTGTATCACCACCTGGTTTCGGAACTGGCGCGGTATCCCTTGGCGTACCTGCACCTGGCCCATGGTGGCGATGACACGCTGCTGGCCGAACTGCGCCGCCGCTGGCCGGGCACCTTGATCGTCAACCGGGTCAATCGCCCCTTGCAGGCCGTGGCCGACGACATTGATGCCGGGCTGGCCGACATGGCGTCGGTGGGGCGTTGGGCGCTGGCCAATCCGGACCTGGTGGCCCGGCTGCGCAGCGGTGCGCCGCTCAACGAGGCCGACCCGAGCACGTTCTATGGCGGTGGTGCGCGCGGCTACACCGACTATCCGTTCCTTCAAACCGCATTGCTGGCCAGTGCCTGAGCCCCGGAGTTGATTGCCATGCCCAGTTTTTCCACGTCGGATGGGACGCAGATTTTCTTTACCGATTCCGGCCAGGGGCGCGCGGTGGTGTTGCTGCACGGCTGGCCGCTGTCATCGGCCATGTGGGAGCGGCAGGCCATGCTGCTGGCACAACAGGGCTACCGGGTGATCTGCCCCGACCGGCGCGGCTTTGGTCGCTCGGACCAGCCCTGGCTCGGCTATGGCTATGACCGCCTTGCCGATGATTTGCAGGAACTGCTGGAGCACCTGGACCTGCATGAAGTCACGCTGGTGGGTTTTTCGATGGCCAGCGGCGAAGTCATCCGCCATCAGGCGCGGCATGGTCACGCCCGCGTCGCCCAGGTGGTTCTGATGGCCGGCACCGCACCGTTGCTGGCACAGCGCCCGGACAACCCGGAAGGCGTGGCAACGGCCGTATTGGATGGCCTGCTGGCCGCGCTTGCGCATGATCGCCCCGGCGTACTGAAACAGTTGGCCGATGACTTCCTGGGCGGTGATGGCGCCCCGCCGCCCAGCGATGTCGCTCACCAGTGGTACATGGCAATGGCATTGCAGGCATCGGCGCGGGCCACGAGCGAGGCGGCACGCAGCTGGTTCAACACCGATCTGCGTGCGGATCTGGCGCGCATCAAGGTGCCGACGCTGGTGATGCATGGCGGCGCCGATGCCAGCGTGCCGGCAACGCTGAGCGGGCGGGTGAGCGCTGCGGGCATCGCCGGTGCGCGTTACATCGAATATCCGCAGGCCGGCCATGCGCTGGTCATCAGCCGGCGCGCGCAGGTGGAGGCGGATCTTCTGCAATTCCTGGAGGAGTGGACTGCCGGTGCGACGCCGGCAGCCCTTCAGGGCAATCGGGCTGGACTCAGGCCGGCTCGTCCGGAATCAGCAGGCTTTCCAGCTTGATGATGCAGTCCTTGAGCTGCAGCTTGCGACGCTTCAGGCGCTTGGCTTCCAGATCATCGTCCAGGTTGGCGGCGAGGCGTGCGATGCGCTCATCCAGGCTGCGGTGCTCGGCCCGCAGCTCGGCGATGCGCTGGTGCAGTTCATTGGCTGGCGGCAGGTTGGACATGCCGCCAGCTTAGCCGCTCAGGGTGACCAGTTGACATACACCGGGTTGCCCAGCATCAGCAGGCTGCCATCGGCGGCACGCGCGTCCACCCGCAGCCAATGACGCTTGCCGTCCGAACGCCAGCGCAGGCTCGCTTGCTGGCTGCCGTCGTCGCCGGATTCCAAAGCGGCGCGGTGGCGCTTTCCATCGACGATGAACTCCAACTGCACCGGCTGTGGATAGTCCAGCGAGGTGCGCAGGGTCGCCCATTGCCCGGCAGCCAGTGCCAGTTCCTGGCCCATGTCGGCGCCGCGCCCATCGTCGGTTTCCAGGCGCAGGTCCAGGCGGCTGCCGCGTGCATTGCGCACGTCCACCACCACGCGCCCCTGCCGGATGCCGGCCAGCAAGGCTTCGCGTGACAGCCCCTCGGCATGCACCAGCGTGGCCGGCAACCCGATCGGTGACGGGCCATCGGCCGGCCCCGGGTTGTGGCTGTCGCTGCCGCCGACTGCGGTCATGCGGTGGCCCTGCTGCAGTTGCTGCTCCCAGAAGCCAACCCCGGCGCGCGGGCCGTCGGCCTGGGTGCTGTTGACCACTTCCACCGCGTGCACGCCCGTCATGTCCACCGGCTTGGCCGGCGTCCAGCCGCATCCCATGCAGTCCTCGCCGGAGGACAGCGCCGGATGGTTGATCGAGAACACCGCGCCGCTGTCGGCCACCTGGCGCAGTACCGGGTTCCAGTCCGGCAGCGTGTCGCCCAGCCGGAACGGCACCGGGCCATTGACGCCAAACACGTTGGCGTGGCCCTGGAAGGTGGTGACCTCCATGCCCGGGATCAGCAGCAGGCGGTCGAACCAGGGCTGGTGGCGCACCAGTTCTTCCAGATGCGCGACCGAGTTGTGCTCGGTGACCACGACAAAATCCAGACCCTGCCGCACCGCTGCCTGCAGGCTCAGGAACAACGGGCAGGGCACCTTGTTGCCCTGCTGGCTGCTGCAGCTGCCGTCGCTGTGGGTGCTGTGCATGTGCAGGTCGCCGCGATACCAGCCCGGGCGCTCGGCAAGCACCAGCGCCGGGCGGTCCTTGCCGGCCTGCACGTCGGCCTCGCTCCACAGGGTGACGTCAACCTTGTAGGGCGTGCGCACCTTGCTGCGGATGTTGGGAACACCCAGCAATACGTTCCACTGGCCCGGTGGCAATGCACCGGGCAGGTAACCGCCGGTGGCGTCGTAGCGGGACACCGAGATGGTCGAGCGCGAACCGCCGCTCCAGCCCCGGAAGCCATTGGCGTCGAGCAGCCCCAGGTCGATGACGGTGCGTTCCTTGCTGCCATCGTGCTGCAGCGTGACCGTTACCCGGCCGGTGCCGGCCGGCACCTGGAACGGCAGCTCCAGGTAGCGTTGATGATCCGTGCCGGTCAGCGTGCCCTGCAGGTGCAGGACGTCGGCGGCATGGGCGGAGGTGCTGGCGGCGAGCGCCGCCAGCAGGAGCGGGAACAGGCCGCGCATCAGAAGCGGTACATCACGGCCAGGCGGTAGTTGCGGCCCAGCACCGGCCGGGCGATGAACGCATTGGCGCCGGCATCGCTGCTGGCCAGTTCACCCGCGCGCGGGTTGCCTTCGGTCAGGCCCAGCGAATTGGTGAGGTTGTCGACATAACCGTAGATCGAGAAGCGGTCGGTCAGCTCGTAGCGCGCGCTGAGGTTGAGCAGTTCATAGGACGGCAACCGCACCGAGTTGGCGGTATCGACGAAACGCTCGCCCTGGTGTTCGGCGGCCAGCTGCAGGCGCAGGCGCTGGTCGAGCAGGTTGACGCCGGCAACGGCGCGCAGGCTCAGTTCCGGCACGCGGATCAGCTGGTTGCCGATGAAGTCGCGCAGCACCGGCGCACCATCCACCAGCTCGCTGTAACGCAGGTCGCGATATTGCGCATCCTGCCAGGTGGCGTTGACGCGCAAGTCGAACCAATCGCTCGGGTACCACGCCGTTTCAAGCTCCAGGCCGAAGGTGCGCGTGCTGGCGTAGCCGGTCTCGCGGGTGGACACGCCGGTGTCGGCATTGAAGTGGTAGTTGCTGAAGCCGACGTTGTCGTACTGGGTGTAGAACGCGGTGGCGTAGGCGCTGAACAGCGGGTTGGCGAACTTGAAGCCGACTTCGGCCAGATCCATCGTCTGCGTATCGGCCACGGCGTTGTTGCCGGCCACGCAGGCGGCAACCGTCTCGACCGAAGTGGCGTCGCAGTTGTCGTTGCGGGTGAGGTAGTTGCCCAGGCTGGGCAGGCGGAAGGCCGAGGTCCAGCGGCCGAACAGGCCCATGCTGTCACTGAACTGCCAGTTGGCACCCACCGACCAGCCCAGGTCGTCCGAAGACAGGTCGTGGTTCACGTACAGGCCCGAGCCGGTCAGCATCTGCGAGGTGGCCAGGGTGCCGCCGTTCACGCGTTCGCGGACTTCATTCCAGCCGCTGCTGCTGGCCTTTTCCCAACGCAGGCCGCTGTCGATGCGCAGCTTGTCGTTCACCTGCCACTCGTCGCTGACGTAGAAGGCGTGGCTCTTCTGCTCGCCGGAGGCGTTGTTCCATTCGTAGCCGTAGCGCCACACGCCGTTGTCGCTGAAGGTCTGCAGCACATCGCCGTTGGCATCGAGCGCCACCAGATCCAGCACGCTGGCGTTGTCCTTGGCATCAAGCAGCATCGAGGACGAATAGCGGCGGTAGTCCTCCTTGGTCGATGCCATGTAATAGCCGACGGTGAGGTTGTGCTGCTGGCCACCGATGTCGAAGCTGCGCATCAGGCGGGTGTCGTTGACGAACTCGCGCACCGGGATGTCCAGCCCGCGCAGGCCGGCGGTCACCATCAGCCCATTGCCGTTCTGCCCGGCGATGTCGAAATTGCCGCTGCCGTTGAGGTAGCGCAGGCCCAGCGCGGTGGCGCCCGGCACCGAATTCAACAGGCCTTTCTGCCCGTCCAAGAAACTGGCCGCGGTGCTCAGTGCGTTGGGGAACACGCCGTTGCGGATGGTGTCGGTTTTGCTGAAACGCGCGGACTGCGCCAGTTCCCAGCCACCGCCCAGTTCGGTTTCCAGCTTCAGCGTAAGCTGGTCACGCTTTACGTGGGTGCCTTCGCTGTTGTCGAAATCCCAGCCGCGGCCATCGGCGGTTTTCATCGACAGGTAGCGGGTTTCCGGGCCAGCCAGGGTGCCGTGGTTGCCGTCGAAGCCGGGCACCGCGCGGATGTCACCGTTGCCGTTGGTGTACATCGGGATGCCCAGGTAGAGCGCGACGCGGTCATCCAGGTGTTTGGCGTCGATGCTGAAACGCCCGCCCTCGAATTCCTTGGCCAGGTTGAGCCGGAACTGGCCGCCTTCATTGCCGTTGAAGCCCGGGTCGCGCACGCCGTCTTCCACGCGATAGAAGCCACCGAGCAGCAGTTTCCAGTCGTTGGCCAACGGGCTGCCATAGGCAAAGTCCATGCGGTTCAAACCGCTGTCGCCCACGGTGTACTTGAACACGCCGCTGGCTTCTTCGCCGACCTGGCGCGGGATGAAGTTGATGGCGCCGGCCGGTGCGTTGGAATACATCACCGAGGCCGGCCCGCCACGCACCACTTCCACGCGCTCGATGGTCTCATCCAGGCGGAACGCCTGGTCGCCGTTGAGGTAGCCCAACGCCGGATCGTGCACCACCGGAATACCGTCTTCGAGCAGCGTGACCGAACCAAAGCCATCCACCGGGATGCCGCGCGCACGGATATTGCCACTGGCTTCACCGCCGGAGGCCTCCACCCAGAAACCCGGCACGGATTTGAGTGCCTCGGTGACGCTGGTCGGCGCCTGCATGCGCAGCTGTTCTTCTTCGATATTGGTGATCGAATAGCTGGTTTCGGCCTTGGTGCGGATGCCGGTTCCGCTGCGGCCGGTGACGATCACCGTGTCCAGGTCTTTGGCGGAAGTGGCGGGAGAGGTGGCCGCGTTCTGGGCGAAGGCCGAGGCCGGCATCAGGGCGGAAACAACGAGGGCGCAGCTGACAGCAGAAGCAAGACGATTGCGGAGCACGACGTAATCAACTGTGGAGTGAGGGGAGCCGGGATGCTGTCAGGCGGGGGTGACGAGCCCATGACGCTTTTTTGAAACCTCTGCTGAGGGTCGCTGTGGAGACCGGGGGCAGCCGGTAGAATGCCAACGATGAGTTCGGTCCTTCCCCTGTCTGCACCTGCGCCGCGCACCCGTGATCCGCGCGTGGCCGAGCGTGGGCAGCACAAGCTGGGCAAGCGTCTGCGTCGTCAGGTGGGCCAGGCCATTGCCGACTTCGGCATGATCGAGGCCGGCGACAAGGTGATGGTCTGCCTGTCCGGCGGCAAGGACAGCTACACCTTGCTGGATGTGCTGCTGCAGCTGCAGAAAAAGGCACCGGTGCCGTTCGAGCTGGTGGCGGTGAATCTGGACCAGAAACAGCCGGGCTTCCCGGAACAGGTGCTGCCGGACTACCTGACTGCGCTGGGCGTGCCGTTCCAGATCATCGAGCAGGACACGTATTCCGTGGTCAGCCGCTTGATTCCGGAAGGCAAAACCCTGTGCTCGTTGTGTTCGCGCATGCGTCGCGGCGCGTTGTACAACCACGCCGCGCGCCACGGGTTTACCAAGATCGCGCTGGGCCATCATCGCGATGACCGGGTGGCGACGTTCTTCATGAACCTGTTCCACCACGCCAAGATTTCCAGCATGCCGCCCAAGCTGCTCAGCGATGACGGCAAGCATGTGGTGATCCGCCCGCTGGCGTATGTGAGCGAGAGTGACATCATCGAGTACGCCGCCGCGCGCAACTTTCCCATCATTCCCTGCAACCTGTGCGGCAGCCAGGAAAACCTGCAGCGCAGGCAGGTGGGCGTGATGATGCAGCAGTGGGAGGCGCAACACCCCGGCCGCATCGAGCAGATTTCACGCGCGCTGGGCAACATCCAGCCGTCGCAGATGGCCGATGCCGCGTTGTTCGATTTCATGGCGCTGGGCCGCGGTGACGATGCATCGCGGCCTGATGCGCCGTCGGCGTGGGTTGAAGCTGACCTGCCGGTCGACCAACCTGCTTCTGTCCCGGTGGCTGGAGTTGGCGTACCGCATTAGTTGCAGGCTCGCTCAGCTGCCCGACCCTCATCCGCCCGCTGGGCACCTTCTCCCAAGCGGAGAAGGACGCACGCCTCACATTTGATTCCCCTTTCCCTGTTCCCAATTCCCGGCCCTTAATTCATGTTCTTCAAAAATCTCACGCTGTTCCGCTTCCCGACGTCCATTGATTTTTCCGAGGTCGATACGCTGCTGCCGCAGGTGGTGCTCAAGCCGGTTGGCGCGCTGGAAATGACTTCGCGCGGTTTCATCTCGCCGTTTGGCCGCGAAGAAAAAACGCAGTTCTCGCACCGCCTTGGCGACGCGCTGTGGCTGACCGTCGGCGGCGAAGACAAGATCCTGCCCAGCGTGGTCGTCAACGATCTGCTGGCGCGCAAGCTCGAAGAAATCGAAGAGAAGGAAGGCCGCAAGCCCGGCGGGCGTGAGCGCAAGCGTTTGAAGGACGACCTGCTGCACGAACTGCTGCCGCGCGCCTTCGTCAAGAGCTCGCGCACCGATGCCTTCCTCGATCTGCAGCACGGTTATGTGGCCGTGGACAGTTCCAGCCGCAAGACCGGCGAGAACGTCATGAGCGACATCCGCGGCATGCTCGGCAGCTTCCCGGCGATGCCGCTGAATGCGGAAGTGGCGCCGCGTTCGATCCTCACCTCGTGGATTGCCGGTGAGCCGTTGCCGGAAGGCCTGATGCTGGGCGAAGAGTGCGAGATGAAGGATCCGGCCGAGGGCGGTGCGGTGGTCAAGTGCCAGCACCAGGAACTGCGTTGCGACGAAATCGACAAGCACCTGGACGCCGGCAAGCAGGTCACCAAGCTGGCGCTGATTTTCGAGGACAACCTGTCCTTCGTGCTCGGTGAAGACCTGATCGTGCGCAAGCTCAAGTTCCTGGACGGTGCGCTGGACCAGCTGGAGCACATCGACGAAGACGGCCGTCGCGCCGAACTGGACGCGCGCTTCGCGCTGCAGAGCGGTGAAATCCGCCGTTTGTTCCTGCTGCTGGAGCAGGCGTTCAAGCTGAGCAAGGCCGACAGCTGAACCGGTTGGCATCTACCCGGTTCCGTAACGGCGCCGGGACTATGCTGTGCGCATGACCGACCTGTTCCGCAAACTGATCGCACCCGCCGCGCCGGTGATCCAGCGCGACACGGTGCGGTTGCGCCTGGACGATGACGAGATCGAGGTGCTGCGTGTACGCGACCCGCGTGCGCGCCGGCTCAAGCTCAGTGTCGATGAGCGCGGCGCGCGGCTGACGATGCCGCTGCGCGCCAGCCTGGTCGCGGGCGAGCGTTTTCTGCAGGCCAACCGGCACTGGTTGCAGCAGCAGTTGGCGCGACTGGGCGGCGATGGCTTGATGACGCCGCCGCTGATGCTGCGCGAACCCGGCCTGTTGCCGCTGCGTGGGCAGCTGCTGCCGGTGCGCTGGCAGGAAGGCCGTTTCACCCGCATCGAAATCGACGCCGAAGGTGTGTGCATCCAGCTACCAGCGCGTGCCGGCGAGCAGGCATTGCGTCGCGCGCTGCGTGAGTTCTATGAAGCGCAGACGCGCGCCGATGTCGGCCAATGGTTGCCGAAATATCTGCCCAGCTTGTCGCGTGCACCGGCACGACTGCGGGTCAAAGTGATGTCTTCGCAATGGGGATCACTGGCGCCGGATGGATCGATGGCGTTGGACCTGGCCCTGGTGCTGGGAAGGTCATCGGCGTTCGAGTACGTGCTGGTCCACGAGCTGTGCCACTTGTTGCAGGCCAATCACTCGCCGGCCTTCTGGGCCGAAGTGGAAGCACGCTTCCCGCAGTGGGAGCAGGAGCGCGATTACCTGCGCGTGGAAGGACGCAAGCTCAAGAGCACGCTGCACCAGTTGTTGCAGGTGCGCGGCTAGCGTCGCTTTCCTTCTCCCCCCCGGGAGAAGGTGCTCGAAGCGCGGATGAGGGGGTACGGCAGCGCACTTGAGAACACAGTAGTGCGCTGTGCCTACCCTCACCCCAACCCTTCTCCCGCAGGAGAGGGGCTTTGCTTCTTTCAGGCGCCATGACGTGCTGGATGCAGGTTGGCGTTGCCTTGTTCCGAGTACTGAAACACCGACACCGCACCCGCCAGCGCCTCCGCCTGCTGTTCCATCGAACGCGCCGCCGCGCTGGCTTCTTCCACCAACGCCGCGTTCTGCTGCGTGGTTTCATCCATCTGCACGACGGTGTGGTTGACCTGCTCGATGCCGGACGACTGCTCCTGCGACGCCGCTGCAATGCGCGTCATCAGCGTGGTTACTTCCTGCACCGAGGTGACAATCTCGTCCATGGTGCTGCCGGCGCGCGCCACCAAGGCGGTGCCGTCGCCGACCTTGCTGACCGAGTCGTCGATCAAGGATTTGATCTCGCGCGCGGCCGTGGCCGAACGCTGCGCCAGCGTGCGCACTTCCGAGGCCACCACCGCAAAGCCGCGTCCCTGATCGCCCGCGCGTGCCGCTTCCACCGCCGCGTTCAACGCCAGGATATTGGTCTGGAAGGCGATGCCGTCGATCACCGAAATGATCTCGGCGATGCGGTGTGACGAATGCTCAATGGCGCGCATGGTGCTCACTACCTGGCCGACCACGTCGCCGCCGCGCGCCGCCACACCGGCGGTGCCGATGGCCAGCGTGTTGGCGTGACGCGCGGACTCGGCGTTCTGGCGCACGGTGGCGGTCAGTTCTTCCATCGACGCGGCGGTCTCTTCGAGACTGGCGGCCTGCTGCTCGGTGCGGCGTGAGAGATCATCGTTGCCGCTGGCGATTTCGCGTGCGGCGGTGGTGATCGACTGCGAGCACTGTTTGATCTGGCCAATGATGTCGGCCAGGCGTTCGGCGGTGAGGTTGGCGTCGCGTTTCATTGCCTCGAAATCACCGGCATGCTCGCCGGTGATGCGGTGGTCCAGATTGCCTTGCGCCAACGCGGCGAGCATCGCGCGGATTTCACCGGTGGCGCCGGCCACGGTATCCAGCAACTGGTTGACGCCCACGGTCAGGGTCTGGATGAAGCCGGCACTGCTTACCGGCTGCAGGCGCTGGCTGAGGTCACCGGCAGTAGCTGCGGCAACGATGCTGGCCACGTTGTTTTCCAGCTGCAGCTCCTGGGTGCGGTCGTGCCACTCCACGACAAAGCCGCTGCGGCTGTTGTCGGGATTGAAGACCGGCGTGACCAGCTGGCTGAAATGCACCTGACCAATCTGGATGCGGCCGTGATGCGGCTGCTTCAGTTGGTCGAGCATCGTGCGGATGCGGCCCGGATTGGCATGGAAGCGGTGGATGCTGGTGCCGACCAGCGTGTCCACATCGAAGTCGGGGAAGGCCTTGCGCAGCGTGTCCTGCTGATTGCGCAGCAGCGCCACGACCGAGTGGTTCACGTAACGGATGATGTGCTGGTCATCGGCAATCATCATGCCGGTGCGTGAGGCATCAAGCGATGCGCGGATGCGTACGTTTTCGCTATGCAGCGCGTGTTCGTGCTGTTGCCGTTCCTGCAGTTGCGCCTGCATGCGCATCACACCATCGGCCAAGGTGCCGGGCGCAAAGCACGACACATCGGCCAGCGCGTGCACGTCATCACCGGCGGCGATTGCATCCACCACCGCACGCAGTTTGGCCGGCGCAGCGCCGAGCGTGCGCACCTGACGACGCAGTTGCACCGCCATCACACCGATGAAGCCGGCTTCCACCACCACATACAGCGCGTGCAGCAGCACGATGCTCAGGCCGCTGCCGGGGGCGAATGCGCGAATCGGCAGGCCGCGTGTCTGCAGCCAATAGAACGCAAGGTGGTGCACCGAAATGGCGGCTGCGGCCACCGCCACCGGAATCCAGTCGCGGTAATACAGCAGCAGCGCCAGCACCACGAAGACGCCGAAATGCATTTCGACCAAGCCATGCGCCTGTTGGATGGTGGCGGCCACCAACGCCATCAGTACCAGCGCCACGGTGATACGGCTGAGCAACGTGCCCGGTGCAAGTCGCACCTGCAGTGCCATCACGGCCAACGAAGGCAGGCTCACCGCCAGGAACGGCAGCCATTGGCCATTCCACAGTGCGATGCCCAGCGAGGCGATGGTCAGCAACAGGCCGAACAGCAGAAACACACGGTCGGCCCCGCGCGCCAGCTGCGTGTAATAGGCGTCGGGTGGGGGCGTGGCGGACAGGGGGCGGGGGGACATTGGGGGACTCCGGTTCAACAGGAACAGCGGGGAGGAAGAAACAAGGGCGGGCTGTGCACGGCCAGCAATTCCGGTAGCCCGTTGACGAGCAGGTTGTCGCTGCGCCCGCAGGACAGCGCGGTGGGCGACATCGGCCCGGCATAACGGGCGCTGCCATCGGCGGCCAGCACCAGCAGCTCGTGACCTGCGGTGTTGGTGAGGGTTGTGTCGAGCACCTGCCCGTCGGCATCGCGCATCGCATCGGCAATGTCCGCCCATGCCTGGGCGGGTGTTTCGCAGTTGCAGTCCAGGGCATTCAGGCGGATCGCAGCGGGCTTTCCGGTGGCGGGAAGCTGCCCGCGCACGCGCAGTTCTTCCAGCATCGCCGTCACTGTCGCCGCATCACCGGCCGGGCGTTGGCCCAGGGCGGCAAGGCTGGTGGTGACCCAGCCCAACCAACAGGCGAGCAGGAGCAGGCCGGTGATGACACCGGGCCGGAGGGGGGACGGAAAAGCCATACAGTGCGGGCATCGCAGGCCCGTTGCAGGCCCGCGTCACGACGTTCTCGATGTGACGGTGGTCACCGACCTATCGGCCAAGCGGCACGGTACTGAACCGTGCGGGGCGCTTCGGCGGCCCCGTGTTCAGCTGGCGTCCGGCAAGCCAGCGATGAAGTCGCGGACGATCTCAGCCACCGCTTCGGGGTCGTCCATGTGGACGTGGTGATGGCCGGCCAAGGTGTGCAGGCGGCCGTCGGGCAGCAGCGCGGCGCGCTGGCTGCGTTCCGGCTCGGGGAAATACACCTGCGCCGGCGTGGCATAGATCACCTGCACCGGGCACTGGATGGCGCTGACCACATCGCAGACCTGGTCTTCGGTCATGCGCACCGCGGTGGGCAACATCAGCCGTGGATCGCTGCGCCAGGTCCAGCCGCCGTCAACTTGCTTGACGCCGCGTTCAACCAGCAAGCGTGCGGATGCCTCGCTGAGCTGGTTGACCATCATGCGTGCGCGCACCGGCGCGGACAGATCCGGGAACACACGCAGCTGCTTGGCTTCCAGCTTCATCGCCGCGTCTACGTGGGTACGCAGCCGCTGCACGGTTTCGTTGGCCGGTGCCGCCAGGCCGCCCAGCGCTTCAATCGACACCAGCGCCTGCACGCGTTCACCGGCCACGGCCGCCACCAGGCTGGCAATGGCGGCGCCCATGGAATGGCCGAGCAGCACGAACCGCTCCCAACCCAATGCATCGGCAATGGCCAGCGTCTGCACGATGGCCAGTGGCGTGGTGTACGGCGTGGTCAGTTGCAGGTGATCGCTGAAGCCGTGGCCGGGCAGGTCAACCATTGCGATATCGAGCGTCGGCAACTGCGCGGCCAGCGGCAGAAAACTGGCCGCGTTGTCCAGCCAGCCGTGCAGGGCCAGCACTTTCAGCCCGCCGGGTTTGCCGCTGCGCAGGCCGGCAACGCGCTGCCCGTCCAGCTCAAGTTCGAACGCGGTTACGGTCATGCCGGTTGTGCCAACGCCAGCGTCGCCAGAGCGCGCGCATGCGAAGGAGCGTCGTTCAAACAGGGGATGTAACGCATGCGCGCACCACGCTCGGCAACGGTCGCAGTGAAGCCCAGTTCCACTTCTTCCAGGGTTTCCAGACAGTCGGTGGCAAAGCCGGGGCAGACCACGTCCAGCGTCTTCATGCCGCTTTGTGCCAGCGCCCACAGCCGCGGCTCGGCATAGGGTTCAAGCCAGCGTTCACGGCCAAAGCGCGATTGATAAGTGAGCTCCCACTCATCGGCCGACAGCCCAAGTGCGGCGGTGATCGCCTCGGCACTGGCCTGGCAGCGCTGTGGATAGGGATCACCCGCATCGGCCAGCCGCTGTGGAATGCCGTGGAACGAGAACACCAACTTGTCGCCACGACCGTGTTGCTGCCAATGCGCGGTGATGGAAGCGGCCACGGCGGCGGCCCACTGCGGGTCGTCGGCGTAATCGCGGATCAACTGCACCTCGATATGCGGATTGCGCGCCTGCCAGTGCTGCACGCGGTCTTCGACTGAAGCGGTGGTGGTGGTGGAGTACTGCGGATACAGCGGCAGCACGACGATGCGCTGCACGCCTTCCGCCACCAGCGCATCCAGCGCCGGCTGCAATGCCGGCGTGCCGTAACGCATCGCATCGCGCACCCGCCATTGCGGCAATTCACGCTGCATCGCTTCGGCCAGGCGGCGGGTATACACGGCCAGCGGCGAGCCTTCCGGCAACCACACCTGCGCGTATTTATGTGCGGAGCGGCCGCTGCGCAACGGCAGGATCACGCCGTGCAGCAAGGGCTTCCACAGCAGCGGGGGAAGGGAGACCACGCGCCGGTCGCTGAGGAACTCAGCGAGGTAGCGACGCACCGCCGGGGCGGTGGCTGTCTCTGGCGTGCCTAGATTGACCGCGAGCAACGCGGTAGTGGGGGCGTCGGACATGCGCGCATTTTCGCAGGTCTGGCCGGGGTAGGGCGAGGCGCGGGAGGAGAACCGCAATCGCGAGGGCACCCCTCCTCGATCCTCCCCTGCGCGTTGCGCAAGGGAGGCGGCTGGAATCGGCTTCGGCCAAACAAACAGCGAGCGTTCTCTTCGGCAAGCGAAACCACTCACTCCCTTTCGCGTAGCGAAGGGGCTGGGGAGGGGGCTTTTGCTTCAACGTCGGCCGTCGCCCCGCTTTCGTTCCCGTAGTCCCGGCCACTCACCACTGATTCATCGCTGCGCCCCTAATTTCAGGCACTTGCTATATCTTCTTGTGCATCGACCTATGGAGTTCACCATGCGCCGCCTGCCGTGCCTCGTTCTGCTGCTGTCCGCGAGCCTGCTGTCTGCTACTGCCTTTGCCGGCCCCAAGGAAGACCAGCGCGCCCGCAATGCGGTGCGTGTGCTCAGTGAAATCCAGGAGATTCCCGAGCAGGCCATTCCGGACAAATTGCTCGACGAAGGCCGCGCGATCGTCGTCATCCCCGACACGATCAAGGCTGGTCTGGTGCTGGGCGGGCGTCGTGGGCATGGCTTGATGTCGGTCAAAACGCCCGACGGCAGCTGGTCCAGCCCGGTGTTCATCAAGCTCACCGGCGCCAGCATCGGCTTCCAGGCCGGCGTGCAGTCCTCCGACGTGATCCTGGTGTTCCGCAACGACCGCAGCCTGGACAACATCGTCAACGGCAAGTTCACCCTCGGCGCCGATGCCGGCGTGGCCGCTGGTCCGGTGGGCCGCAATGCCGCCGCCGCCACCGACGGCCAGCTCAAGGCCGAAATCTGGTCGTGGTCGCGTGCACGCGGTCTGTTTGCCGGTGTGGCGTTGGATGGTGCGGCACTGCAGATCGACGACGCCGCCAATCTCGATGCCTACGGCCAGGGCACCACGCCGCGCATGATCATCGAAGGCCGGCTGTCGGCAGCACCGTCCAGTGACGTGGTGGCCTTCCGGGATCGTCTGGAAGAATCCACCTACGCCGCCCGCCTGAAGCGCGGAACGCAGGGCACCGCCGCGCCGGTGGAAGCCTCGGCAACGCGTGCGGCGCCGGTGAGCGTTCAGGCTCCCGTCGCAACCGGCGCCGATACCGCAACCACCGCGCCGCTGCAGAACAACCCGGCCCAGGCCGAGCCGCACGCGGGCTTCCAGCCGGTGACCGAGGGCGAAATCCGCACCGAGTCGCTGGACGGCGACAACTGACCTTTGGCATAGCGATTGGCTCAGGCTGTGTGCGCTATGCTCGTCCACCTTCCACACTAATTACGCGGGCAGATCATGGGCAGTTTCAGCATCTGGCACTGGTTGGTCGTGTTGGTCATCGTTCTGCTGGTGTTTGGCACCAAGAAGTTGACCAGCGGCGCCAAAGATCTTGGCAGTGCGGTCAAGGAATTCAAAAAGGGCATGCGCGACGAGGACAAGCCGGCTGCACAGCTGGGCGATGAGTCGCGTGACGCCGAAAAGAGCCGCGACAAGCAGGCTGAGCACGACAACCAAGCGCGTTGATCCGGAGTTCCGGGCGTGTTTGATATCGGCTTTAGCGAACTGCTGTTGATTGCGGTGGTTGCGTTGGTGGTACTGGGTCCGGAGCGCCTGCCCAAGGCGGCGCGGTTTGCCGGGCTGTGGGTGCGGCGTGCCCGCAGCCAATGGGATTCGGTGAAGCAGGAGTTGGAACGCGAACTGCACGCCGAGGAAATCAAACGCAACCTGCAGGATGTCCGCCAGTCGATGCGCCAAGCGGAAACCGAACTGCGCGACCAAGCCCAACAGGTTCGCGACGGCGCCGATGCGTTCCAGCAGGATGTGCAGCAGCAAGCGCTTCCGTTGCATGAAGTGCCGGCGCCGGTTGAAGGCGAGCGCGTGATCGAGCCGCGCCCGATTGTTCCCGCCGCCGCGCTGGAGTCGGAAATGGTCAACCGCGCCATTCCGCTGGATACGCCCGCCCCGCCGCCCGCTGCGGAAACCGCGCCCGTGTCGCAGGAGCGCCCGCAATGAGTGCCAATGAATCCAACGAAAGCCCGCTGATCGAACATCTGATCGAACTGCGTGCGCGCCTGGTGCGCGCGCTGATGGGTTTGGGCGTGGTGTTGCTGGCGTTGCTGCCGTTCTCGCGCACGCTTTACACCCACCTGGCCACGCCGCTGATTTCGCAGCTGCCGGCCGGGCAGTCGATGATCGCCACCAATCCGGCCGGTGCCTTCTTCGCGCCGTTGAAGCTGACCTTCTTTACCGCCGTGTTCGTGGCGGTGCCGTGGCTGCTGTATCAGGCGTGGGCCTTTGTCGCGCCGGGCTTGTATGCGCGCGAACGTCGTTTGGCTGTACCCCTGCTGGGCTCGGCCATGGCCTTGTTCTACATCGGCTGCGCGTTTGCCTTCTTCCTGGTGCTGCCGGCGGTGTTTCACTTCCTCACCACCTTCCGCCCGGAAGTGATTGCGATCACCCCGGATGCCAACGCCTATCTGGATTTCGTGCTGGCCATCTTCTTTGCCTTCGGCTTCAGTTTTGAATTGCCGGTGGCGATGGTGATCCTGGTGTTGCTGGGTTGGGTAACGCCGCAACAACTGCGCGAAGGCCGTGGCTATGCGGTGGTCGGCATCTTTGTGTTGGCGGCGGTGTTGACCCCGCCGGATGTGGTGTCGCAGCTGATGCTGGCCATCCCGATGTGCGTGCTTTACGAGCTGGGCATCCATGCCTCGCGCTGGTTGCTGCCGCGCGATCAGGACAAGACTGCCGCCCCCTGAACACGGGGGGCACGGCGCCTGCACACGTTCTGCGCTACCTTTCTGCCAGTAAGGCTGCGCGCATTTCATCGGGCAGGCTTGGGGACAGCCAGGGGACTCCCGCATGACGCAACACAAAGGCAGCTGGATCAACAACGTTTCATTGCTGAGCAAGATGCTGGCCGCATTTGGCCTGGTGTTTCTGTGTTTCCTGGCCACCAGCGTGGTCAGTTACCGCACTTCCGGACAGGACGATGCGGCGCGCCGCCACGAAGGCCAGAAGATCGAGGTGATCCGCCAGGTGGAGTCTGCGATCCAGGCCGTGCGCCTGCAGCAGATCGCCATCCGCAACCACCTGCTTGATGGTGGCCCGCAGGAACTGGCAGCGCTGAACAGGCAGCGCGAGCGCCGTGACGAGGCCTTGCAGGCGGCCATTGCGGTTGGTGACAAGACCCAGGTGGAACGTCTGCAGCGCACGCAGGTGCAGGCCAACGCCTGGGATGCCGAAGTGATGGACGTACTGCGCAGCGTGAGCACCGAGGCCGATGCGCAGACGCCTGCGCAGCGCCTGGAGTTGGTGAGCAATGCCGGCCACGGCAATGCGCTGGCCGACGCGCTGGATGGCATCTACGACTCGGAACTGGCGATGCTGCTGGAAGAACGCAGCCGCATGAGTGAGTGGATCGGCCGCGCGCACGTCATTTCGTTGGTGCTGCTGGTGGCAGGTTTCCTGATCATCCTTGGCACGCTGTGGATGATCTCGCGGCTGGTGGTACGGCCGATCAACCGCCTCACCGAGAAGATGACGCGCCTGTCCAACGATGACCTGGACGTGGAAATCGGCGGGCTGGAACGCGGTGATGAAATTGGCGCCATCGCCCGCGCGCTGGATGTGTTCCGCCGTAATTCGTTGGCCTCGCGTGACGCCAACTGGGTCAAGCTCAGTGTCGGTGAGGTCAGTGCCGAACTGCAGGCAATGCAGACGCCTGACGACTACGCGCAGGCGCTGATATCGCAGATTGCGCCGCGCATCGGTGCGCCCATCGGTGTGTTCTTTGTCTTTGACGAGCAGGAAAAGGAACTGCGGCTGCAGGGCAGTTACGGCTTCCAGCGGCGCAAGCATCTGGGCCTGCGCTACGGCTTGGGCGATGGCTTGATCGGCCAGGCGGCGTTGGAGCGCAAACGCATCAGCGTGCAGCAGGTGCCGGACGAATTTTTTGGCGTGCATTCGGCGCTCGGCGAAGCGCAGCCCAACACGTTGGTGGCGGTGCCGTTGTTGTTGAAGGACCGACTGTTGGGCGTGCTGGAATTCGGCAGTTTTGGCCACTTCAGTGCCAGCCAGGAGGCGTTTATCGACAGCGTTCTGGCGCCCGCCGCCTTGGGCCTGGACAACATCCGTCGCGCCGATGAAACGCAATTGCTGCTCGATCACACCCGTGCCCAGGCCGAAGAACTGCAGTGCTCGCAGGTGGCCTTGCAGGCGCAGGAAGAAGAGCTGCGCGCCGCCAACGAAGAGTTGCAGGGCAAGACTGTGGAGCTGGAAGAGCACGCGCAGCGGCTGTCCGCGTCGGAAGAGGAACTGCGTGTGCAGGCCGAGGAACTGCAGGCCTCCAACGAAGAGCTGCGGCAGAAGACCGAAGTGCTCAACGAGCAGAAGGAAGTGCTGCAGGTGCTGCAGCGCGAAACCGAATTCAAGGCGCAGGAACTGGCGCGTGCCAGCCAGTACAAGACCGACTTCCTGGCCAACATGTCGCACGAGCTGCGCACGCCGCTCAACAGCCTGCTGATTCTGTCCAAGGAACTGGCCGAGAATGAAAGTGGCCATCTGGATGCCGAAGAAGTGGAGGCCGCGGCGGTCATCCATGATTCCGGTTCCAACCTGCTGCGTCTGATCAACGACATCCTCGATCTGTCCAAGATCGAAGCCGGCAAGATGGATGTGTATCGCGAAGAAGTGCGGGTGGAAGCGCTCACCCGCGAGGTCACCCGCCACTTCCGCCACATGGCGATGGAAAGCCGGCTGGAGTTCACCATCGAGGTGGACCCGGCGGTGCCGGAGTCGCTGATCACCGACCGCTCCAAGCTGCAGCAGGTGCTCAACAATCTGCTGGGCAACGCGTTCAAGTTCACCCGCGAAGGCAAGGTGACGTTGCGCCTGGCGATGGCCGACGCTGCGCTGCTTACGCGTGTGGGCGCGGCGGCTGATGAAGCGCATCTGGCGTTGTCGGTGCGCGACACCGGCATCGGTATTCCGGAAGAACGTCTGGAGTCGATCTTCGAGGCGTTCGAGCAGGTGGATTCCAGCACCAGTCGCCATTACGGCGGCAGCGGTCTGGGCCTGGCGATCGCGCGTCGTTTGGCGCAGTTGCTGGGCGGCCAGTTGGTGGTGGACAGCGCGCCGGACAAGGGCAGTTGTTTCGCGCTGGTGTTGCCGTTGTGGTCGGCCGTGGTCAGCACGGTGCCGGCGGCGACAAGCGTGGAGCAGCGGCTCGTGCCGACGCCCAAGCGCACCGCGACCGCGCCGTTGATCGACTGGATTCCCGATGACCGCCATGCCATCGCGGCCGGCGAATCGGTGATCCTCACCATCGAGGACGACCCGGCGTTCGCGCGCATTCTGGTCGACCTGATCCGCCGCAAGGGCCACCGCGCGCTGGCCGCTGCCGACGGCGAGAGCGGCCTGGAACTGGCGCGGCGTTATCGTCCCACCGGCATCCTGTTGGACGTGATGTTGCCGGGCATGGACGGCTGGTCGGTGCTGCAGCACCTCAAGCACGATCCGGTCACCGCCGCGATTCCAGTGCACTTCATTTCCGCCGTGGACGAAGCCGCCAAGGGCGTTGCATTGGGTGCGGTGGGTTACTTGACCAAGCCGGTGGATCGCAAGGCGTTGATCGCTGCGTTCGATCATCTGCTCGATGTCGCCGGCAAGATCGTACGCAAGCTGCTGCTGGTCGACGACGATGATGATTCGCGTTTGGCACTGACGCGTTTGCTGCAGGCAGACAATGTTGAGATCGATCAGGTCGCCTCGGGCGAAGAGGCCTTGGAGCGCATCGCCACGCACAGCTATGACTGCATCGTGCTGGATCTGAATCTCGGTGGGATTTCTGGCGTGGAATTCCTCGAACGCGCGGCCACGCTGGTGGCGGTGCCGCCGGTGGTGATCTATTCCGGTCAGGAATTGAGCCGTGAGGACAGCCTCAAGCTGCGTCAGTACACCGACAGCATCGTCATCAAGGGCCAGCGTTCGCCAGAGCGTCTGCTCGATGAAGTGAGCCTGTTCCTGCACAGCATCGGCTCGCGCGGCGGCAACGCCACGCCATCGGACGACCAACACCTGGCAGGCCGTCAGGTGCTGCTGGTCGATGACGACATGCGCAATCTGTTTGCGTTGTCCAAGTCACTGCGCGCGCGCGGCGTCACCGTGAGCATGGCGCAGGACGGCTACAAGGCGCTGCAGCAGCTGGAAGAAAATCCCGGCATCGAGTTGATCCTGATGGACATCATGATGCCGGGCATGGACGGTTACGAAACCACCCGCGAGATCCGCAAACGTGCGGAATGGAGCAACCTGCCGATCATCGCGGTGACCGCCAAGGCCATGCACGGTGATCGCGACAAGTGTCTGGATGCCGGTGCCAATGATTACCTGACCAAGCCGGTGGACCTGGACAAGTTGCTGTCGATGATGCGCGTATGGCTGCAAAAGTAGGCCCGGTCGCGTCCGCTGCGCACCGCGATGAAATTGACGACATCGAAGTGGATGGCTTCATCCAGGCGATGACGCGCCGGCATGGTTACGACTTCAGCGGCTACGCGCCGGCCTCGCTCAAGCGGCGGGTGCAGGCCTTGGTGCAGTCGCTGGAAATCGCCCATGTCGGCGAGCTGACCGCACGCGTGCTGCGTGACGATGAAATGGTGCCGCAGGTCATCGCCAAGTTGTCGGTGCCGGTGTCGGAGATGTTCCGCAACCCGGCAGTGTTCCGCAAGCTGCGCGACGACGTGTTTCCGGTGCTGGCGTCCTACCCGCAGATCAACATCTGGCAGGCCGGCTGCGCGCATGGCCAGGAAGTGTATTCGCTGGCCATCCTGCTCAAGGAAGCCGGCCTGTACGACCGCTGCCAGATCTACGCCACCGACTTCAGCGACGAGGCCTTGGCGCGCGCGCAGGAAGGCATCTTCCCGATCCGCGATGCGCGGTTGTATTCGGAGAATTATCTGGCGGCGGGTGGCCGCCACACGTTGTCGGACTACTACCACGCACGCTACGACTTCATGAAGCTGGACGAGCGCTTGAAGGAGCGGGTGACCTTCGCCAATCACAACCTGGTCTGCGATGGCGTGTTCTGCGAAGCGCAGCTGATCCTGTGCCGCAACGTGCTGATCTATTTTTCCGATGCGTTGCAGGACCGCGTGCTGGGATTGTTCCGCAACAGCCTCAGCCGTGGTGGCATTTTGTGTTTGGGCAATCGCGAGTCGATCCGCTTCGCGCCGAGCGCGCGTGATTTCGTGCCGTTGGATGCCGAGTTGCGGCTGTACCGCAATGCGGGGGGCACGCTGTGAGTGCGCTGCAGGCGCCGTCGCCGGAGATCGTGGTGGTGGGCTGCTCTGCCGGCGGATTGTCGGCGCTGCATGTGCTGCTGGGTGGGTTGTCCAAGCCGTTGGCGGTGCCGATGGTGGTGGTCTGCCACAGCGGTTCGGAAGACATGCGGGTGTTCTGCGAATTGCTGAAAAGCCGCAGCGGCCTGCCGGTGCAGGAAGCCGAGGAACGGTTGCTGCCGGAGCCCGGCCGCATCTATGTCGCACCATCGGGTTATCACCTGCTGCTGGAGCGCGACCATCGTTTCGCGTTGAGCGTTGATCCGCGCGTGGCGTTTTCGCGGCCATCGATTGATGTGTTGTTTGAATCGGCTGCCGAAGTGTGGCGCCAAGGCGTGCTCGCAGTGCTGCTGACCGGTGCCAATGCCGACGGTGCAGAAGGCTGCGCGAAGGTGCGCCGCGCCGGTGGCACGGTGGTGGTGCAGGACCCGGACACCGCACAGGTGCCGATGATGCCGGCCGCCGCGCTTGAACTCGCTGGCGCCGACCATTGCCTGCCGTTGCCTGAAATTTCTCTTTTGTTGGAATCGTTATGTTCGTGACCAAATCGCCTGCCACGCAGCGCCCCAAAATTCTGGCGGTGGACGACAACCCGGCCAACCTGCTGGTGATCCGCCGGGTGCTGGCCAAGCTCGATGTCGAAGTGGTCGAAGCCTCGTCGGGCAACGACGCGCTCAAGGCGACGCTGGACGATGAGTTCGCGCTGGTGCTGCTGGACGTCTACATGCCGGACATCAACGGCTTTGAAGTGGCTGAAATCCTGTCGCAGGAAGAAGGTACGCGGCAGACGCCGATCATCTTCGTCACCGCCACCTATGCCGACGATGTGCACCGGCTCAAGGGCTACGGATTCGGCGCGGTCGATTACATGGCCAAGCCGTTGGAAGCGACCATTTTGTTGTCCAAGGTGCAGGTGTTTCTGGAGCTGTACCGGCATCGCGTTGCGTTGCGCGCGGCGCTGGGTGAATTGTCCGAGCGCAACCGCCAGCTGGAGATCGAAGTCGAGCAGCGCAAGCAGATGGAACAGGAAATGCGCCACCTGGCCATGCACGACATGCTCACCGGTCTGCCCAACCGTGCGTTGTTCATGGACCGCCTGGAAAGCGCACACCATCGCGCGGTGCGACACGGCGGTCTGTTCGCGCTGGTCTATGTGGACGTAGACCGCTTCAAGGACGTCAACGACACCTGGGGTCACGCCGCCGGTGACGCAATGCTGGTCGAACTGGCCGCGCGGCTGCGCAGCACCCTGCGCGAGAACGACACCGTCGCGCGACTGGGCGGCGATGAGTTCGCCTTGGTGCTGGAAGAGCTGGAGGACGTGCAGGACGCGGAGCGGCTGCTGGAACGCGTGCGTGCCACGCTGTCAGCGCCGATGCGGTACCTGCGTGACGGTGAAGAAGTCCGCTTGCCGATCAGCGCCAGCATCGGCTTGGCCGCGTATCCCGCCGATGGCGCCGAGGTGGATGCGCTGCTGCATGCAGCCGACCAGGCGATGTACCTGATCAAGCGCAGTCGCGACGCGGCGTGAATCCTGGGCTGGGATGAAATCCCAGCGCCTGGGAAGACCGGAGAAACGGCTGGAATTCATTCCAGCCTGCGGCCTGACAAAACCGGAGGCTCAGGCCTCGAACACGTGGCCCGACGACGTCGGTGCCGACGGTGTATCGGCCGTGGTCGGCGCCAGCATCTGCTTCCATGCCGCGTACACCGCGCCGGCAAAGACCGGCATCAGCACCGCCATCAGCAGCAGCTGGGCAACGGCCAGCGCGGCCGCCTGGCCGGCGATCATGCCGATGATCAGCGCCACGATCATCACCGCGAAATAGATCGCGAAGATCGCAATGAAGGCCAGCACGAAGAACACCAGCATGGCCGGCAGGTTGTGGATGCTGGCGCGCAGGCTCTGACGCAGCGCCTGCACACCGGTGCGGTTCTCGAACATCACCTGCGGTGGCATCACGAACAGCGCCAGCGTCAATGCGGCGAAGGTAACCAGCATCAGCACCATCCACAGCAGGATGCGGCCGGCCGGCAAGGTCGCCACCAGTGTTTCGATCTGTGCTGGATCCGGTTGCACGCCGGACTGGCTGATCTCGTTGATCTTGAGCATCACGTCCGACAGCTGCTGGAAGCCGGCGGGGCCACCGACCAGCACGAACAGCAGCGCACCCAGCACCAGCGCGGCGATCAGCTGCGGCATCAGCGCCACCAGCAGGTGCGGCGCACGGCCTTCCTGCACGCCCTGCAGCAGATGCACCGGACGTGCATGACGGCCTTGGTCGACCTCGCGGATCGCCCACAGCATGCCGCCCATGAACAACGGGCCGGCCAGGATCAGCAGGAATTGCAGCACCAGGCCCAGCGACGCCGGCGCCAGCATGGCCAACGACAGCACCAGCGAGGTGCCCACGCCCCACAACACGCCCAGCGAACCCAGCGCCAGCGGCGCGCGCTTGAGCAGGCCAAAGCCGGTCAGCAACCAATCCGCACCGGCGGACGCCGGCACCTTGTGAATCTCGCTCATTGCAGTTCCGAAACAGGGGGGATCGCCGGCAACGTTGCAGACGCTGGCCGATTATCGCCCGAAACCCAAGCTGGGGTTATGAGTCGCAAGTAACGGGAGGGTTGAGGAGGGGTAGCTTTTGAGGTGGGCTACGAAAGCCTCACCAGACGTTCGCTGCCTACGGAAGCCTCTGGCCGAAGCGGAGCAGCAATTCGGGACGCCCCTCCGCGACTTGATAGAGCGCCAGCTGTCCGAGTGTGAAGGCATCGCTTGGGATGGCCTCGGCCAACAGCTGCTCTTGTTGGACCGATGGGAGCTCAGTGGTGCATAGGCTGCAATGCGGGGTATAGGCGAAGCGGTGTGGATGAAATGCAAGGTTGCTGTCCACCAGGGCCTGATGAAGTGCCAGAAACGGAGCGGGATCGGCAGGCTGCAGCCAGGTCACCGGGCCGCTGGCAAAGCGGCGGATTCCGATGAAACGAGAGGCCAACGGCAGATGGGTTTCGGCAAGCGTTTGCAGTTGCTCGAACACGCGCGTTTCGGATTGCCCGGCAACCAGTGGACCCAGTCCGGAAGATCCGGCGATGGTGATCTCGGCCGGAAAATCCGCCAGCCGAGCGTCGTAGTGACGCCGCAGGGCCAAGACCTGCGCCGCAACGGGATCGGGGATTTCAAGCACCACATAACAGGGATGTTTGAACATGGGCCTCAGTGACTATTACCCCGACGCACATGCCGCACAAACCGGCGCAGCAACTGCCGGGCCAAGGGCGCGGCGCTGACCTCGCGGGCGACGCTGCGGGCGCAGCCGCCGTGGCGGGCGATGCAGTCGGCGCGGGCGCGGACGTAGCCACGCATGTGGTGGGTGGCGAACTCGGGGTGGAACTGCAGGCCCCAGGCATGTTCGCCCCAGCGGAACGCATGGCAGTTGTCCTGCACCGAGCGGGCCAGCACGGTGGCGCCGTCGGGCGCGCGCAGTACCGTCTGCAGGTGGGTGGCGTGGGCCGGGAAACTGGCCGGCAAGCCGGCAAACAAGGGGTCGGCGGCGGCCGGTGCTTCCAGCTCCAGCACGATGGTGCCGGACTCGCGACCGGCCGGGTTGTAATCGACCTGCCCGCCCAGCGCGTGGGCCAGCAGCTGGTGGCCGTAGCAGATGCCCAGCAGCGGCATGCCGTCGTGGGCGGCGTCGCGCAGCCAGTGCGCGCTGCGTTCGCTCCAGTCGGCGCGGTCGGTGACGAAAGCGGCCGAGCCGGTGACGATGGTCGCGGCAAACTCCGCGCGGTCCGGCAGGGCTTCGCCATGCTCGACGTTGACCACCACCGTCTCGGCCTGTTCCAGCCCGGCGGCGACGCGGATCCAGTGCGGGAAACGCCCATAACGGCGCAGGGTCGGGAACGGTTGCCCGGTTTCAACGATCAAGAACGGCGGGGACTTCATTCCGAGGGCGGCAGGACAGACAGGACTTCCTCGATTGTAGTCAGCCCTGCGGCCACCTTTTCAAGCCCGGTGCGGCGCAGGGTACGCAGCCCTTCACCGCGTGCGGCGCGGCTGAATCCGGCCAGATCCATGTCGCGGGTGATCAACGCGCGCAGCCGCGAACCCAATGGCAGCAACTCATACAGGCCGATGCGGCCCATGTAACCGGTACGCCGGCACTCCAGGCAACCGACCGGTGCATATGCGGTGACGGCATCAGGTAATGCGTCATGGGCATCACGCAGCGGTGCCCAATCGGCGTCGCTGAGCGTATCCGGCGCCTTGCAGTGCGGGCACAGCGTGCGCACCAGGCGCTGCGCCAGCACGCCGTTGACGGTGGAAGCGATCAGGTAATGCGGCACGCCCAGGTCGAGCAGGCGGGTGATGGCCGAGGGCGCGTCGTTGGTGTGCAGCGTGGACAGCACCAGGTGGCCGGTCAGCGAGGCCTGTACCGCCATCTGCGCGGTTTCCAGGTCGCGGATTTCGCCGATCATGATGATGTCCGGGTCCTGCCGCAGCAGGGTGCGCACGCCGCTGGCGAAATCCAGGTCGATGTTGGTCTGCACCTGCATCTGGTTGAATTCCGGCGCGATCATTTCGATCGGGTCTTCCACCGTGCACACGTTCACGTCCGGCGTGGCCAGGCGCTTGAGCGTGGAATACAGCGTGGTGGTCTTGCCCGAGCCGGTGGGGCCGGTGACCAGCACGATGCCGTGCGGGCGGGCGACCAACTCGTTCCAGCCGGCGGCCTCTTCCGGGCTGAAACCCAGCTGCTCGATGCTCTTGAACGCCGAATCCGGGTCGAAGATGCGCATCACGCACTTTTCGCCGAACGCGGTGGGCATGGTGGACAGGCGCATTTCCACTTCGCGGCCACCCGGCGAGCGGGTCTTGATGCGGCCATCCTGCGGGCGTCGGCGCTCGGCCAGGTCCATGCGGCCCAGCACTTTGACGCGGCTGATCACGGCGGTCATCACCGACGGCGGCAGCTCGAACACCTTGTGCAGCACGCCGTCGATGCGGAAGCGCACCCGGCCCATGTCGCGGCGCGGCTCCAGATGGATGTCGCTGGCGCGTTGTTCGTAGGCGTATTGCAGCAGCCAATCGACGATGCTGACGACGTGGTGATCGTCAGCGTTGACGTCGCCCGAGCTGCCCAGTTCCACCAACTGCTCGAAGCTGGGCAGGCCGCTGCTGTTGCCGCCGTCGCGGGCGTCGCCACGGGCGCCGCGCACCGAGCGGGTGACGCCGAAGAACTCCATCGAATAGCGGTGCAGGTCCAGCGGATTGACCAGCACGAGGTCGATCCGGCGCCGGGTCAGGTGCTGCAGGTCGGGCATCCAGTCGCGCGCCATCGGCTCGCTGGTGGCCACCAGCACGCGCTCGCTGTCCACCGCCAGCGGCAGGATGCGGTGGCGGCGTGCGTAAGCGTGGGAGACCACGGCAGTGGCGGCGGCCACATCGACGCGGGTAGGGTCAATGCGCAGGTGCGGGGTGTGGGTGCGTGCCGCCAGCCATTCGGTGAGCCGCTCCAATGCCAGGTCACCGGAGGCCGGCGGTGCGGCGGCCAGCTTCAGGTTGGCCAACAGCACCAGCGGATGCACTTCGCTGGCGTTGCGCGCGCCCTGGGCCGAGAAACGAATGCGCTCCTGGTCGTGCGCGGCCACCATGCCATCGCCCAGCAGGGCCGAGGCGACGTTGGAGAACTGCAGCCTTCCCGGGGCGATGTTCACCGGAATAGGCGGTATCTGCGCGCTATGCGCGGCCTGCTGTTCCACCCCAAACTCCTTGCTCGCACGGCCGCCGCGCGGTCGGTCGCTATACTAGCGCACCCCTTACGCACGGCTCAGGCAGCATGTCCGCGACCCCCAACGTTCCGATTACCTTCCAGGGCCTGATCCAGACCCTCAACGAATACTGGGCAAAGCAGGGTTGCGTGTTGATCCAGCCGCTGGACCTGGAAGTGGGCGCCGGCACCTTCCATCCGGCCACCTTCCTGCGCTCGATCGGGCCGGAAAGCTGGAATGCCGCCTACGTGCAGCCGTCGCGCCGTCCCACCGATGGCCGCTACGGCGAAAACCCCAACCGCCTGCAGCGCTACTACCAGTACCAGGTGGCGATGAAGCCGAGCCCGGACAACATCCAGCAGCTCTACCTGGATTCGCTCAAGGCGCTGGGCATCGACCCGCTGGTGCACGACCTGCGCTTTGTCGAAGACAACTGGGAATCGCCGACGCTCGGCGCCTGGGGCCTGGGTTGGGAAATCTGGCTCAACGGCATGGAAGTCACCCAGTTCACCTACTTCCAGCAGGCCGGCGGCCTGGAGTGCAAGCCGGTGCTGGGCGAGATCACCTACGGCCTGGAGCGGCTCTGCATGTACCTGCAGAACTGCGACAACGTCTACGACCTGATCTGGACCTACGGCCCGGACGGCACGCCGGTCACTTACGGCGACGTTTATCTGCAGAACGAAATCGAGCAGAGCACCTACAACTTCGAGTACGCCGACGTGGAAGAAATGTTCCATCGCTTCGACGCCTGCGAGAAAGAAGCGCAGAAGCTGATTGAAGTCGGCCTGCCGCTGCCGGCCTACGAGCAAGTGTGCAAGGCATCGCATTCGTTCAACCTGCTCGACGCGCGCCGCGCCATCTCGGTGACCGAGCGCCAGCGTTACATCCTGCGCGTGCGCGCGCTGGCCCAAGCGGTTGCCAAGTTGTACGAGGGCAAGCGTCTTGAAGCCGTGGCCGCCAAGGAGGTGCAGGCATGAGCATGCAACCGCTGCTGATCGAGCTGGGCGTGGAAGAGCTGCCGGTCAAGGCGCTGCCAGGTCTGGCGCAGGCATTTTTTGATGGCGTGATCGACGGGCTGGCCAAGCGTGGCATCGCCTTTGATCGCGATGGCGCAAAGCCGCTGTCCACGCCGCGCCGCCTGGCAGTGTTGCTGCCGGGCGTGGAAACCGAACAGCCCGAACAGCATTCGGAAGTGTTTGGCCCGTATTTGAATATCGCGCTGGATGCCAACGGTGAGCCGACCAAGGCGCTGCAGGGTTTCGCCGCCAAGGCCGGCATCGACTGGACCGCGCTGGAGCGCACCACCGACGCCAAGGGCGAGCGCTTTGTGCTGCGTTCGACGACCCCGGGCGCGCAGACCGCTGTGCTGCTGCCGGAGATCGTGCGCGAGGCCATCGCCGCGATGCCGATCCCCAAGCCGATGCGCTGGGGCAGCCACGAATACGCCTTCGCCCGCCCGGTGCACTGGTTGGTGCTGCTGCACGGCAATGACGTGGTGGATGCCGAGCTGCTGGGCCTGAAGTCCGACCGCATGAGTCGCGGCCACCGTTTCATGGCTGACAAGCAGGTGTGGCTGAGCAACCCGGGTGATTACATCGAATCGCTGCAGGCCGCCAATGTGCTGGTCGATGCCGACGCGCGCCGCGAGCGCATCGTCGCCGAGGTCAACGCGGCGGCAACGCAGGCCGGCGGCGTGGCGCGCATCACCGACGACAACCTGGAGCAGGTGGTCAACCTGGTCGAATGGCCGGCGGCGGTGTTGTGCAGCTTCGAGCGCGAGTTCCTGGCCGTGCCGCAGGAAGCGTTGATCGAGACGATGGAGATCAACCAGAAGTTCTTCCCGGTGCTGGACGACAGCGGCAAGCTGACCGAGAAGTTCATCGGCATCGCCAACATCGAATCCAAGGATGTGGCCGAAGTCGCCAAGGGCTACGAGCGCGTCATCCGCCCGCGTTTCTCCGATGCCAAGTTCTTCTTTGACGAAGATCTGAAGCAGGGCCTGGTGTCGATGGGCGAGGGTCTGAAGACCGTCACTTATCAAGCCAAGCTCGGCAGCGTGGCTGACAAGGTGCAGCGCGTGTCGGCGCTGGCGCAGGTCATCGCCACGCAGGTGGGCGCCGACCCGGTGCAGGCCAAGCGTGCCGCCGAACTGGCCAAGAACGACCTGCAGTCGCGCATGGTCAACGAGTTCCCGGAACTGCAGGGCATCGCCGGTCGTCATTACGCATTGGTCGGCGGCGAGTCGCCGGCCGTGGCCTTGGCGATCGACGAGGCGTATCAGCCGCGCTTCGGCGGCGATGACATCGCGCTGTCGCCGCTGGGCAAGGTGCTCGCGATTGCCGAGCGTCTGGACACGCTGGCCGGCGGTTTTGCGGCTGGGTTGAAGCCGACCGGCAACAAGGATCCGTTTGCGCTGCGTCGTAATGCGTTGGGTTTGGCGCGGACGATCATCGAGTCGGGCTTTGATCTGGATCTGCGCGCGCTGCTCACTGCGGCGAACGCGAGCCTGGCTGAGCGCACTGTCCAGGCCGATGTCGGCGAACTCTACGACTTCATCATCGACCGCCTGAAGGGCTACTACGCCGACAAGGGCGTGCCGGCCACGCACTTCAATGCCGTGGCCGAACTCAAGCCGGCGTCGCTGTATGACTTCGACCGTCGCATCGACGCCATCGGCACCTTCGCGCAACTGCCGGAAGCCGAAGCACTGGCGGCAGCCAACAAGCGCATCCGCAACATCCTGCGCAAGGCCGAAGGCGAAATCCCGGGCAGCATCGATGCATCGCTGCTGCGCGAGCCGGCCGAAAGCGAACTGGCCGAAGCGGTGACCGCCGCCATCGACGACACCGGCACCGCGCTGGCGCAGAAGGACTATGTGGCCGTGCTCGGCCGCCTGGCCCGCCTGCGCCCGCAGGTGGACGCGTTCTTCGACAACGTCATGGTCAATGCCGAAGACCCGGCACTGCGCGGCAACCGTCTGGCGCTGCTGCGCACCCTCGGCGACCGCCTGGGCAGCGTCGCCGCCATCGAGCATCTGTCCAGCTGATTGCGCACTGCGGACGTGGTTGCAACGAAGGCCCGCGCAAGCGGGCCTTCGTTTTTGCATGTTCTGGAAGAAAACGCAGGCTGCGCATTGCCGCCAGACAACGACATGTAGGAGTGGCCTTGGCCGCGACGCCACCGAATCCGAAGGGCGCGCCGTATCCGCCTCGGACAAGGTCCGCGCGGCAGAGTGCACGCCTGTGCGCGAGTATTGTGAGCTTCGCGGCCAAGACCACTCCTGCGCGGGTGGTTGCTGCACGTCGTTAGGTGGGCCTGGCCGCTTGCGCCATGCGTGCCACAAGACGCGGAAATTTTGTCCCAATAACCGTTGCTGCGTTACAACATTGTGATTTTGCTGGACATGTAGAGCCCGGTATCCTGCTCGGCATGCAGCCATCCCGAATCACCCTGTCCCTTCTGATTGCCATGTTGTTTCTGGCAGCGCCCCTCGCCCATGCCCGTGGCACTGTCCAGAAAGTGGATATCAAGGGGCTGGACAAGGGCAATGACGCCGCTCTCCTCGAGAACATCGAGGTCTCGCTGTCGCTGTATGACGTGATCGGCAAGGTCCAGGGCGAGTCGCGGCTGGAGTATCTGCTGTCGCAGGCCGAGCGGCAGACGCGGCAGGCGCTGGAGCCGTTTGGTTACTACAACCCGACCATCACCGTGGAGGCGCCGCGCGACGGCGACCACCTGCAGGTGGTGATCCAGGTGGACAAGGGCTCGCAGATCAAAGTGCGCAAGGAGGACGTGACCATCACCGGCCCGGCCTCGCGCGACCGCTACCTGCAGGATGATCTGGAGGCGTTCACGCCCAAGCAGGGCGAGGTGTTCGACTCGGTCAGTTACGAGGCCAGCAAGGTCACCATCACCCGGCGTCTGGCCGAGCGTGGTTACTTCGATGCCGACTTCACCCAGCGCAAGGTGGAAGTCACCCGCGCCGAGAATGCGGCCGACATCTTCCTCAGCTGGGACAGCGGCCGCCGTTACAACATGGGGCCGATCAGCTTCGAGGAGGATTACTTCCGTCCCGGCCTGTTCGACCCGCTGGTGTACTGGGAGCAGGGCAGTTATTGGCACGAAGGCAAGCTCGACCGCCTGCGCGAGTCGCTGACCAAGCTCGATTACTTCAGCGTCATCGACATCCAGCCGCACCCCGAGCAGGCCGACGAAAACGGCGAAGTGCCGGTGAACGTGAAGCTGACCAAGGCCAAGCGCACCATCTACACCGCCGGTGTCAGCTACGGCAGCGAGAGTGGCGCCGGTGTGCGCGGCGGCGTGGAGCGGCGTTACGTCAACCGCCGTGGTCACAAGCTCAATACCCAAGTGGATTACGCGCAGCGGCGCAAGAGCCTGATCACCAGTTACCGCGTGCCGGGCTTCCGTTGGCTGGACGGCTGGTACACCTACGCGGTCAGCGCCTATGACGAGCAGACCGACTACATCGACCTGCGCAACGTGAAGCTCATCGCCAGCCGCAGCGGCGAGATCAACGAGCATTGGACCGCCATCGTCTCGATGAACGCCCTGCGCGAGCGCTGGGGCTACAACTCCGGCAATACCTTCGACCGGCGGTTGTACCAGTACTCCACGCTGGTCTACCCGCAGTTGACCGGCGACTACGTGAACGTGGACGACGAGAGTTTTCCGCGCCGTGGCATCAGCGGCAACGTCACCATGCGCGGCGGCATCGAGGGCGCCGGCTCGGACACCAGTTTTGTCCAGGCCGACATGACCCTGCGCTGGTACATCCCGGTAGGCGATGCCGACCGCCTGATCCTGCGCGGCCAGGCCGGCAGCACCTGGACCAGCGATCTGGTGTCGATGCCACCCAGCCTGCGTTACTTCGCCGGCGGTGACCGCTCCATCCGTGGCTACGCCTATCGCGAAGTAGGCCCGCGCACGCCGGCCCCGGACAAGTACGCGCTGGGTGCCAAGAACGTGGTGGTGGGCTCGGCTGAGTACGAGCATTACTTCAACGGTGGCCCGTGGGGCGCGGCGGTGTTCATCGATACCGGTAGCGCCTTCGACAACACCATTGATCTGCACACCGGCGTGGGCTTCGGCGTGCGCTGGAAATCCCCGGTCGGCCCCGTGCGCATTGATATCGCGCGCGGCTTGAACAGCCCGGATTCGGCCTTCCAGCTGTACCTGAACATCGGAGCTGACCTGTGAGCCGCCGCCCCGATGACGTGACACCGGAAGCGCGCGAAGCGCGTATCGCCGAACTGCGCGCCATGCGCAAGGCGCGCCTGCGCAAGCTTGCCGTGCGCAGCGGTATCAGCATCACCGTGCTGGTGCTGTTGGGTCTGTTTGCGGTGTATTGGCTGCTGCAGACCGTGGCCGGACGTGAAGTGCTGCTGGCACAGGTAGTGGCGCGGCTGCCCGCCAATTCGTCGCTGACCTGGAGCAAGGCCGACGGCCCGCTGGCCGGCCCGCTGATCCTGCACGACCTCGACTTCCGCTACGAAGACCTGCACTTCACCGCCGCGCAGGCGTATCTGGATCCGGACATCCGCCCGCTGCTGGGCCGCAAGCTGCGCCTGGACGCGCTGCGCATCACCGACGCCACGCTGGAGCTGGGCCCGTCGGAAGACACGCCGTTCGAGTTGCCGAACTGGCCGGACGTGCTGCCCGCCATCGAGCTGCCGCTGGCCCTGCAGGCTGACACCATCGTGGTTGACGGCCTGCGCATCAGCCAGATGCAGCAACCGGTGATCGACATCACCCGCATCCGTGGCGGCCTGGAAGCGGCCGATGGCGAATTCCGCGCCACCCAGATCAAGGTCAACAGCAACCTCGGTGATTTCCGCATCGACGGCCATTACCTGCCGCGCAGCGATTACGAAACCGACCTCACCGTGCGCGCACTGATGCCGGCGCGACCGGGCCAGCCGGCCGCACGGCTGGGTTTGGTGGCGCGTGGCGATCTGGCGCATATGGAAGTGGCGCTGGCCGGCTACGCGCCCAAGCCGCTGCACGCCAGCCTGATTCTGGACGGCCGTGACAACCCGGTGTGGAACATTGCCGCGCGTTCGGAGGAACTGGATCTGGGCCAATTGGTGCCGGCACAGTTCATGGCCGAAGCGCCCGCACCGCTGGCGCTGGATTTCACCGCGCGTGGTCGCGGCGGCCAGGCGCAGCTGCAGGGCCGGGTACGCCAGGGGGAGAACGAGCTGGTGCTGGCGCCGTCCAACGTCGCCATCGACAAGCAGGTGCTGACCGTTGCACCGCTGGTGGCCGAAGTCTTCGGCGGCAGCGTGCGGTTGCAGGGCACGGCCGATTTCAGTGATGCGCAGAATCCCGGCTTCCGCTTTGCGGTGGTGGCCAACCAGCTGACCTGGACGCCGGCGCCGGATCCCACCGCGCCGGACAGCGCGCCGCCGGTGCCGATGCACCTGAAAGAAGCGCGGTTGGGCGTGGCCGGCAATCTCAAGAACTGGGCTGCGATCGGCAAGGCCGATGTCGCCCGCGACGCGCAGGACGCCAGTCTCGATTTCGACGTGCGCGGCAACGATCAGCAGGCGCGCATCGAACAACTCAAGGCGACCACGCCGGGCGGTTCACTGGACTTGACCGGCGCCGCCGCGTGGGCGCCGATCGTGAGCTGGGATGTGGACGCCACCCTGGCCAGTTTCGATCCCGGTTATTTCCTGCCGGGCTGGGAAGGCAATCTGTCCGGCACGCTGGCCTCCACCGGCAAGCAGTTGCCGTCGCCGGCCGGCACCGACGACCTGCGCTTTGAAGCCACAGTGGACGTGCCCAAGCTCAGCGGGCGTCTGCGTGGCCGCACCGTGGAAGCGCGCGCCAAGCTCGCGCTGCAGGGCACGCAGGGCGAGGGCGATGTGCGCTTGGTGGTGGGCGACAGCCGCATCGAAGCCAAGGGCAAGGTGGGCGACCGCTTGAACGTGGACGCGCAGCTGGAACCGCTGCATCTGTCCGACCTGCTGCCCGGCAGCAGCGGCAGCCTGGCCGGCACCCTGCAATTGCGCGGCACGCCAAGCCAACCGGACATCACCGCCGACCTGCGCGGCAACGGCCTGCAATGGGACGACTGGAAGGCCGGCCAGGTCAGCATCAACGGCCACCTGCCGTGGAAGGGCGACAACGGCGCGCTGCAGGTGCAAGGCAGCGCTGTTGACGTCGGCATGCTGCTGGACAGCGTGCGCGTCGATGCACGCGGCAGCGTGCAGAATCTGCAGCTGGACGCTGACACCCGCAACGAGCTGGGTGCCATCGCACTGAGCGGCAGCGTGCGTCAGGCCGGGCAGGCATGGCGCGGTGAACTGGCCTCGCTGCGGCTGGCGCCGGCCAAGGGCGCGCCGTGGCAGCTGCGGCAGCCATCGGCATTCAGCGTGCAGGGCAGCAACTTCACGCTGGGCGATGCCTGCCTGGGCTCGGACACCGGCGGCGCGTTGTGCGTGAGTGCCAACTGGCCGCGTGATGGCCTGACGCTGCGCGGTGACGCACTGCCGTTGGCGCTGGTGCAGCCGTGGTTGCCGCCGAATGAAGGCCGCCGCCTGCATCTGCGCGGCGAGGTCACGCTGGATGGCGAACTTCGCCCGCGCGGCAACGCGTTCGAGGGCGGTTTCAAAGTGGCCTCGGCCGAAGGCGGCATCCGCCTGGGCGACAACGCGCGTGGCGAGCTGGTGCGCTATGACCACTTCTCGCTCAACGTGGACCTGCTGCCCAACAGCATCAAGGGCTATCTCGGTGTCGGTTTCCAGGGCGACGGCTTCGTTGATGCCAAGGTGCAGACCGGCTGGGAGCCGGGCGCCGCGCTCAACGGCGAGCTGTACCTCAACATGTCGCGGCTGTACTGGCTGGAGTTGTTCTCGCCGGATCTGGTGCGGCCCAAGGGCCTGATTGAAGGCCATGTGAGCCTGCGCGGTACACGCGCGCAGCCGACCTTGGGCGGTGACGCCAAGCTGAGCGATTTCACCGGCGAACTGCCGGCGCTGGGGCTGACCTTGAGCGAAGGCGCGGGCAGTTTCATCGCCCAGCCCGATGGCTCGGCGCGGATCAATGCCTCGGCTAAAACCGGTGGCGAAGGCACGCTGAAAGTGGATGGCGGGCTGTCGTGGTTTGGTGATGCACAGCCGCTGCAGCTGCATATTTCCGGCGAAAAAGTGCTGCTGGCCAACACCAGCGAACTGCGCGTGGTCGCCAACCCGGATCTGAACTTCACCCTGGCCGGTACGGCGATGGAACTGCGCGGCAGCGTGCATGTGCCCGAGGCCGATCTGGATCTGGAGCGCCTGGATCGCGGCACTTCCGTGTCTGAAGATGTGGTGGTGCTGGACCCGGTAGACCCGGAAGAAGGCCCGTCCTCACCGCTGGACATGGACCTGACCGTCAGCCTCGGCGACAAGGTCAAGATGACCGGCTTCGGCCTGAAGGGTGCGTTGACCGGACGCATGCAGGTGCGTGCCCGTCCGGGCCGCGAAATGACTGCCAACGGCGGCCTGGAAGTGAGTGGTCGTTACAAGGCCTACGGCCAGGATTTGACCATCACCGACGGCCAGTTGCTGTGGAACTACGGCATCGTTTCGGACCCGCGCATCAACATCAAGGCCGAGCGTGAAATCGGTGATATCACCGCCGGTATCCACGTCACCGGCCGCGCGCAGGCGCCGAAGGTGGACGTGTGGTCGGACCCGGCAATGTCGCAATCCGAGTCGCTGGCGTATCTGGTGCTGGGCCGCAGTTTGAGCATGGCCAGCAGCGACCAGGCGCAGCAGGTCAACGCAGCATCGGCGGCGTTGTCGGCCGGCAGCGGGCTATTGGCGGCACAGGTGGGCGCCAAGTTGGGCCTGGATGATGCGGGCGTCAGCCAATCACGCGCGCTGGGCGGTTCGGTGATCGGTGTGGGCAAATACATCACGCCCAAACTCTATGTGGGCTACGGCGTTTCGCTGGTCGGCAGCGGCTCGGTGCTGACGCTGAAGTACCTGCTGCGTCGCGGCTTCGACATCGAAGTGGAATCGTCCACGGTGGAAAACCGCGGTTCGGTGAACTGGCGCACGGAGAAATAAGGCGGGCTGGCGGCCGTCATGGGAGCAGGCGCGGAGATGACCGTCCCCGCGCCTTCAGATCAACAGCGTGTCGCGATCACGCTGCGCTTCCCTTGAAGTCTGCACATCAGGCGCGCGCACGTGTGTAGTTGCGATGCGCGAGGGCAATGCCGGATACGCATGCCAGCACCAACGTCAGTCCGCCGGTCAGTTCGGCGTATGAGATGTTCATGCTGGTCGTAACGAAGGGTGCGGCCACGAACAGGCCTATCGTCAGCACGGGGGCGAGGCGGTCCAGCTTGGGTGAGTTGCGCAGCGCTCGCCGCATGATGATCCACAGTGTCGCCCCTCCCAGCATGGCACCCAGAAAACTCATCTGGGTTCGTCCGATTGCAATGGCTGCCAGCCCCAGCAAGGCAAGCAGTACCCGCGCCGGTCCAGGAGATGTCAGCCAACGCAGCAGCAGCTTCCACGGCAGCAGTCCCATGCCGAGGATCAACATGACCAACATGCCGGCAAGGCCCAGCGGCACAAGGTCGCGGGCGGGCGGCCAACCGGAGCCGGCCTTGAGATCCGCGTAGGCCTGCAGCAGGTAGGTCGCCGATGGCAGCAGCAACCAGAGTGCTATCAGGCCGAGGCTGCGCATCAGGCCGAGCAGGACGCGATTTGAGGTGAGTCGATCTTCATGGCTGACATCGCGCCAGAATTGCACCTGCTCTTCACGCAACGGCGGGCACGGCAGGGACGCGTTGCAACCACCGACGTGCTGCAGGGCGCTGCGCATCATGTGCACGTGTGCTGGATTGACCGCGCTGAGCAAGGCCTGCATGCGGTGCCATGGACGGGTCAACAGCATGCGGCATCGCCGTGTTTCGGGCAGCGACACCGGCGCGTTCTTGTCCGTTTGCAACTGCAGTGCCAAAGCAGGCTCGTTGCCTGCCTGCCATATCCAATGCTGGCGCATGCCCTCGCGCATGGACGCCAACGTATCCGGATCAACGTGCGTGCCGACTTCGTCCCAGCCGAAAGCCGTGGCGATCAGGTCGAAGTTGGCGCCGCCGATGGAGTCAGCTTCTCGGTAAAACCGACCGAGCAATGCACTGCCTGCATCCGCCTTGCCGCTCAGGGACCATAGCTCCGGGCAGGCGTGCAGCCAGCTGTCGAATTCGTTGGGAGGAAGTGTCCGGGCAGCATCGACAATGCGTTCGACCAGCGTGTCGACGTCGATGGGCTGCGGCCGCAAGGTGTCGTCCGGTGCCAGATGCGTGCGCAGGAACTCCGTCATTTCAGGCGAAGGGGCTGGGGGCTGCTCGAATGCCTGCATCACGGCGGCAGCTGCCTGCGGTACCGGAACGGCTTCGGCGTTCACGGCCGTCAACGTAGCATGGTCGTCCCGTATGTCGTTCAGATCGAAGGTCCAATGGATTCCCTCGATGTCCGTGTCTTCCTCCTGCTCGTCGGCGGAATCCTGCCGGTAGCGATGCCACTGCAACGCTGTCTGATAGGCCTCGTGCAGTCGCTGGAAGGCCTCGGGGTCATCGTCGGGACGGTTGCCGCGCAGCAGCCGGGCATAGGCTCGTTTGATCGTACGTTCGTCGGCGCCTTGTTCCAGTTCGAGTACTTCCAGCGCCCAGTTCAATACACGCCCTCCAGCTCATCCAGCACCTTGCTGAGTTCGCGGCGGTGGCGCTCTACCCGCTGCATGTCCTGGCTCTCCAGCGCTTCGCAGAACTGCAGCAGCCAGCCCTGCAACTGGTCGCGCTGATCCACGTATTCCGAATACATGCGCTCGGTGCGGGCGATCAGTGCCAGGTTTACCTGCTGCTCGCGGGGGTGAATCTTCAGTGCATCCAGCGCCTGCAAGCGCTGGCGGATCTGCTCCGGCGCGAGCACGCCGGGGTTCTGTTCCAGCACCAGTTCGTGGCGCTTGCCGGTCGCGTTCTCGGTGACTTCCACCTGCAGAATGCCGTCCACATCGTAGGTGAAGCGGGTGGTGACCGAGCGGTCACCGGTGCTGCTGGCAGACAATGGCACCTGCAGTTCGCCGAGCTTGATGTTCTTGTCCACCGTCGGGCTTTCGCCCTGGTAGACATCGATGCGCAGGAACTTCTGCTCATCACGGATGGGATGGAACGTGTCTTCGCGGCTGACCGGCACCACGCTGTTGCGCTGAATGATGGGATGGAAATAGCCCGTGCGTTCCTTGCCGTCCGGCGCCATTCGCGACACCTGCGTGCCCAGTGTGTACGGACAGACATCGGTGAGCACCACTTCGCGCAGGGAGCTGTCGCGCGATTTCATTCCTGCGGCAACCGCAGCGCCCAGCGCGATGGCCTGGTCGGGATTGATGTGGCGCAGCGGCAAGCGACCGAACATGCGGGTCACCAAGCGGCTGACCATCGGCATGCGCGCGGCGCCGCCCACCAGCACGATATCGTCCAATGCATCCGGCTTGAGTCGCGCGTCGCGGATGGCGCGCTCGATCGGCATGCGCATGCGCTGGAGCAAGGGCTCGCAGAGCTGTGCATACCGGGGTTCCTCGATCGTCCATTGCAGGTCACGTCCGGCGAGTGTGATATCGAGATTGGTTGCGCCACGGGAGCTGAGTTCACGCTTGATCTGTTCAAGACGGTGAACGAGTTGTGCGTGCTCGAAGCTGTCCAGCGCAGCTGGATCCAGGTCCGTATCCTGCTTGAAGGCCTGCACCAGTACCTGCAGGAAATCCTCGCCGCCCAGGAAATTGTCACCCGCGCTGGCGTGCACTTCGATGATGCCGTCGAACAGTTCCAGGATCGAAACGTCGAAGGTGCCGCCGCCCAGGTCCAGCACCAGGATGCGTCCTTCCTCGTCGCGCTGCTGCAGGCCATAGGCCAGCGCGGCGGCGGTCGGTTCGTTGATCAGTCGTTCGACGCGGATGCCGGCCAACTGACCAGCTGCGCGGGTTGCCTTGCGCTGCGCGTCGGAAAAATAGGCCGGCACGCTGATGACGGCTTCTTCGATCTTGTGACCGAGTGCGGCTTCGGCATCGGCCAGCAGCGAACGCAGGACCAGCGCGGACAGTTCTTCCGGACGGAAGCGGTGCTCGCCCAGCCGTGTCTCGCGTTCGGTGCCCATCCAGCGTTTGAAGTGGGCGACGCTCTCGCCGGGGTGGCTGACCAGACGGTCGCGTGCGGCCTGGCCGACCAGCACGGCACCATCGGCGATGCTGACTACCGAAGGCGTCAGCAGTTGGCCATGTGGATTCTGGAACAGCTCCGGGCCATTGGCCGTATGCAGGCCGATTGACGAATGCGTGGTGCCCAAATCTATGCCGACGATCATCCCTGACTGCCTGTTCTGGTTGGCCGTCGATTGTAGGCAAGCATCTCTGCCGCTGGAACCACGACCTTGATGTGCCGGGTAGGGATCCGTCGGCGGCATCAGGGCCGGTTGGCACTTGGCTGGTCAGCAGGCTGCAGTTGCGGCCCATCCCGGCCTGTGAACCCCAACCCCATGACCGCTGGCGGTTGCCGCACCTGACTGGCGCCGCTACTGTCCACGCCTGTTCTGTATTTCGCTGGAGATCCAATGACGCGCAAACCGCTTACCGCTGCGCTGGTGCTGGGCATGAGCCTGGCTGCTGCCGCCAACGCCAACGAGGGCATGTGGATGCCCACGCAGTTGCCGGAGTTGGCAAAAACGCTGAAGGAGGCCGGCTTCAACGGTGATCCGAAAGAACTGGCCGATGTCACCGCGCCACCGTTGAGCGCGGTGGTGCGGGTTGGCGGTGGCACCGGCGCGTTCGTGTCGGGCGATGGCTTGCTGCTGACCAATCACCACGTGGCGTACGGCGTGATCCAGTACAACGCCAGCAAGGAACAGGACACCATCAACGAGGGCTTCATCGCCCAGGGTCGCGCCGATGAGCGCGCGGCCAATCCGGATTACCGGGTGCTGGTGACGGTGGGTTTCGACAAGGTCACCGATGACGTGCTCAAGGACGCACGCGGCAAGACCGGTCGTGCGTATTACGACGCCGTGGAAAACGCACGCAAGCGTATCGTCGCTGACTGCGAAGCCGAAGGCGGCGTGCGTTGCTCGGTGGCCAACATGTATTACGGCACCGACTTTTACCGCATCCGCCAGTTGGAACTGACCGACATTCGTCTGGTGTACGCACCGCCGCGCGCGATCGGCAACTACGGCGACGAAATCGACAATTTCATGTGGCCGCGCCACACCGGTGACTTCACCCTGCTGCGCGCCTACGTGGGCAAGGACGGCAAGCCGGCGCCGTACAACAAGGACAACGTTCCGTATCAGCCGCCGGCACATTTGAAGATGGCAGCGGATGGTCCGAAGGAAGGCGATTACGCGATGTTGGCCGGTTACCCGGGCACCACGTATCGCCTGCGTACCGCCGCTGAATTCGGCAACCAGATCGACACCGTGCTGCCGCGCCGCGTTGACGTGTTCCAGCAGTTGATCGACACCATCGAAGCGGTCGGCAAGACCAACGCCGATGCACGCACGCGTTACGCCTCGCAGCTGCAGTCGTTGAAGAACAACCGCAAGCGCGCGGCCGGTGAACTGGAAGGCCTGCTGCGCAGCGATGCCAAGGCCCAGCGTGCGCAGGACGAGCAGGCCATGCTGGCTGCCACCGACAGCAAGTACAAAGCCGATATCGATGCTTTGTTCGCCTCGCTGGCCGCGGATCGTGAAGTGGGCAACAGCGAGTTCCTGGTGACGTTGTTGTCCAGCCAGACCCAGCTGCTGCGTTCGGCCATGTTGCTGGAACGGCTGCGCATTGAATCGGCCAAGCCCGACGCGGCGCGTGAAAGCGGCTACCAGCAGCGCGACCAGGCGTTGATCGAAGGCGTGCTCAAGCAGGTGCAGCGTCGTTACGACCCGACGGTGGAAAAAGCGATTGTCACCGCGCTGCTCACCCGTTATCAGCAACTGCCCGACGCGCAGCGCAATGCGCAGTACGACACGCTGTTCGGGCGCACGCCGGCGCAGCTGGCCACGCGTCTGGATGCGTTGTACGCACAGACCAAACTGGGCGACGAAGCACAGCGCCTGTCGCGCTTTGAAAGCGCACGCACCGGGGGCGCCATCGAGAGCGATCCACTGGCGACAGTAGCCGCGGCCCTGGTGGTCGCGCAGCTCGATGCCGAACGTCAAAGCAAGGAGCGCGAGGGCGAGCAACTGCGTCTGCGTCCGTCCTACATGCAGGCACTGTTCGATTGGCGAGCGAAGCAGGGCCGCGCGGTATACCCGGATGCCAACAGCACGTTGCGCATCAGCTACGGCAAGGTGGAAGCGCTGCATCCGCGCGATGCGGTGAGCTATTCGCCGGTTACCACCGTGGCCGGCATCGTCGAGAAGAACACCAACACGGTGCCGTTCGACGCGCCCAAGCCGTTGCTGGCGGCGATTGCCAAGGGTGATTTCGGCAGCACTGCCGATCCAGTGCTGAAGACGCAGACGGTCAACTTCCTGACCAACCTGGACACCACTGGTGGCAACTCCGGTTCGCCGGTGCTCAATGCACGCGGTGAATTGATTGGCCTGAATTTCGATTCCAACTGGGAATCGGTGAGCGCCAGTTGGTGGTTCGACCCGCGTTACAAGCGCGCGGTGCATGTGGACATGCGTTACCTGCGCTGGCTGCTGGCCAAGGTCTACCCGGCACCGGAACTGCTGAAAGAAATGGGCGTACCGGCGGAGTAACACCGGCACCGTGTTGCCCTTGTCGAGCATTGCTCGGCAAGGGCATTGCCGAGACGTTCCCGCACACCTGCCGCAACGGCAGTGCTGAGCCATGTTCGGCATGAGGCGTGACCGCGCAAGTTTCAATGAAACAACGCGCCGCTTTGCGCAATGCACAGGCCTCTTCGGCAGATTCCAACGCACCCGTCGAACCTGTAATGCCAGCTACACACGGCATAAGGCGTTATGCGCGCACGCTGCAACGAAACATGACTCCATCGCGCGCAACCTCGCGTGCGGCAGCGTATCGGCGGCAGTTCACAAAAAATGCGAGACCTCGATCACGCGTTGAAACGAAGGCGTGTTCAGGCGTTTCTTAACCGCTGTAAGAAAGCTCTTTAAGAATTGCCTCAGTAACTGACATTACGGTGGGCTAATATTCCCCTATATTGGGCAGGGTCATGTGCCTCACAGCGGGGAAATTGTGTGGTAACGCAACAATTGGACAACGTGTCAGCGGCTGCTGACGATGCTTTGGCGCGGGCGTTGGCGCCGCTACGCGTATGGATAGTCGGCAACCTGGATGTGGTGTTACCGCTACAGCGCTACGGCGCACAGGTACATGCAATGGACAGCATTACGGCGTTGTACCGTGAGCTCGCCATCGTTCCGTGCGACGTGGTGTTGATCGACACCGCGCTGGTGGACGAAGACCTTTCCACCACTGTGGAACACCTGCGCCGTCGTGATGACCTGGGCGTGGTGTTGCTGGTGGATGCAGCAACCCCGCAGCGCGTTGCAGAAGGCCTGTGGGCCGGCGCCGATGCCTGCCTGGCACACCGGCCGGAAGTGGAACTGCTCGCCGCCAAGCTGTACAGCCTGCGTCGCCGCCTGCCGGGTGAGCCGGCACAGGTGATCGAGGCCGCAGTGGCCGGCGAAACATCGGCCGCGTGGGAGCTGGAATCGGGTGGCTGGAACCTGCGCGCGCCCAGCGGCCAAGTTCTCGCTTTGACCGAGGCTGAGCGTGCATTCCTCTCGCTTTTGTTCTCATCACCTGATGAGACGATTGGCCGTGACCGGCTGATCGCGGCCTTGACCGAGCAGCCGTGGAGCTTTGATCCGCATAGGATTGAGGTGCTGGTGCACCGTCTGCGGAACCGGGTGCGAAGCGTCACCCGTTGTACCCTGCCGATCCGCGCAGTTCGCGGTTCGGGCTACCGGCTGACGCTGTAGTTCACACTTTTGTGTTCACCTATGAGTCACGTTTGTAAAAGCGGCGCATCGTCACATTCGTGAATTAAAGGGAATGAAAATTCCGTTAAATCAAGGCGATAGCGGATAAATCCGGATCACCAGACCGCCCGGGCGTGAGTCTGCGTGAGTTTTCGTCATAAACCGGAACTGTAACCCTCGAAGGCCGACGTAAGAATTCCGCCTTCACGACATCGCTGAATAGCGATGTCGTTCTGACGATCCGTTTTTGGGGCGGCTCGTCTTCCAACCAATCTCGTCTTACCCGGGCTGCCAGCTGAACTGGCGGCCTGGTGTAGCCGCGCGTTTGCAATGGGGTTACCCGGTGAAAAGTCTTTTCGAGCAGTGCAGTGCCATTGGTGGCTACGTCGCCGTAGTCAAACAGGAGCGATCGGGACTGCGGACACGCATCACCCGTGCGCTGGCCGCAATGACGTTGGCTTGGCTAGCGCCGGCCACTGCAATGGCGAGTGATCTGATCCTCAATGTCAGTGACACGGGGTTTGATCCGGTGGCTGCCGGCGCCTTGATCAAGTACCGGATAACGGCCAGCAACTCCGATGTCGAGTCGGTCAGCAATGGCGCGGTGGTATTCGACCTTCCCCTGGGCGCGACGCTGAGCAAAGTCAACGGGTTGAACAGCTGTACCGCTGCTGCCACCACACCGGTGCGCGTGACCTGCACGCTACCCGAGCTGAAGACAGAGGAGCCGCTGATATTCGACCTTGAAGTGGACACCCGTGCCATCTCCGGGGCCACCACGCAGGATGTCAAGCTGTTCGGTGCGATTGGTTTCGCTGATCAGCTCAATACCATCACCGGTTCGGTTGAGAGCCTGCGCCCGGGCCAACCCGCGCCGCCGCCTTTCTACGGCGACGACGGGAACACGAACAACAACTGGCAGGAGGAACGCACGACACTGGAGCGTTCCACGGACCTGCGCCTGGTAAAGCAGGGCCCGGCGACCATCATTGGCGGCGGCATTGCTACCTATACCGTTACGGTGCACAACGACGGTCCGAGCCCCACGACTGGGTTCACGGTAGCTGACAGCCTGTCCGGCCCAACCTATGTCCCAGGCAGCTTTGCGGGCTCGGACTGGTCCTTCAACGAAGGCAGCATGACGGCGACCTACACGGGCGCTGCGATCCCGGAGGGTGGCAGCGCCACGTTCACTCTGCGTGCCAAGGTCAATGCAGCCACCGGCACGGTTGAAAACCTGGCGGTGGTGGAACCCAGCGATGACCTCTCGCAGCCACGCGAGTCCAACCCGGAAAACAACAACGATACGGCAACCACGGTCGTGACTGCGGGTGCGGATCTGGCCATCAGCAAGGGGCTGAAGAGCACGCCGGTCATTGCGGGTGAGCAGGCGACGTTCCAGATCCAGATCAACAACCCGGGCCCTAGTCCTGCACTGAACCCGAGCTGGGAAGACACCTTGCCGGAGGGTTTCACGCTTACCGAACCGTTGCCCATACTCCCGAACTGGATCTGCGCCAAGTTCGATAACGATACCCGCATCAAGTGCGACTACACCGGCAGTTTGGCGGTAGGCGCGGTGGTGAACTTTGAGTTCAATGCACTGGCACCGTCCACGGGTACCAACAGCTCCGGCAATGTGACCAATACGGCACATGTGGAGTCAGAAACCGACGACCCGAACACCAGCAACAACGCAGGCGCTATCACCTTCCCGGTGATGTCCAATGGCGTCGATCTGGCGCTGACCAAGAAAAAAAACCCCAAGCTGATTTCGGTGTGGAACGGCGTGGGCGATGACAGCGAGAGCCGCATGACCTCGCTCATCAATGTGCTCAACGACGGGCCGGGGGCGGCGACCAGCAATGTGCAGGTCGTGGATGAGCTGTCAGAGGGTGAGGAATTTGTCAGCGGTGGCAACACGGGGGAATGGTCGTGCTCGGTCACGCCGTCGCCGTGGACCCAGGGTGGCCCGAAGCAGGTTGTCACCTGTGACCTGGACCCCAGCAAGTACCCCTTGCCGAAGGACGGCAGGACGCCGGAGCTGAAGATCATCACCCGCGCGCGCGCGCCCAATCTGAACATGGAAAACCAGGCCTGCACGGGTGGCTCCGGTGGTTCATTGATTCCTGGTACCAGCGCTGACAATGCAAGCGTCAAGTACGGCGACCGGGATTCGACCAACAACTGCGCCGGTGATGGCACGCGTACGACGCTTGACCGGGTGGATCTGGCACTTGAAAAGCGGACCAATGCCGCCGGCAGTGCAGACAACGTTCTGAAGTTCAATCAGAACACCATGACCTACACCCTGCGCGTCACCAACCTCGATGTCGGTGATGCTCCGGTAAAGGCCACCGGCATTGTCGTCAACGACACCATCCCGGGCTATGTTCCTCCGGGCGAGATTGAAGGGACGGCGCTGCCGGGCACCGGCGTCACCGCAAGTTCGGTCTCGGGCTGGGCTTGTGTGGTCAATGCAGGCTCGGTGACGTGCCGCTCGAATGCGGAAGGCCTGGAACCGGGTGAGTCTGAGGACATCACCATTACGGTCACTCGCCCGCTGTTTGACTCGTCCGCACAGACCGGAACCGAAAGTTGTGGCGTTGACGCGCCAGCGACAGGCGCTTACTGCAACACTGCGGGTGTGGCAGTTGATGCAGCGATCGCCAGCTCGATAGCCGAGACCAACGCGGCCAACAACCAGGCCAAGGACTGGGTGGCGATTGAGCGCCAGGCCAACATGCGCACTGCGAAAAAGAGCGTGTCCAACAACGGCGTTGGGCAGATTGGCGTCAACAGCGAATACAAGATCACCTACTTCAATGACGGCCCGTCGCTGATTCCCGACGTTGTGTTCCGCGATGTGCTCACCGTGCCGGCGAACGATCCCGGCTTCGTGTTCGTGTCGGCATCACGTACGCCCAGCACCGTGGCTTGCACGGTGGAAACGGTGGCACCGGGCATTGTCCAGAACCCGAATGCCGGCGGTGGTACGTCTTACAGCAACCCCACGGGTTCTGATCTTCAGCTGAGCATCGCCTGCCCGGCGTTGAACATGGCGTACCGCCAGAATGAAGTGATGACGGTTGTGATCCGTCCAAACCGTCACCCCAATGCACCGGCGGGCCGCAGTTTCCACGACGTCGGCCAGTTCGAAATCACCGGTGGCGCAACGGGCCCGAACTACAACTTCAACACCGACAGCGGTGATGACACCAAGGATGCGGAGCTGACCTTCACCCAGGAAGCCGCCACGCTGGTCGTCAACAAGGATGACCTGACTGTCGATGGTGAGCCAGACTTTGGCGGCGTGGATCCGCTGGGCTTCGACGGCCTGAATCCGGGCAACAACACGCTTACCTACCGCGTTTCCGTGCAGAACCTCGGTCCGTCCGTTGCCAGCAATGTGATGCTCAACGACACGCTGCGTGTACCGGTTGGCCAGAAGGTCAGGTTCCTGGGCATGGCCACCAGCGCGAGCTACAACCGGCCGGCTGATGCTGCCTACAGCGTGGCCAACTGCACCGTAACGGGCTCCACCACGTTCACCGGCGCTGGCATCGGTCCAGGAGATGCTGGCCTGAACATCAGCTGCAACCTGGCCGGTTCCGGTTTCGCCAACAATGCCGAAGGCGTGCTCAATGCACGTGCCTACAGCTATGCATTCCTGAGGTACGAGTATCTGGACGCACCGGCCGCCAATGGCGACACGGTGATGAACACGGTCTCGGTATCGGCGGTGGAAGCCCAGACCGTATCAAAGACGCAGGACACCACGGTGCGCACGCGCGTGGACCTGAGCATCGCCAAGTCGGTGCATACCGATGTGCCGGTTGCCGACCCCGATGCCCCGACGCCAGCGGCGGCAACGGACGTTACGCTGTGGCAGCCGTTCTACTGGGTCATGGATGCGACCAACCATGGCCCGGGTGCAAGCCTTTCCAAGGATCGCAATGGCACCAGTCCGGCAAGTGGAACCGGCACCGTCATTACTGACACGCTTCCGGCCGGAACCGAGCTGATCGGCGATGATGTGACCTGGGAAAAGAAAGGCCCGGCACAGGTCGATACCACGCCAGTCGGTAGCGGCACGTGCTCGGTCACTGGTCTGAAAATCACCTGCAATGTGGGTGACGTCACCGCGACCGGCAAGGTGCGTGTGATCGCCAAGGTCCGTCATACCAGCTGGCCCAGCGGTGGCAAGGTCAAGAATGTCACCGAGGTGAAAACCGAGCAGGTAGACAGCAAGCCAAACAACAACAAGGACGAGGAAGAAATTCCGTTCGTGCGTTCCTCGCTGTCCGGTGTGGTCTATGAGGACCGGCTGCGCACCTCCGGCCAGGGCGGTAACCGCCAGGCTGACAGTGACGAGCCGGGCATCGGCCAGGTGGTGGTGCGCCTGTCGGGTACCGACAGCTATGGCAATGCGCTCAGCAGCGGGGCAAGTGGTGCAACGGTCAACTACATCGAAGTGACAACCGGCGCTGACGGCCGCTTCAATTTCGACAACCTGCCGCCCTCGGACGCGGCCGGCTACACGGTCACCCAGGTACAGCCCAGCGGCTACCTGGACAGCCCGGACATGGTGCCGGTGGCACCTGCGCCTGGCGCGGCATCGCATGGCGGTACCTACAACGGCTCGGTGATCTACAGCGGCGTCCAGATTGGCCGCAAGGACACCGCCACCCACTACGACTTCCCGGAGATCGGGCTTCCGTCCCTGTCCGGCCTGGTCTATGTGGATGTGGACCGCAACAATACTTACGGGGCGGGTGACACGCTGATCGACGGCGCCGTGGTGGAACTGCTCGATGCCAGCAATCCGACGACGGTGCTGGACACCCGCACGACGGTAAATGGCGCCTACAAGTTCGAGAACCTTGATCCGCTCAAGGTCTATACGCTGCGTGAGCCACTGCCTACGGGCTATGCCAACCGTCCTGATGCCGTGAACAAGGGCAAGATCGGCGGCGTTCTGTGCGCGACGGGTTGCACGCCGGGCAACGGCGTGAGTCCGGACGAAGCCACCACCAGCCGTATTTCCGATATTGACCTGTCTTCAGGTCAGGATGGCACCGAGTTCAATTTCGGCGAAAACCTCGTCAGCATCATTTCCGGGCGTGTCTACCTCGACCAGAATGACGATGGCAGCGACAACACGAACGAGCCGGGCATTGCCGGGGTAACCATCACCCTGGAAGTGGAGACGACGCCGGGCACCTGGACGGCGGTTGTCACCAGCCAGCCGATCGTCACCGACGCCAATGGTCATTACAGCTACGACGATGGTGTTGTCGGTAACAACTACCGCATCACCGAGACGCAGCCGACCAGGCTGGGCGATGGTAAGGAGAACGGCACCGTCAATACCGGCACGCCGAACGTCATCACCATCACCAACCTGCCGGCAGCCGGCTCGACCAACAACAACTTCGGCGAAATCGGCGCGACGTTGTCGGGTGTGGTGTTCCTTGATCGCGACAACGACGGCATCCAGGACGCTGGTGAGCCGGGCCTGTCGGGCGTGGAAGTGGAACTGCCTGCGGGCACCCTCAATGCACTGGGTGTGGCCGTGGCCAAGGCGGTCACCAACGCCAACGGCGAATACACCTTCGTCGACCTGCTGGCGGGCACCTATACGGTGACCGAGCAGATCCTGCAGCCGAGTTTTGGCAGTGACATCACCAGCAACGGCATCACCAAGGCCGGCACGACGGGTGGCACGGCGACGGATGTGGACACCGTTCCCAGTGCAATCAGCGGCATCGTCCTTGCGGCCGGTGGCGTGTCGGAAAGCAACAACTTCGGCGAGATCCTGGTTGCTCGTATCAGCGGCACGGTTTACGTGGACCGCAACGACAACGGCAGCTTTGATGGCGGTGATGCGGGCACGGTGAACTCGGTTCCCAATGGCGGCATCAAGGATGTCACGGTGGTGTTGTATGCCGCCGATGGCATCACTGAGCTTAATCGCGCGAAGACCGACGAATTCGGCAACTATTCGTTCGGCGATCTGCTGACCGGCGTTGACTATGTGGTCAAGGAGCTGCAGCCGGCGGGTTATGGCGACGGCAAGGAACACACCACCAACGAGATCCGCATCAGCGCATTGCCGGTGAGTGGTTCGGTGGGCAACAACTTTGGCGAAACACTGGGCTCGCTGGCGGGCTACGTGTACGAGGACTTCTCGGGCACGGCTGCCAGCAACAACAACGGTATGAAGGATGCTGGCGAGAAGGCCATCGGTGGTGTGACGTTGAACCTGACCGGCACCGATGCAGCGGGTGCCTCGGTCGATCGCACGGTTACCAGTGATGTGAGCACCGGCGAGTACAGCTTCGGCGACCTGCTTGCAGGCACTTACGTCATCACCGAAATCCAGCCCAGTGCCTATATCGACGGCAAGCACACCGTGGGTGATGCAACCACGGCGGGCAGCAATGCGGTGGCCAACATCATCAGCGGCATTGGCCTGACGGCTGGCCAGAACGCCAGCGGCTACCTGTTCGGTGAGCTGGCCAATGCGCCGATCAGCGGCACCGTTTACATCGACCGCAACAATGACGGCAAGCAGGATGCTGGCGAGACCGGCATCCCGAACGTGAGCATCGTCATCGAGGTGGAGCAGAGCCCGGGGACGTGGGTGAAGGTGCCGGGTCCGGCCATCGTCACCGACGCCAACGGTCACTACAGCTACCCGGATGCGGTCACCGGCAAGAACTACCGCATCACCGAGACCCAGCCGACCGATCTGGGCGATGGCAAGGAAAACGGCACCGTCAACACTGGTACGCCGAACGTCATCACCATCAGCAACCTGCCGGCCACCGGCTCGCAGGACAACAACTACGGCGAAATCGCTGCGGTGTTGTCGGGCGTGGTGTATCTGGACAGCAACAACAACGGCCTGCAGGACACCGGCGAGCCGGGCCTGCCGAACGTGGAAGTGGAACTGCCTGCCGGCACCCTCAACGCCCTGGGCGTTGCCGTGGCCAAGGTGATGTCCGGTACCGACGGCAAGTACCAGTTCATCGATCTGCTGGCCGGCACCTATACGGTGACCGAGCAGTTGAAGCAGCCGCTGTACGGCGGTGCCGAAACCAGCAACGGCAAGACCACCGTCGGTTCGACGACCGGTACGGCGACGGATGTGGACACCGTTCCCAGTGCGATCAGTGGCATCATCCTGGCGGCCGGTGGCGTGTCGGAGAACAACAACTTCGGCGAAGTACTGGTGGCCGGCATCAGCGGCACGGTCTATGTGGACCGCAATGACAACGGCAGCTTCGATGCCGGTGATGCGGGCACGGTGAACTCGGCCGCCAACGGCGGTATCGAGAAGGTCACGGTGGTGCTGTATGCCGCCGATGGCACCACTGAACTCAAGCGCGTGGAAACCGATGCGCAGGGCAACTATGCCTTTGCCAATCTGCCGACCGGCGTTGATTACGTGATCAAGGAACTCCAGCCGGCGGGTTATGCCGAAGGCAAGGAGCACACGACCAACGAGATCAGCATCAAACAGCTGCCGTTGACGGGCTCGGCTGGCAACAACTTCGGTGAAAAGCTGGGTGCGCTGGCCGGTTATGTGTACGAGGATTTCTCGGCCACCACCTCAGGCAACAACAACGGCGTCAAGGATGCCGGCGAGAAGGCCATCGAGGGTGTCACGCTGACCTTGAGCGGCACCGACAAGAGCGGCGCGACGATCCCCTCGCGTACGACCACCACCAACAGTGATGGCGAGTACAGCTTCGGCGATCTGCTGGAAGGTACGTACACCATTACCGAAACGCAGCCGACCGGTTACGAAGACGGCAAGCACACTGCCGGCAACGCAACCACCGCTGGCAGCAACGCGGCAGCCAACACCATCACCGGTATTGGCCTGAGTGCAGGCCAACTGGCCGACGGCTATCTGTTTGGCGAGCTGAAGAAGGCGCCGATCAGCGGCACGGTCTATATCGACCGCAATGACAACGGTGATCAGGACGGCAGCGAGCCGGGTATCCCGGGCGTGACGATCGTCATCACCAGCAATGGCCCGGATGGAAAGCCGGGAGGTGGCGACGACGTCAATGAGACGATCACCACCGACAAGGACGGCAACTACAGCTGGCCTGACGCGATCGCGGGCGTGGATTACACCATCACCCAGACGCAGCCGACCGGCCTGGCCGACGGCAAGGAAAACACCAGCAACGTCATCACCATCAGCAACCTGCCGGCCACCGGCTCGCAGGACAACAACTTCGGCGAGATCGCCGCGGTGTTGTCGGGCGTGGTGTACCTGGACAGCAACAACAACGGTAAGCAGGACACCGGCGAGCCGGGCCTGCCGAACGTGGAAGTGGAACTGCCTGCCGGCACCGTCAACGCTCAGGGCGTTGCCGTGGCCAAGGCCGTGACCGATGCCGACGGCAAGTACCAGTTCATCGATCTGCTGGCCGGTAGCTACAAGGTGACCCAGCAAGCCGATCAGCCGTCCTGGAATGGCACTGCGACTGCCAACGGCATCACCACCGTCGGCACGACCACGGGCACGGCCACGGGCGTCAACACCGTTCCCAGTGCGATCAGTGGCATCACCCTGGCGGCCGGCGGCACCTCCGAAAACAACAACTTCGGTGAAGTGCTGCAGGTGTCCATTGCCGGCACCGTGTTCCTGGATGTCGACAACGACGGCGCCATTGCCGGTGCCGGTGAAATCGGCCTGGACGGCGTGGTCATCGAGTTGAGCGGTGTCGATGACACCGGCGCGACCGTGACCCTGAGCACCACCACCGACAAGGATGGCAAGTTCAGCTTCGAGGGCCTGCGCCCGGGCAAGTACAGCCTGACCGAGCCGACCCAGCCGACCGGCACCGCCAACGGCATCACCACGGCGGGCAAGGTGGACGGTGTCGCTTCGGGCACCGCCACGCCGGTGACCACCGTGCCAAGCAAGATTGCCGACATCGACCTGAGCACGCCGGGCAGCGCCTCGGTGGACAACCTGTTCGGCGAGATTCCGCGTAGCAGCGGCATCAGCGGCAAGGTGTGGGTGGATACCGACAACGACGGCGTCGTGGACCCGGATGAAAAGGGCATCAGCGGCGTGACCGTTGAGCTGGAAGGCACGGCCATCGATGGCACCAAGATCACCGTCACGGTGACCACCGATGCCGATGGCAACTACAGCTTCACCGACCTGCCGCCGGGCACCTACACGGTGACCGAGCCGAACCAGCCGCCGGGCACCCTGGACGGCAAGACCGTACCGGGCAGCACCGGTGGCACCGCAAGCACGCCGGGCACCACGCCGTCGAAGATCAGCACGATCAAGGTTGGAGTGAACGAAACCTCGACGGACAACAACTTCGGCGAGATTCCGGTGGGCAGCATTGCCGGCTTTGTCTACAACGACAGCAACGATGACGGCATCAAGCAGAGCGACGAAGGTGGCTATGCGTTGATCGATGTCGTGCTGACCGGCACCGATGACCTGGGCAACGCGATCAACGTGCCGGGCAAGACCGACGCGCAGGGCCATTACGTGTTCGAGAACCTGCGTCCGGGCACCTATGTGGTGACCGAGCCGACGCAGCCTGCCGAAACCCTCAATGGCCTGACCACCGCCGGCACCGTTGATGGTGACAAGTCCAACGCCAAGGTCACCGGCAAGGAAACCACGCCTTCGATGATCGATGGCATCGTGCTCAGGCCGGGCAACAACTCGGTGGACAACAACTTCGGCGAGATCGGCGATTCGCCGGACATGCTGGTGAGCAAGTCGTCCACCACGGTCAAGTTCACCGTCAACAACGTCGCCACGTACACCATCCGTGTGCGTAACGGCGGGCAGCAGGCGTCGAAGGGCGAGTACCTCGTCAAGGATCGTCTGCCGGTTGGCCTGAACCTGGCGGAAGTTCCGTCGGGCAATGGCTGGACCTGCTCCGGTGCGGTGGGCGATACCCGCTTTGAATGCCGTAGTTCGGAAGTGCTCAGTGCGGGCGTGACCTCGACCTCGGACATCACCGTCAAGGTCAACGTCACCGCTGAGGCTGCCAAGGCCGGCACCGTCAACAATGCGGTGCTGGTGGAAGGCGGCGGCGAGAACGAGTTCCGCACCCCGACGCCGGAAGAGAAGACCACGTTTGAAGGCGACGTCACCGATCTGCCGGTGTGCGATACCGCCATCACCCAGAACGTGTGCCGCGTGCCGAACGAGGTGCAGCTGGCCGCGTCGGTAGGCGGCACCGTGTGGTTCGACATCGGTAGCGAAGACACGCATCTGGACGGCGGCGATGAGCGCCTGCAGTCGTGGATCGTGGAACTGCTGGATGCAGCCACCGGCCTGGTGAGTCAGACCACCACCACCGCCGTGGACGGCAGCTACCGCTTCGGCGATGTGGTGCCGGGCATCAAGTGGAACCTGCAGTTCCGCGACCCTGCCTCGGGCGTGTTGTGGGCATGGCCGGTCAACCAGGAAACCGCCGGCGGCATGGGCGTTGCCTGTGACGGCCCGCGTGCCATCACCGATTCGAGCGTCAGCGCTTGCCGTGTCACCGAGAACGGCAGCAGCCAGCTGCAGGTCGTGCTTGAAGCCGGCCAGCATCTGCCGCAGCAGAGCCTGCCGGTGGATCCGTCGGGCCTGGTGTATGACGCGGTCACCCGCGATCCGGTGCCCGGTTCCATCGTGACCCTCACCCCGGTGGGCCTGTGCAACGGCTACGACCCGCTGACCGCGGTGCTCAACGCCGCTGCCGGTGGCTACAAGGTGGAAGGCAACGCGGTCTCGATGACCGTTGGCAACAGCGGCTACTACCAGTTCGTGTTTGGTCCGGCCGCGCCGGCACGTTGCGAGTTCCAGCTGACGGTGACGCCGCCGGGTGGTTACCAGTTCGTGTCGTCGCTGATCACACCGCAGGACGGTTCACTGTCCCCGGCCGGTGCCGCAGGCAGCACCCACATGGTGCAGCCGCAGGCCAGCGCACCGACCGGTGCGGTGGGTACGGCAACGCAGTACTGGTTGAACCTGTTTGCCGGTTCGGCAACCGCGGGCATCGTCCACAACCACATCCCGCTGGATACGGCCGAAGCCACCGGCCTGGTCATCACCAAGACCGGTGATCGCCAGACCGCGGAAATCGGTGACACCGTGCAGTACACCATCACCGTGCGGCAGACCGCCGGCAGCGCGATGGCGACGTTGAACATCGTCGATACGCTGCCGCGTGGCTTCACCTACATCGACGGCACCGCGCGCGTCGGTGGCCGTGCGCTGGACGAGCCGTTCGGTAAGCCGGGCCCGCGCCTGGGCTTCAACCTCGGCCCGATCAACGTCGGCCAGCAGTTGGTGCTGACCTACCGCGTGCGGGTTGGCGTGGGTGCGCAGCAGGGTGACGGCATCAACCGCGCCCAGGCACATGGTTGCTCGATCACCGGTGGCTGTATTGATCCGGAATCGATGACGCCGGTGCCGGGTTCGGTGCCGTCCAACCGTGCCGAGTACCGCGTGCGCGTCACCGGTGGCGTGTTCACCGAAGAAGCGTGCGTGCTGGGCAAGGTGTTCGTGGACTGCAACAACAACCACCTGCAGGACAACGAAGAGCTGGGTATCCCGGGCGTGCGTCTGTACTTCTCCAACGGCACCTGGGTGATCTCCGATTCGGAAGGCAAGTACAGCTACTGCGGCCTGACCCCGCAGAGCCACACGCTGAAGGTGGATGCGTCCACGCTGCCGGCCGGCTCGCGCCTGACCACCAGCAGCAACCGCAACCTGGGCGATGCCGACAGCCTGTTCCTGGACCTGAAGAACGGTGAGCTGCACCGCGCCGACTTCATCGAAGGCAGCTGCTCCAACCCGCTGCTGGAACAGGTCAAGGCCCGTCGTACCCAGGGCGAGGTGCGTGCGCCGGAAACCGAAACCGGCCAGTCGCCGCTGCGCTTTGAAAGCAAGCCCGCCCGTGCGCCGCAACAGGCCACGGATTCGGCCAACCAGAGACCGATCGTGCATCCGCGACCCAACCCGCCCTCGGCCGCCGCTTCGCAGGAGGTGCAGCCATGAGCCGCCACTCCCTGCGTACCATGCCGCGCATGAGCCTGCTGGCTTGTGCGCTGGCCACGGCGGCGTTGCCGGCCATGGCCCAGCATGTCGGCAGCAGCCGCTTCACGCCGGTGCTGGGTGATGCGAGCACCTTGTATCCGCGCTCGCTGGTCACCACCGATACGCCGCCGGAAGTCGTCGCTGCCCGTTCGGGCGAGGCCGACTACAGCATCAACGTCGGTGTGGATCGCGTGTCGGTGGAAGTGGACCGCGACGGCGTGCCGGCCGATGGCCAGACGCCGGTGCACATCACCCTGCGTCTGCTCGGCGCTGACGGCAAGCCGCTGGTCGGCACCAGCTACGTCACCATTGAAAACAGCGGTGGCCGCATCCGCCTGCCGGGCTCGCGTACCGATGAGTTCGGCCCCGGCGCGGCCGATGCCGACAAGGTAATGCCGGGTGTACAGCTGGCGGTCGAGAACGGCGTGGCCGAGTTCGACCTCATTGCCCCGCATGATCCGCAGGATGTGTTGTTGCGGATCACCTCGGGCAACCAGACCGCTGAAGGCACGATTGGCTTTCTGCCGGAAATGCGCGAGCTGCTGGCCACCGGCCTGATCGAAGGCATCGTCAATTTCCGCAACAAGTCCAACGCCGGGCTGGTTTCGCCGGTGCAGCATCACGACGCCTTCGACCGCGACATCCGTCGTTGGGAGAAGCAGTTCAACAACGGCAAGGCCAATGCCTCGGCGCGCACCGCGTTCTTCGTCAAGGGCCAGATCAAGGGTGAGTACCTGCTCACCGCGGCCTACGATTCGGACAAGGATGTACGCGGCCGTCTGCTGCGTGACATCCAGCCGGAAGAGTTCTACCCGGTGTACGGCGATTCGTCGCTGCGTGGCTTCGACGCGCGTTCGGCCGAGCGCCTGTATGTGCGTGTGGACAACAAGCGCAGCTACCTGCTGTACGGCGATTTCCAGACCGGCGACACGCTGGCCACCACCAGCGGCATCGGTGGCAGCGGCCCGATCCCGCAGCGCATCCTGAGCACCTACAACCGCACCGCGACCGGCCTGGGCTGGCACTTCGAGAGTGAGCGCGTGCGTACCAACGTGTTCGCCATCGAAGACTCGCTGCGGCAGATCATCGAAGAGTTCCGCAGCCAGGGCAGTGGCCCGTATGCGCTGCGCAACAACGCGGTGCTGGAAGGCAGCGAGCGCGTGGAAATGATCGTGCGCGACCGCAACCAGCCCACCCGCATCGTCTCGGTCAAGCCGTTGGCGCGTCTGGTGGACTACAGCTTCGAGCCGTTCTCCGGGCGCATCCTGCTCAACCAGTTCCTGCCGTCGTTCGACAGCGACCTCAACCCGGTGTCGCTGCGCATCACCTATGAACTGGACCAGCAGACCGAGAAGTTCTGGGTGGTCGGCGCCGATGGCCAGTTCAAGCTGACCGACAAGCTGGAAGTGGGCGCCTCGGCGGTGGAAGACCGCAACCCGTATGCCGAATTCAAGATGGGCAGCGTCAACGCCGGCTATCGCTTCGGGCAGAACACCATGCTGGTGGCCGAGTTCGCGCGCACCCGCAGCGAAGTGAATACCAACTCGCTCAACCAGGTGACCTCGCAGGGTTTGAAGGATGTCACCGGCGAAGTGGAAGGCGATGCTTGGCGCGTGGAATTCGCCCATGACGGTGGCAAGTTCGACGCCCGCGTGTTCGCCGCGCGTACCGATCCTGAGTTCAACAACGCCGCCTCGCCGCTGTACGGCGGCCGTGGTGAATACAGCGCCCGCATGGCGTACGCCGTGGGTCCGCGCCTTGAGTTGTATGTCGAAGGCCTGCGCAGTGAAGACCGCAACCCCGACGGCGGCGAGCGTGATGCCGGCGGCGCCGGTGTGCGCATCGGTGCGACCGAGCGTTTGACCGTGGACGTCGGCCTGCGCAGCATCCGCGAAACCATCGGCGTGACCTCGCCGTGGTCGTCCGGTGCACCGTTCGGCCAGACCGGCGGTTTGACCGGCGGCTTTGCCACCGGCAGCGGCGGCGGTGCGATGGGTTACGGCCAGCAGGCGCTGGACCCGGCCACCGGCTTGATGGTCATCAACGGCTCGTCCAGCGGCAGCCCGATCACCAGCGATCTGCCGATCGGCACCAAACTGGAATCGGACAGCGCACGTTTGGGCCTGGGTTACCGCTTCAGCGACAAGTTCAGCGGCGGCGCCGAGTACGAACAGAGCGTCAGCGGTGAAGACCGCAACCGCGTTGCCGCGGGCGTGGATTACCAGGTGTTCGAGCGCAGCCGTCTGTACGGCCGTTACGAAAAGCAGACCGGCCTGACCAGCGCCTACGGCATCACCACCACCGACCGTGAGGCCGATGCGTTGGTGTTCGGTATCGACAGCAGCTACATCCGCGACACGCAGACGTTCTCCGAGTACCGCATGCGTGACTCGATCAGCGGTCGCGACGTGCAGGCGGCTTCGGGTATCCGCAACAACTGGGACATCGCCCAGGGCGTGCGCCTGAGCAGCTCGGTTGAGCGGGTCAACGTGGTGGCCGGTGATACCGGCGACAGCACCGGCCTGGCGCTGGCCTTGGACTACAGCGCCAACCCGTTGTGGCGCGGCGCCATCCGTGGCGAGCACCGCATCTCCGAGGACGTGCCGGGCACGGTCGGCAACGAGGCCTTCAACACCTCGCTGCTGCAGTTCATGCTGGCCCGCAAGTTGAGCCGCGACTGGACCCTGCTGGGCCGCAATTACCTGCTGGCCACCAACTACGAAGACCGTGGTGACGTGCTGCAGGATCGCTTCCAGCTTGGCCTGGCCTACCGCGACACCGACCGCAACCGGATCAACGCCCTGATGCGCTACGAGTACAAGCTCGAACGCGATGAGAGCGGCCTGACTCTGCAGGACGGTGAAGTGGTGGATGGCACCAGCCAGGACGTGCGCACCCGTGCGCATATCGTCTCGGCGCATGCCGACTGGCACCCGTCGCGTCCGTGGTGGCTCACCGGCCGCATCGCCGGCAAGTGGCAGCGTGACCAGTTCGCCTACAGCGACGGTGGTCGCGTCAACAGCAGCTTCAACGCCGTGCTGTTGTCCGGCCGCGTGGTCTACGACATCACCGAGAACTGGGACATCGGCGTGCTGGGTTCCACTTTCCGTGGCCAGTACGGTGCCAACCAATACGCCTACGGTCTGGAAGTGGGTCGCCTGTTGCGCCAGAACCTGTGGTTGTCGGCCGGCTACAACTGGACCGGCTTCGAGGGTGACAGCGACCTCAACGGTTACGAGTACACGCAGCAGGGCGCATTCCTGCGTCTGCGCTTCAAGTTCGATGAAGATCTTTTCCGTCGGGACCCGGTTCGCTACCGCGATCCGGCCCGCTGAGGACGACACCATGACGCTTTCACATCTGAAAACCCCCGCGTTCCGCTCCCTGCTGGCCGCTGCCGTGCTCACGGTGGTCGCCGCCGGCGCCAACGCCCAGCAGACCCAGCTCAACCCGCAGGCCAAGCGCATCAGCGATGAAGCCATCCATGCCGACCTGGAATCCTACGAGGCCACCCAGGGCCGCATCCAGGCGCTCAACGACGGTGGCCGCCCGATCCGCGACTACCACCTGTCCAAGGCGCAGTGCTGGCTGGACGTGTCCTTCCACGAATACACCCGCAACGACCGCAGCGCGTTCCCGCAGGAAGCACTGACCGAGTCGGAGAAGCTGATCGTGGACATGGAGAACGGCGTCTCGCCGATCCCCACCGACACCGCCCTGGTGAACGACGCCAAGTACCTGCGTGCCGACCTGTGGCAGCGCCTGAAAGTCATCCACGGCACCCCGGGCTTTGCCTGCGCCGCGCAGAAAGTGGCCTGCGGTGAAGTGGAGCTGGTGCATGCCGGCAACGAGTTCAACCAGCAGCAGTGGCGCCACTCCAAGCCGTACATCCAGATCGCCGAAGATCTGGTCAACGAAGCCGAAACCGCCGCGCGCCTGTGCGGCGTGGACCCGGCAGGCCCGGTGGCACCGCTTGCGCCGGCAGCGGGCCCGCTGATTGCCAACGTGCTGTTCGAGTTCGACCGCAACGGCTACAAGGACATCCGCACCTACTCGCTGGAAAGCGTGGACCGCGCACTGGCCACCATCGCCGCCGAGAAGCGTGAACTGGCCGGCGTCGCGCTGGTCGGCCATGCCGATCGCATGCAGGGCAAGGGCTTCGACCACAACCAGGCCTTGTCCGAGCGTCGCGCCGCGACGGTACGCGAGGTGCTGATCGGCCGCGGCGTCCCTGCCGACAAGATCCGCTTCGAGTACCGCGGTGACACCCAGCAGGTACAGCAGTGCGAAGGCGTCAAGCCCCGCGCCGCGCTGCTGGAATGCCTGCTGCCGAACCGCCGCGTGGAAGTGCGCTTCGAGCTGGCGCAGTAAGTTTCAGGCCAGTGTTGAACTCAGAACGCCCCGGCAATGCCGGGGCGTTCTGTTTTCGCGCCTTCGACGGCGAAGCAGCGGCAGAGGGAGCAACGCCGCCGCTTCTACCCGCTCCCTTTCGCGCAGCGCGGCGAAGGAGAGGGCGGAGGAAGGGGAGCGCTTGAGCACCGGCCAGCTGCACCCCCGCCCTGCAACCTGATTAGCGTCGAGTCTCAGCTGGGAGCCCCTCTCCCGCGTGCGAGGCGTTCAGTCATGCACGAGCCGGTGGCTCGTAAGCCGCATGCCTTCACCCCGCAAACGGGAGAAGGGAGTGATCCATGCCTTCCTGGCTCCCTGGCCGTTCGGCTGAGATTCGACGCTGATCAGGGCCCCGCAAAAGCCCCACCCAGCCGGAATGGCTACACTGGGCCGCTCCTTTCAACGGGTACGCCCTTGGTCTCCAGCTGGATCCTGCTCCTGGTGTCACTCGGTTACGCCGCGCTGCTGTTCGGCGTGGCGTGGTGGGGTGACCGCCGCCCGATGTATCCGGACCGCCCGTGGCTGCGGCCGGTGGTCTACAGCCTGGCGCTGGCGGTGTACTGCTCCTCGTGGACCTTCTATGGCGGCGTCGGCACCGCCGTGCGTTACGGCATCGGCTATCTGCCCATTTATCTGGGCCCGCTGCTGATGCTGGCGTTCGGCTGGCGCATCATCGAGCGGCTGGCGCTGATCGCCCGCACCGAGAATGTGGTTTCCATCGCCGACTTCATTTCCTCGCGCTTCGGCCGCTCGCGGCGCTTGGCCGCATTGGTCGCCTTGATCGCGCTGATCGGCGTGGTGCCGTACCTGGCGCTGCAATACAAAGCGGTTGCGATGAGCCTGCAGGTGCTCAGCGGCGATGCCGGCGGCAAGGGCGTGTTCACCGACCCGGCGCTGTATGTGGCCTTGTTGATGGCCTTGTTCGCCATCCTGTTCGGCACGCGCCAGGTGGATGCCACCGAACACCACCACGGCATGATGCTGGCCATCGCGCTGGAGTCGATGATCAAACTGATCGCGATAGTCGCGGTGGGCGTGTTCGCCTACCTGTTGATCTCCGATCGCGGCGAGTCGGTGGTGCGCTCAGCACGCACCTTGTTCGAGGGCATGCCGCCGGTCGGCTTTGTCTCGCAGACGCTGCTCAGTTTCCTGGCGTTGATCTGCCTGCCACGCCAGTTCCATGTCGCGGTGGTGGAATGCGGCAATGCCGGTGACGTACGCCGCGCGCGCTGGATGTTTGGCGGCTACCTGGTGGTGATCTCGCTGATGATCATCCCCATCGCCACCGCAGGTGCGACGCTGTTCGGCACCGGCCTGGCCTCCGACGACACGCTGGTGCTGGCACTGCCGATGTCCGAAGGCAGCATGGCGTTGGCCCTGGCCGCGTATGTGGGCGGCTTCTCGGCGGCGACCGGCATGGTCATCGTGTCGTCCATCGCGCTGGCCACCATGATCAGCAACGATCTGGTGATGCCGGTGCTGCTGCGTCGCAGTGGCGATCATCGCGAAGCGGCCAGCGTTGCCTCGCGCGTGTTGTGGATCCGCCGCATGGCGATCCTGTTGTTGGCGCTGGTGGCGTACGGCTATTACCGCGGCAGCAACAACGACACCATGCTCGCCACGTACGGCTTGATGGCGTTCGCGGCCGTGGCGCAGTTCGCGCCCGGTTTGATCGGTGGTCTGTATTGGCGCGGTGCCAGCCGTCGCGGTGTGGAGACCGGCATGCTGGTCGGCTTCGGCGTGTGGATTTACACGCTGCTGATTCCGGCATTGAGTCACGGCGGCTGGTTGAGCGGCGAATTGCTGCAGCACGGGCCATTCAATATTGAATGGCTGCGCCCGGAGCAGCTGTTCGGCCTGGCCGGTTGGGATGCACTCACCCACGGCACGTTCTGGTCGCTGCTGCTCAACACCGCCACCATGCTGCTGGTTTCGATGCGCTGGCGACCCGATGTCGCCGAGCGCCTGCGTGCGGCGCCGTTTCTTGATCCGTATGCCAAGCGCCCGGTGGTTGCCGGCGACTGGCCGGCGCACGTCAAAGTGCGTGACTTGTTGGCGTTGGCCACGCGCGTGATCGGCGACAGCCGCGCCCGCCGTTCCTTCATCGAACAGGCACAACTGCTACAACGTGATTTCCTGCCCTCGGCTGCTGCCGACCGCGTGTGGGTGCAGTTCACCGAACGTCTTCTGGCCGCGTCCATCGGTGCGGCGTCGGCACGCTTGTTGCTGACCAGCTTGTTGCGTGGCTCGGGCATGGACCTGGGCGAAGTGGTGGCGGTGCTGGATGAAGCCGGGCAAGAGTTGCGCTTCAACCGCGAGATTCTGTCCACCACGTTGGAGAACATCAGTGCCGGCGTCAGCGTGGTCGATCCTGAGATGCGGCTCACCGCATGGAACCGTCGCTATCAACAGATGTTCGGCTATCCCGACGGCATGCTCTACGTCGGTCGGCCCGTCGCCGATCTGATTCGCTACAACGCCGAGCGGGGTGAGCTGGGCTCGGGCGATACCGAAGTGCAGATCAATCGGCGCATCGGCTACATGCGCGCCGGTTCGCCGCATGTGTTCGAGCGTACCGGCGCCGACGGCAAGGTGATTGAACTGCGCGGGCAGGCGTTGCCCGGTGGCGGTTACGTCACCAGTTACAACGACATCACCGATTTCAAACAGGCTGAGCAGGCATTGCTGGAAGCCAACGAAACCTTGGAACAGCGCGTCGCCGAACGCTCGCAGGCGGCCGAGGCCGCGCAGCAATCCAAGACCCGTTTTTTGGCCGCGATCAGTCACGACGTGCTGCAGCCACTCAACGCTGCACGCTTGTTTGCCTCGGCATTGCGCGACAGCCTGCACGAGACCGACGAACAACGACACTTGGCCGAACGCGTGGACGCCTCGTTGCGTGCCGCCGAAGAACTGCTCGACGGCCTGCTCGATGTGTCGCGTCTGGATGCCGGCGGCCTGCGCCCGACCATCACCGATTTCGATGCCAGCGTGCTGGTTCGCGAAATGGCCGCGCAGTACACGCCGATCGCAGCCGGGCGCGGTCTGCGTCTGCATGTGTTCGCGCGCCCGGCATGGGTGCGCAGTGATCGCCGCTTGCTGCGTCGCGTGCTGCAGAACTTCATGGCCAACGCACTGCGTTACACCCGCACTGGCCGCATCGTGTTGGGCCTGCGCGTGCGCGGCGAGCAGGTGGAGCTGCAGGTGTGGGATACCGGCCCGGGCATTCCCGAGCACCACATGCAGCAGATCTTCAAGGAGTTCCATCGCTACCAGCAGCCGTTCGACTGGGGCGAGCAGGGCTTGGGTCTGGGCCTTTCCATCTGCCAACGCATCTCGCGCCTGCTTGACCACGGCTTGAATGCACGCAGCCAGATCGGCCACGGCAGCATGTTCTCGATCACCTTGCCGCGTGTCGCCGCACCTAGCTTGCCGCAAGCCGTCGCCAAGCAGATTTCCGCATTCGGCGGTGATGATTCATTGGCCGGCATGCGCGTGTTGTGCGTGGACAACGATCAGGAAATTCTCGACGGCATGCGCGCCCTGCTCGGTCGCTGGAAGGTGGAAGTCATCGCCGCCAGCACCGTGGACATGGCGTTGAAGAAAGTAGCCGAGGAGCCGGACGTGATGCTGGTGGATTACCACCTGCACGACCGCCTGGACGGCCTCGACACGCTGGTTGCCCTGCGCGAAGCCGCAGGCCGCCCGCTGCCTGGCGCCTTGCTTACCGCCGACGGCCGCGACGAACTCAAGCGCATGGCGCGCGAACGCGGCTACCGTGTGCTGACCAAACCGGTGAAGCCGGCATCGCTGCGTGCGTTCCTCACCGCATTGAATGACCCGCGCCGGCGCCAAGGCGGCGCGTAGCAACGCAGGCGCACTATCGGAGCGGCGTAGGAGCAACGCAGGAGCGACTTCAGTCGCGAAACCACGAATCGCTCCAAAGCCGACGAAAGCAGTGCACCTCCGAAGTCACGGCTCGCTGCAAGAAGCGAGCCCTCTCCTGCGCGACGCGCAAGGGAAGGGGGTTTCTGCTTTTGGCGTTGCTTCTGCTTCAGCACTCAACCCCAAAAACAAACCTCACCCCGCCGCACTCAAATGCTCATAAAGAATCGTGCAGCCGATGATGATCAGGATCACGCCGCCTACGATTTCCGCGCGCTTGCCGGCCAGCGTGCCCAACACGCGGCCAAGCATGATGCCCAGCGTCACCATGGTCAGCGTGCACAGGCCGATCACCAGCGCGACTACACCGATATGCACATCCAGAAAGGCCAGGCCCACGCCAATCGCCATCGCATCAATGCTGGTGGCAAAGCCGGTGGCGGCCAGCGCCCAGAAACCGTGTCGCGGCTTTTCATCCGCCGCATCATCGGCTTCCGCATCGTCCGGTTTGAGCCCGGCAACGATCATGTGCACGCCCAGCGCGCCGAGCAGCACGAAGGCGATCCAGTGATCGAACGCTTCCACATACTGCGAAGCGGCACGGCCCAGCAGCCAGCCGATGATCGGGGTGATGGCTTCGATGACGCCGAAGATCAAACCGGCGCGCAGTGCGTCGACGAAGCGCGGTTTGCGCATGGCAGCGCCCTTGCCGACCGCAGCGGCGAAGGCGTCGGTGGACATGGCAAAGCCAACAAGCAGGATGGAGAGTGGGGACATCTGGGGTACCGGGTCGGGCGGACACAAACGGCACACGGCACGCCCAACCTGAAGTTGCGCACGCGTGCCGCTGGTCTCGCCAACCGGGTCTGGCTGCCCACGCCACGGCGCAATGGCCGAGTATGTTGACGTGGGCGCTTCCAATGCTGGAAGCAGGCTACTCCCCAAGGGAATGCGGATTGTAGCAGCACCATCATCGCCGGGCGTTCAGGGCACCATTCAGCCTTGTGGCGTGCGGCAGCAGTGCAAGTCGCGAAGCGGAAAGCAGCTCCGCCAAGAAACAACGCATCAACCCGTAGCACGCACGAGCCAGCGACTCACGCACAGCGCAGACAAGGAATGCGGCAAGTGAGACAGGCACCGCCGCAGGCTGGGATGAAATTCCAGCCGTTTGTCGAAGGATCAATGCAGCACAGGGATTTCATCCCAGCCGACGAAGCCCGCCAGGCAGCGTGGCTCAGTCTTCTTCCGGCGGCAGCACGATGGCGTCGTCGTCGATGGCGAGCTTGCCGGCCATCAGCACCGCCTGGGTGCGATTGGTGACGCCGAGCTTGCGCAGGATGGCGGTGACGTGCGCCTTGATGGTGGCTTCGGAAACGCCCAGGTCGTAGGCGATCTGCTTGTTCAAGCGGCCCACGCCCAGCATCTGCAGGACGCGGAACTGCTGTGGGGTCAGCTCGCGTAGACGTTGGCCAACTTCGCGTTCTTCGTGATCGGTCGGCGGCACGTTGTGCGCCTCGGCCGGTGCCCAGCGCTCGCCATCGAGAATGGTGCCCAGCGCGTGGCCGATGGTGTCCGAATCGGCGGATTTCGGGATGAACCCAAACGCGCCGTGATCCAGTGCGCGGCGCATCACCGTGGGTTCCTCGCGGGCGGAGACCACCACAATCGGCAACTGCGGGTGCAGCGAGCGCAGATGCACCAATGCATTGAAACCCTGCGCCCCGGGCATGTTCAGATCCATCAACACCAGGTCGGCATCGGGATGCTGTTCGGCCAGCGTATACAGCGCTTCCACGCTATCGGCCTCCAACAACTGCACGCCGGGAATGACACGTTGCACCGCGCCCTTGAGGGCTTCGCGGAACAGCGGATGGTCATCGGCGATCAGAAGGGTAGGCATGGGGTTAAGACAGGGAACGGGGAATGGGGAACCGGGAATGAAGCAGTGCAGTGGCAGCAGGTTTGGCCGCTGCCTCTGCAATATACGGGGAACGGGTGGGGAATGATGTCACTCGGACCGTGCATTCCCACTTCCCTGTTCCCCGTTCCCGGCCTTATCGAACCTTGCGCTCTTCCACCAGTGAGGCAACCACCGAGGGATCGGCCAGCGTGGAGGTATCGCCCAACTGGTCCGGCGCGTTCTCGGCGATCTTGCGCAGGATGCGGCGCATGATCTTGCCCGAGCGGGTCTTGGGCAGGCCCGGTGCCCACTGCAGGTGATCCGGTGCAGCGATGGGGCCGATTTCCTTGCGCACCCACACCACCAGTTCCTTGAGCAGTTCGTCGGTCTGCGGCTCGCCAGCGACCAAGGTGACGTAGGCGTAGATGCCCTGGCCCTTGATCTCGTGCGGGAAGCCGACCACGGCCGCTTCGGCCACCTTCGGGTGCGAGACCAGCGCGCTTTCCACTTCGGCGGTGCCGATGCGGTGGCCGGAGACGTTGATCACGTCATCGACGCGGCCGGTGATCCAGTAGTAGCCATCTTCATCGCGACGGCAGCCGTCACCGGTGAAGTAGCTGCCCGGGTAGGTGCGGAAGTAGGTGTCGATGAAACGCTGGTCGTCACCGTACACGGTGCGCATCTGGCCCGGCCAGGAGTCGCGGATGATCAGGTTGCCTTCGGCGGCGCCTTCCAGCGGCTCGCCATCGGCACTGACCAGCGCCGGCTGCACGCCGAAGAACGGCAGCGTTGCCGAGCCCGGCTTCAGGTCGACGGCACCGGGCAGCGGCGAAATCAGGATGCCGCCGGTTTCGGTCTGCCACCAGGTATCGACGATGGGGCAGCGCGAATCGCCAACCACTTCGTAGTACCAGCGCCAGGCTTCCGGATTGATCGGCTCACCGACACTACCGAGCAGACGCAGGCTGGAACGCGAGGTGCGCTTGACCGGCTCGGCGCCTTCGCGCATCAACGCGCGGATGGCGGTGGGCGCGGTGTAGAAAATGGTGACCTGGTGCTTGTCGATCACTTCCCAGAAGCGCGAGGTGTTCGGGTAATTCGGCACGCCCTCGAACATCACCGAGGTGGCGCCGTTGGCCAGCGGGCCGTAGACGATGTAGCTGTGGCCGGTGACCCAGCCCACGTCGGCGGTACACCAGTAGATGTCGTCTTCGCGCAGGTCGAACACTGCTTCATGCGTGTACGCCGCGTACAGCAGGTAGCCGCCGCTGGTGTGCAGCACGCCCTTGGGTTTGCCGGTGGAACCGGAGGTGTACAGGATGAACAACGGATCTTCGGCGTTCATGCGCTCCGGTTCGCACACCGACGGCTGCGTGTCGACGATGTCGTGGAACCAGCGGTCACGCGGCGCCTGCATATCGACCGCACCACCGGTGTGGCGCACCACCAGCACCGTTTCCACGGTATTGGTGCCGGGCAGTTTCAGCGCGGCATCGACGTTGGCCTTCAACGGCACCTTCTTGCCACCGCGCAGACCTTCGTCGGCGGTGATGATCAGCTTGCTGGCGCAGTCACCGACGCGGTCGGCGATGGAGTTGGCGGCAAAACCACCAAACACCACCGAGTGAATCGCACCGACGCGGGCACAGGCCAGCATGGCCACGGCGGCGTCGACGATCATCGGCAGGTAGATGGTGACGCGGTCGCCCTTCTTGATGCCGAGCGCGCGCAGTGCGTTGCCCAGGCGGCAGACGCGTTCGTACAGTTCGCGGTAGGTGACCTTCTGCGCGGGGCTGTCCGGGCCATCAGGCTCGAACAACAGCGCGGTCTTGTCGCCACGCGTGGCCAGCTGCCGGTCCAGGCAGTTGACGCTGACGTTGAGTTCACCGTCCTCGAACCATTTGATGCGGAAATCGTCGAGCTTGTAGCTGACGTTCTTGATCTTGGTCGGCTTTACATACCAGTCCAGACGTTCTGCGGCCTTGGCCCAGAACGCATCGGGGTTTTCCACCGATTCGCGGTACAGCTGTTGATACGTGTTCTTGTCGATCCGGGCCTTCGCGGCGAATGCGGATTCAACGGGATAAACATCAGTCATGGCAACCCTCACCTTTGCACTTGTAACCAATGAATGAGCCATGTCATGCGACATGGCCGGACACCCCAAGTGTGCCGCATCCGCCCCGCATCGCGCTGCCCCCGCTGTTAGACGATGGTCGAATGCGCCGTCACTTACGACTAATGGCGAATAGCCGCCCGCCATCGGCGCCGCGCACCCTGCCCGGGAACGTGCCGCTGCTGCGGTTCACAACGCCGGTCGGGAGAGAGGCTGATCCAATGAATACACATCTTTTGAAAACGGCCCGTCGGCCGCTGGCTGCCGCGGTATTCGTGGCGCTGCTGGTGCCCGGCATGGCCTTCGCCCAAACCGCTAAAGAGCGGGCGCTTGAATCACGCGTGATCGAACTGGAGCGACAGGTGCAGCTGCTGCTGTCGGCGCAGCAACAACAGCAGGGCGTGATTACCCAAACCCAGAATGACGTGGTGCAGGTGCGCGCGGCGCAGGCCGAACGCCCGGCCGTGGCCGCCGTGCCGGCAGGCAAGCAGCCGATCCAGGTCACCAGCATCACCCCGGGCGCAGCACCGGGCACGACCTTCAAATTTGGTGGTTTCATCAAGGCCGACTTCCTGGCCACGCGTACCGGCGATGGTCAGTTGGCGGATGACGCCACCGGTCGCTCGCTGTACCTGCCTGGGCAGACGCCGGTGCACGGTGCCGGCGGTACCGGCAAGGCGTCGGATGTGGATTACAACGCGCACGCCAAGTTCTCGCGCTTCAATCTGGGCGTGGACCATGTCGCCGAAAACGGCGACAAGGCCGGCGCCATGGTCGAGATGGATTTCTTCGGCAACTCGCTGGGCAACCAGACCGCCACCAACACCTACGGCGTCACCCTGCGTCACGCTTACATGTACTGGAACAAGTGGTTGGCCGGTCAGACCTGGTCCAACTTCATGGACGCTGGCGCGATTCCGGAAGCGGTCGACTTCGTCGGCCCGACCGATGGTGTGGTGTTCGTGCGTCAGGCGCAGATCCGTTACACCAATGGCGGCTTGAGCGTTGCCTTGGAAAACCCGGAAACCACCACGCTCACCGGTGCCTTCAATCCGGTGACCGGCAAGTGGAATGTGCCGGCCGTAGCCAACTCCGACCGTGGCTCGATGCCGGACCTGACCGTGCGTTACGGCTGGAAGGGTGACTGGGGCACGTTTGGCGTCGCCGGTCTGGTGCGTCAACTCAAGTTGGACAACCAGCTCACCGGTGCCGACGCCAGCAAGGTGGCCGGCGGCGTCACGCTGGGCGGCAAGTGGGTGATGGGTGACAGCGACAGCCTGCATTACCAGCTGACCGGTGGCGAAGGCATTTCGCGTTACATCGGTTTGGGCATCACCGCTGACAGCGGCTATGACGCCATCCGCGATGAAATCGATCCGACCGGCGTGGTCGCCGCGTATGTGGGCTGGCGCCATGCCTTCAGCCCGAAGCTGCGCACCAACCTGATCTACGCACGCAGCGATTACGACAACAACGCCTCGATCACCGGTGACCTGGTGACCAAGAGCGTGCAGTCCATCCGTGGCAACGTGTTCTACACCCCGATGCCCAAGGTCGATATCGGCGCCGAGCTGATGTACGGCGTGCGCGAAATCGAGAACGGCAAGAAGGGCGATATCAGTCGCTTGCAGTTCACCACCAAGTACAGCTTCTGAATGCCGACGCCGGTGTCGTGATGACGCCGGCGTCATTGCAGAAAACGCAGTACGTCCCATCTCCCTACCCCCACGGGGAGCACTCATGCCAACGCACCGGCGTGCATCGCACGCCAGCGCTGCCGTATTCCCGAAATCTGGAGAATTCCAATGAATGCTTCCGTCGATCCCCGTGTTGAGCGGATCGCTTCCAACCCGAAATACCAACGGTTGCGCAGCACGCGCAACAAGCTGGGTTGGTTCCTGACCATCTTGATGTTGCTGGGGTACTACGGCTACATCGGCCTGATCGCCTTCGACAAGGCCTTCCTGGCCACGCCGATCGGCGCCGGCAAGATCACCACCGTCGGTATTCCGATCGCGTTGGGCCTGATGGTGTTCACCATTCTGATCACCGGTTTCTACGTACGCCGTGCCAACAAGGAATTCGACAAGTTGACCGAAGAGATTGTGGAGGAAGCGCAATGAACCACTCCGTCCTCCGATCGGGCGCCTTGCTCGGTCTGCTGATCGCCAGCGGTGCGGCGATGGCCGCCGGTGGCGACATCGGCCAGACCGTGCGCCAGCCCACCAACTGGACCGCGATCATCATGTTCGCGACGTTCGTGTTGTTCACGCTTGGCATCACCAAATGGGCCGCCGGCCGCACCAAGTCCGCGTCCGACTTCTACACCGCCGGTGGCGGCATCACTGGTTTCCAGAACGGCCTGGCCATCGCCGGTGACTACATGTCGGCGGCCTCGTTCCTCGGCATCACCGCGGCGGTGATGACCAACGGCTACGACGGTTTGATCTATGCGTTGGGCTTCCTGGTGGGTTGGCCGATCCTGACCTTCCTGATGGCCGAGCGCCTGCGCAACCTCGGCCGCTTCACCTTTGCCGACGTGGCGGGTTACCGCTTCCAGCCCAAGCCGATCCGCATGTTTGCCGCGTCCGGCACGCTGGTGGTGGTGCTGTTCTACCTGATCGCGCAGATGGTCGGCGCCGGTGCGCTGATCAAGCTGCTGTTCGGCCTGGACTACTGGATCGCAGTGGCGCTGGTCGGCGTGTTGATGATGGTCTACGTGCTGTTTGGTGGTATGACCGCGACCACCTGGGTGCAGATCATCAAGGCCTGCCTGTTGCTGTTCGGCGTCACCTTCATGGCCGTGATGGTGATGTGGCACTTCAACTTCAGCTTCGAGGCGCTGTTCAGCGAGGCGGTGCGGGTCAAGACCCAGATTGCAGCCAACGGCGGCAAGGGGGCGGAAGAAGCGGCGGCGACAGGCTTGTCGATCATGGGACCAGGCGGCTTCGTCAAAGACCCGATCTCGGCCATCTCGTTCGGCATGGCACTGATGTTTGGTACCGCCGGCCTGCCGCACATCCTGATGCGCTTCTTCACTGTTCCCGATGCAAAGCAGGCGCGTAAGTCGGTGCTGTGGGCAACCACCTGGATCGGTTACTTCTACATCCTGATCTTCATCATCGGCTTCGGTGCGATCGCACTGGTGCTGACCAATCCGGAATATGCGGATCCGGTCACCGGCACGATCCAGGGCGGCCCGAACATGGCAGCTGTGCTGGTTGGCAAGGCCGTTGGCGGCAACCTGTTCATGGGCTTCATCTCGGCCGTGGCGTTCGCCACCATCCTGGCCGTGGTCGCAGGCCTGACCCTGTCCGGTGCATCGGCGGTGTCGCATGACCTGTACGCAACGGTGATCAAGAAGGGCAACCCGCCGGCGGGCTCGGAACTGCGTGTGTCGCGCATGACCACCTTGGCGCTGGGTGTGATCGCGGTGCTGCTGGGTATCGTGTTCGAGAAGCAGAACGTGGCCTTCATGGTGTCGCTGGCCTTCGCCATCGCCGCTTCGGCCAACTTCCCGGTGCTGATCCTGTCGCTGCTGTGGAAGGACTGCACCACCCGCGGTGCGGTGATTGGTGGTTCGTTGGGCTTGGCCTCGTCGCTGATCCTGACCCTGCTGTCGCCGTCGGTGTGGGTGGATACGCTGGGCAACGCCGCCGGTAGCGCGCCGTTCCCGTACACCAGCCCGGCGCTGTTCTCGATGACGATTGCCTTCGTCGGCATCTGGTTCTTCTCGGTGACCGACAAGAGCAAGAACGCACAGGCCGAACGTGCGGCTTACCCGGCACAGCAGGTGCGTGCTGAGACCGGCATCGGTGCGAGCAAGGCATCGGACCATTGATTGCTTGAGTGATTGATGGGTAATGCAAAGGCCGCCTCCGCAAGGGGGCGGCCTTTTTTGTTTGATGCGCGGAGAGCACTCCTCTCCAGCCCGCCCGGCCCGAAGGCGCCGCCTTCGGTCGTTCATCAGGCCGCGCGCCAGTGGCGCGCATGCAGCCCTTCTTCACCCGCCTTCGCTGCGCGAAAGAGAGGGGGCAAAAGCGGCGTGCAAGGGGGGCTGACAGGTCGCGCATTTCGCTCCCTCCCTTTGCCGTAGGCAAGGGGAGGGGGAGCTCCACCGCCTTCGCTCCCAACTTTGCGCAGCGCATCACGTCTGCGCCGCAGACTCCCCTTCACGCACGATCGCACGGAGGTTTACAGTGGCCGCTGATCTTGGGGGAGGCACCATGGATCCACAGAACGATGGTTCAAACAATCTGCAGCCGCATCTGACGCAATTACGTCAGGCCTGGCAGCAGCAACGACCGGATTACACGCAGCGACGCGATGACCTGCAACGGTTGCGCGCGGTGTTCAAGGCGCGCATCGGCCAGATGAGCGAAGCGATTTCCGCCGACTTCGGTCACCGTTCGCACCACGAATCCATCATTGCCGACGGCATGACGGTCACCGGTGAGATTGACCATTTGCTCTCGCACCTGCGCCGCTGGATGAAGCCCGAGCGCATCGGCGTGGGCTGGCGTTTCTGGCCGGCGCGCGCGCAGGTGCGTGCGGTGCCGGTGGGCGTGGTGGGTGTGATCTCGCCGTGGAACTACCCGGTGAATCTTGCGCTGGTGCCATTGGCCACCGCGATTGCGGCCGGCAACCATGTGCTGCTCAAGCCGTCCGAACACACCCCGGCAACCTCGGCGTTTCTGCAGTCGTTGCTGGCCGATGTATTTCCGGCTGACCGCGTGCGCGTGGTGCAGGGCGATGCGAGTGTGGCCTCGGCATTCTCGGCGCTGCCGTTCGACCACCTGGTGTTCACCGGTTCCACCGCGGTCGGCCGCAAGGTGATGGCTGCCGCTGCACAACACCTCACGCCGTTGACGCTGGAACTCGGCGGCAAGTCACCGGCGGTGATCGCGGCGGATTACCCCATCGCTGGCGCGGCCGCGCGCTTGGCGACCGGCAAATGGTTCAACGCCGGACAAACCTGCATCGCGCCGGATTATGTGTTGATCGATGACGGCCGGCTGGATGCGCTGGTGCAGGCGCTGCGCGAACAGGTGGGCCTGCGCTACGGCAACTTCGACGATGCTGGCGACTACAGCCGCATCATCAATGCCGCGCAGTTCGAGCGGCTGAAAGGGTATGTCAGCGATGCGCGCGCGCGCGGGCTGCAGGTGATCGAACTGGCGCAGATCGACGCCGAGCGGCAGCGCCGTGAGCGCTTGTTCCCGCCGACCCTGATCCTGCAACCGGGCGACGATGCCACGGTGATGCAGGAAGAAATCTTCGGGCCGATCCTGCCGATCCGCAGCTATCGGCATCTGGAGGAGGCCATCGCCACCATCAACGGTCGCGATCGACCGCTGGCGCTGTATCCCTTCAGCCACGACAAAACGACGGTGGAGAAGATTGTCGGGCAGACCGTTTCCGGTGGCGTCACCGTCAACGACACGCTGCTGCACTTCGCGATCAACGGCCTTCCGTTCGGTGGCATTGGCGCCAGCGGCATGGGCGCGTACCACGGCCGCGCCGGCTTCGATGCGATGAGCAAGCGCCTGCCGGTGCTGTGGCAGACCAAGCGCGCCGGCAGCGACCTGCTGCGACCGCCGTACGCGCGCGTGGCGCGTTTCATCGACATGATTTCGCGCTGATTGGTAGAAAAAACCGCAGCCAAGCGCAGGGCGCTGGCTGCGGTGACACCGGCACGGGGGAGAGGGAGCCGGGTGTCGAAAAGCGTGGTGAAGCCTGCAGGAAAGCTTGCGATCAAGAAGCCCCTCTCCCGCAAGCGGGAGAGGGGTTGGGGTGATGGCGCTCTGAAAGCACGTAGAGCAAAACGGAGCAAAAGCTTCCCCTCATCCGCCCCTTCGGGGCACCTTGCTCCCGCAGGCGGGAGAAGGGAGTGGTTCGAGTTGTGCTTGCTTTGCTGGGATTCCGCTTCGCTGCATCCCAGCCAACGCTCTGGCTGCGATCCGCCCGGAGGTCGCCGATTGCAGTGGACGCTGCTGTCGAAAGCCATCGCATGCGTTGCCGCGTGGAAACCAGCACTGCAACACGCGATGCATTGCCGTTGAGCGCTTCAAACACGCAGGCCTCCGCTGCCTGCACATGCCGAGTGCGCACACTCAGTAGGCGGTAACCGGCAGCGGTTGTGCCAGTGCGCTGGCGATGTCGGCACAGTTCGCCGGTGGCTGCGGTGCGGTGGCAAGCACTTTGGTCAGCTCGGCGCGTGCGGCGTCCATGTCGCTGCGGAAGGCGGCATCTGCATGCAGGCGTGCCACCACTGCCGAGCCCATGAAGCGGCCCGCCAGAACATCGCTATGCCAGTGCACGTTGCAGACCAGGCGGCTTTCGCCGTAGCTGCGACCACGCGCAAGGATCGCGTCGCTACGTTCCGGCGCCAGTTCGGCCAGGATCAGCGCCCACGCCCAGCCGATGGAGGTATGGCCGGAGGGATAGGAGCCGTTTTCGGCCAGCCCTGCTTCCTTGTCCGGCGTGCAGGTGGATTGACCATTGGCAACGAATGGCCTGCCGCGGTTGTAACGGTCCTTGGCGGCATCACTGACCACCGCCGCATCGGTGCGGGTGCGACGCAGCAAGCCGTACAGGCGCGGTGTGGTGGCTTCATCAATCCGCGTGCCGATGGCGCAGGCGAAGATCGATGCGGCTTCGGGGAACTGCAGGTTGGCGTCGGCCGTGGCTTGTTGCCAGCGCGGGGTGCCGCGCAGGTTGCGTGCCAGATTGACCTGTTCGTCCAGTGCGAACGCCGCAGAGCCGGGTGCCGGTGGCGGTGGCAACAGCGCCACGCTGTCTGGAAGCTGCGCGGTCTCCAGATAGCCGCGTGCAACGCCGGGCCGGATCTCGGGAACCTCGTGGGGGGCGTTGGCGGTGGTGGCACATGCGCTGAGCAGCAGGCTCAGACTCGTGGCGAGCAATACAGGAAATGGGGAGCGCAATGGATTCATGGTGGCCCTCAGCTGAGTTGTGCAGCAATGGTCTGACGCAGGGTCTGCAGATCCTTGGCGAAGGCGTCGATGCCGGTGGCCAGTTTCTCGGTCGCCATCGGATCGGCGGCCATATCCGCATCGAACTGCGCTTCATCAATCGCAGCGACATTCACCGCTTGCGCAGCACCGGCCACCAGCTTGCGCGGCAGCTCGCCGAAATCGGCGTCCAGCTTTTCCAGCAGGTCCGGTGAGATGGTCAAACGGTCGCAGCCGGCCAGCGCTTCAATCTGCGCAGTGGAGCGGAACGAGGCGCCCATCACCACGGTGTTGGAACCACGACGCTTGAACTCGGCGAATACGCCGCGCACGAACTGCACGCCCGGGTCTTCGTCGATGCTCGCAGGTGTCTGGTCGTTGGCGACGTACCAATCCAGAATGCGACCGACGAACGGCGAGATCAGGAACGCGCCGGCTTCCGAACAGGCCAAAGCCTGGGTCGGGTTGAAGATCAATGTGAGATTGCAGTCGATGCCTTCGGCCTGCAGCACGCGGGCGGCTTCGATGCCGGCCCAGGTCGCGGCGATCTTGATCAGCACCTTGCTGCGCGGCACGCCGGCCGCTTCGTACATGGCGATGAATTCGCGCGCCTTGGCAATCGTTGCCTCGGTGTTGTGCGCCTGGTCGGCGTCCACTTCGGTGGAGACGCGGCCGGGCACCAGCTCGGCGAGCATGGTGCCAACGCCGACGGTCAGGCGATCAACCACGGCGTTGGCGATGGCCTGCGTGTCACCGGTTTGCGCGCGGCCCCACTGAAGCTCGCGCTCGATCAGGCCGGCGTAGACCGGCAGGTCGAGGGCTTTTTTCACCAACGTCGGGTTGGTGGTGCAGTCCACCGGGCGCAGGCGTTTGATGGCGTCGTAGTCGCCGGTGTCGGCGACAACAACGGACAGTTCGCGCAGCTGGGCGAGTTTGGATGCAGCAGTCATGCAGGTACTCCGAGGTTGTCGGCGCGATCAGGCGGTGACGTCGCCAGCATCGGTGGTGCCGATGACAGCAGCGGTGTCCTGGTCGAACACTGGCGCAGCGAACGGCTGAGGGCCGGGCGTGCGACCAAACACGATGGGGCGGGTGATGCCGCGGTAGTTGCCCAGCAGTGGATGCGGCAACGTGGTGATCATTTCCTCGGCCAGCACCTGTGGGTGGTCGAACATGTCTTCCACCTTGCGTGCGGCCGCGCATGGCACGTCTTCGCCGAACAGGGTTTCCCACTCCAACGCGCTGCGCGTGGCCAGTGCGGCATGCAGTTGCGCCAGCAGTTCGTCCGAGTGCTCGGCGCGCTTGCGCACGGTGTCGTAGCGCGGCTCGGTGGCCAAGCCGGGCAGGCCGATCTTGTCGCACAGTGCCTGCCAGAAACGCGGCGTATTGGCCGAGATGTACAGGTGGCCCTGCGCGGTCGGGTGAATGCCGGTGACACCGCCCGAGCGCATGTCGCGGCCCACGCCCTCCGGCTCGCCTTCGGCCCAGATCATCCGTGCCGACTGCATGGTCAATGCACTGCGCAACAGTGACACGCCAACGTACTGCCCTTCACCGCTGCGCTCGCGCTCATACAGTGCCGAAGACACGCCAGCGGCGACCAGCGCGGCGGCGTAGTAGTCCACCACCGAGCCGTACAGAATTTCCGGAGCGCCGCCGGGCTTGCCCTGCATCGAACACATGCCGGTCATGGTCTGCAGCACCTGGTCATAGCCGGCCTTGTCCTTGAGCGGACCATCTTCGCCGTAGCCGGTGACGGCGCAGTACACCAGGCGCGGATTGAGTTTGTGCAGGCTATCGAAGTCGATGCCCAAACGTGCCGGCACGCTGGGACGGAAGTTGTGCACCAGCACGTCGGCGTCGCGCACCAGCCGCATCAGCACCGCACGCTGGTCGGGTTGCTTGAGGTCCAGCACCACGCCGCGCTTGGAGCGGTTCACGCCGAGGAACGCACGGCTCTCGGCTTCCAGCGTGGACGGATACTTGCGCAGGTTGTCGCCAACCGGTGGCTCCACCTTGATGACTTCCGCACCTTGGTCGGCCAGCAGCGTGCAGCCGTACGGACCGGCGATGTAGGCGCTCAGGTCCAGTACGCGGACGCCGCTGAGCGGGCCTGCGGCGCCGTCACGGCGCGCGATATCAAAGGGAGATGGGCTGTGGCTTCCTGACATGGGGTGCACTCGATTCCTTGCTTGCAGTTTCCTCCCGGTATTCCGGAAGAAACATATCGTGCGGGTATTTTCAGCGAGGACAAAAACCTTGCATCGGTCCGATCCCCGCCTGCCACGACGGCACTGACTGTGCTTCAAACGGGCACAGTCAGTGCCTGCTCGCTTACTGCGGCGCCAGCGACAGCCAGCTCAGGCGCCAGGCGCCGTCTTCACGGCCGCCGCAGCGGTAGTAGGGCTCGAACACCAACGGTGCGCGGCAGTCCAACTGCATCGTCAGCGTGGCGCCTTCACCTTGATCCGCACCCACCTGCAACCAGGTGGACGGATCACCGGCCGGCAGCTTCACCGTCTCGTCGGTTTTGAAGCCATCGATCAAAGTGGTTGCGTACACCAGCGGGCCGTAGCTGAGGCCGACGTACTCCCAACGCAGCACTTCCTGCGCGACCGGCGAGCCATCAGGCGCGCGCGATTCCTGCACGTTGATGTTGGCCGCGCGATGCAATTGCGGCTGCATCGGCAGTTGCACGCTGATCAGATCACCGGCCTGCCAGTCACGCTGCAATTGCACGTAACCGTCTTCGCCCAGCTGCACCGGCACGTTCACGCCGTTGACCTGGATGCGCGCATCTTCGGCCCATGCGGGAATGCGCACGCCAATGCCGAAGGTGGCGCTGCGCTCGGGGATGACGCGCAGCGTGATCTGGCCGTCGAACGGATAACGCGTCTGCTGTTGCAACTGCACGGTGCCGGCTTCCGCGTGCACCAGCGTGGCTTCACCGGCGCCGTAGAGGTTGACCCGTAGGCCACCGTCAGCAGCGATGCCGTAGGCGATCTGTGGCAGTTCTTCGACTGCCATCGCGCCGGAGGATTTGCAGCACCGCCAATACGTGGTGTGCACGCGCTTGCCGTTGGGGAAGGTGTAGTAACACCAGTCCTCACCATTGGGCGCCATCGCCGCCAGCAGATCGTTGTACGCGGTGCGTTCCAGTTCGTCGGCGTAGCGTGCGTGGCCGGTGATGGCCAGCAGCTCGCGGTTGAGCTGCATCCACGCCAGCACCGAACAGGTTTCCACATAGGCCTGCGGGAAGAACGTGCGCGGCGCGTTGAACACTTCGCGCGAACGATGCGCCACGCCGCCCCACGGGCCGCCGCCGAGCGTGAGGTGCTGCTCGCGGATGTTGTTCCACAGGTTGTCGATGGCCAGCTTGTAGTCGGCCTTGCCGGTGGCCTTGTACAACTTGGCCAGGCCGACCAGGTTCCACGACAGCTGGTACGCCTTGCCGGTGGCGATGAAGGCGGCATCTTCGTTGGCGATGCCCTTGTCCAACAGCGCGAGACGCGGATTGGCGTTGGCCTGCTGCAGGATCTTCTCGGCCAGTGCCAGATAGCGCGGCTCGCCGGTGACCAGATACAGATCAGCAGCCGGGTCCAGCAGCACCGTGGCCGACATGCCGTGGTGGTTGCCCAGCGTGGTGATGTCGATGCCCGATTCCAGCGCCTGCCAGCACAGGTCGGCGATGCGACGTGCGGCCTGCAGGTAACTGTCGTCGCCCAGCGCACGCCAGGTTTCCAGGAAACCCAGCACCAGATAGCTGTGCGTCCACATGTCCCAGGTGCGCAGCGCGGGTTCGCCGTTCCAGCTCTCGGGCTTTGGCGGCTGCGGCACGGTGAAGCGGCGGTTGGCGGCGTAGTTGCCGAGGTAGCCGTCGTCGTCCTGCTGGCTGATCAACCAATCCGCGACGCGGCGCAGATTGGCTTCCAGTGCCGCTTGCCCGCCCTGTGCAACGGCGCGTGCGGTCGCCGACAGCCACTTGCCGGCGTGTTCGCCGTACCAGTCGCCTTCCTGATTCTGCTGCTTGTGCGCCTGGCCGAAAATGCTGATCGACGGGCTGCTTTCATCCACGATGAAGTGGTTCAAGCGGCCGCTGCGGTTGGCGCTGAGAATCTGCCCGAACAGACCCTCCAACTGCACCGCCGCCGGTGCAATCAGCTGCTGGCCACAGGTGATGGCCGCACTCATGCCGCGTCCACCACGCAACGGAAGCCGAGCATGCCGCTGCGGTCCTTGGCCGGTGCCATCAACAGATATTTGCCGTGCTGGTCGAGGCGATAGGCCTGCGGGAAATACCAATGCGAGGTCTGCGGCTGGTAGCTGGAACCACCGCGCAGGATCGCCGCGCGGGTGTGCTCGTCGATGAATTCATCGGTCCACTGCCACACGTTGCCAACCAGATCTTCCACGCCGAACGGGCTGGCGCCCTGCGGGTGTGCATCGACATCGGCCGGTGCCAACACGCGGCGACCACGGTTCACGCGCGGCACGCGGTTGTCGTCCCAGTCATTGCCCCACGGATAGGCGCGACCATCGCTGCCCTGCGCGGCGTACTGCCATTCCCATTCGTGCGGCAGGCGCTTGCCGGCCCACGCGGCGTAGGCGCGGCAATCTTCCAGACCCACCCACACCACCGGCTTGTTGTCCCAGCCCGCACGCGGCGCGCCATCCAGCCAATGCGCGAGGAAGTTGATGTCGTCGGCCGGGCGATAGCCCGTGGCATCGATGAACGCCTTGAACTGCGCGTTGGTCACCGGATAGCGGTCGATATGGAACGCGTCCATCTGCATCAGCTTGCGGTGATGACGGCGCGGGCAGTCTTCCCACGGGAACTGCACGTCCTGGCCGGCCCAGTTGAAGCCTTCAATTTCGATGCCGCCCACGGCGAACACAAACTCGCCGGCCGGCACGGTGACCATGCCTTGCGGTGCAACGGCGTGTGCCGGCGTGGCCGGGATCTCACGCAGCTCCTGCGGAATGGCTTTCCATGCGGCGGAGAAGCTGTTGAGCGGTTGCACGCCGCGCTTGGCGGCTTCGATCAGGAACGCATCCAATCCTTCCACGGCAACGCCCGGCTGCACGCTCAACACCGCGCCAAAGCCGCGTGCTTCCATCGGCAGTTCAATCACCGCCACGCCATCGCGCACGGCCGGCGTCAGTTCAACGCCGTGCCACACGTCGTAGTAACGCGTGCCGTCCACATGCGGCAGACCAATCTGCTCGCCGTTGACCGCGTATTCGTTGCGGTTGATGAAGGTGTGCAGGCTCAGGCCATCGACCGGGAACTTGCTGGCGAAGATGCCGCCCTGGTAGCAGACCTGGTACGGCTCCCAGTCCATCGACACGATCAGCTGCGGGAACTGCCGGTAGATCGTCGCCATGCGACGCAGGGTTTCACCGTCGCGCGCGGTGAACTGGTTCCAGATGCCCCAGATGTTTTCCCAGGCGTTGTAGCCGATGCCGTTGAAGAAGCAGTACTGCAGGTCGTGGTTGCGGTTGCGGCCCCAGCGGTTTTCGTAATTGACCATGTGGCGCGGCTCCAGCCACTTCCACTTGGACACCGGCGGCACCGGGCCGTCCGGGGCTTTCTTGCCCCAGCTCTGCACGTTCCAGATCAGCTGCTCTTCGGAGCTGATGGTCGATTCGGGCTGCACCACCACCGGGTTGCCACGCGCATCGCAGGCGTCGAAGAACGCGCGCGGCACGCCGTTGAAGGTGTCACCGTTGATACCATCGGCGCCGGTGGCCTTGATGATCTCGGCCATGCCTTCCCAGTGGCTGACGCCCGGATCGCGGGTGCCGTGATCCCATGGCTTGGCCGGCAGGAACACGCGCACGCCGCGCTTCTGGAATGCCTTTACTGCAGCGGTCAAACCTTCCAGCCCGCCCGGCAGCGTGTGTGCCAGATCAAACTGATTGCGGTCATCAATGCCGATGTTCGGGTAGATGTACCAGATCAATACCGAGTCCAGGCCACCGAAGCGCTCGGTGAGATCGTCCAGGTATTTGTCCACCGTGTACTGCGCGGTCTCCACGTCGAAGAAGTAACGGTCCTCGACCATCATCTGCGCGTGCACGAAGTTGCGCTGCGCCCACTGCAGTTCCGGACGACGGTAGTTCACGTCGGTGTAGCCGATACGCACCAGGTGTTCCTGGCGCCAGTCCTTCAGCTCGGTCAACCAATCGCCGGCACTGGCGTTGGCATCAATCATCCAGCTGCCGATGTCGGCAAACGGCCAGGCCGGCGCCTTGCCCGGCGTGGGCAGGTAACGGCCGGTGGTGACGTGCGAGAACTTGTATTCGGTGGCAATCGCCTCGCGCCCGTAGTCGGCGGCGTCGTTGTCGTAATCGGGCGTGGTGTAACGCGAGGTCATGGTATTCATCCAGCAAGTACAGGGGAGAGCAACGGGTTACAGCGCGCACCATGCCGCAAGCGCGGCGTGGGCGTCGGCACCGGGCAGGCGCGTGGCATCGGCCAGCAGCGCAGCCACGTCGGTGTGATTGGGAATACTGGATTGTGCGCCCAGCTGCGTACAGGCCAGTGCAGAGGCGGCGCTGGCGGCAAGCAGGGCGTGTTGCAGCGACTCGCCGCGTGCCAGCGTGGCCACCAGGGTGCCGCAGAACGTGTCGCCTGCAGCGGTGGTGTCGACCGGCGAAATCGAGAACGCCGGCTGCAGCAGAGTCTCGCCATCGACACGCGCCAGGCTGCCGCGCGCGCCCAAGGTGACGATCACGCACGGCACGTCCAGACGCGACAGGCCGCTGGCCAGATCCGGCGGATTGCCGGCCACCACGTCCAGTTCGCCTTCGTTGACGATCAGCATGTCCAGCAGCGCCAGCAGTTCAGTCGGCAACACCTGCGCGGGTGCGGCATTCAGGGCGACTTTCACGCCGGCAGCGCGTGCGGCAGCGGCGTAGGCCTGCACGGATTCCAGCGGCGATTCCAGCTGCAGCAGCAGCCACTGCACACCATCGAGCGCGGGCAGGTGTTCGGGCTGCAAGGCCATGTTGGCGCCGGGCGCGACGGTGATCGCGTTCTCGGCATCGTCGGACAGGCAGATGAAGGCGGTGCCGGTCGGCAGTTGTGCATCACGCACGGTGTGCAGCTGCACGCCGGCGTCGATCAGCGAAGCTTCGATGGGCGCGGCGAAATCATCGTTGCCCAGCGCCAGCAGCATCTGGGTCGCTGCACCGCCGGAACGCGCACAGGCCACCGCTTGATTTGCGCCCTTGCCACCGGGGAAGGTGCGGAACTCACGGCCAAGCACGGTTTCACCCGGTGCCGGCACATGCGCCGCGCGCACCACGAAATCGAGATTGGCCGAGCCGGCGACCAGAACGCCGTTGCGCGGGTCAGAGTTCATGGATGTATCGCCTCATCGACAAGGTTGTAGAACGGAGTGCTGATGCGGGGCAGGTCGTCGTTGCCGCCGGGCAGGTGTTGCAGCATCAAGATCGCCAGCAGGTGTTTGGCCGGGTCGATCGTGTAATAGGTCGAGGCGGCGCCGGACCAGCCGAATGTACCTACGGATGCCGTGCGGCCCTTCAACGCCGGGTCCAGCAGTATCGAGCCGCCCAGGCCGAAGCCTTCAGCATCGCTGAACTCGGTGACCGGCTTGGGCAGTGAAAAATGCACGAGCTGGTTCTGCAGCATCTGCGTCACGGTGTCGGCCTGCAGCAGGCGCTTGCCGTTGAACTGGCCGCCATCGAGCAGCATCTGCGCAAAGTGGGCGTAGTCGTCGGCGGTGGAATACAGCCCGCCAGCGCCACTGCGATAGGGGCGCAGCGCAGTGCCTGGCGCGCGTGCATGGGGTTCGTCGGCCAGTACCAGCGCGCCATCGGCGCCCATCACGGTCAGGTCCACCACGCGCGCGCGCTGTTCCACCGGCACGTCAAAACCGGTGTCGCGCATGTCCAGCGGGGCAAAAATGCGTTGCTGCAGGAACTGCTCGAAGGGCTGCCCGGCGACGACTTCCACCAACCGCGACAGGGTTTCGGTGGAGGTGCTGTCGTACCGGAAGCGGCTGCCCGGTTCGGTTGCCAGCGGCACCCGCGCCAGCTTGGTGCTGTACTCGGCCAGGTTGTTGGCGTCACCCAGCTGTTGCTGTTCCAGCAGTTGCGTCACCGCCTCCAAGCCTTCGCCGCCGGCGGCGAAACCCGAGGTATGGGTGAGCAGATGGCGCACGGTCAGCGTGTGGTTGAGCGGGCGCAACACAGGCGTTTGGGCGCTGCCACCGGCGAACCGTTGCAACGCTGAAAATTCGGGGAGATGACGCGCGACCGGATCGTCCAGCCCCAGCTTGCCTTCATCGACCAGCATCAGCGCGGCCACCGAGGCCACGGTTTTGGTCATCGAATAGATGCGGAAAATACTGTCGCGGCGCATCGGCCTGGTGTGTGCCAGATCCTGCCAGCCGTAGCTGGCGGCGTGCACCGTTTTGCCGTCGTGCAGCACCAGTGCGACCGCGCCGGTATAGCCGTGCGCAGCGGTGGCCTGCTGCAGGAAAGCGTCGATCACTGGCAGCCGTGCGTCGGCGGTGTGTGCCGCAGGCGTGGCGCACGTCGTCATGGGTATTGCCACAAGACACAACGCGGTGCCCAAGGCCAGGCCTTGGGCACCACGGGACAGCCACAGCGCAACCCGCCGGCCGCGGGGGCAGGCGGGATTGCGACGTTCGAGGCGCAGGCCCCTGGCTGTGATCAGCTTCATCAGAAGTTGATGTTGTGCGACAGCGAGAACACACGGCCGCGGCCGGCCATCCAGTCGTCGTTGCTGTTGCTGGCTTCGGACGTGGTGAGGATGTACTGCTTGTTGAACAGGTTCTCCACGCCCAAGGTCAGCTTGCCGAAGCGGCCGGTGTCGTAGTTCACGCTCAGATCCAGCAGGGTGCGGCCGGAGGTGTGCTCGGCGCCGCTCTTGCCGGTGTTGATCGTGCGCGACAGCAGGGTCATCGCACCCAGGTTCAGGTCAACCTGCTCGGCCACGCGCCAGTACAGATTCACGCCGATCTTGTCCGGGCTGATGTCGTTGGCGCCCATGCGCTTGTCCAGCGGACCGTTCTTGGTGAACCAGGTCTTGCCGACAATGTGCGAGTACATCGCGTTGATCTTCAGGTCGTCGCTGAAGTCATAGCTGCCGCTGAACTCGATGCCGTTGATCTTGACCGGGCCACGGTTCATGACAAAGTCGCCGGTGATCGGATCGGTGCTCAGTGACACGCCGAGCTCCGAAGAACTGCGGTAGTAGGAACCACTGAACGTGGCATTGCCGGTGCGCCAGTTGAAGCCGATTTCCTTGTTCTCGACGATGATCGCCTGCAGATCAAGGATGCCGCTCACGCTCTGGCCGGGCTTGTTGATGTTGCGCAGCGGGATGCCGACGTTGGGCAGGCTGAAGCCTTCCGAGTACGAGGCATACGCCGACAGCGCATCAGTGAAGCGGTAGACCATGCCGACGTTGGGCAGTTCAGTCTTGTAGCTGAGCTTGCCGCCTTCCACGAACACGCGGTTGTTGTAGTACGTGGTGGTGTAGCTGTCCACGCTCAACTCACCATCTTCCTGGCGCAGGCCGCCGCTGAGCGTCAGCGGGCCGACATCCCACGACAGCTGTGCGTACGGCGCGGTGCTCTTGTATTCCATCGGCGGCACCCACACGCGGTGGGTCAATGCCAGGCGCTGATCGGTGAGGTCTTTGACCACATCCACGCCGGCACGCAGTTCCAGACCGTCCACGCCGAACAGCTGGCCACGGGTCCACGAGGTACGCAGGCCACGCTTTTCCGAATTGACTTCGGACTGGTCGACCAGCTGGCCCAGCGGTGCGAACAACGGATCCTGCTTGTCCGGGCCGTTTTCAGCGGGGTAGCGCATCGCCTGGTCGGCGCGATACGCGTCGGCCAACAAGGTGCCACCGAAGAAATCGGCATGGCTGTAGGACAGCGAGAACTGGTTGAAATCGTTGAACTCGGTCTTGGCGCCCAGCGGGGTGCCGGAGATCGAGGTCGAGGTGAGGTTGTTGGCGCGGTCACCCTCGATGCCGGTGTAGTTGCCCTTGCCGGTGAGGTTGAAGCGGCTGATCGTGGCCTGCAGGCGCTGCATGTCGGCTTCGCCGAAATTGGTGCCTACCTTCAGGAACAGGTTCTTGGACTCGGAGTCGTTGATGGTGCCTGAGCCGCGCATGCCGATCTTGCGGCCGTTGCCGTCGTAGGCCATGCCACGATCAACGAAGGACGTTGCCAGCAACAGGTCGTAGGCATCTTCCTTGTGACCAAAGGTCAGCCCGACTTTCCAGCCATCACTGTCATCACGGCCCTGGCTGCTGTAACGGGTGTTGATGCTGGTGTGGCTGCCTTCTTCCGGCGTCTTGGAGATGTAGTTGATGATGCCGCCGGCCGCGCCGACGCCTTCGGCCGCGGAGGGGCCGTTGACCACTTCGATGCGGCCGATCACGGACAGGTCGGTGAAGCTGCCGGCGCGGTTGGTTTCGCGCAGTGGCGAGGTCTGCGGGATGCCGTCGAACAAGCGCAGCGCGATGCGGCCGCGCAGCGTTTCACCGGAGTTGGTCAGGGCCTGGGTCGATTCGGAATAGCCGGGAATGGTGCGCGTCAGCACCGCGGTGGCGTCTTCGGTAAGGCTCAGTGAGTTGTTCACTTCCTGCAGGCTGATGATGCTCACCGCGCCAGGAATGCGGTCCACTGCCTTGGGCGCGCGGGTGCCGGTGACAATCACGTTGTCCAGCGTTGTAGCGGTGGGCTTGTCACCTGCAGCGGCTGCGGTGTCCTGCGCGTGTGCGTTTGCCGACAGCAGCAAGGCCAGGGTGATGCTTGATGACAAAAGATTCTTCATGGTGCGCTCTCTCTCCAAAACGCGGTGGTGGTGCAATTGACGCCAAAGCGGCGCGCGTATTAAAAAAAGCGCTGTCAAGATGACAGCGCTTTTTCTGCATCAAGATCGGATCAGAACTTGAACGTATGCGACAGCGACACCATCCGGCCGCGGCCGGAGAAGTAGTTCTGCCAGCCCGGCAGCTGCGACCAGGTCAACACGTACTGCTTGTCGAACAGGTTCTCGATGCCGAGTGACAGCTGGCCGTAGCGGCCGGTGTCGTAGTTCACGCTCAGGTCCCACAGCGCGTAGCCGTAAGTGTTCTCTTCGTTCTCGTAGACGTCGCCATTGGCCGGGTTGGTGAAGGTCTCACGCAGGTCGCGGCTGAAGGTCTTGCTCACGCCCAGCGTGGCATTGAGCGTGTCCATCGGGGTCCACGTCACCGAGGCATTCACCTTGTCCGGCGAGATGTCCAGGATGCCCATTTCCTTCTTCATGCCCGAACCCGGGTAGTACTGGGTCTGGCCACGGATGCGCGAGTACAGGAAGGTCGCCTTCCAGTGCTCGTTGAAGGTCCAGGCGCTGTTCAACTCGAAGCCTTCGATCTCGACCGGTGCGCGGGTCAGGATGAAATCTTCGGTGACCTTGTCGATGGTCATGGTGGAGCCGAAGTCAGACGTCGAGCGATACACCGACGCGCCAACCTGGCCTTGGGCACCGCGCCAGTTGAAGCCGATTTCCTTGTTCTCGGTGATCAGCGGCTGCAGGTCCGCGATGCAGGACACGGCCTTGCACGGGCTGTTGGCCTGGATGTTGCGCAGCGGGATGCCGACGTTGGCAATGCCGAAGCCTTCGGAGTACGAGGCGAACACCGACCACTCATCGTTGATGCGCCAGATCGCGCCGAAGTTGGGCATGTTGGCCTTGTAATCCATCTTGCCGCCCTGCACCGGGGTGTGGTCGCGGAACGCCACGGTGGTGTAGCTGTCGATTTCCAGCTCACCGTCTTCGCGACGGACGCCGGCATCCAGCGTCACCGGGCCGATGTCCCAGCTCAGCTGCGCGTACGGCGCAACGCTGGTGTACTTCATCGGCGGCACCCACAGGCGGTTGGTCAGCGCCAGGCGCTGCTCGGCGGTGTCTTCCACCAGGTCCAGGCCAGCACGCAGGCGCAGGCCTTCCACCTTGAACAGGTCGCCGTAGGCATAGCCGAAGCGCACGCCCTTCTTCTCGCTGTTGATTTCCGACTGGTCCCAGATGCGCTCGGCTTCCGGCGGTGCCGGCTTGACCAGCTGGCGGTCGGCGCCGTTCTCGGCGACATAGCGCATGGCCTGGTCGGCCCAGTACGCGTCAACGCTCAGGTCGCCGCCAAAGAAGTCGGCATTGGTGTACTTCACCGCAAACTGCTCGAAATCGTTGAACTCGGACAGCGAACCGGCGATGGAGCCCTTTTCGGCGGTGTTGGTGCTGGGGACCGGGCACTCGACCGGGTCGAAGCGGCAGCCTTCCACCGGCTTGTAGTTGTGCTTGCCGCCGATGTGGAAGTTGCTGTAGCTGGCCTGGATGCGCTGCATCTGGCCTTCGCCAAAGTTGTAGCCGCCCTTCAGGAACAGGTTCTTGCTGTACGAGTCGGACAGCGAACCGGAGGTGTTCAGGCCAACGCGGCGGCCGTCGCCGTCGTAGGCAACGCCACGGTCGATGTAAGCGCCGCTGACCAGGAAATCGGCCGCGTCGCCCTTGTAGGTGTGCATCACGCCGATCTTGGACTGCGCGCTGTCGTCCTTGAACTGGCTGCTGTAACGGGTGGAGATGGTGGTTTCGTGACCTTCAACGTCCGGGTTCTTGGACAGGTAATTGATCACGCCACCGGCGCCGCCGATGCCTTCCGCAGCGGACGGGCCGTTGATGACTTCAATGCGGCCAATCACGCCCATGTCGGTGAAGGTGCCGTTGCGGCTGCCTTCGCGCAGCGGCGAGCCCTGCGGCACACCGTCGAACAGGCGCAGCGCGACGCGACCACGCAGGGTCTCACCGGAGTTGCTCATCGCCTGCGAGGATTCGGAATAACCCGGCACCATGCGTGCGAGCACGGCGGTGGCGTCTTCGGTCAGGTTCAGGGTGCGCTGCACCTGTTCCGGGCTGATCAGGGTGACCGCGCCGGGCACCTTGTCGATGGCAACCGGGGTACGGGTGCCGGTGACGATGACCTGGTCCAGCGTGGTGGCGGCGTCTTGTGCAAAAGCCGGGCTCATCACGCTGGCGAGCAGTACGGCGCTGATTGCAGCCGAAAGTGGCTTGATCATTTGTTTCCTCTCCCCCCAGATAAGAAAATGCGACGAAGCGGGTCAGGGGGGCCGGCTGCGTCAAAAACGACGGGGACTTGTGCCCCTTTGATTCAACCGTTTGGCCGCGAGGGATTCCGCAAGGGAACCGCAGCGCAAGGCGCCGGCATTGGGCGTGAGACTAGGCGGGGCTCCGCAGCGATAGAAGCGCGGTTCTGTATGTTCACTGCCTAGGGTTTGTTGCGATTGAATGACGGCTGCGCGTGATCTTTGCGCTGCTTTCCCGCAGGCGGGCGCGGCATTGCGATCGGCGGGTGGGTCGCGGCCCGTTTCATGCCTGAAATACGCCACTTCACGCGAAAAGTGCTGTCCTCATCCGCCCCTCCGGGGCACCTTCTCCCGCATGCGGGAGAAGGGAGAAAGCCCTTCGACGACGGTTTCAAATCACCCAATCATCGGCAACGCAGTTGCTGATATTCCCTCCGACGCTGCGGCGCAGTCCTAATTACTGCGCTTGCAGCAAGGCGGTGCGCGCTTCGTCAAGCAACACGTTGACCTGGCGCAGGCGTACCGAGGCGCGTGACCAGACCATGCCGATACGGCGCGGCTCGCTCGGTTCGGGCAACGCAATGCGCGCCACCGAAATCCCTTCGGGCCACGGCTTTGCCCAATCGGGCACCAGCGACACGCCCAGCCCGCGATCCACCATCACCGCGATCGCGTTCAGTGCGTTCAACTCGAACCGCTCGCGCGGCACGATGCCGACGCGGCGCAGATATTCATCGGCCTGGCGGCCGCCCCATTCGTGGCGGTCGTAGCGGATCAGCGGTTGCTCGCGCAGCAGCTGGTGCGGATCGCAACCGGCCAGACGCGCGGGTGCCAGCACCACCAGGGGTTCTTCGCGCAGCAGTTGCCAATCACAGGTCTTGGGCAGCGAGAACGGCGCCTGCAGCACCATCGCCGCATCCAGGTCACCCGATTCCACCGCGCCGTACAGGTCGGCCGAATAACCGGGTTTGATGAAAACGTTGATCTCCGGGAACTTGGCCACCATCCGCGCCAGGATGTCCGGCACCAGTCCGCCCAGCGCGGTCGGGCAGGCGCCCAGCCGCAGCTCGCCGGCCATGCCGGTTTCGTTGGCGACGCTGCGCAGGTCGGCCACGCCACGCAGCAGGTCGCGCGCGCGCTGCAGGATGCGTGCACCTTCCTCGGTGACGCTGACGGTGCGCCCGGCGCGCGCGATCAACGGCGCGCCCAGCTCACGCTCCAGCGTGCGGATCTGCTGCGCCACGGCGGCGGGCGTGATGTGCAGCGAACGTGCGGCCGCTGCCATCGAGCCACGGTCCACGACGGTGACAAAGGTGTTGAGAAACTGGGTTTCCACGGTTTTATCTCTTGAAGCTTGCGTGACGTCCCGTAATCAAGGCTTTCCTCTCCCGTTTACAGGAGAGGGGTCGGGGGCGAGGGGAAGCTTCCAGCCAAGATCGCGCTCATCCGCCCTTCGGGCACCCGCTGCCGTAAACGGAAGCGGGGAGTTCGACCTGCAGCGGATTTTACGTCACTGCAGCGGCCGGATTTTCACACCGCATCCTGCTTGTAGATCGTCAGGCCCTTCAGCGAGCGCGTGGGCGCCGGGAAGAACAGGCTGGCGAGGTAGCCGATCACGATGCACAACAGGATCGAGATGGCCAGGTAGAAGTACGGGTGCACCAGGTCCATCGTCCAGCACGCCAGGGTGATGAGGATGCTGCCGGCGACGCCGATGGCCACGCCCTGCCAGTTGGCGCGGCGGGTGAACATGCCCAGCGTATAGGCACCGGCAAAGCCGCCGCCGAGCAGGCCGGCCAGTTCGATGGACACGTCGAACAGCGAGTGGATGTCATAACGGCTCATCACCAGCGCGATGCCGATGGCGATCAGGCCCACCGCCACGCCGATCCATTCGGCGAAGCGCACGCTCTGCTTGGGCGTGGCGTCCTTCTTGAACTTCTCGTAGAAGTCCACCGAGGCCAGCGTGGAGACACTGTTGATGATGCTCGACAGCGTGGACATGGCCGCGGCGAAGATGCCGGCGATGATCAGCCCGGTGACGCCGGCAGGCAGTTCGGCGGCGATGAACAACGGGAAGGTGGCATCAATGGGCAGCAGCGGGTTGAGCCGCTCCGGGTTGTTCTTGTAGTACACCCACAGCGCGGTGCCGATGCCGTAGAAGATGAAACCGCCGGGTATCATCATCGCCGCGAAGGTCCAGATCGAGCGCCCGGCTTCCTTGTCCGACTTGGTCGAAAGCACGCGCTGCATCAGCACCTGGTCCTTCGGGAACGTCAGCACCACGTCGAACACCACCAGGAAGATGAAGCCCCACACGGTGGCCTTGGTCAGGTCGAAGCTGAAGTCGAACAGCTGGGTCTTGTTCTCGGCCATGGCCGAGGCCAGGAACTCCGGCACGCCGCCATTGATCTGCTGGATGATGAAGCCGATGGCGAAAATAGCGCCACCAAACATCACGAACACCTGCACGAAATCGGTCCAGATCACCGCCTTCATGCCACCCATCGTGGTGTAGATGATGGTGAACACGCCCATCAGCATGATGCTCCACAGCACGTCCACGCCGGTGATGGTGGAAATGGCCAGCGCCGGCAGGAACAGAATCACGCTCATGCGGCTGCCGATCTGCATCACGATGCACAACCCGCTGGCGAGCATGCGGATGGCCGGGTGGAAGCGGGTTTCCAGATAGGAAAACACGCTCATCAAATCCAGCCGGCGCAGCAGCGGCACGATCCAGATCGCCACGAACATCAGGCCGACGACCGCGATCAGGTTGTTGGTCAGGTACTGCCAGTTGGTCTCGAATGCTTTGGCCGGGATGGCGATGAAGCTGATCGAGCTGGTGTTGGTGGCATACAGGCTGATGCCGGCCGCCCAGAACGGAATGCTGCGGCCACCGACGAAGAAATCCGAGGTGCTGCCGTGCTTTTCCTGGAAGTAGAACCAGGCGCCGATGCCCAGCATCGCGGCCAGGTAGACGACGATCACCGACCAGTCCAGCCAGCCCAGCAGGTGCTTGCTGCTCTGCAGTTCAAAGGTGTGGAAACTGCCGTCGCCGCCAGCCCAGGCCAAGCCGTTGCCCCACGTGGTGGTGGCGATCGGTGCGTTGGCGCTGGTGTCGTCCAGGTCCGCCCAGGCACTGGTGATGGTGTGGAACGTACGCGCGCTGACCGCACCGCTCGCATCACGCACCTGCATCAGCAAATGCGCCTGGCCCAGCGAACGCAGCGAGCCGGGCACCAGCGTGCCGTTGGCGCCGGGCACGGCCTGCCAGCCTTTTTCGGTGGTCCAGCGCCACAACTGCTGGGCGCCGGATGCAGGCGCATCGATCACATACAGCGCGCCCTTCTGCGCCTGCAGCGCTGCGGCCGGTGCATTGCTCGCCCACAACGGGGCGGGCTGCCACTGCGCGGCATCGACCGATTTTCGGTACAGCTGGGTCGTGCCGGCGTCATCCACGCCGGCGACATACAAGGTGCCGTCCAACGCGGTGAGTACCGCGTCGGCCAGCGGCGTGGGCAGCGGTTGGCTGCGCGTGCTGAGCAGCGCATCGCCCTTCACGCTGACCTGTTCCAGATGATCGCTGTGCGCGGCATCGGTGCCCAGCAGCAACCAGTGGGCACCGTTGACCGTTGCGCTGCCGCGGATCGTGCCGGGCTGCAGTTTGCCCAGCTGCAGCGGGTTCCAGGTTTTTGCACCCTTGGCCAGCGACCAGGCACGGTCGTCGGACAGCGCAAGCAAGCGGCCGTCCACCGTCAACAAGCGCTGTGACGTTGCCTTGTCGGGCAATGCCGGCAAGCTGCCGGTGGCCACGGAGTTCAGGCTTTCGGCCGAGGCGAACCCGCTCAGCGCCAGCAGCGTGACGGCCACCAGCAGGCGGAAGCCGAGAGTGAAATGCTGCTTCAGGGTGGCCGGTGTGATGGCCGAAAGCTTGGACATGGGATAAGCCCCGCAAAGAAATCAGAAGTGACGGCAGGCCGTCACGCGACAGTTGGATCAGTGGGCGCGCCCGGCCCCGGCGACGATGGCTTCGGCCCGGCGTAGATAAGGCAGGTCGACCATGCGGCCCTCGAACAGAAATGCACCGCGGCCCTGGGCATCGGCCTGGCGCGCGGCGGCAACAATACGCTGTGCTTCTTCCACCAGGGCCTGCGGCACGCTGAACACCGCATTGGCCGAGTCCACCTGGCGCGGATGGATGCAGCTCTTGCCGATGAAACCCAGCTTGCAGGCCAGCTCGGCCTCGATACGGAAGCCCTCGCTGTCGGCCACATCCGGCCACGCGCCATCACAAGCAAACACGCCGGCTTCGGCGGCGGCCAGCTTCATCGCCAACAGCACGCCGTGCACGTTGGCCGGGTCACGGGCAATGCCGTTGGGCGCGAACAGATCGCCCAAGCCCAGCTGCAAGCCGGCCACACGCGGATGCGCCGCCGCCAGCTCGGCGGCCAAGCGCAGCCCGCGTGGGGTTTCGATAGTGAGCAGCAGCCCGATCGGATGACGGACGCCGTTGTCGGCCTCGGCCAGTTCCAGCGCGGCCACGGCCTCGCGGACCTGGGCGGCCGATTCGATCTTGGGAATGTTGAGCAACCACACGCCGGGCAGCGCAACGGCCTTGAGGTCAGCGGCAAAGTGCGGGCTGTCGGTGCCATTGGTACGCACAATCAACAGCTTGCCGGCATCGGCAACGCCGGCGCGGCTTAAAAACGCCGCCACCTGCTCACGCGCGGCCTGCTTGCCGGCCTCGGGCACCGAATCTTCCAGATCGAAAGACAGGGCATCGGCCTGGCTGGCCATGGCCTTGTCGAACAGCTCCGGACGCGCGCCGGGCACAAACAGCTTGCTACGCATGGGGTTCCCTCTAAACCTTGCGAGGCAGTCTGCGCGGGAACCAGAACACTGTAGAAGTGTGTTCCCCGACATTCACGAGATAGTTTTTGTTGTTATCCGGGAGCTTCGGCTTAAACCCGGTTTAATGAATGGGGAAGAGCGACGCTGCTGGGTGTGCGCCATTTCACTCCCTTCCTTACGCAAACGGCGGAGGGAAGGGGTGGAGAGGGAAGGTAAAAAGCCTCCCAGTCCGCAGCTCCGTCTACGACACCGCGCGGCCATCCCCTCTCCCGCCTGCGGGGGACTGCCCCGAAGGGGCGGGTGGGGGGCGCTTTTGATCGTGCACGTGCTGCGCCATCAAGCAGAAAACCCTTGCTACTTCTCGTTGGTGTAAGGGGAGGAGCGAGGCAGGTTAGGCGGAACAAATCTCAGCGAAGTTCTCGTTGCGGGGCGGATAGATGAGCGCCGTTCAGGCGCCGCCTGATTCCCACCATCCCAATCAGATAGCGACATCGGCGTTGGCCTCACATGGAAATGCCTCGTAAGTTCGGCTTTGGCTGTGCAGGCTGCGAACCTCGCTCTGTGCAGCCATGGGTTCAATGCCTCGCCGTTGCAGCGCCTCGGTCAAATCAGCAAGCAATGCGTCGCGGTGCAGAACGAAGTTCGAAGCGAAACAGCGCCAGAAGTGCCAACCCGCGCGCTCCAGCACGCGCTGACGCCTCATATCGTGCTCCCATTGATCTGGCCCGTGATATCTGTCGCCGTCACACTCGACAGCCAAGCGTGCATCCCGCTCCCCCTCCACGACAAGATCGATGCGGTAGCTGCCCACCTTCACCTGAGGCTGCACGCGATAGCCGCGTTCAACAAGGGCATCAAACACTTCGCGCTCGAAGGGTGACTCGCACAACTGGCGAAGGTCACTCACTTCCTCTTCGTTCTGGGTGTATGGGGTCTGGAAGTGCTGTATCAGACTGCTCCGCAATTTATCAGTCTTGCTGAGTTCGTCCTGGGTGATGCTGCGCACAAGGTACATCCGGTCACGTGCGCGTGAGGCCGCGACGTTGTAACGCTGACGGAACATGTCCTGAGACGAGGCCTGAGCACGGCCCGAATCAACCATGGACAGAAAGACAATATCGCGCTCCTTGCCTTGGAAGGTGCGGGCATCACCAAAGGCCATCTGGTGGCGCTGGACTGCATCCTCCCCAAGTTCCTTTACGACCAGGTTCCAAATCAGCTGAGCTTGTTCACTGCCCAGCAGCGACACAACACCAATGCTGCGGCGGCTCATGCTCTGATCGCCGACGATCTTCCGTATTTCTTCCAGAATGAAGAGCGCTTCACCCTGATTGGTCTTGCCGTTCCCACGTTGTCCATCGATCACATGCACGTCGATCAACGGCGGGTCCATGCGCTCGGAGGCAAGCGGCATGCGCAACGGCCGCAGCTCGTGGTTGTAGAACTCGCGCTTGGAGTACTCGATGATCGGCCCCACGCAGCGGAAGTGCTCGCGCAGCATGATCTGGCCTTGGGCAAACACCACCTTGAACAAGTCGTAGATGGATTTGTCCGGGGACATCTGTGGCCGATACAGCCCCACCTGCTTGCCAAGGAACTGGCCCATCAGGCTTCGTATCTTCTCTTCCTCCAGTCCAACGCCTTCCGGCGAGACCTGCTGGTCATCGCCGACGATCAACACCTTCTTCGCTCGTAACAGCGCAGGCATTGCCGTCAAATCCGACTGCGAGGCCTCATCGATGATGACAAGGTCAAATTCTCCCAACGCAACCGGCAACGACTCGCTGATCCGATAGTGCGGCATGATCCAGCAAGGAATGGCGGGGCTGGCCTGTGCGGCAGCATCGCGTGCGTCTTTTCGGTAGCGCGGCGCGCGTACTCCCGTGCCACGACCGATGCGTGAGATCGCGACACGGTAGGCCTCAAGCGCTGATCGAACCATCGGCGTCGCCTTCTCGGCCATCTTCAGCCAGGTTCGTGTTGTTATCGCTTTTTGATAAAGCCGGGACAGGTCCTTTTCCAGCTCATTTCGCTGCCTCGATAACAATGCCAGCTCGGCCCTGCCATCCATGGATTCGACCAAGGTCAGCAGGCGTCGATAGCGCCAAAGTGCCTTCCAGTTGTCGGGTAGCTGCGGGTCCTGTGCTGCTGTTGCGGGCTCGGTACGCAGTTGTTGTGCCCATTTCGGGGCGCCGGATGCTTCAATCTTTGCGCTTGTCTCCTGTACGCATTGCAGCAGTGGACGCCTGCCGTGCTGACGACGCAGCTCCGTCATCAGTGTGGTCCACTCGGCCATCAGCTCGGTCTCTTGTACCGCGCTGTCACCCAATCGGTCATTCAAGAACGCACTGATCGCATCGACAATCCCCCCCTCGGCGCCGGACAGGGCCTCAATAAAGCGGCTTTTCACCTGCCATGTATCGGTCAGCCGGTTGCGGGTGAGATTGCTATCCAGAATCTCAAGTGCCTGTTGCAGACGCTTGCTGTCGTATGGCTTCCTTCCCGCTTCCTGCCACGTCGGCAGCAGTGCTTGAAGCAGATCCGCAACCGCGTTCTCTTCCCGCAGAAGGTGCTGCATCTTGTCCAATGCCAGCAGGTAGTCGCTGCCCTGCATGATCAACGCCCGTGGCGTGCTGAAGCTGGGCAGACCAAGCTCCAGCGCCAAGGCATCCCAGCGCATAACCATCGCATTGCAGCTCTGAAGGAAGCGCAGGTACTGCAATACATGCACCCAATCGCCTTCTCCTTCAGGAGTCTTCCCAACCAGCTGGATCTGTTCGATCAGCTTCTTCTCAGCAGACTTGCCAAACAGTCCGGCCAGTCCAAATGGCTTCTTGCCCTGCGCCAGATTGTCGATGGCATCCATTACTTCTGGGTTGCTTGTCAGCCCCTCAGGCGCGATCACCGGGCGTGCAACAAACTGCGTGCGGTAGGCGAGTAGATCGCGGATTTCGATGCGGATCGCGGAGAGAAGCTTGAGTAGCGCATCCTGTGGATCGGCCTGACGCATCCGTCGTTCCAGCTGCTGTAGCCAGTCATAGCCCAGGTTGTCCACCCATTCGCGGCTCTTACGTAGACCGAAAACGCGGGTATGCAGCAGGATTGCCTCATCCACCGTGGCTTGTTGCGTATCACGCAATGGCGGCAGCACGGCATTGCTCACCTGCGCATTCAATTCCACCAGACGGCCCAGATCCAAGTGGACCTGCTGCAGCTTTGTTGCCTCCGGGAACGCATCCAGCGCAGGTAGGTGCTGCTGCAGCAACGGCAGGTCTTCGGCCAAGGCCATGCGCGCATTACGCAGCGCAACGATGTCCGCATCTCCAAACTGCGGGCGATGTTCGGCTGCAATCGTCAGTGGGTCGGAGATCCAGGCGGCTTCAGCCATGTGCAGGGCAACCTCCTTGGCGATATCCAGCGGTTGCAATACATCGCCGTCCAGTGAAATAGGCTCGAGGTTTATCTTTGCCCACTGTCCGATCTTGTATTCCGTCTTGGCTATCTGGCCATGCAGGCGGTCAATATCCGATTCGTACTGATCGATCTGCGTGCGCATTTCCTGTTTGTTGATGCGGCTGACTTCAGCAGCGATATGCCGAATGGCATGTTCAAACTGTTTCATCCCGTCGGCTTCGCTGCTGAGCAGGCTGATTGCCAGTGGGCGGATCTCAGCGGGAAGCTTTTCCTGCAGAACCGCCAATGCAGGATCCTTCATCGACGTGACCAGCACACGCTTGCCCAAAGCCAGGTAATGCGAAATGACATTGGCGATGGTGTGGGTCTTGCCGGTACCCGGAGGGCCCTGCACAACGACGCCGTCCTGATGGTCCAGCATGTGCACGATCTGCACCTGCTCATCGTTGTAGGGCATCGGGAAGAACAGATCTTTGGCCTTGGCCGAGGTGCCAGCCTGACGGTCGATGTTGGACAGGCCACGGTAGTTGGCCGGTGCCGGCTCACGGATCTGCTGCGATGGATCGGCCAGCAATGCCAATGTGGCCGGAGAGAGCGTGTCCAGATCCACCCCGGTTTCCACCAAGGCCTCAAAGCGCTCCAGGTCCTGCACGAATAGGTTGGACGTACGCGGTCGCACAAACAGCACCCAGGTATCGGTGACCAGCAGGTGCTCGCCCGCGTTGGGTAGCTGGCGATCATCCGGTGCGGTGTGCGACGGCCAATAGGCGCCCTTGCTGTCCAGCAGCGAGGAGGCGGCTTTCAGTACTGGTTCGAAGGTGCTGGGGATGAAGGGGTTAACCTGTCCATCTCCACTTTTGAAGTGCTCCTTGCCAAGCCGGGCAACCTCGGCGACGCCCGGGTTGTCCAGCGCGGTAAAGACATCAAGCTCCAGGCGCGCATCCAGCGAGCGGGGGCGCACTTCGATGGCATGACTGTGCTCGTCTATGGACAGTTCCACCAACTGCGAAATCAATGGATAGGCCAGCTTGCCGCCATCCGGCAGCTCCCATATTGCCAAGCCCACACCCAGTACCAGCTCCAACGGTGAATCCACCAGGTTGCCTTGCAGCATCTGGTAGCTGGCAAACAGATCCGCGTACTTTGAAATTGTCTTGCGGACTTCCTTTTCCTTCTCAGCCCATGGCTGCCAGACATGGGTGATATAGGTCTTAAGTTCGCTGTGCAGCTGTTCCTTGATCAACAAGGCATCGATTGCCAGTGCGTGCTCGGGGTTCTCGCCTTCTGCCAACGGCGGAGCTTCGATTCCAAGAGCGCTCAGCTGCGTGCGACTGACGTGTGATACCAATCCAGGTCCCTTGGCCGGGGTGTTGGACTGGGCGATCAGTGCGCCCAGCAAGCGCGTTTGCGGGGCCGGGGGCTTGCTTTCGTGCAGACGCTCCACCCGCAGCCACGTGTCGTCGTCTGCCATGCTGGTATCGAAATGAATTCCAGGTAATCCCTGCAACTCATGCTCGTAGGCTTTGAAGCTGCCGTGTTGCTCGATCTGGCGAGTTGGCTTGCCTTTCAGGTAAGCAGTCTGCCGCACGTACTCCAGCAGGCCCTTCAAGCGCTCGATGATGTGGGGATCCGTCATACGCTTCGGGGCCTGCTGATTGAGAGGAGAGGGGAGCGGGGCGGACTCGAGTTTCGGCGAAGCGTCTACTGCCGCTTCAAGACTGATATCTGGTGGGTCAGCCACAGGAGTATCTGGCGCTTGCTGCAGAGTCGGCTTCTTCTGCGCCTTGAGAAAAACATAGAGCTTGCGCTTCAGCTGCTGGGCAGCCGGCCGGTCGCGATGTCTGAGCTCGTGGGCCAAAGCCTTCAGCGTTGCTAGATCCTGCTGCGCTGCTGCGGTATCAAACAGCGCCGCGAGTTCCTGCGTGCTGGTGTTGAAAAAGGGTCTTAGGCTCATGGATTCCCGTGCCATGTTCAATGCCTCCTGACGATTGGAGGCGTTGCGCCCGCTCATATTGGGCTCAGTGATTCATGCTTCCAGCACCTGTGAATTCTAGCGTGGATTACGAGCGGGCCGGCATTTACTGGCAGCGTTTTCGGGGATCACTGATGTCGCAAGGATGAGTCCCCTGCTTCCTGGCCATCCCGCTTCTACTAAGGCAATGGATGGGAGGCAAGCTTTTGCCTTGCGGCAGCCAGCAGGCGGGGCTCAGGCATGAGCGATGATTGAACCGGAGGTATCTCGAGACAAATTCGGCATCGGACTTGCCGATGCCGAATCTTGCCACCCGAGCAGCGCATCCTGGCTTGCATGCGCTTCAATCTGGAGCCGCTTTGCTGCGAAGAACCTGATTTCTAGGGAGCAACCTCAGAGGCTTCCTTCTTCATGGCCGCCTGAATAAGGACCATCAACCGTTCAGCACGTTGCGCATAGAAGCCATCGAAATCGTCGTTTCGCAAGGTGGCGCTTGGAATGCCGTGGCTTTGCAGCACCTCGTCCATCTCCGTATCGCCAAGCTGCACTTGCTTGTCCTGCTGCAGGGCGCTGAGGTAATGCGAGGGCGCTGCGCCGCCAATCTTGCGATTGGCGCGATAGGAAATCGCGGTCTTGTTGATGATGGAGTCGTACACCTTGGCTTCGATGCCCTGCTTGATGCACCAGTCGCGGGGGAAGATGTGGTGGATGTCCAGTGCTACCTCGTCAGCATCCAGTTCGCGGATGGTGGACTTCCAGTAAAAATCCTTGGCGCCTGCACGCTGGACCAGAACATTGACCCCTTTGTATGCAGCGCTTTGCCGGCTGCGCAGGGACTTGAGTCGGTCGGCCTGGAAGTTTGCATCCTGCACCGTGCGCGGCACCTGGCTGTCGTCATCCAGCCAGGCCAATACATCTTCAACATCGTTGGCGACGCGGGTTTCGACCGCGCCGCCGTAGAGCTCACCCAGCACGCCGCACCAATACCAGGAGGCAAGCTTCTGGTAGATGCGCGGCTCGCGCCAGCGGTTTGGACCAAGCTCGGCCATGACCGCCGCCAACGGCGCCAACTGGGTGCGATAGGGAAGGTCGCGGGTCTGCCTGACGCATTCATCGCGCAGGAACCTTGCGGCCTGGATGAAGCCGCCTTCCAGTGCGTCTGCGCGTTGTTTGTAGGCATCCAGCGGCAGCTCCAGCACAGCGGAGCGCTTTGCACTTACCGGCGCGATGCTCTTGCCCTGCTTGTTGGCGGCAATGTCTTCGCGGCGGCGCTGCAAGGTGTGCAACAAGGTTATCGACTGCAGGAAGTCGGTGTTCTGCACGGTTTCAAGCAGCGCTTCGGCATTCTTCATGCGCTTGTAGCGCGACAGCGTCTTGCGTTGTGCGCTGCCGTACCAGTCATCGCGCAGGTTGTAGCCGTCGGCGGCGTAGCTGGCGGTGACCAGTTCAAATACCGACAACGGAACGCCGCCGGTGTTGACCTTCTCGAATACCAGACACACCGCTTCCTTGCTGGTTTCCTTTTTCAGCACGATCAGTGGCAACTGATACTCGTTGTAGGCATCCAGCACGGCGTCCTTGAAGTCGAAGAACTGTGCAACTGCCGCCGGATTGTACTGGTACAGATCCTTCAGCCAACTCATCGGATCGAGGATGGCCGAGCAGGGGAAGTACAGGTGCTGGCATTCCAACTCGCGGCTGGACAGATCCAGATCCAGCTTGCGCTTGAATTCGCTGCGCTGCTGGCGGGTCTCATCGGTGGCGATGATGGCATCGTCCAGGCGGTCGGAGCCTTCCAGTGCGGTCGGAATATGGATGTAGTAGAAGCGCTGTACGTCGCGCCCTTTTTCGTTGCGGGTCTGCACCGGGCCATCGAGTCTCAGCACCTGGGTGAGCGTGGTCAGGCGCTGCTGGCCATCGAGGATCAATTGCTCGGGTGCAAGCAGCCCCTGCTCGGGCACGTTCTCCACCGGACGCACCTGGAAGCGCACGTTCCCGCCGGTCTCCAGCAGCATCACCGCACCTACCGGAAATGAGCGACCAAGGCTGACCAGCAGGCTGCGAACATGCTCGTCATCCCAGACCCAGCCACGCTGGAAATCCGGCAGTTGGATCTTGCCTTGCACGATGTCTTTGAGCAGTTCTTTGAGCGGCAGTTTGGTGCTGTCGAATGTAGTCATGGTTGGCTCCCCTCAGCCTGGTTGAAGTGGTTAATGTGCAGCCGCTTTGCGGCCGCGCTTGGGTTTTGGATCGGCTGCGCGCTGGGCGGCAATGCGCTCCAGCAGCACGCTGGCCGGTTCGTCATTCGGATCCTGCGGCACCAGCTCGCCACGGAAGGCTTTGGCGAGGATGCTTTGGGTCAGCGCATCGACGCGCTGGCGGGCGTCGGTTATGCGGGCTTCTAGTTGGTCGGCGAAGGCGAAGAGTTGGCTAGTCTTATTGCCAATTGTTACCTGCTCCACTACGGGAGGAACTTCAAAGACAAAGTCTCTGCATTGCGAGAGAGAAATATTGACCTGCCCTGCAATCCCGCGTGTCTCTAGGATCACTTTTTTGAGGGCTTCTCCGCCATGTAGAGAAATTGATAACCATTCCGAGGTAATTTTATCGCTGGGTCGAAAAAGTGCGATGGCTTGATTGATGTTCCATTCTAGATGCGTGCTAGGGACGGTTGCGATTTTTCCAAGCGGTGGGCCAACAATATTCATTAGAACATCGCCTGGAACAGTTTTTGATTTTAATAGCGAATGAGAATGCGATTCTTCGTTTACGAACTGCGGTTTGTAATCGAAGTCAATTTTGTTCTTTACTATGTTGTAAACCTTCAGGAAAGGCACGCCTGAATCGAAGAAGCCAACCTTGGGCGTGCCACCGCTCTGGACTTTGGCGCAAGCTTCTGCGGCCTTCATGCTTCTCCAATCACTCTTTGTGGATGAAGTTAGCTTTCCCGAGATTGCCGTACTTAGAACCGACTGGCGGAATCGATCAATCAGCGTGGGCAGGGCGTCGAGGCGGGCCTTGAGGGTGTCCACCTGGGCCAGAAAGCCGTCGAGTGCTTTTACGATGCGCGCCTGCTCGCTTAGTGGTGGCAAAGGGATAGTCAGTTTTTCAAGCTCGGAGACTGAGATGTTTGCAATGTTCACTGTCTGGCTTGCGCTGTTCTTCAAATAACTCTGCGCGAACGCTGATCTAAGAAAGTAGTAAACGTACTTGTGTTCCACATGCGAGCACCTTATGGCAGCGAGAAACGCGCCAAAGCAAGCGACGTTATCGGTGTCGTTGATGCAGGTTTTCCCAACAAGATTTGCGCTATTTGCCATGGACATCAGAATGTCGCCTCGGCGAAGAAGCTGCTCATCTCGCTTCACGTAAGAAGCAGGTATGAGATAGACGTCATCCCAGCGCAATTCGCGCTGAATGTGCGAAGTTCTCAGGCAAGGGATATGGCTGTCGTTTAGCTCATAAGATTTTGCCGACGCCGGGAATGTCACACCTCGAATGACGGTAACGAGATTGCCCAACTTGGTTGCATGCCATTGACTGGGTAGATCACTCACGCTCCACCCCAGCAACATCCGTATCCAAGCCAAGTACCTGCGCCAGCAGCTGCTTCTGCTGGTTGGCCTCATCGCCCGCACCCAAGGCTTGCATCAACGCATCCAGCTCACGTAGCGCCTCGCTCAGTTCCGCCATCGCTTGCGCGGCCAGCTCTTCTGGCGGTGGGAGATTTGCCGCATCTACCGCGTCGGTATCCTTCAACCAGCTGATATCCAGCGAGTCACCCCGTTCGGCGATCTGAGTGCGGGTAAAGCAGCGGAAGCGGCCTTCTTCGCCCTCGTCCACGCGCGGGCTGCCGCCATCGCGGTCAGCACCGTAGGCGTCCTCAAACGGCTTGAGGTGCGCGTTGCCAAACGGCGTGCGCTTGCCAAAGGACGGCATATTGCTGCGCAGGTCATAGACCCATACCTGCTGTGTGCAGCCGGTGTTCTGTTTGGAATTGCTGGCACTGCCCTTGCGGAAGAACAGCACATTGGTCTTTACACCCTGTGCATAGAAGATGCCGGTGGGCAGGCGCAGGATGGTGTGCAGCTCGCACTTGTCCATCAGGTCGCGGCGCACATCGGTGCCGACGCCGGCTTCAAACAGCACGTTGTCCGGCAGCACGACTGCGGCGCGGCCATGTGGTTTCAGGTTGCGGTAGATGTGCTGAAGGAAGGCCAGCTGCTTGTTGCTGGTGACAAACGGCAGGTCGTCGCGGCTTGGTCCACCGCCGCCCTTGGCGGTGCCGAACGGTGGGTTGGACAGGATCACGTCGGCGCGCTGCAAGGTGGTGCCCAGGCTGCCCAGGCTGTTGCCCAGCAGTACCACGCCTTCGCCTTCACCTTGCATGCCATGCAGCAGGCAGTTCATCAGCGCGAGGCGGCGGGTGCCCGGTACCAGCTCCACGCCGGTATAGGCCTTGTTGCGTTGGAACTTGCGCACCTTGTCGGTGACCTTGGGGCCGTACAGATCATCGTGCTCGGCCTTGATATAGGTGTCTGCGGCGATGAGAAAGCCGGCGGTGCCGGCGGCTGGGTCCTGGATGGTCTCGCCCAACTGCGGCTGGATGCAGCGCACGATGCTGTCGATCAAGGGGCGCGGGGTGAAGTACTGGCCGGCGCCGGACTTGGTCTCGCCAGCGTTCTTTTCCAGCAGGCCCTCGTACAGATCACCCAGCCCGTCCTGACGCGCGGAGAACCAGTCCAGGCCGTCCAAGCTCTTGATCAGCTGCTCCAGATGGCGCGGCTCTTTCAGGCGGGTCTGCGCATCGGTGTAGATGGCGGCCACCATCGGGTCGCTGTTCTGGCTCAGGTTGAGCAGCATCTGCTTGTAGAACGTGTGCAGCGGCACACCTGACTTGCTGGTCAGGTCGGGCCAGCGTGCACCCTTGGGCAGGCGGTGCTCGAAGTTGTCGTTGGACTGGGCCTGTTCGTATTCCATCTTCACGAACAGCAGCAGCACCAGCTCGGTGACGTAGTCGCTGTAGTTGATGCCGTCATCGCGGAGGATGTCGCACAGGCTCCACAGCTTGGCGACTATATCGTTGTTGGTCATTGGCTGCCGTCTCCTGACGGAATTGCGTTGCCGGCAGTGCCGGGCAGGTTGATTTGATAACGGGTGCTGCGACCGCCGCCGGGCAGGCGCCGCAGGCAGCCCTTGTCCAGCAGGTCGGTCAGGTGGCGGGTGGCGGTGGCTTTGGAGACCTTGGCCACGACTTGGTATTGGGAGGCGTTGATGCCATTGGCAAAGCCGCGTTCACCGCCATCGAGCAGGCGGTTGAGCACTTTGGCCTGTTCGGCGCTCAAGGCCTGCTGTGCATGCAGTTGCCAGAAACGGGCCTTGTCGATGACACGCTGGATGCGGGCCAATGCCTGCTGCAGGCTGTGCAGCAAGGTCTGCAGGAACCACTGCAGCCAGGCGCTGATGTCCAGACCGCCGCGTTGGCTGACTTCCAGGATGCGGTAGTAGCCTTTGCGGTCGTCCAGGATGCTGGCCGACATGGCGTACAGACGGGCGATGCCGGGCGCAGCTTGGGCAAGGGCCAGATCGGTGATGGCGCGGGTGAGGCGGCCGTTGCCGTCGTCGAACGGGTGCAGGGTGACAAACCAGAAATGGGCGATGCCGGCGCGCAGTAGCGGATCCAGTGCCGGGTCATCGGTGCTGGCTGCAAACCATGCAAGGAACTGCTGCAGCTGTTCGTCCAGCCCTTGCCGCGGCGGTGCCTGGAAATGCACGGTAGGCCGGTCGATGCGACCCGAGACCACCTGCATGGGCTCGTCGCCGCGCAGATGGCCTATCCGGATCCGCAGTGGCAGCAAGCCGTCGTGGCCAGCAAACAGCAAGGCGTGCCAATGCAGCAGGCGCGGCAGATCCAGTGGTTTGCCCGCGTCGCCGGTGGCATCGAGCATCAGCTCGGCCACGCCCTCGGCGCGCGCACTGTGCGGGGCCGGTTCGGCGGCGTCGGGGATGCCAAGGCGTCGGGCCAGCGAGGAGCGCACCGAGCCGACATTGAGGTTTTCACCCTCGATGGCGGAGGAGGTGACGATGTTCTGCAGCAAGGTATCCAGCGCCTGCCGCCCGTCTTCGGGCAGCACCCCGGCCAAAGCGCTCAGCTGGCCTTGGGCCTGCTGGCACTGGCGTAGCAGCGGTGCCAGCGCAGCGTCCTGATGGACAAAGGCTGGCCAGTCCGGCTTTTGCCAGATCCAGAGCGGCGGGGCGGGGGCTTGGTTGGCGTTCATGAGCCGAATAATAACGCTATTCGGCTCAATCAGTGAGCCGAATAAGCCTGCTCAATGATCGGATTCGGCTCATCGCAGGCGGGGCAGGGCTCAAGCCACCTCCTCCCACACCGCCTCTTTGAACTGCTCGATCAGCTGGTCCAGCTGGCCGGCAAACACGGTATCGAGCAGCTTGACCCCGCCATCCGGTGCGCAGGCGTGCTGGATGCTGTCGCGGTCGATCACCACCTCGGTCACCAGCTGGTTTGCCAGACGTTTGAGCCAGCGTTGCTGCACCGGGGTCCAGCTGCGACCGACGAGGATGCGATCCAATGCCCTGTGCACGCGCTGCTCGTAAGGCAGCAGCGCCTCGCCGATGGCGGCTCGCCGGATATAGCCGATGATGCCGGCGGCGATGTCGCGGTTGGATTGCTGGCGCTCGGCGCTGTGCAGGTGAGCCTCGTTGTAGCCCTTGCCATCCAGCAGCAGGCGCACCTCGCGCAGTTGTTCGCGGGTAAGGTCGCGCGGGCGGTTGACCACGGCCGCAAGTGCAGCGGATTGGTTGAGCTGGGAACGGATGAAATCGTTGAAGCTTTCCAGGTAGTCGGCTGGCTTCTGGTTATTGCCGCCGTAGCTCACCTCGCGCAGCAGCAGCGTGTCGGTGTGGTGGGAAATGATGGGGTATTGCTCGCTGGCCAGCAGTGCACGCAGCTCGTCGATCTGCGCTTCCAGTGCAGGCAGCCGGGTGGCGATGAAGCTGGCCGCCTGCTCCGGGCCCAGGCCGTGCAGGTACTGGTGCAACTTGGCCGGCTCAACGCCCCAGGCGGTTTCCAGTTGTTCCAGTTGTTTGCGCAGGGGTTCGCGGTTCTGTGCCTTGTGGTTGGCACGGCGCAATACGCGCATCAGCTTCTGACTCAGCTGATCCAGCACATCCTGGGCGTGGCTGGTGGCATCGGGGCCGGAGCCCGGTTGATGGCTGCGCGGGTCCTGCAACTCATGCAGTAGCTGGCCAACGCTGATATTGGGGTCTTTGACCAGCGGCCGCATGGTATCCACCGCCTCCAGTGCTTCGTATAGACGTACCGGGTCATAGATGCGGAATACGGTCTTGCCGATGTCATCGCAGCGGCGGGTAGCGCGGCCCTTCATCTGTTCGTAGAGAATGCGCGAGCGCACTCGGCGCATGAATACCAGGTTGGTGATGGCCGGCACGTCGATGCCGGTGGTCAGCAAGTCCACGGTAATGGCGACGCTGGGCAGACGCTCGGTCTTGTAGCGGCGTATCACCTTGGCAACTTCGTCGGTGCGGCCGGTGATGACCTGCACGGCGGCCTGGTTCCATTCCTCGCCGTAGACCTTGTGGAAGGCCGCGTTGAGCAGGTTGCATACGCGTACCGCATGTACCTGGTTGATGCAGAACACCAAGGTCTTTTCATCACCCAGCGGGTCCAGCTCGTCTGCCAACGCCTGACAGATGACCCGATCAAAATCGGCGGTGATGACGCTGCGGTTGAAGGACTCGATATCGAAGGACAGCTCGTCGTCGAGCTCTGCACTATCTACTTCGCCGGTCAGTGCGTTGACTACCTCGACCAGTTCTCCCTTGTCGAAGTGAATGCCATTGCGGCTGAGCTGTGTCTCGAAGCGGATGGGTGGTTCGTGGTCGATCAACCAGTCATCGGCAACGGCTTCGCGGTAGCTGTAGGTGTAGACCGGGCGGCCGAAGATTTCGGTGGTCTGTCGCGCCGGAGTGGCGGTCAGGCCGATACGGCAAGCGTCGAAGTACTCCAGCACACGTCGATATTGGGACAGGTATTGCGCGTGGTCGCGCAGCGAGAGCTCGCCCTCTGTCATCTCCTGATCCAAGGTGTAACCGCGGTGCGCCTCGTCGACGATGATGCAGTCGAATTGGTCTATCGGCGGTGGTGCATCGGACTGGAACAGCCGCCGCACCATGGCCTGCACGGTGGCGACCTGCACGCGAGTTTCGGCCTCGGCGGCCATGTCGCCCAGATCATTGACGTTGTAGATCTGCGACAGGCTTTGGCCCTGCTCCAGCGACATGTCATCAAACGCCTCACGCGCTTGGGTACCCAAGCTGGTGCGATCAACCAGGAACAGGACGCGGGTGAAGCGCTCGGCCTTGAGCAGGCGGTAGATCAAGCCAATGGTGGTACGGGTCTTGCCGGTGCCGGTGGCCATCGCCAGCAGGCAGTGGCGTTGGCCTGACGCCAGTGCTTTCTCAACGGCAGCAATGGCGTCCTGCTGATAAGGGCGGAGCTTGAGATAGCCGTAAGGCTCGGCGCTCAGGCGCTGCTCTGCCAGTTCCCGGTCACGCAGCATCAGCTCAGTCAGGCCTTGAGGAGTATGAAACTGCTGCAGCGGACGTTTGAGATTGGCCGGGCTGCGCAGGTCACGGAACCAGATGCCGGATTGTTCGGCCAGCTGTTTGATCCATGGCCGGCCGTTGCAGGCATAGGCAAACGGCACCTGGAACTGCGAGCCCTGGCCGTCAGCCCAGGGGCCACCGGCGGGACCAATGCCGGCCAATTGCAGCGGTGCGGTGATGGGAAGGTCGCGGGAATAGCGCTCAGCTTGGTCAATGCGCTCGGCAATATTCACCCGTCGGCGCTTGGCTTCGACGATAGCCACCGGCATCAGGCCATCAAACAGTACGTAGTCGGCACATGCCTTGGCGCTACGCGTGGGCCATTCGGCAATTGCCATGCACCGGCCTTTTTCCGGGCGGGCGCCTTTGGACCAGGTCAGTTGCAGTGAATCTGCTTCCCAGCCTGCGTCGCGCAGTTGCTGGTCAATCAGGATGCGGGTGAGTTCTTCATCCGGATCGAAGGCCGCGGCCGCGAGGCGGCTGCGTTTGGCGAGCGCGGTGGCCTGCGGTTGGTTGGTGTTGTTGGCTTGTTGCAGCGCTTGCAGCTGCGCGAGGAATTGGATGCGTTCCTGCTCGAACTGCGCTGCGCGTTCGTCCAGCTGCACTTTCAGTGCGCGGGCCTCTTCATCCATGGCCTCGGCCAGCGCCATGCTTTGCGCGCTCTCCTCGATGCGCAGTTCAGCTAGCTTGCGGCTGTCCTCAAGGGCTTCATCACGCTGACGCAGCTCCTGTTCCAGCGTGTCGATCTGGCCGTGCAATGCACGCAGGGCGGCACTGGGGTCCGTCGGCGCGGTGAATGCGCCGGGCCGGAAGGCGCTGTCGGCTTTGCCGGAGGCGCGGTGGTACCAGATGCTGAGTTCACGCGCGACACGCAGCCCATCCATGGCTTCGCGGTGCTGGGTGGAAAAGCCATGGGTGGCGCGATTGCCTTCCACTCGCAGGGTGTGGAACAGATTGCGGATGCCCGGATCCAGATCCAGATGCCGGTTCAGTAGCTGTATCAGCTCCAGCTGAGTTGTCTGGGCATCAAATTTCAGCCCCGCCTGTGATGCCAGTGCCTGCGCCAGCGCCTCGCCAAGTTGACGCAGCTTGATCAGGGTGGTGTTGGGGTCGGACGCGAAAACCTGTTCGGCGGTCGTCGCCAGTCGCAACAGGACGGGGTCGTGTTGGCCGAGAAAGGTGAAGTTACCTTGTGTTGCGGACATCCATTTGCCTCCGGCGCTCCCCCCTTGGAGCACAGATCTGCATGGTAGGCGTTAGCTGGTGCCACAGCCAGCGGACCACGCAAGCGTATTTAAGGAAAGTGCGCGTGGAAGCTATGGGCCGTCCCTCTCCCGCCTGCGGGGGAGGGTGCCCCGAAAGGGGCAAGGGGCTTTTGATGCTGCTAGTGCTGTTGCTTCAAAGCCCAAGCACCCCTCCCCAACCCTCCCCTGCGCTGACGCGGAAGGGAGGGGACTGCTTTAGCTGAGAGGAGGGGCCGTTGGCCCCAGCCCCGGCTAGAATCTCCCCCATGAAAATCGCCTCATGGAACGTCAATTCGCTCAACGTCCGCTTGCCGCACCTGGAACAGTGGCTGGCCGACTTTGCCCCCGACGTGGTCGGCATCCAGGAAACCAAGCTGGAGGACCACAAGTTCCCGGACACGCGGTTGCTGGAACTGGGCTACCGCAACGTGTTTGCCGGGCAGAAGACCTACAACGGCGTGGCACTGCTGGCGCGTGATCCCATCGAGGACGTGCAGATCGGCATCCCCGGTTTCGAGGACGAGCAGAAGCGGGTGATCGCCGGCACCGTCAACGGCGTGCGCATCATCAATCTGTATGTGGTCAACGGCCAGGATGTCGGCACCGATAAATACGCCTACAAGCTGCGCTGGCTGGCGGCGGTGCATGAGTGGATCGCCGCCGAACTCCAGAAGCACCCGCAGCTGGTGGTGATGGGCGATTTCAACATCGCACCGGATGACCGCGATGTGCCCGATGTCAGTGTCTGGAACGAAGACCACATTCTTACTTCCACCGCCGAGCGTGACGCGCTGCGGAAGCTGCTGGATCTGGGCCTGCACGACGGCTTCCGTCTGCACAGCGAGGAGGGCGGCATCTTCAGTTGGTGGGATTACCGCGCAGCGGGTTTCCGCCGCAATCTGGGCCTGCGCATCGACCTGACGCTGGTTTCCGATGCGCTCAAACCGCGCGCGGTTGCCTCCGGTATCGACCGCGAGCCGCGCACCTGGGAACGCCCCAGTGATCACGCCCCGGCGTGGGTGCAGCTACAGCCGTGAGTGAAAAAGAATGAGGAGCGAGTAAAGCAGGAAGCGACTTGGCTTCTGCTTCCACTCACTCCTCATTTCGACGTGCTGGTGGCTCAGCGGATCTTTTTGCGGGTGAACAGATTGACGATGGCCAGCAGGATCACCGCGCCCAGCAGTGACAGCAGGAAGGAGCGGATGGAAATGCCGCCACCGATGCTGCCGCCACTGAAAAGGAAGCCGGCCAGCATGGCACCCACGATGCCGACGACGACGTTCAGGATGATGCCCTGCTGCGCATCGCGGCGCATGATGAGGCTGGCCAGCCAGCCCACGACGCCACCGACGATCAACCAGATGATGATGCCCATGCGTGAATCTCCCTGCCTGAAAGCACCTCGGGCGGTGCGGTGGCTACAGTCAACGCGCCCGGGCGTGAAAGCGGTGTTGATCCCGGCGGGGCACGGCGCATGACCGAGGTCGAACAGCCCAGTTGGTGGTTCGACCCGGTGCGTGTCTGGCTGCTGCCGCATACGCCGGGCACCCGTGGCGAACCGCAGGCCCGTGAATTGCTGGCCAAGCAATTGGGTCACGCGCCGCAGTCGCTGCCGCTGACCCGCGATGAACGCAGCCGGCCGTGGTTGATCGGCGAGCTGGCCCATTACGGCACCGGCTGGAGCCACAGCGGTGGCCATCTGTTGGTGGCGCTGGGTGAGGGCGCGCGTCTTGGCGTGGACCTGGAACGGCAGCGCCCACGCCGGCAGATGCGGGAGGTGATCCGCCGTTTCTTCCATCCTGAAGAGATTGCCTGGCTGGACGGGCTGGACGATGCCGGCTGCGAGCGGTGGTTCTTCCGCGTGTGGTGCGCCAAGGAAGCGTTGTTGAAAGCGCACGGCCACGGCATTTCATTCGGCCTGGAAAAGCTGCGCTTCGCCCCGGATGCAGCGGGCGCCCTGCAATTGGTGTGGTGCGACCCCGGCCTGGGCGACGCCAGCCGCTGGCACCTGCACGAATGGCAGGCGACACAGGATTTCCGCGCGGCGCTGGCGTGGTATCCGCTTTGATCGCCGGGTAGCCAGAGAAAAAGGCGCTATCGCTTCATCCCCTCTCCTGCTTACGGGAGAGGGGGTAGGGGTGAGGGCGTTTTTGCTGTGGTCGGGACTTGGGAGATCAAAAGTCAAAAGCAACAGCACCGCTCCCAACCCTCCCCCGCGCTGCGCGCAAGGGAGGGGCTAAACCCACTGCGCTCCTGCCCAGCCTTCCTGTTGCGCTTTCAGTTTGGCGACGCGGGCCTGAAGCCAAATCCGCCATGCCTGCGATAATCCCCGCCATGAACGACACCACCCTTCCGCCTGAAGTCGCCAGCGACCTGCACAACGGCCTGCAGGCCATGGGCCTGGACGCCGCATTGGCCACGCCGCTGCTGGCCTACCTCACCTTGCTGGCGCGCTGGAACCGCACCTACAACCTCACCGCCATCCGCGACCCGCGCGAAATGGTCACCCGCCACCTGCTCGACTCGTTGGCCATGGTGCCGCACGTCGAATCGGGCACCTTGGCCGACCTCGGCACCGGCCCCGGGCTGCCCGGCATTCCGCTGGCCATCGCCCACCCGCAGCTGCAGGTCACGCTGGTGGAGAGCAACGGCAAGAAGGCCCGCTTCCTGCGCGAAGCCGTGCGCCACCTCGGCCTGCGCAACGCCCGCGTGGCCGAATCCCGCGCCGAAGCGCTGGACGAGCCCGGCGCGTTCGACAACCTCACCGCCCGCGCCATGGACACCCTGGCCGGCATCATCGAAGTCGGCGGTCACCTGCTGCGCCCCGGCGGCCAGTTGCTGGCGATGAAGGGCATCTACCCGCACGAAGAGATCGCCCAGCTGCCGGCCGACTGGCAGGTGCTGGACGTGCGCCCGCTGCAGGTGCCCGGCCTGGTCGGCGACCGCCACCTGGTCGTGGTCGAGCGCAAAGCCTGACCGCAAGCCTCAAGCCGTCCCAGCGGTAGTGCCGAGCCACGCTCGGCAGAGGCCTTCCCGGCCCAGCACAGCGAAGCAGGGTCCCGCGCTACGCGGCATCCCGCGCCTGGCGCCGCAGCCAGGCTTCTGCTCCCTCTCTTTGGCCGCAGGCCACGGGAGGGTTGGGAAGGGGGGCTTCTTCCCTGCGCTTCAACAACGCACAACCACCCAGCCAACACGCCCAAGTCGCCGCCAAGTGCCGGCCGGAGAAGGGGGCTTTCCCCACCGCTGGGCGGCATCCCGCCGTACGCCGATTTCCGCCAGCGGGCCGGTGCACGCATAATGCCCAGTCCAACCCCGCCTACGAGGCTCTCCTGCATGGCTCGCATCATCGCCATCGCCAACCAGAAAGGCGGCGTCGGCAAGACCACCACGGCCGTCAATCTGGCTGCTTCCCTTGCCGCCGCACCCAAGCGTGTGCTGCTGGTCGACCTGGATTCGCAGGGCAACGCGACCATGGGCAGTGGCGTGGACAAGCGTGAAGTCGCTGCCTCCACCTGTGATCTTCTGCTGGGCGAGAACACCGCCGTCGAAGTGCGTGTGAAGACGGCCGAGGGCTTTGATCTGCTGCCCGGCAACATCGACCTGACCGCTGCCGAAATCCAGCTGATGGACCAGAGCGAGCGTGAGCAGCGGCTCAAGCGCGCGCTGGCGCCGATCCGCGACGAATACGACTACATCCTCATCGACTGCCCGCCGGCACTGTCGCTGCTGACGCTCAACGCGCTGGCCGCCGCCGACTCGGTGATCGTGCCGATGCAGTGCGAGTACTACGCGCTGGAAGGCCTGAGCGCGCTGGTGCAGACCATCGATGCGCTGAAGATCAACCTGAACCCGGCGCTGGAAATCGAAGGCGTGCTGCGCACCATGTTCGACGTGCGCAACAACCTGGCCAACGCCGTGTCGGCGCAGCTCACCGAGTACTTCGGTGACCGCGTGTTCCGCACCATCGTGCCGCGCAATGTGCGCCTGGCCGAGGCGCCCAGCCATGGCCAGAGCATTGTCGGCTACGACCGCGCCTCGCGCGGCGGCGTCGCCTACCTGGGCCTGGCCGGCGAGATCATCCGCCGCAACAACGAACGCAATCAGCCCTCCCGGGCCATGGAGGCTGTCTGATGGCAACAGCGAAGAAGCGAGGTCTGGGCCGTGGCCTGGATGCCTTGTTGGGCCCGAAGGGTGCAGTGACGCCGGTAACGGTGGCCGCGGTGGCCGAGCCGCAACCGGGCGAGGTGCTGCGCAAGCTGCCCGTTGATCAGCTGCAGCCGGGCAAGTACCAGCCGCGTCGCGACATGGACGAAGGCAAGCTCGCCGAGCTGGCGGAGTCGATCAAGGCGCAGGGCATCATCCAGCCGATCCTGGTGCGCCAGATCGAGGGCGGCAAGTACGAAATCATTGCCGGCGAACGCCGCTGGCGCGCTTCGCGCCTGGCCGGTCTGGACGCTGTGCCGGTGGTGGTGCGTGAGCTGGAAGACCGCACCGTCATCGCGATGGCGCTGATCGAGAACATCCAGCGCGAAGACCTCAACCCGCTGGAAGAAGCCGAGGCATTGGCGCGGCTGGTCAGCGAGTTCACCCTCACCCACGCCGAAGCGGCGCAAGCCGTGGGCCGTTCGCGCGCCTCGGTGTCCAACCTGCTGCGCTTGATCGACCTGCCGATCGGCGTGCGCGTGCTGCTGGAAACCCGCCGCCTGGAAATGGGCCATGCCCGCGCGCTGCTGACGCTGGCGCCGGAACTGGCCACCAAGCTGGCCGAAGAAGCCGCCGACGAAGGTTGGTCGGTGCGTGAAGTCGAACACCGCGCCCAGCAGTTCGCTGCCGGCAAAGTGCCCGGCGCACGCAAGGCCAAGCCGTCGCCGACCGCGCCGCAGGCCGATATCGCATCGCTGGAAACCGAACTGTCCGAATCGCTCGGCACCAAGGTGGCGATCAGCCACGGCCGTGGCGGCAAGGGCAAGCTGGTCATTCACTACACCGATCTGGACACGCTGGAAGGCGTGCTGGAGCGGCTTCGCACTCGTCAGCAAGGCTGACGTTTCATTTCCCCCTGAGGTGCCTGCAAGTCAATGAACCCCACCAAGGTCGACCGCAACCATCTGTTGCGTCTGACCGACCTGCCGAATGTCGGGCCGGCCTGTGAGAAAGATCTCCGTCTGATTGGAATCCGTGTCCCGGCGCATCTGCGCGGGCGCGATCCTTACGACATGTACGCCCAGCTGTGTCTGAAGACCGGCGTGGTGCACGACCCCTGCGTGATCGATGTGTTTCTGTCCGTCGTGCGCTTCATGGGCGGTGAGGCGCCACAACCGTGGTGGGCGTTCAGCAAGGAACGCAAGGAAGCCCTGGCCAGGGAAAAGCCACTCACGCTGTGGTGAGGCGGGGCTGCCGTTGTTGAACGGCGCGCGCTGCATGCGCGTGTGTTCAATGAAATGCGCATGGGCGTTCGGCGCGCATCCGGCATGAACCAGTGAATGGATCGGCACACGGCAGTCCCGTGTTGCCGATGTTTTCGTTTGCCTGACGGGCTGGCCCGCGCCGATGTGGATGTTGGCGTTGTATCCGTGGCGGATGAAGCAGAAGCTTGGCGGCGGAACGAAACGCGGCCTGCAATCGGGCAGGCTCCGCGCGTCGGAGCGCAGCGCACACCAGGAATTCTTGATGACCATTCTCGTCACCGGCGCGGCCGGTTTCATCGGTGCTTACACCTGCCAGGCCTTGGCCGCGCGCGGTGAGCGTGTGGTTGGGCTGGACAACTACAACGATTACTACGACCCGCAGCTCAAGCGCGACCGCGTCGCCGCGCTGTGCCCGCAGCTGGATATCCGCGCGCTGGAACTCACCGACCGCGAGGGCCTGGCCGCGTTGTTCGATGAAATCCAGCCAACGGAAGTAATCCATCTGGCCGCGCAAGCCGGCGTGCGTTATTCGCTGGAAAATCCGCACGCCTACGTCGAAAGCAACCTGGTCGGCTTCGTCAACATGCTGGAGTTGTGCCGCCATCGCGGCGTGCAGCATCTGGTGTATGCGTCCAGCAGCTCGGTCTATGGCGATTCGGCGACGCCGCCGTTTTCCGAAGACCAGCGCGTGGATCAGCCGCGCTCTTTGTACGCGGCGACCAAAGCGGCCAATGAGTTGATGGCGCATACCTACGCGCAGTTGTACGGCCTGCGCGCGACCGGGCTGCGTTTCTTCACCGTTTATGGCCCGTGGGGCCGGCCGGACATGGCGCCGCTGCTGTTCTCGCGCGCGGTGTTGGCCGGGCGCAGCATCGATGTGTTCAACGGCGGCAGGATGCGCCGTGATTTCACCCATGTGTCGGACATCGTGGCCGGCATTCTTGGCGCCTTGTCGCACCCCGGTGACGCCGCCACGCCGCATCAGCTGTTCAACCTCGGCAACCACACGCCGGTGGAGCTGGAACACTTCATCGACGTGATCGCCGCTGCTGCCGGCCGGCAGGCGCAGAAGGTCTACAAGCCGATGCAACCCGGCGACATGGTGCAGACCATGGCTGATACATCGCGCGCCAATGCGGCGTTCGGCTATGCGCCCACCACATCGATTGAAGTGGGTTTGCCGCCGGTGGTGGCATGGTGCCGTGCGTACTTTGGTGCGGATGCCTGATTGGGTTTGGTTTTGGTTTTGCTTCAGTTTTTGCTTTGGCGTTCTATTTATTGCGCGTCATTCCCGCGCAGGCGGGAATGACGAGCGAGTGCAAGGCAACAGCAGAACGCAACGGCAGAGAGCAATAGCAGGAAGTGCAACGGCAGCAGCCATGCCGTGCCTACACCAACTAGTTCCTAGACACCGCCGTTTCTTCAGAACCAAAGACAGCCTGCGGCTGCAGCTGCTTGTCCGGCAACGCATAACGCTGCTCGGTATATGCCCAGCTGGGCCACAACGCATGCGCCAATGCCAGCTTGGCCAAGGCCGGATCCACCGACATCGGCGTCAGCGTCTCGCCATCACGCTGGTAACGGAACTGTTCGGCAGGTTGTTGTGGCTGCAGAACCAGCAACTGGTCGCCTTGTAGATACCCGTGGTTGTCGCCGTACTGCATGATCGCGCGATTGGGGTGGCGCCGGGTCAGGTCCACGCCGAGCATTGGATGCGTGCTGCTGATGCCGATCAGTGACAGCACGGTGGGCGGCAGATCGATCTGGCTGACGATGTGTTCGTCGCGCTGCACCGGCACGCCCGGGCCCAGAATCAAGGCGGGAATATGGAAGTGCCGCACCGGCACCAGGCTGGCGCCGAACACCCGCGAATCGTGGTCGGCCACGACCAGGAACACCGTGTTTTCCCAGTAAGGCGATTGTTTGGCGCGGGCGAAGAACTGGCCGAGCGACCAGTCGGCGTAGCGGGCGGTGTTCTCCACGCTGGCGGCCGGTTCACTGGGTTGAATGCGCCCGGTCGGGTACTCCCACGGCGAGTGATTGGAGACGCTGAAGGCCATGGTGAAACGCGGCTGGCCGTCGTCCTGCATCAAGCGATGGTGCAGCTCGTTGAACATGTCTTCATCGGATGCGCCCCACGAACCGACGAAGCCCGGCTTCACTTCAAAACGCGGCCGGTCGATTACTTCATCGAAGCCGTTGCCGAGGAAGAACGACTTCATGTTGTCGAAGTGCGCTTCGCCGCCATACAAAAAACGTGAGCGGTAACCGAACTCGCCGAGCAGGTCGGCAAGTGTGAAAAAGCCACTCTGGCTGCGCGGCAGTTTCAGCACGGCTTCGGCCGGGGTGGGCAGGAAGCCCGTGCTCAGCGCTTCCAGTCCGCGCACCGAACGGGTGCCGGTGGCATAGGCGCGGGCCAACAGCCAACCGTCCTTGGCCAAGGCATCGAACTGCGGCGACAGCGGTTGTCCGCCCAGTGTTCCGATGTATTGCGCGCCCAGGCTTTCTTCGACGATCACCACCAGATTCAGCGGTTTGGCCGGTGTCGCCGTGGCCTGCTGCAGGTGCATGCTGGGATGGTCGGGGTCGAGCATCGGGCCTTCGATGCCGGCGGCGCTGCGGACCAGCTGGTGCATGTCCTGTTCCGGCATTCCGCCGTAGACCTGCGCGGCCGAGCGTTCGTTGGTCATGCCGCGAATGGCGTGGATGACGTTGTAGAGGGAATTCAGCGGCAGTGAATTGACCATCGCATCATCACTGAACGCCACTTTCGACGCGTTCAACGGGCGATGTTCCAGCGTGCCGCGCGCCGCCAGGAACAACACCACAAACGCGGCGGCCGTGACCACCACACGCAGCCAGGGTTTCAGCGATATCGCATCACGTTGCGCCCGCAGCCAGCGGAACCCCGCCCAAACCAGCAGCGCCATCGCCAACATCGCCAGCAGCAGCACGCCCTTGTAGCCGTGCCACAGCATCGCCGACACCTCCTGCGGGCTGTTGAGGTATTCCACATAAAGCCGGTTCGGCCGCGTGTCGTATTCCAGCAGGAACTGCGGCGTGGACACTTCCAGCAACACAAACAACAGCCACCACAGCCGGTACCACCAGCCGGTGATGCGCGTGGGCCAATGCCGGTGACCAAGCCAGGGCGACAGCAGCGCCGGTATCGCGCAGACCATGGCCAGCAGGCTCAGATCGATACGCCAACCGCCAAGCAGAATCGGCCACAAACCGCCGGCCGGCTCCACGCGCGGCCACAGCCACAACGACAGCGCCACGCGGGACAGGGTCAGGAAAATCAGGGTGAGCAGCAGGAAACGCCAGGTGAGCTTGCGCAAGAGTTGAATCCAGTTGGGTTGGCAGAACACGCCGAATGGCCTGCCATCGCCCGCCTGCGCAGGTGGGGGCGCGGTGGTGACTGTCATGGGCGTTGCACGACGTGAAAATCTTAGCCTGAATGCCAGCTGAAATGACAGCGCGCAGCGGGTGTTGGGGAGAGGGCGCTTCTAAAGCGCATAGAGCAAAAACTCCCCCATCCACCCTTCGGGCACCTTCCCCCGCACGCGGGAGAAGGGAGTGCATCAAACGTTTCCACAATCCGTAGAAGGGCCGTGCTTAAGCCCCTCTCCCCTCGCGGGGCTGATCCGGACTGCTTGCGAACCACTGGTTCGCAGTCCCGGTCAGCGCCCTTGCGCTGGCGCAAGGGCCGGGGCGCGGAGCGGGGGTTGGGGAGAGGGCGCTTCTAAAGTGCATAGAGCAAAAACTCCCCCATCCACCCTTCGGGCACCTTCCCCCGCTCGCGGGAGAAGGGAGTACTTCAGACAGCGATGCGCTCAATACGCCAAGCGATTCGCCACCGCCCGCTTTTGCACATGTTTCTGACATCACGCCCGTTAGCCTTGCTGCGCTGTCGTACCCAGCGCCGCGGTCAACGCACTCTGCGTTTTCCCTGGCATCCATACCCCCCGTGGAGCTGGACACCGCATCGAGGTGATCGCCGCTGTTGCCGCGTGACATGGCGTACGCCATGTCTGCTCTTAGCGCAGTGTCAGTCATGCCGATGCCGGTGAACCTGTCATCAGGGAGATGGAATGGCGCCGCAGCAGCGTTTGATCACGCGCCTGAAATCACGTTCCGCTAGGTTGTGCTCAGGAATTGCGTGGTCCTTTTCCCCCTGCACTGCAAACGGATCCAGCGATGAACCAACCCAGCCTTTCGGTGGTGGTGCCTGTCTTCAACGAACGCGACAACGTCGCGCCGCTGGTCAATGAAATCACCGCTGCGTTGCGCGGGCGGCTGCCGTTCGAGATCGTCTATGTGGATGACCATTCCCGCGACGACACCCTGCAGGTGCTGCAGTCGTTGAAAGCGAGCAATCCGGAACTTCGTGTGCTGCATCACGTGCAGCAGAGTGGCCAGAGCACCGCCGTACGCACCGGGGTGAAAGCAGCACGCGCACCGTGGATCGCCACACTCGATGGCGATGGCCAGAACGATCCGGCCGACATCCCCAAATTACTGGTCGCACGCGATAGCGCCAACGACGCAGTCAAACTGTTCGCCGGCTGGCGCGTCAACCGCAAGGACAGTGGCTCCAAGCGCTGGGCGAGCAAATGGGCCAACGCCATCCGCGCCCGCATGCTGCGCGATGACACGCCCGACACCGGCTGCGGCATCAAATTGTTCGAGCGCGAGGCCTTCCTCGACCTGCCGTATTTCGACCACATGCACCGCTACCTGCCGGCATTGATGCAGCGCGCCGGATGGAAAACCGTGAGCGTGCCGGTCAATCATCGCCATCGCACCGCTGGCGTCTCCAAGTACAACAATCTGGGCCGCGCGCTGGTTGGCATTCGCGATCTGCGCGGCGTGACGTGGTTGATCGTCCGCAGCAAACGCACGGCGGTGGAGGAGGTCTGAACATGGATTTCATGAACCAACCGCTGGCATGGCTGGAGTGGACCGGCGTGCACATGTCGCCGTGGAAACTGATTGGCCTGACCGGTGCGCTGATGTTCGGCGGCCGCTGGCTGGTGCAGTTCGTCGCCTCACGCCGCGCCGGCAAGCCGGTGATCCCGCGCCTGTTCTGGTACATGAGCGTGCTGGGCAGCCTGATGACGCTGAGCTACTTCATCTTTTCCGCCAAACAGGACGCAGTAGGCGTGATCCAGAACCTGTTCCCGGCGTTCACCGCCTTGTACAGCCTGCGCCTGGATATCCGGCACCGGGGCTGGAAGCGCGACAAGGCCGAGTACTGAGGCGCGCACGATTCCGGCGGATTTGCCGCCTGATTCGGTCTAGGTTGGCCCATGGGTTCAATGCGATGATCGGGATGAATCGTTATTCATCCGGGGACTCCTGATCGTGAAATCGTCGTTGACCGCTGCGCTGTTGCTCGCCCTTGGCCTGAGTGCCACTCCCGCTTTCGCCGCCAAGCCGGCTGCCCCGGCCACGCTGGCAGTGCAGAACGCCGACGCGCAGTTCAAGGCGATTTACGAAAAAGAGTGGGCCTGGCGCCAGACCGGCGGCGGTGAAGCCAGCGAGGACAGCGACGCCCCGGCCAACGCGACCAAGCTGCCGGACGTGAGCGCGCAGGCGCACCAGGCCCGCCTGAAAGTGTGGGATGAGGTGCTGGTGCAGCTGGAAGCCATCGACCCGAAGACCTTGTCGGCCGAAAGCCAGATCAATTACGCCATCTACAAGCACCAGATCGAGAATCTGGCCGACGAAGTGCGCCAGCGCACCTACGAAATGCCGTTCAACTCCGACTCGTCGTTCTGGTCGAACCTGAGCTTCATGGCCCGGCGTGAAATGAAGACCGCCGACGATTACCGCCACTACATCGCGCGTTTGAACGATGTGCCGCGCTATTTCGATCAGCAGATGGTCAACATGCGTGCCGGCCTGGACCGTGGTTTCAGCGTGCCGCGTGCAGTGCTGGAAGGTCGCGATGTCTCCATTTCGACCGTGGCCGAGCTGAAGGATCCAACCGAATCACCGTTGTACGAGCCGTTGAAGAAGCTGCCGTCCAGCATTCCCGCCGCCGAGCAGCAGAAGCTGCAGGCCGATGCCCGTCAGGCCATCAGCGGCAGCGTGGTGCCGGCCTTCGGCACGTTGCTGACGTTCTACCGCGAAGAGTACGTGCCGAAGTCGCGCACCACGTTGGCGGCGGAAAAGATGCCCGGCGGCAAGGCGTTCTACCAGCAGCAGATCCGCGAATACACCACGCTGGATCTGAGCCCGCAGGAGATTCATGCAATCGGCCTGAGCGAGGTCAACCGCATCCAGCAGGAAATGAACGCCATCATCGACAAGGTGGGGTTCACCGGTAAAAGCGAGCAGACCCGTTTTGCCGACTTCCTCCATTTCCTGCGTACCGACCCGCAGTTCTATGCCAAGACCCCGGATGAACTGCTGTGGCGTGCGGCATGGATTTCCAAGCGCGTGGATGGCGTGATCGGCAAGTACATGACCTTGCCGCGTGCGCGCTTCACCATCGTGCCGGTGCCGCCGGACATCGCGCCGTTCTGGACCGCCGGCCGTGGCGGCATGGGCACCTACTGGCTCAACACCTACAACCTGCCGGCGCGCCCGTTGTACAACCTGCCGGCACTGACCCTGCACGAGTCCGACCCGGGCCACGCACTGCAGGGCGCACTTGCCGCCGAGCAGGGCGAGCAGCCGGATTTCCGTCGTTACAACTACATTTCCGCCTACGGCGAGGGCTGGGGTCTGTACACCGAGAAGCTTGGTGTGGAGATGGGCATTTACCAGACGCCGTATGAAGACTTCGGCCGCCTGACCTACGAAATGTGGCGCGCTGCGCGTCTGGTGATCGACACCGGCGTGCACCACTACGGCTGGACCCGCGAGCAGGGCATCGCCTACCTGCGCGACCACACCGCCTTGAGCGAGCACGAAGTCACCACCGAAGTGGACCGCTACATTTCCTGGCCGGCACAGGCACTGAGCTACAAGCTGGGCGAGATCACCATCGTCAAACTGCGCGCGCAGGCCGAGAAGGAACTGGGCGACAAGTTCGACATCAAGGGCTTCCACGACACCGTGCTCAAGCTCGGCTCGGTCCCGCTGCCGGTGCTGGAGCAGCAGATCAAGGCGTATATCGAACAGCGCAAGAGCGCGAAGTAAGCGGGATAGATAGAAGCGCGCCCTCTCCCCAACCCCCGCTCCGCGCCCCGGCCCTTGCGCCAGCGCAAGGGCGCTGACCCGGACTGCGAACCAGTGGTTCGCAAGCAGTCCGGATCAGCCCCGCGAGGGGAGAGGGGCTCAGATTGCTACAAACAGAAAAAAGCTCCCCTCATCCGCCCCTTCGGGGCACCTTCTCCCGTAAACGGGAGAAGGGAGGAAATTCGAAATATGTTGAAGCAATCTGAGCAACTGCAGCTTCAAAGCCCCTCTCCCCTTGCGGGAGAGGGGTTGGGGAGAGGGGGCAAGCGCAAACACAAGCGCAAACAAGCCCTTGCGATTGTGTAACCCCAACCACACCCGCTAGGCTGCGCACCATGTCGCGTTCCCTGCGCCCCCGCCGCGTGTACCTGCTGCGCCTGCTGATGCTGGCGCTGGTGGGTATTGGTGTGTTCGGTACGTCGCTGGCCTCGGCATTGACCGACATCCATATGCTGTCGCACACCGACATCGGTGTTGGCGTGCATGACCACGATGACGCCGCATTGGCAACCGCGCCCGATGCCGAAGACGCCGCCAACGCCTTGCTGCATGCCTTGGTGCATTGCGTGGACTGCCACGGTCACGGCGGCGTGTTGCCGTTGTTTGTGCCGGTCTGGCAGCTGTCGCCGGCACCTGTCCAACACGCTCGCGTCGCGCTGACGCCGCAGTTGGCCTCGCAGCCGGCCGAGAGTCTGTTCCGCCCCCCGATAGCCGTCTGACGTCCCGGCCACTGGCCGGTTCCCACGTCTGCACCTGTTATCTGGAGATTTCCCATGTGGATGCGCCTGGCGGCGATGGCTGCCTTTGCGCTGGTTCCGCGCGTGTACGCGCTCGAACCTGTGCCCGCTGTACCGTTGACCCTCGACGCGGCCGTTGCCCGCGTTGCCCTTGATCACCCCGACCTGCGCCTGCTCGATGCACAGCGCCCGGTGCTGGAAGCGCGTCGCGATGCGGCCGTGCTGCGGCCGCCGATGGAAGTGGGCGTCGAATTGGAGAACCTGCTCGGCAGCGGCGATGCCCGTGGCGTGCAGGGTGCCGAAGCCACGGTGAGCCTGTCCGGTGTGCTGGAGCGCGGCGGCAAGCTGGATGCGCGTCGGTTGCTGGCTCAAGCCGGTATCGATGCACTGGCGCCGCAGCGTGCCATCGCGCGTCTGGATCTGCTCGCCGAAACCGCGCGTCGTTATCTGGACGTGGCCCACGCGCAGTCCGCGCTGGATATCGCCATGACCGATATCGAACAGCGTCGCCGCGCAGTGAGCGCCGCCCGCCTGCGCCTGCAAGCCGGTGCATCGCCGGAATCGGTGTTGTTCACCGCGCAGGCAATGCTGGCCCAGGCCGAGCTGGACCGTGATCGCGCCAGCCAGGAAGCCGCATCTGCACGCCTGTCGTTGGCCGCATTGTGGGGCGAACGCAAGGCTGACTTCACCGCTGTCACCGGCAACGCGCTGCAATTGCCTGCAGTGCGCCCATTCGATGTACTTGCCGACGAGTTGCAGCGTGCGCCGGAACTGGCCGAACTGCTCGGCGAACAACGCATCCGCGAGGCGCAGTTGCAACTGGCGCGTACGTCCTCAAGGCCCGATTGGAACTGGCAGGTCGGCGTGCGCAACAACCGTGCCGACAGCGCTACGTCGATGGTCGCGGGCTTCAGTATTCCGTTGGGCAGCGTGCGTCGCGCCGCACCGGAAATCCGCGAGGCCGAAGCCAATCTCGCCTTGCTCCCGTATGAGCGCCAAGCGCGTCAGCAGCAGCTGTACGCCACGCTGGCCGAAGCGCATGGCCGTTATGCCGGCGCGCGCCTGGAAGTAGAACGCATGAACCGCGATGTGCTGCCGCAGCTGCAGAAAGCCGAGCGCGCTGCCGAGCAGGCGTGGCGCGCCGGTGCCGCCAGTTACATGGAGTGGGCGCAACTGCAGGCCATGCGCATCGAAGCGCGCCAGCGTCAGCTGGAGTCGGCCATCGCCGCACACACCGCCCTGATTGAAATCCAGCGTCTCACCGGCCAGTCGATGGCCGCCGAAGACGCCACCGTTGCCGTGGAGAACGCACGATGAGCCGCACCCCTTTCACCGCCATCCTCGCCGTGCTGCTGACCTTGACGCTGAGCGCCTGCGGCGGCGAGAAGCCCGCCGAAGTTGCGACGCCGCAGAAAGAAGAAGCCGGCCACGACGAAGACGGCCACGCACACGACGAAGGCGAGGCTGACACCGACAGCACCACCATCAAGACCGAGATGGCCGCGCAGGCCGGCATCGTCAGCGCCCCGGTGCAGGCCGGCACCATTGCCGACGAGCACGAAGTACAAGGCTTGCTGACGCCGGTCGATGGCCGCGTCGCACAGGTGACCGCACGCTTCCCCGGGCCGATCCGCGCACTGCGTGCAAACGTCGGTGACCGCGTACGCGCCGGCCAGCCGCTGGCCAGCATCGACAGCAACCTCAGCCTGACCACCTACAGCATCAGCGCGCCGATCAGCGGTGTGGTGTTGTCGCGGCAGGCGCAGATCGGTGCAGTGGCTGGCGAAGGTACTGCGTTGTTCGAGATCGGCGACTTGTCCGAGTTGTGGGTGGACCTGCATATCTTCGGCGCCGACACCCAGCACATCACCGCGGGCGTGCCGGTCACCATCACCCGCATGACCGATGGCGTCAGTCAGAGCGCCACGTTGGAACGTGTGCTGCCGGGCACCGCCACCGCCAGCCAGAGCACTGTGGCGCGTGCCAGCGTGCGCAATGAAGACGGCCTGTGGCGACCAGGTGCAGCCGTCACCGCGCGCATTGTCGTGGCGATGCAGCCGGCGGAGAAAGTGGTGCCGCTGTCGGCATTGCAGACGCTGGAAGGCCGCGACGTGGTGTTCGTGCGTGATGGCGAAACCTACACCGCACGACCGGTGACGCTGGGCGCACGCGATGCGTCCAAGGTCGAAGTCAAAGCCGGGCTTGAGTTGGGCGAGCAGGTCGTCGTCGAGCAGAGCTATGTGGTCAAGGCCGATATCGGCAAGGCGGGAGCGGCGCATGAACATTGATCGCCGCCGCACCGCACACGGAGGGCCGCGCCATGCTTGAGCGCATCATCCGCGCGGCCATCGCGCATCGCTGGTTGATGATGGCGCTGACGCTGGCCTTGATCGCCATCGGCAGCTGGAGCTTCACCCGCCTGTCCATCGACGCCACACCTGACATCACCAATGTACAGGTGCAGATCAACACGGCGGCCGAAGGTTATTCGCCGTTGGAAGCAGAGCAGCGCATCACCTACCCGGTGGAGACGGTGATGGCAGGCCTGCCCAAACTTGAGCAGGTGCGTTCGCTGTCGCGTTACGGGCTGTCGCAGATAACGGTGGTGTTCAAGGATGGCACCGATCTGTACTTCGCCCGACAGCAGGTGGCCGAGCGCCTGCAACAGGTGAAATCGCAATTGCCCGAAGGGCTCGATCCGCAGCTGGGGCCGATTTCCACCGGCCTGGGCGAGATCTTCATGTACACCATCGACGCCGATCCCAAGGCGCGCAAGGCGGACGGCACGGCGTACACCGCCACCGATCTGCGCACGCTGCAGGATTGGGTGGTGCGGCCGCAGCTGCGCAACGTGCCCGGCGTCACCGAGGTCAACACGATTGGCGGTTACCAGCGGCAGATCCACATCACTCCGGACCCGGCAAAACTGCGTGCGCTGGGCTTCACCCTGGATGATGTCGCCGATGCGGTGGAGGGCAACAACCAGAACGTCGGCGCCGGTTATATCGAGCGCAATGGTCAGCAGTTCCTGGTGCGTGTGCCCGGCCAGGTCGCGGGGTTGGAAGAGATCGGCAACATCGTGTTGGCGCGTCGCGAGGGCGTGCCGATCCATGTGCATGACGTCGCCACCGTGGCCGAAGGCCCGGAGCTGCGTAGCGGCGCGGCGACCCAGAACGGCCACGAAGTGGTGATGGGCACGGTGGTGATGCTGGTTGGCGCCAACAGTCGCGATGTGGCGCAGGCCGCGGCAGCAAAGCTGCAGCAGGCGCAACGCAGCTTGCCGGAAGGCGTCACCGTCACCGCCAGTTATGACCGCACCGCGTTGGTGGATCGCACCATCCAGACCGTCGCCAAGAATCTGCTGGAAGGCGCATTGCTGGTGATCGTGGTGCTGTTCCTGCTGCTGGGGAATTTCCGCGCGGCGCTGATTACCGCGGCGGTGATTCCGTTGGCGATGTTGTTCACGCTCACCGGCATGGCGCGCGGTGGTGTGTCGGCCAATCTGATGAGTCTTGGCGCGTTGGACTTCGGGCTGATCGTCGACGGCGCGGTAATCATCATCGAGAACTGCCTGCGCCGCTTTGGCGAACGCACGCATGCACTGGGCCGGGCGATGACACGCGAGGAGCGCTTCGCCGAAACCGCCAGCGCCACCGCCGAAGTCATCCGCCCCAGCTTGTTCGGCCTGGGCATCATCACTGCGGTGTACCTGCCGATCTTCGCGCTGACCGGCGTGGAAGGAAAAATGTTCCATCCGATGGCGATCACCGTGGTGTTGGCACTGACCGGCGCGATGGTGCTGGCGCTGACCTTCGTGCCGGCGGCGATTGCGTTGTTCCTCGGCGGCCGCGTGGAGGAGAAAGAGAACCGCTTGATGGCGTGGTTGCGCCGTCGCTACGAGCCGCTGCTTGATACCGTGCTGCGGCGTGGCCGCTGGGCCGTGGCCGGTGCCGCGTTGCTGGTGATCGTGTGCGGCGTGCTCGCCACGCGCCTGGGCAGTGAGTTCGTGCCCAACCTGGACGAAGGCGACGTGGCGATGCACGCCATGCGCATTCCCGGCACCAGCCTCACCCAATCGGTGACGATGCAGACGCAGGTGGAAGCGCGCCTGTTGCAGTTCGCCGAAGTGGACAAGGTGTTCTCCAAGATCGGCACGCCAGAAGTCGCCTCCGACCCGATGCCGCCATCGGTCGCGGACACCTTCATCATGATGAAGCCGCGCAAGCAGTGGCCCGATCCACGCAAGCCGCGCGCACAGCTGCTGGCCGAACTCGAATCGGCGGTGGAAGAATTGCCGGGCAACAACTACGAGTTCACCCAGCCGATCCAGATGCGCATGAACGAGCTGATCTCCGGCGTGCGTGCCGACGTGGCGGTGATGTTGTTCGGCGACGACATGGAAACGCTGGCGCAAGTCGGCCAGCGCATTGCCGAGGTCGCAACGAAAGTGCCCGGCGCAGCCGACGTGCGGCTGGAGGAAACCAGCGGCCTGCCGCTGTTGACCATCACCCCGAACCGCAGGGCGTTGGCCGGTTACGGGCTCAATCCCGGGCAACTGCAATCCACCGTTTCCACCGCGGTCGGCGGGCGCGTGGCGGGGCAGTTGTTCGAGGGCGACCGACGTTTCGACATCGTCGTGCGTCTGCCGGAAAAGCTGCGCCAGGATCCGGCGGCCCTGGCCGATCTTCCGGTTTCGCTGGAACCCGCATTGGCGCAGGACAGCGCCGATGAATCCAGTCGTGCTGGCGGCTGGCGCAGCGGCGACGCACGCACCGTGCCGCTGCGCGAACTGGCCCGCATTGAATCCAGCGAAGGGCCAAACCAGATCAACCGCGACAACGGCAAACGCCGCATCGTGGTCACCGCCAACGTGCGTGACCGCGACCTCGGCAGCTTTGTCGCCGAGTTGCAGAACGCGGTGGATACGCAAGTGAAGGTGCCGGCCGGTTACTGGGTGGAATACGGCGGCAGCTTCGAGCAACTGATCTCGGCCAGCCAGCGCCTTGCAGTAGTGGTGCCGGTGACCTTGGTGTTGATCTTCGCGATGCTGTTCTGGGCATTCGGTTCGGCCAAGGACGCCGCCATCGTCTTCAGCGGCGTGCCGTTGGCACTCACCGGCGGCGTGTTGGCCTTGGCATTGCGTGGCATTCCCTTGTCGATCTCGGCCGGCGTGGGTTTCATCGCATTGTCTGGTGTGGCGGTGCTCAACGGCTTGGTGATGATCAGCTTCGTGCGGCATTTGCGTGAGGCCGGACGACCCTTGAACGAAGCCGTCCGCGAAGGCGCCCTCGGCCGCCTGCGCCCGGTGCTGATGACCGCACTGGTCGCTTCACTCGGCTTCGTGCCGATGGCCTTCAATGTCGGCGCCGGCTCGGAAGTGCAGCGGCCGCTGGCCACCGTGGTGATCGGCGGCATCGTCTCCTCCACGTTACTGACCCTGCTGCTGCTCCCAGTGCTGTACCGCTGGCTGCACCGCAAAGCGCAGTAGCGCGAAGCCCTTGCTCCGCATGAAGCCCCTCTCCCTTTACGGGAGAGGGGTTGGGGAGAGTGCGCTCTTAACGCATCCATTCGGCCAACAACGGCCCGACCGAGCCAAAGATTCTCAAGCCCCTCTCCCTTTACGGGAGAGGGGTTGGGGAGAGGGCGCTCTTGGCGCATCCATGCGGCCAACAGCGGCCCGACCGAGCCAAAGATTCTCAAGCCCCTCTCCCGCCTGCGGGAGAGGGGTTGGGGTGAGGGGGCTCTTGGCGCATTCATTCGGCCAACAACGGCTCGACCCAGCCAAAGATTCTCAAGCCCCTCTCCCGCCTGCGGGAGAGGGGTTGGGGTGAGGGGGCTCTTGGCGCTTTCATTCAACCAACAACAATCAGCGCCCAGTCCAGCGTCAACACATTGCATCTGCACCCGCCTCCATTTCAGCGCGACAATGGCCGCGACGAAAATTTCGGAACCCCAATGAGCGACTGTTGCGGCTGCGGCAAAACCCTGGAAGTCGAACGCATGCAGGCGCGGCAGCGGCGCGTGCTGTATCAGGTGTTGACGATCAACCTGCTCACGTTCGTGATGATGATGCTCGCCGCTTGGCATAGCGGCTCGGCGTCCTTGTTGTCCGGCAGCCTGGACAATCTGGGCGATGCGCTGACCTACGCGCTGAGCATTGCCGTGGTCGGCGCCAGCCTCGCCGCCAAGGCGCGCGTGGCGCTGCTCAAAGCGCTGTTCATCCTGTGCGCGGCCATCGCCGTGGCAGTGGGCATCGGCTGGAAACTGGCGCATCCCCATCTGCCCTTGTTCGAGAGCATGGGCATTGCCGCACTGCTGAATCTGGCCGCCAACCTGCTGTGCCTGCGCTTGTTGTGGCCGTACCGGCAGGGCGACATCAACCTGGCGTCAGCGTGGGCGTGTTCGATGAACGACGTGTACGAAGGTGGCGCCGTGGTGCTGGCGGCATTGGCCGTGTGGCTGTTTGGTGCCGGTTGGCCGGATCTGCTGATCGGCCTGGCCTTGTTGCTGCTGTTTCTGCGCTCGGCCTGGCGCGTAGCCCGCGCCGCGTGGCGGGAACTGCAGGTGGCCAAGGGCGTTCAGCCTCAGTAGCCACTCACCCGTGATTTCACTTGCATGAACGGGACTGTCTGCCTTTGTTTTCAGTCGACCCGGATCGGCCAACCAGCCGCTGCGCTGGCGGCGGACGCTGTCGTTCGCGGCTGAATGAGCCTGCTGGTCGATTGGATTTGCACTGAAGCGCGCGCGCCTGCATAATTGCCGGCTCGCTGTGTCCGGAAACCTCCGGATCGGTGGCCGGGAACACGTCATCCGGCCCACCCTCGACAGCGTAACCCTTTGATTCCCATGACGCGTGGCGGGTAACCGCCGGGGCCGCCGTCTTCCTGGCTAAGGAAGTCATCAACATTACCGAGGTGCGCAATGTCCCGCGTATGCCAAGTTTCCGGCAAGGGAGTGCAGACGGGTAACAACGTCTCGCACGCCAACAACAAGACCCGTCGTCGTTTCCTGCCCAACCTGCACGAGCGTCGTTTCTGGGTTGCCAGCGAGAACCGCTGGATCAAGCTTCGTGTTTCCGCGCATGCACTGCGCACCATCGACAAGAACGGTATTGATTCCGTTCTGGCTGAGCTGCGTGCCCGCGGCGAAAAGGTCTGAGGAGTAAACGATCATGGCAGGTAAGCGCGATAAGGTCCGTATGATTTCCTCGGCCGGCACTGGCCACTTCTACACGACCGACAAGAACAAGAAGAACACCCCGGCGAAGATGGAATTCCTGAAGTACGACCCGGTTGTTCGTAAGCACGTTCTGTACAAGGAAGGCAAGATCAAGTAATCCCTCCGGATTGCCTGATTTACCGTTCCAAGCAAAACCCGCCGAAAGGCGGGTTTTGTGTTTCAGCGGTGTGAAAAAGCAATGGCGCATCGCCCATGAGCACATGCGCCAGGGGCATCAGCTGATTACGCGGCATCGCCTACAATCGGGCCAATGAGCGTGATTGATCCTTCCGGGCCGTGTGATGTGGCCATCATCGGCGGCGGTGCTGCCGGCGTACTTACTGCCATTGGTGTGCTGCGTGGTGCGCAGCAGCCGTTGCGGGTGCTGATCCTTGAGCCGTCGCTGCCCCTGGCGCGCGGCGTGGCCTATGCCACCCGTTATCCCGAACACCTGCTCAACGTGCCGGCCGGCAAAATGGGCGGCTTCCCGGACAAGGTCGAGGACTTCCTCGATTACCTGCTGGAAGTGCAGGCCTTCCCCGGCGTTGAGCGCGACACGCTGGCCACGCAATTCGTGCCGCGCAGTCACTTCGCTGATTACCTGCGCCATCGCCTGCAACAGGCGGTGCAAGCCAGCGCCGCGCAATTGGATATCCGTGCCGAGCGTGTGCAGGCGGTGGACCGTGATGTCAGCGGTTTTCAGTTGACCCTGGCGTCGGGCCAATCGCTGCGCGCGCTGCGCGTGGTGCTGGCTTCGGGCAATGCGCTGCGTCCGCTACCTGCACGTGGTGCCGGTTCATTGCCGGAGGGCAAGCGCGTGGAAGCCTGGGATTTCGATGCCGTGCGTGCCATTGCCGGCACGGCTGATGTCGCCATCATTGGTTCCGGCCTGAGCATGGCCGACACCGTGGTGTCGCTGCGGGCCATCGGTCATCGCGGACGCATTCATGTGGTGTCGCGTCATGCGCTGTTGCCGTTGCCGCATGCCAAGGGGCCGGCGGCGGACTACGATCCCGAGCCGTTGCTGAAGATGGATCTGCGCCAGCGCCTGCATGCCTTGCGTCGGCATGCGGCGGAGGCGGCCGAACGCGGCATTCCGTGGCAGAACGTGATGGAGCGCATCCGCCCGATGGGGCAGGCGCTGTGGCAGACGCTGTCCTTTGATGACCAGCGCCGCTTCCTGCGGCATGTGGTGCGTTACTGGGACGTGCACCGGCATCGCATCGCCGCCTCGGTGCATGCGCAGCTGATGGAGCTGCAGCAGCAAGGACAGCTGCAGTTGCACCGTGGCCGGCTGGAAACCGCGTTTGCCGATGGCGCCTGCATCCAGATCACCGCCCTGGACAAGCGCCGCCACCCGTTTCAATTGGACGTGCAGTACGTCATCAACGCCACCGGCGTGGAGATGCGTGCGCAGGCCATGCGCAATGCCCTGCTGCAGCAGTTGCTGGGCAGCGGCCTTGCTCGCCCGGGCCCGCACGGCATGGGTATCGACAGTGCGCCCGATGGCAGCCTGATTGATGCAGACGGCAACACCGAGCCGCGCGTGCAGGTGCTGGGCAGTCTGCGCATCGGGCGGCTGTGGGAGAGTTTGGCCATTCCTGAATTGCGGGCGCAGGCGGCCAATGCTGCCGCCGCATTTCTGTAATCAGCACCGCGCCCGACCGGACACATCGGTAGTGCCGGGCCATGCTCGGCAGCGCCCTTATCGGCAGCGCTCCAGTGGAGCGTGGCTGCGTTGCTGCAGATCACGCCTCGTCCATCGCGCAGGGCGCGCCATCACAGGGGCGTTTATCCGCGTTGGCAGCTAAAATGCGCCGATGGATGTTTCCCACCTTCTCGACGGGCTGAACGCAGCCCAGCGCGAGGCCGTTTCCGCGCCTCCTGGTCACCACCTGATTCTTGCCGGCGCCGGTTCCGGCAAGACGCGCGTGCTTATTCACCGCATTGCCTGGCTCAATGAAGTGTTCGAGGTGCCCACGCACGGCATCTTCGCGGTGACCTTCACCAACAAGGCGGCCGGTGAAATGCGCCACCGCATTGATGCGCAGTTGCCCAAGGGCAGCCGTGGCATGTGGATCGGCACGTTCCACGGCCTGGCGCACCGTTTGCTGCGTCTGCATTGGCCGGAAGCGAAGTTGCCCGAAGCCTTCCAGGTGATGGACTCGGACGACCAGCTGCGGCTGATCAAGCGCGTGGTGCAGCAGCTGGAACTGGACGACAGCAAATACCCGCCCAAGCAGGTGATGTGGTGGATCAACGCGCAGAAGGATGAGGGCCGGCGCCCGCAGCACATCCAGCCCGAGCCGCACGATCAGTGGGGCGAAACGATGCGTCAGGCGTACATCACCTACCAGGAGCGCTGCGACCGCGCCGGGCTGGTGGATTTCGCCGAACTGCTGCTGCGCGCGCATGAACTGCTGCGCGACAACCCGGGCCTGCTGGCGCATTACCGCGCCCGTTTCCGCGAAATTCTGGTGGACGAGTTCCAGGACACCAACGCCATCCAGTACGCCTTCGTGCGCGTGCTGGCCGGCGACAGTGGTCATGTGTTCGTGGTGGGCGACGACGACCAGGCCATCTACGGCTGGCGCGGTGCCAAGGTCGAAAACGTGCAGCGTTTTCTGAAGGATTTCCCCGGCGCCGAAACCGTGCGCCTGGAGCAGAACTACCGTTCCACCGCCAATATTCTGGGCGCGGCCAATGCGGTCATCGCGCACAACCCGGACCGCATCGGCAAGGAGCTGTGGACCGACAGCGGCGATGGTGATCCCATCGATCTGTACGCGGCCTACAACGAAATGGACGAGGCGCGTTACCTGGTCGAGCGTGCGCGGCAGTGGGTGCGTGACGGTGGCAGTTACGGCGATGTCGCCGTGCTTTACCGCAGCAATGCCCAGTCGCGCGCGTTTGAAGAAGTGCTGCTCAGCGAGCAGGTGCCGTACCGCGTGTATGGCGGCATGCGCTTCTTCGAGCGTGCTGAAATCAAGGATGCGCTGGCCTACCTGCGCTTGATGACCAACCGCAACGATGACGCGGCGTTCGAGCGCGCGGTGAACACGCCGACGCGTGGCATCGGTGATCGCACGCTGGATGAAGTGCGGCGCATCGCACGTCAGCAGGCGCTGTCGCTGTGGGAAGCGTCGATGCTGGCCACGCAGGGCAACGACCTCACCTCGCGCGCGAAGAATGCGTTGGCTGGCTTCATCAACCTGGTCCAGCAGGCCACCTCCGAAACCGCGGAGATGAACCTGGCCGAGCGCATCGAACATGTACTCACGCGTTCGGCATTGCGTGAGCACTGGAGCAAGGAAAGCCGCAACGCGCTGGATTCGGAATCGCGTACCGACAACCTGGACGAACTGATTTCGGTGGCCTCGCGCTTCGTGCGTCGCGATGACGACATCGAAGAAGGTGCCGAGGACATGAGCGAGCTGGTGGCGTTCCTGTCCTACGCGTCGCTGGAAGCCGGCGAAGGCCAGGCGCAGGCGGGCGAAGAAGGCGTGCAGTTGATGACGCTGCATTCGGCCAAGGGCCTGGAATTTCCGCTGGTGTTCCTGGCCGGCATGGAAGAAGGCCTGTTCCCCAGCGCACGTTCACTGGAAGAAAGTGGACGGCTGGAAGAAGAGCGTCGTCTGGCCTACGTGGGCATCACCCGCGCGCGGCAGAAACTGGTGCTCAGTTATGCCGAATCGCGGCGCATCCACGGCCAGGACAACTACAGCCTGCCGTCACGCTTCCTGCGCGAGATCCCGCGTGAGTTGCTGCACGAAGTGCGCCCCAAGGTGCAGGTCTCGCGCCCGGCATCGCTCGGCAGCAGCCGAGTGATGGGCCACGCCTCCATCGAAGCGCCACCGATCAAGCTCGGCGTGCTGGTGACGCATCCCAAGTTCGGCGAAGGCATGGTCACCGACTACGAAGGCAACGGCGCGCATGCGCGTGTGCAGGTGGAGTTTGCCGACGCCGGCAGCAAGTGGCTGGTGATGGCGTACGCCAATCTGACGGTGCTGTAGTCGGCATGCCGGCCGTTGGATGACTGCGGGTGGTTTGATCCGGCTCAATGCACGGCCGCAACATCGGGTGTGCAATGGTTACTGACAACCCTTCCCTCAGGAGAACAGCCATGTACAAGCGCATTCTGATTGCCACCGACGGTTCCGAGCTTTCGGCCAAGGGCCTGCAGAAGGGGCTGGAGCTTGCGGCCCAGCTGGACGCCCATGCCGACATCGTCACCGTGTCCGAGCCGTGGGCGGTGGGCATGTACGACGCGATGGGCTGGAGCGCCGGCTACGAAGCCAGTCCGGAGTACAAGAAGGATCGCGAGGCGGCCGCGCAGAAGATCCTGCAACCGGCGGTGGAAGCCGCACACGCGGCCGGCATCGCCAACGTGCTGGCCCATCACGTGCTCGACCGTTATGCCGCCGACGGCATCATCGACTCGGCCACGGCCTGCAACAGCGACCTGGTGGTGATGACCTCGCATGGCCGCCGCGGCGTCACCCGCGTGCTGCTGGGCAGCCAGACCGCCGAAGTGCTGGCCCGCAGCACCGTGCCGGTGCTGGTGATTCGCTGAGGCTGGAGGTTCTGGCTCTGCCTCTGCCTAAAGCCCCTCTCCCGTGAGCGGGGTGAGGCGGGCCGTTCGCGAACCACCGGTTTGCGGCCCATCGAACGCCCTTGCGTCAGCGCAAGGGCCGGGGCGCGGAGCGGGGGTTGGGGTGAGGGTAAGTGCCGTAACCGCGTTGCCGATATAGCGGCTCAACATCCGCAGCGGTTCAGTAAAGCGTAAAGCCCCTCATCCACCCCTTCGGGGCACCTTCTTCCGCGCACGGGAGAAGGGACGTGTGTCTACTTTGTCGGCGCTGCCGTACATCACCAGCTATACAGCTTCCAATAGACCGGCTTGGTGCCGTCCTTGTCGCTGTCCATGCGGCCGTCGCCGTCGCGGTCGTACATGTAGAACGGGGCGCCGCGGGCCGGGGTCACCTTGACCATGCGCAGGGTGCCGCCGACGCGGTACTCCTCGATGGTGTCGCCGTTGTCCATCGCCTTGCGGGTGACATCGGCGCCCTTCACGTCTACTGGCGCACCGCCGCCGGTGGTGGCGCAACCGGCCAGGGCCAGCAAGGGGATAAGCAGCAACTGCTTCATGGTGGGTTTCCTTGAATAGACGTGGGTTTGATTATGCCCGTGGAGGTAGGCGAGTGGCCTGCCGCGTAGAATCGGCGCATGAGCAGATTAGTCCTGATTGACGGTTCCAGTTACCTGTACCGCGCATTCCATGCGCTCCCGCCGCTGACCAACGCCGCTGGCGAGCCGACCGGCGCGCTGTTTGGCGTGGTCAACATGCTGCGCGCCACGTTGAAGGAGAAGCCCGAGTACGTCGCCTTCGTGGTCGATGCGCCAGGCAAGACCTTCCGCGACGAGATGTACGCCGAGTACAAGGCCAACCGCCCGCCGATGCCCGACGACCTGCGTTCGCAGGTACAGCCGATGTGCGACATCGTCCAGGCATTGGGCATCGACATCCTGCGCGTGGACGGCGTGGAAGCCGATGACGTGATCGGCACACTGGCGCTGGCCGCTGCGGCCGATGGTCTGGATGTGACCATCTCCACCGGTGACAAGGATTTCGCCCAGCTGGTCCGCCCGGGCGTGGTGCTGGTCAACACGATGACCGGCAGCCGCACCGATTCCGATGCGGCGGTGATCGACAAGTTCGGCGTGCGCGCCGAGCAGATCGTCGATTACCTGGCGCTGATGGGCGACACCGTGGACAACGTGCCCGGCGTGGAAAAATGCGGCCCCAAGACCGCCGCCAAGTGGCTGGCCGAATACAACGATCTGGACGGCGTCATCGCCGCCGCGCCAACCATGAAGGGCAAAATCGGCGAGAACCTGCGCGCTGCCTTGCCGCGCCTGCAACTCAACCGTGACCTGGTCACCATCCGCACCGATCTGGCGCTGGACCAGGGCCCGCGTGACCTGAAGCTGCGCGAGCAGGATGCCGACGCCCTGCGCGGCCTGTACGCCCGCTACGGCTTCACCCAGGCGCTGCGTGAGCTGGGCGGCGGGGTGACCCCAGCGATGGCCACCGACGACAGCAAGGTCAGCCTGCGCGGCACCGCCGCCGGTTACGCCAAGGCCGCCGACAGCGCGCCCGCCATCGAAACCGACCCGGCCCTGTCGGCCAAGGGCGAATACGAAACGGTGCTCACCGACGAACAACTGCAGGCCTGGGTAAAACGCCTGCACGACGCCGACGAATTCGCCTTCGATACCGAAACCGACGCACTGGACGCGATGCGCGCCAACCTGGTCGGCGTGAGTCTGTCGGTGGAGCCGGGCAAGGGCGCCTACATTCCGGTCGGCCACAACTATCCGGGCGCACCGGCGCAGTTGCCGATGACGCAGGTGCTGGCCGCACTGAAGCCGCTGCTGGAAGATGCCGACAAGAAAAAGCTCGGCCAGCACGGCAAGTACGACATCCACGTGCTGCGCCGTCACGGCATTGATGTGCGTGGTTATCACGACGACACCATGCTTGAGAGCTTCGTGCTCAATTCCACCGCGACCCGCCACGACATGGATTCACTGGCGCAGCGCTACCTGGGCTACACCACGACCAAGTTCGAGGACGTGGCCGGCAAGGGCGCAAAGCAGATTTCGTTCTCGCAGGTGGGCATCGACGAAGCCAGCGCCTATGCCGCCGAAGATGCCGACATCACCCTGCGCCTGCATCGTGTGTTGTCTGCGCAGCTGGCGGCCGAGCCGTCGCTGGAAAAGGTGTACCGCGAAATCGAAATGCCGCTGGTGCCGGTGTTGGCGCGCATTGAAGCCAATGGCGTGGCCATCGACAGTGCGGAACTGAAACGGCAGAGCAGCGATCTGTCCGCACGCATGCTCGCCGCGCAGCAGAAGGCCACCGAAATGGCCGGACACACGTTCAATCTGGATTCGCCCAAACAGTTGCAGGCGGTGTTGTTCGACGAACTCGGCCTGCCGGCGCTGGTAAAGACGCCCAAGGGCCAGCCCAGCACCAACGAAGAAGCATTGGAAGCGATTGCCGAGCAGCACGAACTGCCGCGCGTGATCCTGGAATATCGCGGCCTGACCAAGCTGCGCAGCACCTACACCGACAAGCTGCCGGAGATGGTCAACCCCGACACCGGCCGCGTGCACACCAGCTATCACCAGTCCGGTGCGGCGACCGGGCGTCTGTCTTCGTCCGATCCCAATCTGCAGAACATTCCGATCCGCACCGAAGATGGCCGCCGCATCCGCACGGCTTTCGTGGCACCGCCGGGGCGCAAATTGATGGCCTGCGATTACTCGCAGATCGAGCTGCGGATCATGGCGCACCTGTCGGAAGATCCCGGCCTGATCAGCGCCTTTGAACAAGGGGCCGACGTGCACCGCGCCACCGCGGCGGAAGTGTTCGGGCGCAAACTGGATGAGGTGACGCCGAACGAACGCCGCGCCGCCAAGGCGATCAACTTCGGCCTGATGTACGGCATGAGCGCGTTTGGTCTGGCCAAGAATCTGGGCATCGACCGCGGCCAGGCGCAGGATTACGTGGCGCTGTACTTCAGCCGCTATCCGGCGGTGCGTGACTTCATGGAGCGCATGCGTGTTCAGGCGCGTGAAAACGGCTACGTGGAAACGCTGTTTGGTCGTCGTCTGTATCTGAACGACATTCACGCGCGTAACCAGGGCCTGCGTGCCGGTGCCGAGCGTGCGGCGATCAATGCACCGATGCAGGGCACTGCGGCGGACATCATCAAGCGGGCGATGGTCAGCGTGGATGGCTGGCTGGCCGGCCATGCCGAGCAGGCCAAGATGATCCTGCAGGTACACGATGAACTGGTATTCGAGGCCAATACGGACTTCATCGACACGCTGCGCGCGGAGGTGGAATCCCGCATGGCCGGCGCAGCGACCCTGCGTGTCCCCTTGGTGGTGGATACAGGTGTGGGTGAAAATTGGGACCAAGCGCATTGATACTGTGACCAGATTCACCCTGAATAGGGCCGTTGGCGCATTCATTGTCAGCGATGCTCTGCAGGGATGAATCCCTCCTTAATTCCTTGGGAAAGCAAAGGGATTCTTCACGATCCATCAATGTTGGTGGTGGTGTTATAGACCCCGACAGGCGCAATACCTGTCGCGGATCTCTCCCATCCCCTGGAGCAGATCTCGGAGCGGGGATTCCTCCCCAAATGCCCGCTCCCCGGCCCCGTCGACCCCCCCCTGGTCGGCGGGGCTTTTTATTGGCGTGAAGAGAACCCGCCCAGCCTCGCTTGGCGGCTCCACGCGACGGTCCGTCGCACGGCGTTGATCGCAATTGGCCGAGCATCACGGCGATGCATTGAATGCAGGGAGATACCGATGCCGGACCTGTTCGCGCTGTCGATGCCGTGGTGGGAATTCGTCCTGCGCGCGGTGGTGGTTTATGTCGTGGTGTTGGCGATGGTGCGGGTGGCGGGCAAGCGCGCGCTGGGCCAGTTCACCGCCTTCGACATGTTGTTGCTGGTGCTGCTGGGCAACGCGGTGCAGAACGCCTTGCTGGGCAAGGACACCTCACTCGGCGGCGGCTTGCTGCTGGCGGCCACGTTGATCTTGTTGAACTACCTTGTGGGCTGGATTACCACGCGCAGCCCCGCGATCGAACGCATGGTCGAAGGCGAGCCGGTAGTGTTGGCACGGCACGGTCACGTGCTGCAGAACGTGCTGCGTCGCGAGTTGGTCAGCAAGGCCGATTTCGCCAAGGCCATGCGCGATGCCGGCAGCGATGACGTGGACGATGTGGAGCTGGCGTTGTTGGAGACGAATGGGCACATCACCGTCATCCTGAAGAAAGACCAACGGTAGTGCCGAGCCATGCTCGGCAGAGGCATTGCCGACACAACCATGCCGAGCATGGCCCGGCACTACGGAATTACTCGACCAACCAGTCGCGCGGCACCAGGTAATCGGCCAGTCGTGCTTCATCGCTGGCGGCTTCCGGCTGATAGCCGTATTCCCAGCGCACGCGCGGCGGCAGGCTCATCAGGATGCTTTCGCTGCGTCCGCCGCTCTGCAGGCCGAACAAGGTGCCGCGGTCGTAGACCAGATTGAACTCGACGTAGCGGCCACGGCGGTACAGCTGGAACTCGCGTTCGCGCTCGCCATACGGCGTGTCCTTGCGGCGTTCCACCAGCGGCAGATACGCATCGAGGAAACCATCGCCTACCGCGCGCAGATAAGCGAAGTCGGTGTCGAAGTCGCCATGCAGGTCATCAAAGAACAGACCGCCGACACCGCGCGTTTCGTTGCGGTGCTTGAGGAAGAAATACTCATCGCACCACCGCTTGTGGTCGGCGTAACGCTGGTCGCCAAACGGCGCGCACAGATCACGCGCCACGGTGTGCCAGTACTGCACGTCTTCGTCAAACGGATAGAACGGGGTGAGATCGAAACCGCCACCAAACCAGGCTGCGACTTTTTCGCCGTCACGCTCAGCCTGGAAGTAGCGCACGTTGGCATGCGTGGTGGGCAGGTACGGATTGCTCGGGTGGAACACCAGCGACACGCCGCAGGCGCGCCACGAGGCGCCGGCCAGCTCCGGGCGGTTGGCCGAGGCCGATGGCGGCAGGCGCGTTCCAGCCACGTCGGAGAAGCCGATGCCGGCCTGCTCGAACACGCCACCGTCGCGCAGGATGCGGGTGCGGCCACCGCCGCCCTCGGCACGTTGCCAGCGGTCTTCGATGAAGCGGGCCTGGCCGTCGGCGTGTTCAATGGCGCTGCAGATGCGGTCCTGCAGATCGGTGAGGTAGTCGCGTACGCGGTCGAATTCGTTCATGCGGGTACTCTAGCGCAGGCGTGAGCCGGGCTTACTTGCGGAAGGATTTGCGGGTGCTGGCTGGAGCCGGCGCGGTCTCGGTCGCGTCTTCGTCATCGACGTCTTCTGTCGCACGACGCAGCTGCATGCTCATGCCAAGCAACGCCCAGTTACTGGTGGCGTAGACATCACAGGCCACATGCGTGCCTTTGCCGTCGCGGTTGCACACGGACAGCAGCTTGCCGGGAAGATCCTCGTCACCGGTGTTCTCGTAGACCGAGCGCAGGTTTTCGCAACCGGCACGCACGCCGGCCTGGCACAGCTTCAGGTAATACGGCGCGGCCGCTTGCCAATCGCCAGCCAGTGCCTTGCGGTGGCCCATGGCGTTGCAGCCGGCCAGTTTGCCGCTGTCGCAACAGGCTTGGGCGTCCTGGCCGATGGGGCAGTCCTGCGGCAGCGGCAGCTCCACGTAGACGGTGGGCGCGCTGCAGGTGGCGGCACCGCCGGTGCGCTGATAGACGGCGTAGCGGTTCCATTGGTCGATGCCGAGCAGGCTGCCGTTGCGCAGCGGCTTCAACACGAAATCGCCGCCTTTGTCGTGGCGGATGTGGACGACGTCATTCTCCAGGCGGGCGCGCAGTTCGCTGCCAAAGCCCATGGCGACGATGCCTTGATCGCCGAAGGACAGTTCACTCATCAGGCCGGTGGCGGCGGTGTAGTCACCGCAGGGCAGCGTGCTGGCCGCCACAGGCGCAAGGTCGGCCGCCGACATTGCGGCAAGTCCGTGTGCGCGCTGGCAGAGGTGATCGTCGCCACCGGCCTTGCAGGCCAGCTGCAGTGCATCGGCTGCCTGCGCATAGCGGGCGGCGTCCCAGTGCGCTTCGGCCACCTTGTCGCAGAAGCTGGCGTCGGGGTGCGCGCGGCACAGCTGCAGCAGTTCACCCAGCGGCGCGTCGGCCAGTGGCACGGCGGCGCCGCTCAGGCTGCCGAGCAGGGACTTGGCAAATGCGATCCCCAGCACTTCGCGCGCGGCGGTTCTGCAGGCGTCCTCATCGAACGTCGGTGACGTCTCCTTGCAGACCTCGGGTTCTTCCAGATCCGGATCCGGCGTTGCGGCCTGCTGCTGTGCCTGCGCCTGGCGTTGGTAGGCGGAGATCAGGCGTTCGCAGGCGAACGGCAGGTCTTCGCGGCACCACTGCGTCAGCTGTTGCGGCGAGGCGCTGCTGGCAGCGGTGATGCAGTGGTCGATGTCGGCGCGGCAGCTGCCGGCGGCGGGCTGCGGGGCGGCCTTGCAGCGGGCTGGTACGTCGAGCACGTAGTCGGCCAAGGTGGCGCCAATACGCTTGCCGTCGGTGCTGATCGTGTAGTCGTCGCTGAAACCATTGGACAGATCGGCGACATGCAGCACCTGCGCCTGCTGGCGGATCAGGTAGTGGATCGGCGGTTGGCCGTCATAGGTGCGAACGGCGTGCTGTGGGCTTTCGATCACGAAGTGCGCGGAACCATCGACTTCCTTGTAGCTGCCGCAGGCCAACGACGTTGCGGCCGCCGCCGGCAATGCGATCAGTGACAACAGAACGCTGAGGCCGCGCAGCAGGCGGAGACTGGAAACAGGGGTGAACATTGCAGATACCAGGGAAGTCATGAGGTCAATGGAACCGGGCGCGCACGTCGGGCCGCTGCAGTTTGATCACCAACCAGCCGTGCAGCGCGGCGAATGCAAACGCGGCGACCGCGCTGCTGATCAGCGACAGCCACCTGCCGGTATCCAGTTGCGTGCGGAATGCAGCGCCCTCTGCCGACTGCAGGAATTCGGCGGGGAACATGGCCTGCATGCTCGCAAACAGGGAGTGGATGAGCGGCAGGCTGGCGAAGTTGAGCAACGCGACCAGCACCAGAAACACGATGAAGCCGATCCGGCCCCATTCGCGCCGCTTGAACAAGCCCCAGGACACCGCAAGGAAGGCCGCCGACACGACCAGCATCAGCGCGCTCAACGACAGCGCGTGTTGATCGATGAAGCGGAAGGCTTCGGGCACCGGAAGACCTTGCGATTGCATGAAGTCGAGCAGGTCCAGGCGCTCCAGCACGGCCACCATTACCAGCTGGAAAAGACTCCAGGCGATGGCCAGCGCTGCCATCACCAGCGACAGTTTGGCGGTGACGTCGACGAAGGTTTCCGCTGAGCTGCGCGGCGTGGTTGCGGCGGGGAGTTCGGGTGCTTTCACGGCGAGTGACGTTGCGAGAAGTGCGCGCACTATCGCCGGATTCAGCCTGCTTTCCCAGCCTTGACCAAGGCGGCGTGTGCTGCCGGCAACGTGTGCCGTGCGCTGAGTGGGGCCAGTTTCACGCCGTGTGGCGGCTGCAGCGGAATCCACGCCAGCTCGGAGATCTCGGCCTGCACGCGCGGATTACCTGCGGTCTGCACCAGAAATGATTCGCCCTGCACGCGACGGCCCGGTTCGTTGACCGCGGCATCCTCGAAGGTGCCCAGCGGCAGTGCGCTGTCCGGGTCCATCGCGATGCCAAGTTCTTCGTGCAGTTCACGCGCCAATGTCTGCAGCGCGGCTTCGCCGGGCTCGCGCTTGCCACCGGGCTGGATGAAGGTGTCCGAGCCGTGTTTGCGCACCACCAGCACACGCTGCTGTGCATCGAGGATGACGGCGGTAACGATGCGGATGGGGATTGTCACAGCAGAGGATTCGGGAACTTTGGAAGGACATTCATGAAATGGTTGAATCTCGAAGGCGGCGTTTCTCCCGCTCTTCTTGCGAGGGAAGATGCGAGGCGGATGCGTGATGCGTCAAGTTCATGGTGAGGTGCCATTTGTACCTTGTTGCTCATCTCTACAGTTCTCGCGCGCCAATCGGCGCGCGAGCCCTATCACCTCGCCGCGCTGGGGAAGCGGTTCGAGCTTCCCCCGGAATCGACCTTCTCCCTGCGCAGCACGTTGCGAGTCACGATGCGCTTATATAGAGCCGGTAGCCGAGCGCATACCCTTTTCCACAGTAGAAAACTGCAGCGAAAAATACACGCAGGTCTGTCAAAGCGACGAAAGGCGTGCGGCCCATTCATTGGCTTCCTGCTTGTTTCGCCCCTTGTAGATCCAGCTTTCGTTGTGGCGATCGAATTCGATGACCCACACAGGCTTATCCAGGTTGTTCACGGTCACTTCCAGCCTGTTTCTGTACGCCTGTGCGTTGTTGTTGCTGGCCCAGGTATGGTTGAGGTTCTTGATGTCCGAGGAATGGACGACGATTGCCCTGCCGGATTTCTCGCGCAACCACACGTTGCCGTTCTGCGCATTGATGGCGATGTTGTCATGCCAGTGGGTGGCATTGAGGTCTCGGGGCATGGCGTGACTGGCGCCGGCTGTACCTGCCGCAGGGCGGACCAGCAGGACGATGATTGAAACCACCCAGCCGATCAGTCCGATGACGGGAATCAGCGCGCAAGCGACGCCAATTGCGCCCCATGCGAGCCAGGACCGGCCTTTCAGTTTGGCAATGAGGGCGAGCACTGCCGGATAGAGAACCAAGAAGAAGAGGGAGAGGAGCAAGTAGAAGAGCGTTGAACTATCCATTTCGGCTATTTCCGGATTGACTGATGGGGGTGATGGGCAGGGCGTGAACGGGTATCACATCCGGAGAAGCTCAGAAAACAGGCTCGGACCAGTGGTAAACGTGGTCCTGCATCAGATGCACGCTCCCGTGGTGGATATTCAGGGGATCGAGGTACAGCAGGACCGTGGCACCATCCGAACGACGATCCCCGCGGGTCTGCGGCCCTAGTAGGTCGGTGACCTCTTTTTCGGTCATGCCCTTGCGCAGACGCTTCCACTTTTCGGGGTCCTGCCATGCCGCGTTTGCCGTGGACGCAACAGTGGGTCGACCTTCGAGCGCGGCCACCCGCGCTTCAAGGGCAGCGAGGCGTTGTAGTACGGCGCTGTTGTCCTGCTGCGCGGCGACGTTGAAGGCTGGGGCCGCCAGCAACATGGCCGCGACCACCATACGGGTGATGGGGATGTGCTTCATGGTATTTGCTCCTGGGGAAATAGCGGTGTCGGCAAGGGACAAGGTGCGTTACGGCGGAAAGGCGAGGCCTCAGCGCTGCACGCTTTGGGGTGAATGGAATAGATGACGTAGCCCGAGCGCCGCCGCTATCGCCGAACAGCTCAACGGCAGCCAGAACGCGGCACCGAGCTCGGTGAGGGACTGAATGTCGCGATAGGGCCAGTGCCAAGACAGCACCGCCGCCAATGGCAGCAGCAGGGCCAGCCACGTCAAGCGCTGTCGCCAGAACAACAGAGGCAGGAGCGGCGCCATGCAAGCCAGCAGCAATGGCAGGCGGCTCGACAGCTGGGCAGTGGTCGTGGCGGGAAGGGCGCCCAACACGGCGTCTCCGTTGGGTACAGCCAGTACGAGCGACGTCACGAATGCCGCATGGGTGATCAGCACCGGCCAGCTCAAGCGGTCGACCCCGATGCGGACGAAGCTGCGGAACAGATCGAAAGAGGAGACTCTTTCAACGCCCAGCAGGCGATCATCCTGCAGCAGTAAACGCACCCGTTGATTGGGGGACGGCGCGACATCGCTACGCCATTGGCCGATATGAAACAGCCATTGACGCAAGGGTGTGGCAATCAGCCCTTTGCCCTCGACGTCGTTGTAGTGAATGATCCGGCCTTGCATGCAACCCTCCATGCCCGCAGTAGGGGGCAAGTTCGAGGGAACTGTCAGTGCAAGCGGTGGCGGCCGTCCTCATGGCGCGCAAACGAAGTTCAAACGGTTTCTAATTGTTTGAATCTAATGGGATTTTATTTCGCGGGTGCTCGGGGGGAGCATGGAATTCAAGGAAGAGGGCGTGACCCAGAACGTCCTGTATTGCTGGACGTTTGCCGACGTGGAGCTGGACGAAGCCCGCTGGCAGCTGAGTATCCGGGGCAATCCCGTGGAGTTGGAGCACAAGCCGCTGGGCGTGTTGCAGTACCTGCTGCGGCATAGCGGCGAGGTGGTGACCAAGCAGGAACTGATCGAAGAGGTCTGGAACGGTCGGGTGGTGGTGGAGGCGGTGTTGACCAACGCCATCGGCAAGTTGCGCAGGGCATTGGGCGATATGGCCGACCTGGTCGCCACGGTGCCGCGGGTGGGTTACCGGCTCGAGGCGGCGGTGCGTCGTCGCCAGGTGGAGTTCCTGCCCAAGGCCAGCCTGCTGGCTGCAGGTGATCGGGTTCCGCGTCGCCCCCATTGGTGCCTGGAGCAGATGCTGGCGCGCCGTGACGATGGTGAGGTGTGGCTGAGCCGGCACGTCAAGACGGACCAGTTGCGGGTGTTCAAGTTCAGTCTGGATGGCCGACGCCTGCCGTCGTTGAAGCGGGAGGTCACGGTAAGCCGCCTGTTGGAGCGTGCGCAGGGGGCCAACCCGGGACGGGTAAAGGTCATCGACTGGGATTTCGAGCAGCTGCCTTGTTTCGTGGAATTGGAATACGGCGGCATCAGTCTTGATCAGTGTCAGCCGGCATTGAACGAACTGCCCTTGGCTGAACGCCTGGAGCTGTTCATCGGCGCGGTGGATGTCGTGGCCGCCGCGCATGCCGTGGGCGTGCTGCACCGGGACCTCAAGCCCGCCAACCTGTTGATGCGTGAAGAGCCGGAAGGGCGTCGCTTGTGCGTTGCCGATTTCGGCAGCAGCGTGTTCGAGCATGGGGCGCTGGATGCGCTGGGCATCAGCCGGCTGGGCTTGACGGCATCGGTGAACAGCACCGTCGATGGCGGCACCCCGTTGTATCTTGCGCCGGAGGTCGTGGCTGGGGCCGCGCCCACGATCAAAAGCGACATCTATGCTTTGGGTGTGACGCTCTATCAATTGGTGGTGGGTGACTTTCGCCGACCCTTGTCTGCCGGCTGGGAAGCCGATATCACCGATCCACTGCTTCGCCAGGACATCGCCTTGGCCGCCAATGGCGACCCGCAGCGTCGCTTCACTTCGGCCGCCGAGTTTGCGAGCAGTCTGCGCCAGTTGGAGCAACGCCACGAACAGGATGCGGTACAGGCATTGGTGCGCGAACGTATCGCCGTCGCTGAACGGCGTGCAGTGCTGGCGCGCAATCGCAGGCCCTGGTTGCTTGCGTCTTTGGCGTTGCTGGCATCCGGTGCGCTTGCAAGTAGCGTGATGTGGTGGCGTGCCGAGCAGCAGCGTGAGGTAGCCCAGCAACAGGCAGCCCGTGCCGATGGCGTGGTGCGGTTTCTGAGCAACGATTTGATTGGGGCGATCAATCCCGGCGGCAGCAGCTATGAGCGCACTCCCACGATCAAGGACATGCTGGATTACGCCTCCGAGCATGCCGATCAACGGTTCCCGGATGACGCGGCTACCCGAGGCACTTTGCATGCGGCGTTGGGCGGTTCATGGCGAACGCTGGGCGACCGTGATCGCAGTGAAGTACACCTGCGTGCCGCCGTTCGTGATTACAGCCAGGCATTTGGCGAGGACAGCGAGCCTGCACTGAAGGCACGGTACGACCTGGTCAGCACACTTTCCTACTCGCAGAAATTCGATGAGGCCGGTGAACTGTTGGAACAGAGTGATGCGAAGGCGCGCGCACACCTGGTGGATGGAGATGGCGTGGCCTTTGCAGCGGCCTTGGCGCGGTCAATGTGGAACGTACAGCAACAGCGGCTTGAACCCGCGGAAAAGGCATTGAAGCAAGCCGAGCAGCTGCGTCAACAGCTATACCCGGATGATGTGCTGAGTGCCGCCAAGCTGCGTATCAATCTTTCCGACATCATCCTGCGGCAAGGGCGGCCGCAGGAGGTGATGGACATGCTGCGTGCCACGCTCGCCGATGAGGCTTATGACAGCGGTCGAATCGGGGACATCTATGTGTCGGCGCTGCGTTTGAATCTTGCCCGTGCCTTGCGCAATCTCGGTCGAAATGACGAGGCGCTACCCTTGGCCAAGGCGGCGGCAGAAACCTCGGAGCGGGTGCTGGGGCCCAATCAGTACCAGACGCTGGTGCAGCTGTCGGCGGTGGCCAATATCCACAGTTTGAGTGGCGATTGCCCCAGCGGCTTGCAGGTGATGCGAACCGTGCGGCAACGCATGGCCGATCACTTCGGTGCGGATAAACAGGCGACGCTGGTAGAGACCGGAAATCTGGCGGATATGGAATATGAGTGTGGTGACCGTCAGGCCGGTATCGATTATCTACTCCGTGCTGAGCGCAGTTTGCGCGAGCATCATGGTGGCGACGGCAACGTGCATGCGCAGGTCTTCCGCTTCAATCGTGCTCAGATGTTGTTGGACATGAAGCGCTACCCGGAAGCCCTGCAGGCACTGGAGGGGCTGGATCCCGCGCTGCTGATGGCAGGTGATTCACGGCGGGGATGGGAGCACCGCTTGGCTGCGGTACGAGGTCAGGCGCTGCTGCTCGAGGGAAAGACCGCCGAAGGGCATGCATTGCTGGCAAAGGCAGTGCCGGAATTGATTGCGCTGGGTAGCGAGGATCAAGACATGATTCGTGAACTCACTACGTTGATGAAGTCTGCCCCCTAGTCGTCGCTGCCCAGCAGGTTCCGCCTGATGCGCATCACGACGGTGTTGCAACACAAACAAGAAAGGCGCCTTGCGGCGCCTTTCTTGTTTGCTTCGTGCTTACTTCAATTCCTGCTCGAACAACTTCAGGATGCGCTTGTACTGGTCCAGCCAGGAATCGGCGCGGGTGTAGCCGTGGCGTTCCAGCGGGTACGGGGCGATGGTCCAGTTGTCCTTGTGCAGTTCAATCAACTTCTGGCTCATGTTGATTGAATCCTGGAAGAACACGTTGTCGTCCATCATGCCGTGCGCGATCAGCAGGCTGTCCTGCAGGCCTTCGGCGTACTCGATGGGCGAGGACACGCGGTAGGCTTCCGGGTCGATGTCCGGGGTGTTGAGGATGTTGGCGGTGTAGGCGTGGTTGTACTGGTGCCAATCACCGACCGGACGCAGCGCGGCACCGGCCTTGAACGTGCCCGGCGAGCGGAACAGCGCCATATAGGTCATGAAGCCGCCGTAGGAACCACCGTAAATGCCGGCATGCGCGCGGTCACCCTGCTTGGTGGTGACCAGCCAGTCCAGGCCGTCCTTGTAATCCTCCAGTTCCGGGTGGCCCATGTTGCGGTAGATGGCCGTGCGCCAGTCGCGGCCGTAGCCGGCGCTGCCGCGGTAGTCCATGTCCAGCACGATGTAACCCTTCTGCACCAGCAGGTTGTGGAACATCTGCTCGCGGAAGTAGTTGGAATAACGCGCGTGCACGTTCTGCAGGTAGCCGGCGCCGTGCACGAACATGGCGATCGGGTACTGCTTGCCCGGCTCCAGCGTTTCCGGGCCGTAGTACTTGGCCCAGACCGGCGCGGCGCCGTGCTGCGAAGGCACCTGCACCATCTGCGGCTGCACCCACTCGCGGGCCTTGAACTCGGCGCTGCGGGTGTCGGTGAGCGTGCGTGCGTCACCGCCGCTGACCGGCAGCACGGCGACCTGCGCGGGCAGGTACGGGGCCGAATAGCGCACCAGCAACTGCTGGCCGTCCGGCGACAGGCTGAAGTCTTCCACGCCGTCGAGCGCGGTCACTTCACGCACGGCACCGCCGTTGACATCCACGTTGCAGACTTCGTAATCGCCCGGCCACTTCTGGTTGCACAGGAAGTAGACGCTGCGGCCATCGGCGCTGATTTCCGGCGACGAGGTTTCCCAGTTGCCGGAGGTCAGTGCCTTGGGCTTGCTGCTGCCACTTTGCGTGTACAGGTGCGAGTAGCCCGATTCCTCGGACAGCAGCCACAAGGTGCGGCCATCGGGCAGCCAACCGAAATCGTTGAAGCTCCAGTTGATCCAGCCGCCGTCGGTGAGGCGATGACGGCTTTCCAGCTTGGCGCTGGTGGCGCTGGTGGTGGCGATCCAGCGGTCCTTGTTGTCGTTGGCGCGCAGCATGATTGCCGCCTGGCTGCCATCGGCGTTCCAGCGGATGCCGCCGCCCATGAATTCGCTCATCACTTCCAGCGGGCGGTTGCCCTTGAGCGCGTCCTTGCCGGCCTTGCGACGCAGCTCGGCCAACGGGTCGTTGGTGATGCCCGGCAGGCTGTCCAGCGACAGCGCCTCGACCTTGCCGGTCACCGCATCGGCCAGCCAGAACGTATGCGGTTCCGGGTTGTTGCGGCCAACGCGGGTGCGGGTGTCTTCGGCTTCTTCGTAACCGGATTCGGTGACGTACAACGGCATCTTGCCGCCGCGGCCTTCGTCGTAACCCTTGGGCTTGGTGATCACGATGAGATGACGCGCGTCGGGCGAGAGCACGCTGTCAACAATCTCGACATCGGCGCCGAGGAAGATCGGTGCCGGCGCGCGGGTCGGGTCGGCCTGACGCCAACGCTCGCCCTGCTCACGCAGTTCATCGCGCTGGGCGCGGTCGTTGCGCAGTGTGGCCAGGGTGCGCATCTGCTGGTCACGCAGCACGTCGGCCTTGGGCGCGTCGGCCGGGTTTTTGTCGGCCTTGAGCTGCGCCACCTGGCTGGTGATGCCGCTGCGGGCATTCCAGTGGAACCAGTTGTTGCCCACTTCCCAGATCACGCCGCCGTCGGTGGCGAAATTGACGCCGCTGGCGCGCTCGTTGCTGCGGGTCAGCTGGGTGAGCGCACCGCTGCGCAGGTCACGCACGAACACGTCGCCGTTGCGGACGAAGGCCATGCGCTGGCGGCTGCTGTCATAGATGCGGCTGGCCGAATCCAGCGTGCCGCGCTGATCGTCGGCCACCTGCTGGCCGACGCCACCCGTCGCCGCGATGCGGAAGCTGTCGCGCACCGCGCTGCCCTGGCGCTTGAGCGTGTATTCCACCTGCTGGCCATTCCACGACCACCAGGCCGATTCGACCGGCGGGCCGATCCAATCCGGGTCGGCCATCGCCTGTTCAATGGTGATCGGCGTGGGCGCGGCGTGGGCGCTGCCGAAAGCGGTCAACAAAAACAGGGAAAGCGGCAGAAATCTGGGCATTGCGGGCACCGGTGAAGAGAACCGGCCAAGCGTATCAGCCCGGCCTTTGCCGGGGCTGGGCCACAGGTCATGGGCGCAGGGATCGGCGGACGAGCTGCCGGAATCGGCAATGTTTTGCGCTCTGCCTTTGGCGAAGCGAATGGGGTGGCTCTTCTCCCTCCCTTGCGCCATGGGCGCAGCGGAGGGTTGGGGAGGGGCTTCGCTGCGACGTATTGCCGCACTGCGACAACCGGTCACATCCGGTCTTCACGGATACCGGACCAGAATGGACCCAATTAAAGAACGTGCAGTGAGGCAGGCGTGGACGCGCTTCTGTTGTCGCGGATCCAGTTCGGGTTCGTTGTGAGTTTCCATGTGCTGTTCCCGGCCTTCACCATCGGCACGGCCAGCTGGTTGGCCTTTGTCGAATGGCGTTGGCTGTGCACGCGCAATACGGTGTGGCGCGAGCTGTTTTTCTTCTGGCAGAAAATCTTTGCCGTGTCCTTCGGCATGGGCGTGGTCAGCGGCATCGTCATGGCATTCCAGTTCGGCACCAACTGGCCGCGCTTGAGCGAAGTCGCCGGCACCGTGATCGGGCCGCTGCTCACCTACGAAGTACTCACTGCGTTCTTCCTGGAAGCCAGTTTTCTGGGCGTGATGCTGTTCGGCTGGGGCCGCGTGTCGGCGCGCCTGCATTTCTTTTCCACCTGCATGGTGGCGTTGGGCACGCTGTTCTCCACGTTCTGGATTCTGTCGTCCAACAGCTGGCTGCATACGCCGGCCGGCTACCAGATGGTGGATGGCATCGTGCATCCGCAGGACTGGTGGCAGATCGTGTTCAACCCGTCGTTCCCGTACCGTTTGGCGCACATGGCGCTGGGCTCGTTCATCACCACGTGTTTTGTGATTGGTGGCGTCGGTGCGTGGTATCTGCGGCGCGGTGTGCATGTCGATGCCGGTCGCAAAATGCTGATTGCAGCGGTGGCATTTGCCGCGCTGACGGTGCCGGTGCAGATCTTTGTCGGTGACATGCACGGCTTGAACACGCTGGAACATCAGCCGATGAAGATCGCCGCGATGGAAGCGCACTGGCGTGAAACCGAGCCCGGCGAAGGCGTGCCGCTGGTGGTGTTTGCGGTGCCCAATGAAAAAGAAGAACGCAACGATTACGAAATCGCCATTCCCAAGCTTGGCAGCCTGATCCTGACCCACAGCACCGACGGCACGTTCGCGCCGCTGACCTCGGTGCCGGCCAGTGAACGGCCGCCGGTGGTGCCGGTGTTTTATGCCTTCCGCATCATGGTCGGCATCGGCACGTTGATGCTGGTGCTGGCATGGATTTCCGCATTCCAGCTGTGGCGCGGGCGATTGCTGCAATCCAAGTGGCTGCTGCGCGGCTGGAACTGGATGTTGCCCAGCGGCTTCATCGCGCTGGTGGCCGGTTGGTTCGTCACCGAGATGGGGCGCCAGCCGTGGGTGGTGTACGGCGTGCTGCGCACCGCCGATGCGGTCGGGCCGCAGAGTGCCTGGATGACCGCGTTGTCGTTGACGGTCTACGTGATCGGGTACGTGTTCGTGTTCGGCTGGGGCATCTGGTACCTGGTCAAGATCATGCGCACCGGGCCGGTGCCGCACGATCATTCGCACGACGACATCACGCACACGCCGGCGCGGCCGTTGTCCGGTGCGGACGAACCATTGGAGGGCCGCTGACATGGACATGACAACCGTGTTGACGGTGGCGTGGTTCGCGGTGATCGGCTTCGGCGTGTTGATGTACGTGGTGCTGGATGGCTTCGTGCTCGGCATCGGCGTGTTGGCGCCGTTTGCCGAAGACGAAGAGCAGCTGGACGTGATGATGAACACCGCCGCGCCGATCTGGGACGGCAACGAAACCTGGCTGGTGCTGGGCGGTGCCGGGTTGATGACCGCGTTCCCCAAGGCGTACGCGGCGTTGTTGTCGGCGTTGTATCTGCCGGTGCTGCTGCTGGTGATGGCGCTGGTGTTCCGTGGCGTGGCGTTTGAGTTCCGCTTCAAGGCGCAGCGTTCGCGGCGGTTGTGGAGCGTGTCGTTCGCGCTGGGCTCGTTGCTGGCGGCGTTCGCGCAGGGCGTGATTCTGGGCGCGCTGGTGGAAGGCCTGAAGATGCAGGACGGCCAGTACGTCGGTGGCGCGTTCGGCTGGTTCAGCCCGTTCTCGATGCTGACCGGCGTGGCGGTGGTCACCGGCTATGCGTTGCTGGGCAGCACCTGGCTGATCCTCAAGACCGAAGGCCGTGAGCAGGCGCTGGCGCGTTCGCTGACGCGGCCGTTGATGGTGGCGGTGATCGTGTTCATGGGCCTGGTCAGCACCTGGCTGCCGTTCCTGCAGTCGCGGGTGATGGAGCGCTGGTTCAGCGATGGCAACTTCTGGTGGTTGTCGCCGGTGCCGCTGCTCACACTCGCCGTGGCCGTGGCGCTGTGGCGCAGCGCGATGCATCCGCGCCGCGATCTGCCGCCGTTCCTGCTCACCCTGGCCCTGTTCGTGCTGGGTTTCATCGGCCTGCTGCTGGGCATGTGGCCGTACCTGCTGCCGCCGTCAATGACGCTGTGGCAGGCCGCCGCACCGGCCTCGTCGCTGGGCTTCAGCATGGTCGGGCTGGTGATACTGCTGCCGGTGATCCTCGGCTACACGGTGTGGTCGTACCGCGTATTCCGCGGCAAGGTCACGGCGGATATGGGGTATCACTGACTGCAGGCTGGCTGGCCCGGCTTGCATGCCGGGCCAGCGGCCGCCAAGCTGGCCGCCCTCCGGATACCGCAGGTACCCGGGGTCGTCCCCACCAAGGTCTTCGCAGTCGCATGCCGGTTGTTCACTCCGCCTCGCCCCTCCCTGCCCGATATCCGCTGGTTGTCGGTGACCGCAAACGACTGCTGGCGATGGCCGCAGATTTCCAGGTGGATGTGGCGGGCTTCGTTGCGCACGTTCGTGGCGTCGCTGCATTGCTGCCGCCGGGGGAGCATGCCATCAACCTGTGTGAGGATCGCTACCGGTTTCTGGTGACGTTCTGCGCGGTGGCGCTGCGTGGCCAGGTCAACCTGTTGCCGTCTTCGCGTGCGCCGGCGGTGGTGGACGACGTGCTGCAGCGCTACGCGCGGTCGTATTGCGTGGCGGACCGTGCTGCGGACGCACTGCCGGAGGCGTGCTTCCTGTTACCTGAAACCCTGCCAAGCCTGCCCGGCGAAGTTCCGCAGCTGCCGGCCGAACAGTTGGTGGCCATTGGCTTCACCTCCGGCAGTACCGGCGTGCCTGGCGCCAATCCCAAGCGCTGGGGTTCGTTCGTGGCCAGCACCGCACAGAACCTCAAGGCGTTGTGCGATCTATGGGGACAGCAGCAGCCTTCGGTGGTGGCCACGGTGCCGTCGCAGCACATGTATGGCATGGAGATGTCGGTGCTGCTGCCGTTGCTGGCGCCGGCCACGCTGCAGGCCGGCAAGCCGTTCTTTCCGCAGGACGTGGCATTGGCGCTGCGGGACGTACCCGCGCCGCGCCTGTTGGTGACCACGCCGGTGCACCTGAAGGCGCTGGTGGAGTCGGGCGTCGAACTGCCACCGCTGGTGGGGATCGTCACTGCCACGGCGCCGTTGTCGCAGCCATTGGCGCAGGCCGCCGAGCAGCGCTTTTCCACCGAGGTGCGGGAGATGTTCGGCTCCACCGAGACCTGCATCTTCGCTCGCCGCCGCACCGCCAGTGAGGAGGCGTGGCAGGTGCTGCCGGGCGTGCAGCTGGAACCGCAGCCGGACGGCACGCTTGTACATGCGCCGCATCTTGCGATGCCGGTGATGTTGGCCGATCTGGTGGAATTGCTGCCCGATAACCGCTTCCTGCTGCGAGGCCGCCGTGCGGATCTGCTTGAAATCGCCGGCAAACGCGCATCGCTGGGCGACCTGACCCGCAAGCTGCAGTCGGTGGACGGCGTGGTTGATGCGTTGGTCGTGCAATTGCCGCCGGAGCCGGGCCATGCCGTCGGCCGCATCGCCGCGCTGGTGGTGGCGCCGCAGCGCGAGGACGCTGAAATTCTGCGCGATCTACGCAGGCTGATGGATCCGGTGTTCCTGCCGCGTCCACTGCGCAAGGTGGATGCCTTGCCGCGTAACGAAACCGGAAAACTGCCGCGTGACGCGGTACTGGCGTTGCTGCGGCATTGAGCCGTAGCGGTGCACTGACCGTCGCCAGTCAGGCACAGGGACGACGTCGGGCCTCAGGGGCCGTGCACGCCGTCAATCTCGATACGCAGATCGCGCCGACACACGGTGGCAAGCAGCACGATGTAGGGCACGTCCGCCGCCAGATGCGTGGCCAGTGCCTCGCGCACGGCCGGCACTTCCGCTGCGTCGTGCACATACACCTTCAGGCGGCTGCCGCTGCCAAAGTGCTCTGGCAGCGCCGGCATGCGATTGCGTGCGACGCCAATCAACGCCTCGAAGTTGTTGAACGTCTCCTGCAATTGCCGCAGCGTGGAATCGCCATGCAGCGTGGCATGGCCCACCACGCTGGCGGTGCCGGACAACAGCAGCGGCAGGTGGCTGCCAGGCGCCGCCACCAGCGCCCGGGCGAAGCTGGGTGATTGCGGCCCGTACTGGCGCGGGTAACGGTAGGCGCTGACCTGGCGCGGGTTTTCCAGCGGCGTGCCGGCTGTCCGCGCCGCCAGCCAGTAAACCTGCAGGATTCTCATCCCATCCTGGCGGCCGATCGCAGTGGCGGCAGGCAGGGTGCCGGTATCGATCGTGCCGATACCGCGCGCGCGGCCAATGCTGAAGTGACGGTAGCGTTCATCGTCGCCGTCACCTTCAGTGATCGCATCCATGTAGTTCCAGATGCGCAGCAGGTGCGGGTAGCCGTGCGCTGGAAGCGCAGCCATCAGCTGCGCGTAGGCATGCGCCGAGGCACCCATGATGTCGCCGTGCGTGGCTTCGTCCACCTGCAGCGCGCCGAACATCAACGCGCCGTCGCTGGCCCAGGCCAGGCCGTTGGCATCGCGACCGCAACTGACCGGAGAGGCGCTGCGCCAGACTTCAAGCTGCGCTTCACCTTCTGCCTGCAGGCCGACCTGCAGGTAGCGCGGATCGTCGGTCGGCGGCGCATCCGCGCCGGCCTTGAAGCCGAAGATGGCCAGTACATGCGGGTCGGACAACAGCGTCTGCAGCTGCGCCGGATCGGCATAGTCCACCTGCAGATGCGCTGCCTGTGCGGGAGTTGCCTGCGCATTCATTGGCCGTTCTCCAGGCCATTGATGGCGCAGTGGCAGGCGCATTGCAGGAAGGCGGGGCAGGGATGAAGCATCGACGTCATTGCACGGCATATCGGTATTGCACGGACCCCAATGATAGCCTGCGGACCACATTGGCCATGGTTGCGTTGACGGCGGCGATGCCGGATCGTTGCGGTTTTCTGTGCCCCGGAAGTCGAAATGTCGCAACAAACCGAAGCCGAACGCGAGTTGGCCGCACTGCTCGTGGAGAGCCTGAACCTGGAAGAGGTGGATGCCGCACAGATCGACCCGGAGGCTGCGCTGTTCAACGACGGTCTGGGCCTGGATTCGATTGATGCGCTGGAACTGGCGTTGGCCATCAGCAAGCGTTATGGCTTCCAGCTGCGCTCGGACAACGATGAAAACCGTCGCATCTTCGCCTCGCTGCGGGCCTTGTCCGCACATGTGCAGGCCAACAAGACGGCCTGAGCGCAATGACGGCCCCGGAACAGACGTCCAGCAACGAGCCCGGACCATTGGCAGCACTGCGGGTGATTCTGCTGCTCGCCTACCCGGTGCTTTCGCATGTGGCGAGCCTGCGCAGTGAGGGCATGTGGGCTGCGGCCGCGTTGGCTGGGCTGGTGGTGCTGTGCCTGCTGAAGCCGTTGGCGTCGCTGCGGCCGTGGGTCTGGGCGGTGGTGTTGGTGGCGCTGGTGCTGCTGTACCGGTTGGGCGGCTCCTCGGCCGCGTGGATGCTGTTGCTGGCCCCGCCGGTGGTGTTCCCGCTGCTGGTGGCCTGGGGTTTCGCACGCTCGCTGCTGGCGGGCCGGACACCCCTGATTTCCAGCATCGTGCAGGCACTGCATGCGCGTGCCGGGATGCCGATGACCGAGGCGCTGGAGCGCTACTCACGGCGGCTGACTGCCGCCTGGGCGGTAGTGTTGACGACGCTGGCCGCAATCAACCTGGGCTTGGCCATGAGTGCGGTGCCCAGTGGCCTGCTGGCCGCGTTCGGCATCCAGCCCTGGTGGCCGTTGAGCCATGAACAGTGGTCCTGGGTGGCCAATATCGCCGACTGGGGGCTGATTGGAGGGTTCTTCGCGCTGGAGTACGCGGTGCGTGCGCAGCTGTTTCCGCAGCGGCCCTACCGCAACGTGTTTGATTTCATGCGGCAGATGGCGCAGTTGGGGCCGACGTTCTGGCGCACGTTGCTGCGCTGAGGCTGCAGGCTGCCGGTATCCTGTGCCGCTCAGCCCGTTCAGCGGATGCCATGCAATTCAGCATCACTCCCGACCACCCGTGCCTGCCCGGCCATTTTCCGGGCCGGCCGTTGGTGCCCGGTGTGGTGCTGTTGGAGCAGGTGTTGTGCGCGCTGGAAGCCGAGCTGGGCGCTGAAACGGGCCTGCTGCGCCTACCGCAGGTGAAGTTCATGGCACCGTTGCTGCCGGGTCAGACCGCGCGGATCGAACTGGAAGGGCAGTCGCCGCGCTGGAAGTTCCGCGTGCTGCGTGATGCCGAATTGCTGGTGCGTGGTGAGTTGGTGCTGGAGGCTGCCGGAGTGCAGCCGTGAGCGCGGACAACTGGAAGCAGCGCCCGGAAGGCGGCGGACGTGTTGCCATCCGGCTGATCGGTGGCATCGCGCGCCACGGCGGGCGGCGCATTGCACGCGCCTGCCTGTATCCGATCACCGCCTATTTCTTCTGCGTGCGTGGCAGCGAGCGACGGGCCTCGCGTGACTACCTGCGGCGCGTGCTCGGGCGCCCGGCGCGGGCCATCGACGTCGCCCGCCACATCCATACCTTTGCCGCCACCATCCTGGACCGGGTGTTCCTGCTTGCCGGCCGCCTGAGCCTGTTCGACATCCGCACTGGCGGCACCGCGCAGTTGCTGGAGCAGTTGGACAAGGGTCAGGGCGTGCTGGTGTTTGGCTCGCACCTGGGTAGTTTCGACGCACTGCGTGCGCTTTCGCGGCAGCGTCCGGATCTGAAGCTGCGGGTGCTGCTGGACCGCTCGCACAATGCCGCCATTACCGAGCTGCTGGCCGAGTTGGACCCGGCCCTGGCGGCGGGCATCATTGATGCTGGGCAGGACGGGCCGACCGTTGCGCTGGCCATCCAGCAGGCGCTGCAGGAAGGGGCGATGGTGTCGTTGCTGGTGGATCGCCTCCGTCCTGGCGAAACCGCCGTCCAGGTTCCGCTGCTGGGTGAGCCCGCCGCATTTCCGGCAACGCCGTGGCTGCTTGCCAGTGTGCTCAAGGCGCCGGTGGTGTTGGCCTTTGGTCTTTACCGCGGTGGCAACCGCTACGACCTGCTGTTCGAGCCGTTCGAGTCGGTTGTGGAGATTCCGCGCGCTGTGCGTGCCGCCACGCTGTCGGCGCTTATCCACCGTTATGTCGGCAGGTTGGAGCATCACCTGCGTGCCGCTCCCTACAACTGGTTCAATTTCTATGATTTCTGGCAATCCGAAGATCCGCCGCGCGCTGCTCCCAGGCATGGCGCTGGCCCTGCTGACCAGCCTGACGATACCGGCACTGGCCAGCGGCATTGATGCGGCCACGATCCTGCGCCAGCTGGCACAGCCGGCACCGAGCCAGACCGGCTTCATCGAATTGCGTGGTTCGGCGCTGTTGAAGGAACCCTTGCGGATCGAAGGCCAGTACCGGCGACCGGATGCCGGCACGCTGGTGCGTGAAGTGCGCACGCCGTATGCGGAGACGACGACCATCGCCGACAACCAGGTCAGCATCGTCCGCACCGGCAAGCCGCCGCGCGTGTTCTCGTTGCAGCGCGTGCCGGAGCTGGCCGACCTGCAGGCCAGCTTCGGGGCCATGTTGGCCGGTGACCTCGCCGCGCTGGAACAGCGTTACCGGCTGCAGCCATCGGGAAGCGCGCAGCACTGGCAACTGGTGCTCACGCCGATCGCAGATGCACTGCAGCGCCGCGTGCGCGCGGTGACGCTGTACGGGCAGGGCCGCGAACTGCGCTGCATTGAAACCCAGCCGGCCAAGGGCGAGCTGCAGCGCACGCTGCTGGGAGGGGCTGCCACGGCCGCCGCTGATGTGCGTCAGGCCGACGCGTTGGCTGCGCTGTGCCACGACGGTGGCGCACGTTGAAGCTGACCGCTCCCAAGCGCATCGCGCTGGCCATCACCTGGTTGCTGTTGCTTGGCCTGTTGACCGTGTGGCTCAGCAACCGCATCCAGGTCAGTGGTGATCTGCGCAAGTTCATGCCCGACGCGCGCACGCCCGCGCAGAAGCTGCTGCTCGACGAACTGGGTGAAGGCCCCGGTGCACGGCTGTTGCTGGTGGCGTTGTCGGGGGCCATCCCGGAACAGTTGGCATCCCAGTCGCGCGAACTGCGCGCGCAGCTCGCCGCCGACACGCAGTTCGAGCTGGTGGCCAATGGCGAGCAGGCGGGTTTGGAGGCCTTTCCCGAGCGTCTGCTGCCCTACCGTTACCTGATCGACACGTTGCCCGACGACGCTTTCAGCACCGCCACCTTGCGCGAAGAACTGCAGGCGCGTGTGCAGGACCTGGGTTCCCCGGCCGGCGGTCTGATCGAGCCGCTGCTATCCTCGGACCCGACGCTGCAGACATTGCGCGTGGCCGAAGCCCTGCAGCCGGCCACCGCACCACAGCGCATTGACGATGTCTGGTTCGACCACACCGGTACGCAGGCCTTGCTGTTGTTGCAGACGCGCGCGGCGGGCTTCGACCCGGGCGCGCAGCAACAGGCGGTGGATACGATCAATGCAGCATTTACGCAGGTGTCCGACGACAGTGGCAGCCGTATCGAACTGAGCGGCCCTGGTGCGTTCTCGGTGAAGATCGGCAACCGCACCGCCAAGGAAGCCAGCACCATCGGCATGCTGGATACGCTGGGCATGATCCTGCTGCTGTGGGTGGCCTACCGCAGCTGGAAAATGCCGATCCTCGGCTTCCTGCCGCTGGCCAGCGCGGGCTTGGCAGGCTTGGCGGCAGTGGCCATCGGTTTTGATGGCGTGCACGGCATCACCATCGCCTTTGGCTTCACCTTGATTGGCGTGGTGCAGGATTACCCCATCCATTTCTTCAGCCATGAGCGGCCGGGACGTTCGTCGTGGGACAACGTGCGCGCGCTGTGGCCGACGCTGGGCACCGGCGTCATCGCCACGTGTATCGCCTACCTGACCTTCCTGTTTTCCGGCGTGGATGGGCTGCGTCAGTTGTCGGTGTTCACCATCACCGCACTGGCCACGGCGGCACTGACCACGCGTTACCTGCTGCCAGCATTGGTGGATCCGCCGACCCGGGATTTCGCCGATTCGGCCGTGCTCGCCCGCGTGTGGGCACACACCCGCCGCCTGCCGCGTCCGCGCTGGTCGCTGCTGGTATTGGCCTGGGCGGCATTGGCCATCGTGATCTGGGCGCCGGGCGCGTTCTGGCAGAACGATCTCGGGCGGCTGACGCCGGTGGACCCGCAGGATCTCAAGCGCGACGCGGAACTGCGCAGCGAGCTGGGCGCACCGGATGTGCGCTATGTCATCGCCATCCATGGCGCGGACGCACAGGCCGCACTGGCCGCAAGCGAGCGCATGCGGCCGGCATTGGATGCGCTGGTGGCAGGCAACGCGCTGGAACGTTACGACATGGCGGCACGTTATCTGCCCAGCGCCGCCCTGCAGCAGCAACGCCAGCAGCAGCTGCCTGACGAAGCCAGCTTGCGCGCGGCGTTGGCGGACGCGGTTGCCGATACCCCGTTCCGCAGCGATGTGTTTGAGCCCTTCATCGCCGATGTCGCTGCCGCGCGTACGGCACCGGCCCTGCAGCCAAACGATCTGCTGGGCACGCCGTTGGCCACGGCGGTGGACGGCCTGCTGCTGCACGGCAAGGGCCAGGCCACCGCGCTGGTGTCGCTGAGTGGTTTGAACGATGTGGCCGCGGTAGCCGCCAGCGCACGCCTGCAGGGCGCGCAATTGCTGGACCTGAAGGACGCCTCGGAATCATTGGTGGCCGAATACCGTAGCCGCGTCCTGCTCGCGCTGGCGGTCGCGGTGCTGCTGCTGTCGGCCACGGTCTGGGCTTCGCTGCGTTCGCCACGGCGCGCGCTGCGGGTGCTGTTGCCGATGGTGTTGAGCACGCTGCTGGTGCTGGCGGTGCTGCGTGGCATGGGCATCGAGTTGAACCTGTTCCATCTGATCGGCCTGATTCTGGCGGCCGGCCTTGGCCTGGATTACGGGTTGTTCTTCGAGCACGCCGGCGACAGCCATGCCGATCAGCTGCGCACGCTGCATGGTCTGCTGGTCTGCAGCGTGATGACCTTGCTGGTGTTCAGCCTGCTTGGTCTGTCATCGATACCGGTGTTGCGGGCCATCGGCAGCACGGTGGCATTGGGTGTGGTGTGCAATTTCGTGCTGGCGTTGTTGATCTCGCGCCATCCCTGGCAGGAGGTGCAGCGTGCTTGATCGTGCGCGGATCCTGCAGTTGGTGCCGCATCAAGGCAGCATGTGCCTGTGGGATGAGGTGCTGGCGTGGACGGCGACGGACATCACGCTGCAGGCATTCAACCACCGCGATTCCGACCATCCGCTGCGTTGCAACGGACAGTTGCGTGCCATCCATCTGTGCGAATACGGCGCGCAGGCGATGGCAGTGCATGGTGGCCTGCGTGCCAGCACCCAAGGTGGCGCGGTGCGGCCGGGCGTCTTGGTCGCACTACGCGACGTACGCCTGCATGTGGCACGCATCGACACCTTGGCCGGGCCGTTGCGGGCCCAAGCGCAGGTGCTGGTGGAAGCGCCGGGCAGTCAGCAATATGCATTCACGCTGCATCACCAGGACCAGCTGCTGGCCGAAGGCCGCGCTGCGGTGATGCTGCAGTTGCCGTGAGTTTTCATCCTTCAGGCAGGAGTTCCCTCCCATGAACAAACAACGACGCGCATTGGTCACCGGCGGAAGCGGCGACATCGGTGGCGCCATCTGCCGCCGGCTGGCGGCTGACGGTGCGCATGTCATCGTCCATGCCAATGCCAATCTGGCACGCGCGCAGGCGGTGGTGGACGACATCGTGGCCGGCGGTGGCAGTGCGCAGGCGGTCGCTTTTGACGTCGCCGATGCCGCTGCCACCTCCGCCGTGCTGGAAGCGCTGCTGGGCGAAGGCACCATCCAGATCGTGGTCAACAATGCCGGCATCCATGACGACGCACCGATGGCCGGCATGGACGTGGAGCGCTGGACGCGCGTGATCGACGTCAGCCTGCACGGCTTCTTCCATGTCACCCAGCCATTGTTGTTGCCGATGGCACGCACGCGTTGGGGCCGCATCGTCAGTGTGTCGTCGGTGGCGGCGGTGCTGGGCAATCGTGGCCAGACCAACTACGCCGCGGCCAAGGCCGGTTTGCATGGCGCCAGCAAATCCCTGGCGCGCGAAATGGCCAGCCGCGGCATCAGCGTCAATGTGGTCGCGCCGGGCGTAATTGAAGGGCAGATGGCTGCCGACGCGTTTCCGCCGGAGATGATCAAGCAGGCGGTGCCGGCGGCGCGCGCGGGCAGGCCGGATGAAGTGGCCGCGCTGGTGGCGTTCCTGTGCAGTGATGCCGCCGGTTACATCAACGGCCAGGTGATCGGCATCAATGGCGGGATGGGCTGAAGCAGGCGGTCTTCAACGCGGCGGAGGCGACAGGCCTTCATCATCGATCAATGGCGGATTGGCGCGGATACGCCGATAGACCTCGCGGACGTGGCCGTGGCGCAACGCCAGCAGCACGATATGGCTGGTGATGCAGTACAGATCGTGCAACGGCCGGAAATGGCTGGGCCGGAACTGCTCGTCAGTGGTGGCGCAGCGGTAACGTGATTCGATGGGCACCGACACGCAGCGCGTGCCGAGCTGGCGTGCGGCCGAGATGATGATCTGAGCCTCGAACACGAAACCTTCGGCGGCGATGTCGCGCAATGCGATGACGTCGGCGGGATAGAAACGCTGCCCGCTTTGGCTGTCGACCACCTGGTAATGCGTGCCCCATGCGATACCCCAGTCACCGAATTCATTGGCCAGGCGCCGGTGCCAGGGCTGGGAAGCGCGTTTGCGCAGGCGCGCGCCGATGATGATGCAACCCGGGTGACGGTTGGCGCTGGCGAGCAGGCGCGGCAGGTCCGAGGCGGCATGCTGGCCATCGCCGTCCAGGGTCAGTACGCCGCGTAGCCCGCGTCGCCTTGCCTCGGCAAAGCCGCTGCGCAGTGCTTCGCCCTTGCCCTTGCGATGCGGGTGGCGGAGCACGCTGACGGGCAGGCCGCTGAGGCACTGTGCGGTGTCGTCCTCGGAGCCATCGTCAACCACGATCACCTGGGTAAAACCGGCCGCCAATGCGCCGCTTGCCACCTCGCGGATACGCAACGCTTCATTGAGCGCAGGTATCACGACCGCCACGTTGTCCGGTGACAGCGGGCGCTCAGTCATGGTGGATGCCGAGCCTCAACCACTGCTGCTCACCGGCGGGCATCCACACTGCTTCGCGGTCCAGTGCAATGGCTTCCAGCAGCGGCAACGCCGGCTGCATGGCGTTGCCGGCCAGGCGGCGTGCCAGTACGCCCTCGTCTTCGGTGTCGGCCGGCAGATCAGGTTTTTCCTGCAGCACGTCCAACTGCAGGGTGGGCAGGCCGATACAGGGCGTGCGTGACAGCACCATCGCCAGGCCCAGCAAGCCTTCGCTCGGGGCGACCCGCGCCAAGGTGCCACTGCCGGGGCCATCGTAGGCAACCAACAACACGGCGTCTTCGCCGGCATGCAGCTGCACCATCGCTTCCAGCAAGCCCTGCGCAAAGCTGTGCGGACCGGCGCTGATGGCGGTGGCCGCAGCATGCGTACCGGTCCCGATGGTCCAGTAGCCGGCAGCGGCGTTGTGCACGGAGTTGTGGAACTTGGTGGGCGAGATCGCGCGGGGGTCGTCGGCCAGCGTGGTGCACATGTAGTCGGTGATCGACTGCTCGCCGTGGGTGGAGGTGAACACCGACGACAGTATTTTCGGTGAGCGATCAGCGGCATCGCAGGCGGCCATCGCTGCTTCCAGCGCGACGGCCACGGTCAGTGGCGCGCGGCGGCGTTCATTGGCGGCCAGCACCTGTGGTGAAGGCCGTGTCGCGGCGACTTCTGGAACGGTGCCGCTGCGCAGCAGCGCACATGCGCTGTCCCAGTCCGGCAGACCGCCGCCCCAGAAGCCGATGCCTTCGATAGTTGCTTCGAGCATGTTCTATACCGCCTTGCCGAAGATCAGCGAGCAGTTGTTGCCGCCGAAGCCGAAGGAATTGTTCATGGCGTAGCGGATATCTGCCTGCGCATTTTCAAAGCGGATCTGCGGGCCGCAGGCCGGGTCCGGGATTTCGCTGTTGAGCGTGCCCGGCAGCAGGCCGTCACGCAATGCCAGCAGCGCAATCACCGATTCGACAATGCCGGCCGCGCCCAGCGTGTGGCCAGTCCAGCCCTTGGTGGAACTGGCATGCAGGGTGGCCGGGAACAGTGCGTTCACGGCGGCTGCCTCGATGCTGTCGTTGGCCGGCGTGGAGGTGCCATGCAGATTCAGGTAGCCCACATCGTCTGCGGTGATGCCCGCGCGTTGAAGGGCGGCCTGCATTGCCAGCTTGGCGCCGAGGCCTTCGGGATGTGGCGCGGACATATGGTGGGCATCACTGGATTCGCCGTATCCGCATAACTGCAGTTCCGTGGTAGTTGTGCCGGCGCGTTCCAGCACCGCAAAGCCGCCGGCTTCACCGAGCGACAGCCCGACCCGGCGCGCATCAAAGGGTTGGCACGGGCCGGGGGCAACCAGTTGCAGGGCATTGAAGCCGTACAGGACGCTGCCGCACAGCGTGTCGACACCGCCGACCAGTGCCGCATCGGCAAGGCCTGCCTGGATCAGGCGTGATGCCTGGGCGAACACCTTGGCACTGGATGAGCAGGCGGTGGCAACGGTGATGCAGGGCCCGCGCAGCCCGGTGGCGGCCTGGACAAAGTTGCCCAGGGAATGCGGTGTGTGAATGTGTGGCCGGTCGAGGTCAGCGGGGAATCGCGCGGTGCCGTCAGCGTCGCTTTCAAGGCGCGCATAGGCTTCTTCGGTCGCGCCGATACTCGACGTGGACGTGCCCATGACGACCGCGATCCGCGCGGCGCCGTAGCGCGCCAGGAGTTGCTCGATCGCCGCAGGGATGCCGTCCTGCTGCAGCGCCAGCCAGGCCAATGCGTTGTTGCGGCAGGCGTGGCTGGCCAGGTGCGGTGGCAACACCACCTCTTCTACGCCGGCTACCCGGCCGATCCAGCAAGGCAACGGGTCGCTGCCAACGTCATTGCGCCGCAAGCCACTGTGCTTCGTCCGCAGCGCGTTGCGCTGCGCGTCCAGCCCTGCGCCCACGGCCGTGGTGGCGGTGTAGGCAAGGATGTTCAATGGCGCAGAGGGGGACGCAAGGGCAGGGGGCACGCGGGGCTTCCAGGGATTGGATGGGGCGTGAGTATATTGACGCTTCACCATGAATGGCCGGACAAGTAGCTTGGCAACCCTTGCGTGAAGCGTGCGGGTTACCGACATTGGTCGCTGAAAATGAACGTCAATGCCTGCAATTCCGTGCTTCCTTTCCGCCAGCGCCTTCCGCCAGCGCCAACTTTCCGACACAATCCCTGAATTCTCAGGCAGGGCCAAGCCCGCTGACATGCAAGCCTACGTCTATAAAAGTCAACGCAAGCCCGACACCTTCGTCTACCTTGCCAAGCGTGATGATTTCGATGCCATTCCAGCGGTGCTGGGCGACACGTTGGCACCGTACGTCTTCATTCTGGAGGTGGCCCTGACGCCCGAGCGTCGTCTGGCCCAGGCCGATGCCGCCTTGGTGCGTGCCAATCTGGCCGCCCACGGTTTCCATCTGCAGCTGCCACCGCAACCGTTGGCGCCGGTGAAGGTTCCGCGCATCGACGGTCGCGATGACTGAAACCCTGCGTACCCGCAGCGTCGCTATCGCGCTGGTCATTGGCCTGTTGCTGACCTTGGCCACCGGTTTCGGTGGCTGGGTGGCGGCGGTGTGCGGTGTGCTGGCGCAACCGGCGTTCGCGCTGGGCCTGTCGTGGCTGCGTCGCAGCCGCGCGTTGGCGGCGCCGGCAACCGTGCTCAAGCGTGAAGTGCCCGGTTTGCTGGGGCTGTGGGCCGGCGGTTCCGCGATGGTCGCGCTGCTGGTGTCCTGGCCGCTGGCGGCGCTGCACGACAGTGGCAGCCTTGCCGCCGTGCTCGCGCTGAGTGTCGCGGTCAGCGTCGCCTTGTTGGCGCTGTGGCGCACTTGGCCGCTGTGGCACGCCGTGGAGCGTGAAGGCGGTTCATTGCGCGCGCAGTCGCAGGCACTGGCCGGTCGCGGACTGGATTCCTGGCACGGGCTGGGTGCGGCGGCGATTCTGTTGCTGCTATGCGCTGCGGTCGTGACGCCGGCCTGGCCGGGCTTGGTCGGTAATGGCCTGCGTTGGCCGCTGGCCATCGCCACGGCGGTGCTGGCACCGCTGCTGCATCACCTGCTGCAGGGCATGCGCGCCGCGCCGGCCATTGCCGATGCCGCACCTGCGGAAGCTGCGACCTTCGATCCCTTTGCCGAAGCGCTGGCTGGCCCGGTGCCGCTGGAGCCGCTGGCGCAGCACGAGTTGGTGCCGCAGTTGTACGACGCCGCACGCAGCGGCCGCGTTGATCGCGCGCTGCAGTTGCTCGATGCCGGCGCCGACCCGAAGGCACAGCCGCCGACCGAATCGCGTGACCAGCGCAGCTTGGCGGTGCTGGCCGCGGTGCTGCCGGACCTGCGCCTGCTGCGCTTGCTGATCAGCCGTGGTGTGGACGTCAACCAATCACACCGCGGCATGACCCCGCTGCTGGCCGCCACACGCGACAGCTGGCACGGTCGCCCGGAAGCGGTGATGACGCTGCTGGCCAATGGTGCCGATCCGCGCGCCACCGATGCCGACGGCAACACGCCGTTGCATCACGCCGCGCGCAGTTCCGACCCGGGTGTGGCCGCCTTGCTGCGCGATGCCGCCGCCGAGGTGGATGCACTCAACAATGACGGCCACAGCCCGCTGGCGGTGGCCTGCCAGGCCGGCAACTGGCGTCTGGCCAAGTTCCTGCTGGAGCGCGGCGCCAAGGTCGAACCGGCCGACGGCGTGCCGGTACTGGTGCCGGCTGCAGCCACCGAGGACGATGACCCGGCCGGCGTGCAGCTGCTGCTCAAGCACAAGGCGCGGCTGGATGCGCGCGACCGTCAGCGCCGTAGCGCGCTGCATGAGGCCGCACTCGCGGGTCATGCCGATATCGTCGAAACCCTGCTCAATGCCGGCGCCAACATCGAACCGCGTGATGCGGCCGGTCGCACGCCGTGGCTGGATGCGGCCTCGCAAGGCCATGCCGGTGTGCTGGAACGCCTGCTCGCCCATCAACCCGATGTCAGCGCCGTGGATGGCGATGGCAACAACGCGGTGCTGCTGACCTGTCGCGCCGAACAGGTGTCGGCCGCGCTGATCCGGTGGTTGCTGGATCTGAAAATTTCCGCCGATGTCGCCGGCCCCGATGGCCGTCGCGCCATCGACCATGCTGCGGCTGCCGGGCGCTGGAGCATCGTGTCGCTGCTGGACCCGACGTATCCGTTGCCGGCGGCGGTCAGTGATGCCGCTGGCGCTTCAACCGATGGCAGCGATACCGGTGAGGCGATGCCGGTGCTCAACGACCGCGCGCCATTGGCGCTGCTGCGCGAAGCGCTGGTGTTCGGCAATGTCGACGGCATGGCGCCGTTGGCCAAGCTGTGTGCTGCCGAAGAACTGGGCGGCCTGCTGCACGATCCGGAACTCGCGTTGCAACCGCGCGTAGTCGATTGGCTGCTGGTCCACGGTGCCGCGCCGGAAGTGCGCGACGCCTGCTTCGATACGCCGATGTTCGCGCTGCTGTCGCGTGGCGTGGATGCGATTCCCACCTTGCAGGTGCTGCTCAAGCGCGGTGTGTCGCCGGCCGGTCGCGGCGGTTTGACCCGTTTGCTGGCCGCCTGCGCGCAACACGATCACGGCGCACGCAGCACCGAACAATTCGCGCTGGAATTGCTGGAGCGTGGCGCAGATCCGTATGCGCCGTCGCCTGCAGGCGATCCGGCGTTGTCGCTGGCCGTGCGCCTGGGCTGGCTGAAGTTGCAGCAGAACCTGCTGCTCAACGGTGTGGATCGTGAAGCACGCGACAGTCACGGCATGACCGCATTGCATCTGGCCACCGCGTTGGCGCGCGAGGCCTCGGTGAAGTTGTTGCTGCTGCAAGGCGCATCGCCTGACGCTCGCGCCGCCGACGGGCAGACGCCGCTGGGCGTTGCGCTGTCCAGCGGCCGTCGCGATCTGGCCGACTGGCTGGACTGGCGCGGCTGGTCGCTGCCGCTGCGCGCGTTGCGTGAGGCCGACGTGCCCGCTGCGGCGATGGCCGGCGATGCCGATGCGGTACGTCGTCTGATCAATCTCGGCTTTGCCGTGGACGCGGTGGATGCGCAGGGCTGTACCGGCCTGCTGCGCGCCGCCGGCGGTGGTCATGCAGCGGTCGTCGACCTGCTGTTGTCACGCGGCGCCGAACCGCAGCACGCGGCGGCCAGTGGCGCCACGCCGTTGTCGGCGGCCGTGAGCATGCGCCAGACCGACATCGTCGCTGCGTTGCTCAATGCCGGCGCGCAACTTGAACACCGCCTGCCGGGCGGCGTCACCGTCTTGATGCTGGCCGCCGCGCTGGGCATGGCCGACATCGTCGCGCGCCTGCTCGCCGCCGGTGCCGACGTGCATGCCGGTGACGACCAGCAGCTGGCGCCGCTGCATTGCGCTGCCCTGTACGGCTTCACCTCGCGTGACCGCACCCGCCTGTTGGCCCTGCTGGACACCCTGCTGCTGGCCGGTGCCGAACCGGACCAGGCTTCGGCCGGTACGGTGACGCCGCTGCTGTTGTTGCTGGGAGCGCGCGCCGAACCGGGCACCGCCTGCGACGAACATGTGGTGCTGGCGGCGGTCGAACGCCTGCTGGACGAAGATGTATCGCTGGACGTACGCGATCCGCGCGGCTTCGGTCCGTTGCACCTCGCGGCACTGCACGGCCTGCCGCTGCTGGTGCAGCGCCTGCTGCGCGCCGGTGCCGATCCGGACATGCGCGACGCCATCAACCGCAGCCCCCGCGACATCGCCATCATGCGCGGCTTCATCGACGTGGCCGGTGAGTTCGAGCCCGCGGTGCCGGGCGTATCGTCGATGGCGCGGTTCCTGCGCGATCGTAATTGAGTGGTTGGTAGTGAGTGAACAAAAAGCCCGGCGTGATGCCGGGCTTTTTTGTTTATGCAGGTAACGGCCGGAGAAGCGACCTCTCCCCAACCCTCCCCTTCACCTTCGATGAAAGGGAGGGGGCAAAGGCGGAAGCAGAAGCTAGCGCTGCTTCCGCAGCCGCAGATGAAGCCATTGCCGGTGTCGCAGCACAGTCAGGCGCAGGACGTTTGTAGCTCCCTCTCTTGCGCGCAGCGCAGGGGAGGGGCGGCTCCTGCGCTTGTTTCAGCTCCAACCAAAACCTACAACTCAGCGTTCACCCGCCGACACATCACCCGCATCCGCCTCAAACAAATGCATCAAATCTGCACGCGCATCCCGTGAGGTCTGCATCAAGGCGGCTTCATCGTCGTAGATCCGTGAAGCTGAGGATGAATTCTCCGCATCACGAGTGACCTGATTCCCAGGGTTCGGCCACACTCCATCTCTGCGTAGGGCGACCTCTGAACTTCAAAGGTGTGTTCTCGGCCAGGTTCCGGAGAAACGTTGCGATGCCATGGGATGTTCAACGAATGGCGCCGGACGGCACCACTGGCATCTTGAGACGTTTCTTAAAGCCGAATCGATTGCCGCGCTGTTAGGGTGCTGCAGCTTGCAGGTCGTGCGGCAGCCGAAGAAACGGATTTTCCAAATGGCAAGAAACTGGATTGTGTTGGGTGATGCCACAACAGGTGGCGGCCGGGTCATTACCGCATCGCCCTATACCGATATCGACGGTATCGCCGTCGCGCGCGTTACTGACAAGGCAACCTGTCCGCTGCACAAAGGCGTGTTCTCGATTCTGAACGGTGATCAATCCATCATCATCGACGGGCATCCGGTAGCGTTGAATGGCGCTTCGCTTGAATGTGGCTGCAAGGTATTGGCGATGAAGCAGCACCATGTCTTCGTTGATGCGGGAGGTGGAGGAAGCGGATCATCGCGTACGACTGCGGTGACAGAGGTCGCAGTAGCGGCAGTTTCAATCGTGACAAACCTGCGCAGGTGTGATCAGGCGATTCGCTTCATCGGGGAAACGGGGCACGCTTTGGCTAATCTCCGCTACACCCTCCACTTGGCGGATGGTGCCACGGTAGAAGGAACAACGGACGAAGAAGGGAAGACGCGGCGATTCGAGACTGATACACCGGAAGCGGTTGTCAAAGCTGAGCTTCATGCGCCTGCTGATCAAGGATCGTGTTGCGCGGGCCCGATAGCTGGTGACGTACATGATGAAGAAGCCGAAGTCTTCGAGGTGGAGGAGGCGACTACCACCGAAGCTGACCTTGGCGTCTCCTTTGTCTCGGTCAAAGCGCCTGGCCATGAGCGTAGTTTGACGTCTGGCGAAATCGATATCGCAAAACTCGTGTTTGGTAGCGCGGTCGACTATGCGAAGGTCAAAGTGCATAACCATGGGTACTGGCTGTTATTTGGTCTCCAACAGGAGAATACGGCGGTAACACCAAACGGGGAGATGTACTTCCCGAAGGGAATCCACGAAGACGATTTCTCCAAAGTGGATGTCGAGCTGCAGGCGTTTTTCATCCACGAGATGGTGCATGTATGGCAATACCAACTGGGGTATCCAGTAAAGCGAGTTCGGGGGCCGAGACCGAACATGAATTACGAGTACCACCTGGGTGGTGGGAAGAAGCTTTGCGACTACAACATGGAGGCTCAGGGAGACATTCTGGCCGACTACTTCCTGGTCGCTCACAGGGCGGCGCAGGCAAGAGCGCGAGCCTTTCACTACCGGTTGACCGCGAGATTCGCCGATATGCTGAAAACGACAATCTCCGACTTCTTGTTGGACCCAGGTAGCACGTCACATCTTCCGAAGACGACCAAATGATCAGTAGATTGCGATTACTTTCGTTGCTCATGCTTCTCGCCGTGCCGCTCACCTCTGCATGCAGTCAGCCGAAAGGGCGTTATCAATCAGCCGTCATCATTGATGCGGCAGGGGCGCCTTGCATGAAGTTGAGCGACAACAGGGAGTCGCGCCGATATCACCCGAGATTGTCGGTGATCGATGTATACGAGCAAGGGGTCGATGGCGCGGTCTCGGTCTGGCAGCAGAACTATGCCGATCAAGGGGTTCAGCCAATGGTGTCCCCTGATGACTGTGTGGCAAGTGGTGCGCTTGGTTCCAATCCTTTTCCCATTTTTTCTGTCGGCAAGCGCTATACGGCCGTCATGTCCGGCGGCATTGTGAAAGAGAGCAGTCGCTCGGAGAGCCGGGTCTATCGTGGTCACTTCTGCATGACCGAGAAGGACGGGAAGCCTTATGTCCATCAAGTACAGTTCGACAAGCGTCGACAGGTGTGGGCGTGGGATGCTTGCGGTGCTGCCACTGGATCCGAGTAGTGCCGAGCCATGCTCGGCAAGGGCATCACCGGTAAAGCCCCAGCGCAGCCTGGCTGCGCTCTACCGGTGCGTGCTGCTTATTTCTCGGCGGGCTTGCTGTCGCTGGCGTCCGCTTCAAACAAATGCATCAGGTCCGCACGCGCATCGCGTGAGGTCTGCATCACGGCGGCTTCGTCGTCGTAGACCAGGTGTTGGGCTTTGAGTAGTTGTTCGTCGTGTTCGCGGAAGCGTTGTACGTGGTCGCGTGCGATGTCGGCGGGAATGCCCAGCGCGGTCAACACGCGCTCGCTGGTTTCCAGGCTGGAACCGAAGACTTCGCGGAACGGTTCTGCCGACATGTCCAACAGCTTCCAGGCGTGCTGGCGGTTGCGGGCGCGGGCCAGCACGGTTGCGCCGGGATACATGCGGCGTACCAGACGCACCGCGCGCAGGTTGGTTTCCGCATCGTCCATCGCCATCACGAACACACGGATGTGCTCGGCACCGGCCGAGCGCAGCAGATCCGGGCGGGTGGGATCGCCGTAATACAGCTGGTTGCCGAAGCGGCGCAGGTCTTCCACGGTGTCCGGGTCGGCTTCCAGTGCGACGAAGGGAATGCGCTGTGCGGTCAGCAAACGCGCAATGATCTGACCAAAGCGACCCATGCCGGCGATCAACACCTGTGGCCGCTGCGCACCGGCCTCTTTCAGTGCGGCATCCGGCGCGTGTTCTGGAGGGGCGTCGGGTTTGCGCAGCTGCAACAGCCGCTGCAGGGCGATCATCAACAACGGGGTGATCGCCATCGACAGGCTGACGATGGCCACCAAGCGGTCGTGGTTGATGCGGCCGAGCAGGTTCGCGCGCTGCGCTTCGTTGAACACCACGAATGCGAACTCGCCGCCCAGCCACAACACGCTGCCCAGCATCAGCGCACTGCGCAAGGTCATGCGTGCGGCCAGGCCCAGGGCGAGAAGGATGGAGAATTTCACCAACAGCAGCACGGCGACGCCGCCGGCGATCAACAAGGGTTCGGCGGCCATGCGCGCGAGGTCGATGCCCATGCCCACCGCGATGAAGAACAAGCCCAGCAGCAGGCCTTTGAACGGCTCGATCTGCGATTCGATCTCGTGGCGGAATTCGGAATCGGCCAACAGCACACCGGCCACGAAGGCGCCGAGGCTGGCGCTGAGGCCGGCTTCGGTCATGATCCACGCCGTGCCCAGCACCACCAACAACGCGGTGGCGGTGAACACTTCGGGCATGCGCGTGCGCGCCACGATTGCAAACAAGCGGCGCAGCACCGGGCGGCCGAGCACGATCACCAGCGCAAGCACACCCAGTGCGATGCCGGCGTCCTGCCAGGTAAGGGTTTCGTTGCGCACGCCGCCCAGCAGCGGAATGGCCGCCAGCAACGGAATGGCGATCAAATCCTGGAACAGCAGAATCGCAAAACCAAAGCGCCCGTAATCGCTGTTCAATGCCTTGTGTTCGGACAGCAGTTGCAGGCCCACCGCCGTGGACGACAAGGCCAACGCGGTGCCGACCACCAACGCACTTTTCCAGTGAAAGTGATGCATCAGCAGCAGCCCGCCGAGCACGCTGGCGGTGAGCAATACCTGCACACTGCCGCCGCCAAATACCGGCCTGCGCATCACCATCAAGCGTGACGGCGACAGCTCCAATCCAATCAGGAACAACAGCATCACCACGCCGATTTCGGCAGCGTTGAGGATGCGGTCGGCATCCTGCACAAAGCCCAGCACATGCGGGCCCAGCACCACGCCGGCGGCCAGGTAGCCGAGCACCGCGCCCAGCCCGAAACGCTTGAACACCGGCACGGCAATCACCGCCGCCAGCAGCAGGACCAAGGCCAGTTCGAGACCGCCGCTATGCATGAAACCGTGCTCCGTGGGGCTGTGCAGATGCGCCAGCGTCACTGTGAGACCGGCCCGCGCCATTATGCGGGCTGGGCTGTCAACGAAAGCGAAATGACGGCCCAATCGCCCGTCGCCATGTTGCCTGCGCGGGTTGACCGGGCTGACCAACAGGGCCAGACTCGCGCCGCTGCCGGTTCTGCCGCAGCACCTTCCCGGAGTCCAACCCATGTCAAGCGACAGTAGAAGTCGACCTCGATCGACGCCAGCGGTGATGAACGCCTGAGTGGGCTGGTTCGTCAGTGCAGGTGTTGCGTGGTCGCAACGCAAACAGGCGAATCAACATGAACCAGAAGCAGCTCCTGCGCCCGGTGGTCGATGCGGCCACCCTGAGCGCCCCTCTTGCCGATTTCAACACCGCCGATGCGGTGGAATACCTCAATACCCTGGCGCTGCCGAAGGCGGCTGACACGCTGGCGGCGTTGCCGTTGCCGCGTGCGGTCAAACTGCTGGAAGCCCCTGAGCTGCAGCGCGCCGGTGAGCTGGTGGCGGCGCTGGCACCGGCCCGTGCTGCGGCGTTGCTCGGCTTGATGGCCGATGACCGGGCCACCGACATCGTCCACGAGCTGGATGCCGACGAGCGCGCGCGGCTGATTCCGCTGCTGGCGCCGGAAGCGCGCCAGTCCATCCAGCTGCTGCTGAGTTACCCGCCGCGCACTGCAGGCGCTTTGATGACCACCGAGTTCGTCGGCGTGCCGGCGGATTGGACCGTGGCGCAGACGCTGCAGCACATCCGCGAAGTGGAGCGCACCCGCGAAACGGTCTACGCCATCTACGTGCTCGACCCGCAGACGCGCCGGCTGCAGCAGGTGGTGACGATGCGGCGCTTGATCACCGGCGCGCCGGCCGATTCCATCCTCGACGTGGCGCAGATCAACCCGCCGGTCACCGTTGATCCGCAACTGGATCAGGAAGAAGTGGCGCAGCTGATCCGTCGCCACGACTTGCTGGCTATCCCGGTGGTGGACGCGCAGCAGCAGATGCTGGGCATCGTTACCGTGGATGACATCCTTGATGCGCTCATCGACGAATCCACCGAGGACGTACACAAGTTCGGCGGCGTGGAAGCGCTGGACAAGCCGTACATGCAGATCGGCTTCTTCGAGATGCTGCGCAAGCGTGCCGGCTGGCTGAGCGTGCTGTTTCTCGGCGAAATGCTCACCGCAAGCGCCATGCAGCACTACGAGGACGAACTTGCGCGCGCGGTGGTGCTGACCTTGTTCATTCCGTTGATCATGAGCTCCGGCGGCAACTCCGGCTCGCAGGCGACGTCGTTGTTGATCCGCTCGCTGGCGCTGCGCGAACTGCGCCTGCGTGACTGGTGGCGCGTGGCCCTGCGCGAATTGCCGACCGGCGTGGTGCTGGGCGGCATTCTCGGCACGCTGGCCATCGTTCGCATCACCGTGTGGCAACTGGGTGGCCTGCATGATTACGGCGAGCACTGGGTACTGCTGGCGCTCACCATCGGCGCGGCGTTGGTCGGCATCGTCACGTTTGGATCGCTGTCCGGCTCGATGCTGCCCTTCATCCTCAAGCGCCTGGGCTTCGACCCGGCCAGTGCCTCGGCGCCGTTTGTGGCGACCTTGGTGGATGTGACGGGATTGGTCATCTACTTCAGCATCGCCGCGATGATTCTGGGTGGGACGTTGCTGTAACCCGGATGGCGGCAGTGCCAGAACAACGGCACGGCTGCGCCGCTTTGCCCTCACCTGCCTTCGGCATCCTCTCCCGTAAACGGGAGAGGAGTTAGAGCACGAGCAAGAGCACGAGCAAGAGCACGAGCAAGAGCACGAGCAAGAGCAAGAGCGCAAGCAAGAGCAAGAGCAAGAGCACCTGCTGCCGTTGCTGTTGTAGGTGGTGGTGTTTGTAGCGGTTGCTCAAGCTCTCCCCTCTCCCGCTGGCGGGAGAGGGGTAGGGGTGAGGGCGCTTTTGGCCCTGCTCTCTCGCTTGCCCTGCGCAACGCTTCACTCCTCACAACCCACCCGCACTCCCCAGACTTGATCCAAAGCAAGCCCAACGTCCATCCAGCCGTGTACCTTTGACCACGTTCCCGCAACTGGCGTCGTCATGAGCACTTATCACCTGCAGACCGTGTTCCGCCCCCGTTCGGTTGCCGTCATCGGCGGCAGCCCGCGCGAACGTTCCGCCGGGCGCGCAGTGATACGCAACCTGCGTGCAGGCGGTTTTGCCGGACAGATTGGCTGGGTCAACCCGCGTCACGCCGAAATCGACGGCATGCGCACGGTCAAGAAGCTCAAGGATCTGCCGTGGATACCGGACCTGGTGGTCATCACCGCGCCCGCGACGATGGTGCCGCAGGTGGTGGCGCAGGCAGCTGAGCTCGGCGTGGCCGCAGCCATCCTGCTGACCGCCGGTTTGGGTAAAGGCCCGGGTTCACTCGCCGCACAAGTGGAAGCCGCCGCGCGGCCCAAGGGCATGCGAGTGCTTGGCCCGCACTGTTTGGGTGTGATCGCGCCGCATGCGCGGCTCAACGCCAGCATCGCCGCGCATACGCCGCAGGCTGGGGATCTTGCGTTGATCTCCGAATCCAGTGCCATTGCCGCCGCGCTGGTGGAATGGGGCGTGGCGCGCTCGATTGGCTTCTCCGGCGTGGTCTCGCTGGGCGATGCGCTGGACGTGGATTTCGGTGACCTGCTCGATTACTTCGCTTCCGACTACCGCACCCGTGCCATCCTGCTGTACGTCGATCAGATCAGTGACGCGCGCAAATTCATGTCCGCCGCGCGTGCGGCGGCGCGTGCCAAGCCGGTGGTGGTGGTCAAATCCGGCCGCCAGCCAAAACCCAATGACGACGGCATCAGCACGCATTCGCAGGCCTTGGCCGCGTCCGATGCGGTTTACGGCGCGGCATTCAATCGCGCTGGCCTGCTGCGCGTGAATGCATTGGACGAGTTGTTCACCGCCGCTGAAACGCTGGGCCGGCTGGGCACGTTCCCGGGCCGACGCCTGGCCATTCTCAGCAACGGCGGTGGCGTTGGCCGCTTGGCGGTGGATCAGCTGCAGGCCTTGGGCGGTTCGCTGGCGGATCTGTCGCCCGCCACCGTCGCGCAGTTGGACAAAGTGCTGCCGGAAGGCTGGTCGCGCGACAACCCGGTGGACATCGTGGTCGATGCCGATGGCGGGCGTTATGCGTCGGCCATTGAAGCCTTGTTGTCCGACGATGCCAACGATGCGGTGTTGGTGATCAACGTGCCGACTGCATTCACCTCGTCGGCCGATGCCGCACAGGCGCTGACCAACACCTTGGGACTGCGCTCGCGCCAGTTGCGCGACAAGCCGGTATTTGCGGTGTGGCTGGGCAATGACGATCGCGCCACCGCCACACTCAACACCGCGCGCGTGCCGACCTATCCCAGCGAAGCCGATGCGGTGCGTGGTTTCCAGCATCTGGTGAAGTACCGCGAAGCGCAGGCGGCGCTGATGGAAACCCCGCCGAGCCTGCCTGCCGATTTCGTCGTCGATGTCGCCGCCGCGCGTGCCTTGGTGGACGCGGCGCTGGCCAATAATCAGCAATGGCTCGATCCGGTCGCCACCCATGCACTGCTGCAGGCCTACGGCATTCCTTCGCTGGAAGTGATGCTGGCGCGCGATGCGCACGAGGCGATGGACCTGGCGCAGCCGCTGCTGGAAAAGGGCAAGAGCGTGGCGGTGAAGATTTTCTCGCCCGACATTCCGCACAAGTCCGAAGTGGACGGCGTGCGTTTGAACCTGAGCACGCTGCCGGCGGTGCAAGCGGCGGCCACGTCCATCCTCAAGCGCGCGCGTGAGCTGCGCCCGCAGGCGCGTATCGAAGGGGTGATGGTGCAATCCAGCCTGCAGCGGCCGAAGGCGCGCGAGCTGATCGCCGGCATCGCCGACGATCCGGTGTTCGGCCCGGTGGTGGTGTTCGGCCGTGGCGGCACGGCGGTGGAAGTGATCGACGATAAAACCCTGGCGCTGCCGCCGCTGGACCTGCGGCTTGCGCACGAAGTGATCGGCCGCACCCGCGTGTCGCGCATTCTCAAGGCGTATGGCGATGTGCCGGCCGCCGATGAGCGCGCGGTGGCGCTGGTGCTGGTCAAACTGGCGCAGCTGGCGGCGGATATCCCGGAGATCCGCACGCTCGATCTCAATCCGCTGCTGGCCGATCGCAATGGCGTGATCGCACTCGATGCACGCATCGCGATCACCCCGGTGAAACGCCTGCACAAGGGCCGCGGCCACCCGCGTTTTGCGATCTTCCCGTATCCCACCGAGTGGGAGCGGAGCATCCCGCTGTCCGATGGCAGCAAGGTGTTCATCCGCCCGGTGCGGCCCGAGGACGATGCCTTGTTCCGCGCATTCTTCGCGCGTGTCACCGATGACGACCTGCGGCTGCGTTTCTTCCAGTCGGTGAAGCACTTCAGCCACGAGTTCATCGCGCGGCTTACCCAACTGGATTACGCGCGTTCCATCGCACTGGTCGCCATCGACCCGAAGAGCGGCGACATGCTCGGCGCCGTGCGCCTGCACGCCGATGCGGATTACAACCGGGGCGAATACGGCATCCTGATCCGCTCCGACCTCAAGGGCCACGGCATCGGCTGGAAGCTGATGCAGATCATGATCGAGTACGCGCGCTGGCAGGGCTTGAACATGGTGGAAGGCCAGGTGCTGCGCGAGAACACCACCATGCTGGCCATGTGCCAGAGCCTGGGCTTCAAGGTGAAGTCCGACCCGGACGATTCGACGCTGATGAATGTCACGTTGCCGGTGACCGAGAGCGGGACGTAGCGCGGAACAGGGTTCTGCGTGCTTGGAAGCAGCCCCTCCCCAGCCCTTCCCTTGCCGGTGGCGAAGGGAGGGGTGCGGTTCGCCATAGCAACAACCTGCGCATTCCCCACAACGTTCCAACCATGACGCTGCCCGCCGGGCCCGGTGGGTTCAAACTACCGCCATGGAAATCACCTCGCCCGGGAATCAGCCCGGAAAAACCCCGCTGCTGCTGCTCCCCGGTCTGTTGAACGACGCCACGCTGTGGCGCGCGCAGTTGGACGCCCTGGCCGACATCGCCGACTGCCAGGTCGGTGATCTGACGTTGCACGACTCGCTGCGTGCCACCGCCGAAGCCGTGCTGTCGCATGCGCCGGACCAGTTCGCCTTGGCCGGTTTCTCGCTCGGCGGTTATATCGCGCAGGAGATCCTGCGCATCGCACCGGAGCGCGTCACACGATTGGCGTTACTGGACACCTCGTTCAAACCCGATTCGCCCGAGCGCGCGGCGCAACGGTTGGCGCAGCAGAACAGCGTGCGCCTGCCCGGCACATTTCACGGCTTCGGCGACAAGCTGATGCGCAGCTACATCGATGCCTCACGCCTGGACGATCACGCACTGGTGGATACCGTGCGAGGTATGACCGCGCGCTTGGGCGCTGAAGTATTCCTGCGCCAGAGCCGCATCGAACGCATTGACGGCAGCGACGTGCTGCGCGCGTGGCGCAAGCCAACCGTGGTGATCTGTGGCCGCAACGATGCGATCACACCGCTGGCGGTGAGCGAGCAGATGGCCGCGTTGATGCCGCAGGCCACGTTGGTGGTGATTCCGCAGTGCGGGCACTTGGCACCGCTGGAAAAGCCGTTGGAAGTGAGCGCTGCCATGCGGGAGTGGTTGGCAGTTGGTAGAAATCCGTGAAGGAACATCCCTTCTCCCGTTTACGGGAGAAGGTGCCCCGTAGGGGCGGATGAGGGGCGCCTTTTGAGCTTTTGCTTGCTAGAAGCTTCCCCTCACCCCAACCCCCGCTCCGCGCCCCGGCCCTTGCGCTGGCGCAAGGGCGTTCGAGGAGCAGCGAACCAGTGGTTCGCAGCCTGCTCCTCTCACCCCGTATACGGGAGAGGGGCTTTGACTCCTCTTAATCCCAAGCCGGCGCAATGCCTTCCGGATTGGCCACGCGCTCGCCCCGATCCAACGTCGCGATCTGTGCCATATCCGCTTCATCCAAACGCAGCTCGGCCGCTTTCAGATTGCTCGCCAGGTTCTCGCGGCGCGTCGATGACGGAATCACCGAGTAGCCCTGCTGCAATGCCCACGCCAGCGCCACCTGTGCGGTCGTTGCCTGATGCTTGTGTGCGATCGCTTCGATCACCGGATCCTTCAACACCGCGCCGTAGGCCAGGCTCATGAACGCGGTGACGTGGATGCCTTGCTCACGCAGGTAGGCGATCAACGCGCGGTTCTGCAGGTACGGGTGCACTTCAATCTGGTTGGTGGCAATCGCGTCGGCGCCGAGAAGGTCAATGGCCTGGCGCGTCAGCGCGATGGTGAAGTTGGAAACGCCAATCGCCTTGGTCAGGCCCTGTGCCTTGGCTTCTGCCAGAGCGCCGAGGAACTCGCGCATCGGCACGGCATCGTTCGGCGACGGCCAATGGATCAGTGCCAGATCAACATGATCGGTGTGCAGCTTGCGCAGGCTTTCGCGCAGGCTGGTCAGCAGATCGTCGTGATGGAAGTTTTCGATCCAGATCTTGGTGGTCAGAAACAGCGCCTCGCGCGGCACGTCGCTGCCCGCCAGTGCATTGCCGAGATCGGCCTCGTTGTCGTAGATCTGCGCGGTGTCGAAGGCGCGATAGCCTAGGTCCAGTGCGTTGTGTACGGAGTCGGTAAGTACCTGGCCTTTCAGGCGATAGGTGCCAAGGCCGATGGACGGAACAGTCATTGCATTTCTCCAGTGAGCAGGCGATGCACGGTCACGCCGTGCATCGCGAATAGAAAGTAGTAAGCGATCAGTGCGCGGCAACGGCAATGCCGTCAGCACGCGCATCCGCACCGTCGCGGCGATCCAGGCGGCCGCTGAGCACGGTCAGTGCATACGCAGCGACCACGACCAGCGCGCCCATCCACGGCGTATGCATCAGGCCGATATGGTCAACCACCAGCCCACCGAGCGATGCACCCAGCGCGATGCCGACATTGAACGCGGCGATGTTCAGGCCCGAGGCCACATCGGCCGCCTGCGGCACGAAGCGCTGCGCCTGCTTGACCACATACACCTGCAAACCCGGCACGTTGCCGAACGCGACCGCGCCCAGCGCCAGCACCGTCAGCAGCACCAGCCAGGTGTTGTAGGCGGTGAAGGTGAGCACGAACAACACCAGCGCCAGCAGCGCGAAGATGCGCTTGAGTGCGGCAATCGGGCCGAGACGATCCGCCAGGCGGCCGCCCCACAAATTGCCGATGGCCACCGACACGCCGTATACCAACAGCACCAGGCTCACCGCATTGGCGGAGAAGCCGGTCACGTCCTGCAGGATCGAGGCCAGATAGGTGAAGGACAGAAAGGTGCCGCCGTAGCCCAATGCAGTGATCGCATAGACCAGCAACAAACGCGGCTGCGCCAACACCGCGAACTGCTGTCCGAACGTGGCCGGCGCGCTGCGCGGCAGGTTGCGCGGTACAAACAACAGGCTGCCGATCAGTGCGATCACACCCAACGCGGCCACGGCCAGGAAGGTCGCGCGCCAGCCCAGGTGTTGGCCGATGAAGGTGCCCAGCGGCACGCCGGTGACCAGTGCCACGGTCAGGCCGGTGAACATGATGGCGATCGCGCTGGCGGCTTTTTCCTTCGGCACCACCGAAGTGGCGATGATCGAGCCGATGGAGAAGAACACGCCATGCGCCAGCCCGGTCAGCACCCGTGCCACGATCAGCGAGCCGTAGCCGGGCGACATCCACGCGATCAGGTTGCCAACGGTGAACAGCACCATCAGCGCGACCAGCAGCGCCTTGCGCGGTACCCGGCCGGTGAGCGCGGTGAGCACCGGCGCGCCAACCGCCACGCCCAGCGCATACAGGGAGACCAACAGGCCGGCCGATGGCAGGCTGACGTGGAGGTCGGCGGCAATGGTCGGGATCAGCCCGACGATGACGAACTCGGTGGTGCCGATGGCGAACGCACCCAGCGTCAGCGCCAACAGAGCAAGGGGGATGCCACGGGACATGGGCGTTTCCGGGAAGGGACGAGGCTGCGAAGTCTGAGTGCCCGACTCTTGCTGAAAAAGCCGTCTTCACGCCAATGACTGTTGATTTTCAGTCAATAATGGCCCGTCTCCCGGCAGGCACGCCCATGAAAACCACGCTCGACGAAATGCAGGCCTTCATCGCGGTGATCGACGCCGGTTCCATCACCGCCGCGGCCGAGCAACTGCAGCAGACCACGTCCGGCGTCAGCCGGGCATTGGCGCGGCTGGAGGAAAAGCTGGGCACCACCTTGCTGACCCGCACCACCCGCCGCCTGCACCTGACCGAAGAAGGCGAGGCGTTCCTGGCGCAATCGCGTGCCATCGTCGCCTCGGTGGAAGCGGCCGAAGCGCAGATCGCCGCACGCCGTGAACGCCCGTCCGGCCGCCTGCGCGTGGATGCGGCGATGCCGTTCATGCTGCACGTCGTTGCGCCCTTGGTGGCGGGCTACCGCGCGCGGTACCCGGAGGTCGCGCTGGAACTCAACAGCAGCGAGCGCTACATCGACCTGCTCGAACGCCGCACCGACGTGGCGATCCGCATCGGGCCACTGGCGGATTCCACCTTGCACGCGCGGCCGTTGGCACACAGCCGCCTGCGCGTACTCGCCAGCCCGGCGTATCTGCAACAGCACGGCACGCCGAAAAACCTGGCGCGGCTGCGCGAGCATGCCTTGCTGGGCTTCAACGAACCGGATTCGTTGAACCATTGGCCGTTGCGCGAGGAGGACGGCACGTTGCTGCATGTGCGTCCGGTGCTGGCCGTGTCCAGCGGTGAAACACTGCGCCGGTTGGCGCTGGAAGGCGCAGGCATCGTCTGCCTGTCCGACTTCATGACCGAACGCGACCGCGAAGCCGGCACGCTGCTGGAAGTGCTGCCCAAGCAGACCGTGGAAGTACGCCAACCGATCCACGCCGTGTACTACCGCAACACCGCGGTATCGGCACGGATAACCTCGTTCCTGGATTACCTGGCGCAGGCACTGGCGAACGCATCGTTTGCGCGATGAGGGCGGTGAGCGCGATGAGACGCGCTGAGTGCGCTGAGTGCGGTGAGTGCGGCGAAGCTGTTTCGCTTTGAAGCCCCTCTCCCCTTGCGGGAGAGGGGTTGGGGAGAGGGGAGATCGAAGTAGGTATTGATGATCGAGCACTGAACTTTCCGAAGCCATTCGCAAAGCGACAAGCCAAAAGAAAAAAGCCAAAGATCCCCTCATCCGCCCCTACGGGGCACCTTCTCCCGCGTGCGGGAGAAGGGAAGCAAGCGAAGCAAGCGAAGCAAGCCAAGCAAGCCAAGCAAGCCAAGCAAGCCAAGCAAGCCAAGCCAAGCCAAGCCAAGCCAAGCCAAGCAAGCCAAGCAAGCCAAGCAAGGGCGGCAAGCGTAGTCACCACCACATGCCACACTGCCGCGCTAAGAACTGCGATCAAAACACCAACGCATCCGCGTGCATCCGCACTGCAAACACTCAGCACCACACCCACTCAGCACACCACACCCACTCAATGCGTCTGCGCGTGATGCCAGGCATGCCGCACCAGCCAACGGGCTTCATCCCACGGCACGGCCAGTGATGGTTGGTGACGGTGGTAGCTGTCCTGCAGTACGCGGTAGAGCTGTTCTTCGTTGGCGCGGGGATACGCTTGGTAAACGTCGTAGCCTATTTCCAGCAGGCGCTGGTACTGGTCGAAGTCGTGTTGGCCGAGCCGACCAATCGCGTGGACGCTGCGCCAATAGGCAAGCTCGGCGTCACGATTGATGGCGCGTTGGGCTGCGGATGCGGTCTTCATGGGTAGGACTCCATTCGCGGTCTACCCCCCTGTTCGACGGATGCTACGGCGCGCCATCCCTGGCGTCCAATCGCTGCCGTATTCAGTTTTGTTCGGCGCTGGCCTGATCCAGCTGTGCGACTTCCTGCGCCGACAGTTCGACCTGCGCCGCTGCCAATACATCGTGCAATTGCTCGACGCTGGTGGCACTGACGATGGGTGCGGTGATACCGGGGCGGGCGATCAACCAGGCCAAGGCCACCTGTGCGGGTGTGGCCCGGTGCTTGGCAGCCAGATCGTCCAACGCGGTGAGGATGCGCAGGCCGCGTGGATTGACGTAGCGCTCCACCACTTTCGCGCCGCGTGCGCTGCTCTTGCTGGCGTCGTCGGCGTTGCGGTACTTGCCGGTGAGAAAGCCACTGGCCAGCGAGTAGTAACTGATCACGCCCAGCGCATGCTCGCGCACCAGCGGTTCCAGTTCGGCTTCGTAGCCGGCGCGGTCGTAGAGGTTGTATTCCGGCTGCAGTGTTTCGTAACGCGGCAGGTGATAGTCCGCCGATACCTTCAACGCATCGCGCAGCCGCGCGGCACTGTAGTTGGAGGCGCCGATGGCGCGCACCTTGCCGGCGTCGATCAAGCGCGCGAACGCGCCGAGGGTTTCTTCCAGCGGCACCGACTCATCGTCTTCATGCGCCTGGTACAGGTCGATCACATCGGTCTGCAGCCGGCGCAGCGAATCCTCGACGGCTTCATTGATGTTGTCAGCGGACAGACCCGGGTGCTCGGCCCATTTGGCGACCTTGGTCGCGATCAACACCTTGTCGCGTTTACCGCTGTGCGTGAGCCAGCGGCCGATGATGGTTTCCGATTCGCCACCGTGGTTGCCCGGCACCCACGCCGGGTAGACATCGGCGGTGTCGATCAGATTGAAACCGGCATCGACAAAGGCATCGAGCAGGGCGAAGGAGGTTTTCTCATCAGCACTCCAGCCAAAGACGTTTCCGCCGAAAGCGATGGGGCTGGCCTGCAGGCCGGAGCGACCAAGTTCACGGAGCTGGGTCATGTGCGTGTCCCTGTTTTTTTCCAAGCTTCGCAGCATAGACGCAGATCGTTCCGGTTCGATGGCAGCGGTGACGAAAACAGCGTTCTGCATTGCGTCATCGCACTAACGCAATGTAAACATTCGCGGCGCATTGCCAGCGATTCAACGCGTGCTAGGCTCGCGCCACACCAAAGTCGGAGTCCGTGATGAACAAGCCAGTCCCGTTGCTGTGCGCCTGTCTGCTGGGTATGGGCACGTTGATGTCGAGCCTGCCTGCGATGTCCAAGGACAGTGCAGTTGCCGTAACCGACATCCAGGTGTCGCCCGCGTTGCAGGCGGCCGTCGCGGCCAGCACGCGCACGCCGGCCAACGTCGCGCGCGACGAATACCGTCATCCCGCGCAGACGCTGGCGTTCTTCGGCCTGCAGCCGCAGCAGACGGTGGTCGAGATCACCCCGGGCGGCGGTTGGTATGCGGAAATTCTGGCGCCGTATCTGCGCGAGGGCGGTCAGTACGTGGCAGCGGTGGTCGATCCGGCTGCATTGCCTGCTGGCGGTGGTCGCGATTACCAGCAGCGTTCGCGCGATGGCTTGGCCAAGAAGTTCGCCGAGGCACCCGCACAGTTCGACCGAGCCACCGAAGTGGCCTACGACCCGGCTGCGCCAGTGCTTGGCAAGCCGGGCTCGGCCGATGTGGTGCTGACTTTCCGCAACGTGCACAACTGGCGCGCCAATGGCCAGGCCGAAGGCCTGTTCCGCGCATTCTTCGACGTGCTCAAGCCGGGCGGCGTGCTGGGTGTGGTCGAGCACCGTGCCAAGGCCGACGTGCCGGCCGATGACAAGAGCGGCTATGTGGGACAGGCGCAGGTGATTGCGATGGCCGAAGCGGCCGGCTTCACGCTCGATGCCAGCAGCGAAGTCAACGCCAACCCGCGCGACACCAAGGATCACCCCAAGGGCGTGTGGACGCTGCCGCCCTCCAACAGCCATGACGCTGCCGACGCCGCCAAGTACAAGGCCATCGGCGAGAGCGACCGGATGACGCTGCGGTTTGTGAAGCCCTGACGCATCAGCAAGCAGGAAGTGATGATGCGGGAGGCGGCTGGATGCGCCTCCCGCTGTTGTTTCAGCCAGTAGCGGGCGTGCGCCGATAGACCGGATGTTGTCGGCACAATGCGGTGACCTGGCCGGCCACGCGCTCGCGCACGCGCCGTTGTACGTCCTCGTCCTGCTCCAGCGCTTCGAGCACATCGCACACCCAGTGCGCCAGCAGCTCGCATTCCAGTACGCCGAAGCCGCGTGTGGTGACTGCCGGCGTGCCAAGGCGGATGCCCGAGGTGACAAACGGCGAGCGCGGGTCGTTCGGCACGGAGTTCTTGTTGGTAGTGATGTGCGCCAGCGCCAACGCGTGATCGGCCTGTTTGCCGGTGTAGGGCCGCGATGACAGGTCGATCAACATCAGATGGTTGTCGGTGCCACCGGAGACGATGTGGAAGCCGCAGGCCTGGATCACCGCCGCCATCGCCCGCGCATTGCGCAGCACCTGTTGCTGGTAGTCCTTGAAGCCCGGCAACAACGCCTCCTTCAATGCCACCGCCTTGGCCGCGACGACGTGCATCAGCGGCCCGCCCTGGATGCCCGGGAACACGCCCGAGTCCAGCTTGCGGTGGAAGGCTTCGTCCTGGCCGCGTGACAGGATCAGGCCACCGCGCGGGCCGCGCAGTGTCTTGTGCGTGGTAGTGGTGACCACATGCGCATGCGGCAGTGGATCCGGATACAGGCCCGTGGCGACCAAACCGGCCACATGCGCCATGTCCACCCAGAACAGCGCGCCCACCTTGTCGGCGATGGCACGCATGCGGGCCCAGTCCTTGTGGCGCGAATACGCGGAGAAGCCGCCGATCAGGATCTTCGGCCGCGTCTCCAGTGCGATGCGTTCCATCGCCTCGTAGTCGACCCGCCCGGTGGCCGGGTCCAAGCCATACGGCACGATGCGGTAATGCAGTCCGGAAAAATTGGCCGGGTTGCCGTGAGTGAGATGACCCCCGTGCGCCAGGTTCATGCCCATCACCGTATCGCCGGGCGAGGTCAGTGCCAGGAACACCGCCGCATTGGCCTGCGCGCCGGAATGCGGCTGCACATTGGCGTAGTCGCAGTTGAACAACTGCTTGGCGCGATCAATGGCCAGACGCTCGGCCACGTCCACGTTCTCGCAGCCACTGTAGAAGCGCCGGCCGGGATAGCCTTCGGCGTACTTGTTGGTGAACACCGAATCCTGGATGGCCATCACCAGCGGGCTGGCGTAGTTCTCCGAGGCGATCAGCTCGACGTGGTCTTCCTGGCGCTGTCGCTCGTCATCGATGGCCTTGGCAAGCCGGGGGTCGAAGCGTTCCAGCGTGAGGTTGGGGTCGTACACGGGGGTTCCTTTGGCGTCATGCGCCGGCAGGTGACGGAAAGTGCTTCATCGGTTCACGGCGGCATCGGTGGAGACCGACCACACCCACGACGCCGTCAGCTCCGGGCCGAGACCGGCCACCCGTGCCGCCTGGAACACCAGCACGAACGTGTCGCCGTAGTTGACGATCACCGACACCAGCGCGGCGATGGTCGGGTGCAGCAGATCCCCCGCGCTAAGCGGGGAGGGTGGGGGCGGCATCGGGCATCCGGCAAGGGGGAGATGATTGTCTTTGTACGCCGCCAATGGCATGTTTCGCCCCTCCATTGATTGGCTATCCGGCAGACCATTTACGCGCCGGTACAAGGTCGGAAACGGTGTTCAGACACGCCCAGCTGGAATCGGTGAAAGCATTTGTCGGTGACCCGGCGCACGCTGGCGTGCCGCTGCATGGGCGCATCCAGCGGGCGATCCGCCAACTGATCCTGGACGGTGCGCTGGAGGTGGGCCGGCCGTTGCCGGCCTCGCGCCCGCTGGCGCAGTCGCTGGGCGTATCGCGCGACACGGTTGAAGCGGCGTACCGCCAACTGCACGCCGAAGGCTTCATCGAACGGCAGGTTGGCAGTGGCAGCTGCGTCTCGCGCCGCGCCCGGCTGTTTGCCGGTGCCAACGCGCCGCGCCGACCGCAGGCCGCAGCGCAGGCACCCCGGTTGAGCGCGCGCGGTCAGGCGCTGCATGGCACCGGTGGCGTCAACACCGTGTCTGCGCCCCGGCCGTTTGCCCCGGGCGTGCCGGAAACACGCAATTTTCCATTGCATGTGTGGGAGCGGCTGCAGCGCGAGGTCATCCGTGAGCACGGCAGCGCCGTGCTGGCACACAGCCCTGCACAGGGTATGGCGTCGTTGCGGCGGACGATTGCGGACTACATCAACCTGGAGCGCGGCGGCCACGCCACGCCCGACCGGGTGCTGGTGCTGACCAGCTCGCAGCAGGCACTGACGCTGTGCGCCAACCTGCTGCTCGATGCAGGTGACCGCATCCTCGTTGAAGACCCGATGTACCACGGCGCAAGCAGGGCCTTCGACGCTGCCGGGTTGAGGCGCGTGCCCATCGCCGTGGATGCCGAAGGCATGCAGGTGGCGCGGTTGCAACGGCAGGGACATGACGCCCGCGCGGTGTTCCTGACGCCATCGCACCAGTTCCCCACCGGCGCCATGCTGTCACTGGACCGACGCCTGGCGTTGGTGCACTGGGCCAACCAGAACGATGCCTGGATCATCGAGGACGACTACGACAGCGAGTTCCATTACGCCGGCAAACCCACGGCCTGCGTACAGGGGTTGGATCCGCATGAGCGGACGGTCTATATCGGCACGTTCACCAAATCGTTGTTTCCGGGCCTGCGCATCGGCTACATGGTGTTGCCCTCGGCACTGGTGGCACCGATGACGGTGGCGCGCAGCTTGATGGACGGGCACAGCCCAACGCTCAGCCAGCTGACCTTGGCGCGCTTCATGGAGGCCGGGCATTTCGGCGCGTATGTGCGGGCCATGCGCGGCATCTATGTGGCGCGGCGTGATGCCTTGTTGCAGCTGGTGCGCGCACATCTGTCCGACTTCGTCGTGCCGCAGGTTCCGGCCGGTGGCATGCAGCTGCCGTGTTTCTTCAAACCGGGTATCGACGAACAAGCGGTGCTGGAGGGCGCGCGGCAAGCAGGCGTGGCATTGCAGGGACTCACCGCGTTGCACGCCTCCAGGACGCCACAACCGGGTCTGCTGCTGGGGTTTGCCGCCTATACCCCGGTGGAAATGGAAATGGCGATCAAGCCGCTGGCCACGGTGCTGCGGCGGGTAACCGGGCAGGTGTGAACCGCGCATTCTCCAGCGTGCTGACGCACGGCGCGGATGCCGGCACGTTTGCCGAACAGGGATGGGACAATGGCCGCGCCTTTTCCGCTGCTGTCGTCCGATGCTCATTGCCTTCAACAAACCGTTCAACGTGCTGTGCCAGTTCACCGACCGCAGCCAGCCGCCGCGCGCGACGCTGGCCGGCTTCGGCCTGCCGCCCAATGTGTATGCGGCGGGTCGTCTGGATTACGACAGCGAAGGGTTGTTGCTGCTCACCGACAACGGCAGCCTCGCGCATCGTTTGACCGATCCCAAACACAAGCAACCCAAGACCTACTGGGTGCAGGTGGAAGGTGTGCCGAGCGAGGAAAAGCTGCAGGCATTGCGTGATGGCGTCCAGCTCAATGACGGCCCGACGCTGCCGGCCGGCGTGCAGTTGCTGGAAATCGCGCCCACGTTGTGGGAACGCAATCCACCGGTGCGCTTCCGCAAGACCGTGCCGGATGCGTGGTTGGCAGTGACGATTACCGAAGGCCGCAACCGACAGGTGCGGCGCATGACCGCGGCGGTTGGCTTGCCAACGCTGCGGCTGGTGCGCGCGTCGATGGGGCCGCATGCGCTCGGTGATCTTCAGCCGGGGCAGTGGCGGGAAATCTGATCGGGGCCGGAGTTCGGGATTGGCCGGAGCAACGGCACCCTTGCCCAACCCTCCCCTTGCTGACGCAAAGGGAGGGAGTGGTTCTGTGCCGTCTTTCAGGTTGCAGCGGCTGCTTGTCGGAGCGCAGCGAAGGCTGCCTTTGCTCCCTCCCTTTCGCATCGCGAAGGGGAGGGTTGGGGAGGGGTGCCGTTGCTCCGGCTTTTACCAACCCCCAAATCCCAAATCACCAACCCCTGCTGTCAGGCGTCGCTACCGATATCGCTGGTTTCATCAGTGACGCTGGCCGCGTGGCGGCGACGCTGCGCGATGGCGCGCGACTTGGCTTCCACGGCTTCGTTGTCGCGCTTGTTCTTGCGGTACAGCGCGTAGCCCAGCAGGCCAACGCCGACAGCGGCCACGGCGATGGTGGCGGCGGGGTTGCGCCTGGCGACGCGGGTAACGGCCTTGCCGCTGGTCTTCATCGCACCGATGGCTGCACCGGCCTTGAGCCATTCGGCGGCATTGGCACCGCCACCCTTCAGGCTGCCGCCTGCGTGGTTGACCAGTTCCATCGCGCGCTCCAGCGCCGGACCGGTGATATCGCTGAACTTGCTCATGTGGGGAGTCCTTGTTGTCGCGGGTCAGATGCCCAGTTTCGCTGTATGGGCGTGTAGGGGATGTTAGCCGGTTGCGTGCTTGGCGGTGATCGGAAGCTGAAACAACGGTAACTGCTCACGTCCCGCGCGGTTTCGCGCGATGCGTCGCCGTTGCGCTCCACGGGTCATCCGGCCACGGGTGGCGCGGATAGCGCCCCTTCATTTCCTTCTTCACTTCCGCATACGTGTTCTGCCAGAAGTTCTTCAGGTCGCCAGTCACCTGTAGTGGCTTGCCGCCGGGCGACAGCAGATGCAGCAGCAACGGCACGCGGTTGTCCGCGATGCGCGGCGTGTCGGCCAGGCCGAACAGCTCCTGCAGTTTCACTGCCAATACCGGCGGGCGCGGCGTGATGCCGTCGTCGTCCAGTGTGTAGTCGATGCGGCGATCCATGCCCGAAGGCACGCTGATGCGCAGCGGCGCATGGCGATCAATCAACTGCCGCGCGTTCCAGTCGATGCCGGATTTCAGCGCCTCGCCCAGTGCTTCTTCGGACAACGCATCCAGCCGCGTCTTGCCGGTGAAGGCCGGCAGCAGCCAATCGTCCAGCGTTTCCAGCAAGGCCGCGTCGGAGAGGTCGGGCAGCTCCAGCTCGGGCATCCAGTGGCGCAGGCCCATCACCCGTGCGCGCCATTGCTGCAGGTTCTCGGTCCACGGCAGGGCATCAAGGCCCAGCTCGCGCACCGCATCAGTGAGCGCGCGTGCAGCGTGGGCCGGGTTCACCTGGCCGGCGGGGCGGCTGTCCAGCACGATGCGCTCGAAGCTGCTTTCGCGGCGTGCTTCCAGCGCACGCTTGCCGCTGTTCCAACGCACCACGTCCTGTTGTTTGAAGCGCTCGGGGAAGTCGGCGCGCAGGCGTGTTTCATCGACGGGTGCCGCACGCAGAATCAGTGCATCGCGCGGGTCGTGACGCAGCTCGCTGATAACCAGCCACGGCTCGCCGCGTAAATCGCTGTTGTCGAACTGGCGCGCGCTGCGGCCATTGGCCAACTGATAGCGCATCGGATCGCTCGGATGCTGCACGGCGATACGGTCGGGGAAGGCGTGCGCGAGCAGATCGCCCAGTTCGTGCGCTTCGATGTCAGCCGGTGGCGTGGCATCGCAGCGCAGACGTCGTCGCCACTGTTTGGCGGCCGCGTCGATGGCGGCCAACGCACTGCGGTTGGCGTCGTGCGGTGCACGGCCATTGCGGAATGCCGCCAAGGCGCGCCAACGGGCGGCCAGTGCATCGCCGCCCTGGCGCAGCGGATCGCGCGCGTCCAGCAAGGCGGCAAGGTCGGCGGCGAGCGTTTGCTCGCGGGAATTCGCGGCGGACAACAGCAGTGCCGCCATGCGCGGATGCGTGCCCAGCCCGAGCATGCGTTTGCCCAATGCCGTGATGGTGTTGTCGCTGCTGAGCGCGCCCAGCCGCTGTAACAGTTCGCGCGCGGCGGCCAATGCGCCGACCGGTGGCGGATCGACAAAGCGCAGGTCATCGCTGCCCCACGCGGCCAGCTCCAGCGCCAGCGAGGCCAATTCCACCTGCATCATTTCCGGACGCCGTTGTGGCTCCAGCCGCTGTGACTGCGGCCACAAGCGCCACGCCCAGCCGGCGGCAACACGACCGGCGCGGCCGGCACGCTGGTCGGCAGAGGCCTGCGAAATAGCCACCGCATCCAACCGCGAGAAACCGCTGTTGGGGTCATAGCGCGGCTCGCGCGCCAGTCCGGCGTCGATCACCACGCGCACGCCGGGCAGGGTCACCGACGACTCGGCCACGTTGGTGGCCAGCACCACGCGGCGTCGGCCATCCGGATCGGGCTGCAACACGCGCGATTGCTGTTCGATGGGCAGTTCGCCGTGGAGCGGCAGGACGTCAAACCCTTCTCGCTGCGGGAGAACGTGGCGCGCAACGCCGGATGAGGGGGCGGGCGAAGCCTCGTGCGGCAGGGAGGTATGGGAGGCAGTGCCTCCGACCCTCTCCCCAACCCCCGCTTCGCGCCCCGGCCCTTGCGCTGGCGCAAGGGCGTTCGATGGGCTGCGAACCAGTGGTTCGCCAGCGGCCGCTCTCACCCCGGAGGGAAAGGGGCTTAACGCCGCCTGCACCTTGCTGATCTCCCGTTGCCCCGGCAGAAACACCAGCACATCGCCGGGATGCTCAGCCAGGGCCTGCTCCACTGCGCGGCGCGTCTGCGCTTCCAGCGCCTCGTCGCGACGGGCGGGGAAGTGGCTCACGTCCACCGGATAGCTGCGGCCTGCGCTGGACAGGCGCGGCGCCTCCAGGAACTGCGCCAAGCGCTCGCCATCGAGCGTGGCTGACATCACCACGATGCGCAGGTCATCGCGCAACTGGCCCTGCACATCCAGCGCCAATGCCAGGCCGAGATCAGCGGCCAGGTGGCGTTCGTGGAATTCGTCGAACAGCAACGCGCCCACGCCTTCCAGCAGCGGATCGTCCTGCAGCATGCGGGTCAGGATGCCTTCGGTGACGACTTCGATGCGGGTGCGCGCGGAGACCTTGTTCTCGAAACGGATGCGGTAGCCGACGGTCTCGCCGACCGGTTCGCCCAGTTGGTTTGCCATGAACAACGCGGCGCTGCGGGCGGCGACGCGGCGCGGCTCCAGCATGATGATCTTGCGACCCGCCAGCCAGGGCGCCTCCAGCAGCGCCAACGGCACCTGGGTGGTCTTGCCGGCGCCGGGCGGCGCTTCCAGTACCAGCCGCGTATGCGCCGCCAGTTGCTGGAGGATGTCGGGGAGCAGTGAAGAAATGGGGAATTCGGATGCCATGTGCGCATTGTAGAAGCCCGCTGCTGCAGAGCCATGTTGATGGCTGCGCGGGCGGGCTCGCCCCTCCCCAGCCCTCCCGTTCGCTATGCGCAAGGGAGGGCCGAGGAGGGGTTGGCGCTCCGCGCGGGGCTGCCGTTCCGGACAACGACTACAATTGCCGCCTTTACTGCTTTCTTTTGGTTTCCGCTCCATGCAACTGATCGACATCGGCGCCAACCTTACCCACGAATCCTTTGATCGCGATCTGGACGCGGTGCTTGAGCGTGCCCGCGCTGCCGGCGTGGTGCAGATGCTGATTACCGGCGCCAGCCGCGAGCATTCGCCGATGGCGCTGGAGCTGGCGCGGCGTCACCCCGGATTCCTGTACGCCACCGCCGGTGTGCATCCGCATCACGCCACCGAATACACCGACGAATGCGATGCGGAGATGCGCGCGCTGCATGCGCACCCGGAAGTGGTGGCGGTGGGCGAATGCGGCCTGGACTACAACCGCGATTTCTCGCCGCGCCCGGCGCAGCGCAAGGCCTTCGAGCGTCAGCTGCAGATTTCCGCCGACCTTGCCGTTGATGGCGTGGGCAAGCCGCTGTTCCTGCATCAGCGCGACGCGCATGACGACTTCATCGCGATGATGAAGAACTTCGACGGCCAGATCGGCCCGGCGGTGGTGCATTGCTTCACCGCCGAGCGCCGCGAGCTGTTCGATTACCTGGATCGTGATTGGTACATCGGCATCACCGGCTGGTTGTGCGATGAGCGCCGTGGCGCGCACCTGCGCGAACTGGTGAAGCACATTCCGGCCGAACGACTGTTGATTGAAACCGACGCGCCGTATCTGCTGCCGCGCACGATGCGGCCCTTGCCGAAGGACCGCCGCAACGAGCCGGCGTTCCTGTCGCATATCGTCGAAGAACTCGCGCGTGATCGTGGCGAAGACGTGGCGCTCACCGCCGCCAACGCCACTGCTGCAACGCGCGCCTTGTTCCGCCTGCCGCGGGTCTGACGGCAGGCGGTTTCTTTCACACCGCGCGCTGCGCTTCGTACGCCTGCAGGTGGCAATAGGCCGCCTGCAGCAACGGTGCGGAATGGCCGGCGGCCACTGCGCGTTCAAGCATGTCGCCGACGATATGCGCGGCTTCCACACGTTGACCGGCTTCCAGGTCACGCAGCATTGAAGCCTTGATCGGCGAGCCGGGTTTGGTCACGGCAGCGAGCGCGCCTTCCTGCGCCTTGGCGGGAATCGGCTGCCCGGCCTGCGCGGCCACGGCAAGGCATTCGGCATACAACGCCTGCATGAACGCGGTGCCGTGATCGGTGGCGACGATGCTGCCAACATCGGCACGCATCAGGCAGGTGCCGGCGGCCAGCGCGGTCAGGAAGGTGTATTTGATCCACTGTTCCTGCGCGATATCGGCCGAGGCAACGTGATCGACGCCAGCGGCTTCGCAGGCGGCGGCCAACGCGGCAACGCGCGCGCTGGTCGCATTGCCATCGCGTTCACCAAAGGTGAGCTTTGCGGGCTTGTCCAGGTGCAGCACCGCACCGTCATCGGCCTTGGTGGCGCTGATGAAGCACAGCCCGCCCAGCACGTTCTCGCGGCCGAAGCGTGCATCCAGCGCAGCGTAGTGACGCAGACCATTGAGGATGGGCAGCACGGCGGTGTTGGCGCCCACGGCCGGTGCAATCGCGTCGATGGAGCTGTCCAGGTCGTAGGCCTTGCAGCTGAGTATCACCAGATCGAACGGCCGCGCATGTGCGAGCTGCGGCAAGGCGTCGGCGGTGACGTGTGCCACCGGAAACGCGGCATCGCCGAGTGGACTGCGAATCACCAGCCCATCGCGATCCAGCTGCGCGGCGCGGTTTGGCCGCACCAGGAACGTCACATCAACACCGGCCTGCGCCAGGCGACCGCCAAAGTAACCGCCGGTGCCACCGGCGCCAAGAATCAGGATACGCATGAGGGTGAATGTCCTTCCATCAACGGAAAACGAGTGTGGCCATCATAGGTGCAAGCGCAAAAACAAACGGCGCCTTTCGGCGCCGTTTGTTCACAACACTCAATGCACCTCAGCTACGCAGGCCAATGCCGCGCTTGAGCAGCCATAGCGACAGCGCGGTGAGTACGGCGACAAAGCTCAGCATCAAGGCGTACGCGACCCACAACGGCACGTCGCTGCTGCCCAGCAGGCCGTAACGGAAGGCGTTGACCATGTAGAAGATCGGGTTGGCATGCGTCATCGCCTGTGCCCAGCCCGGCAACAAGGTCACCGAATAGAACACGCCGCCCAGGTAGGTCAGCGGGGTCAGGATGAAGGTCGGCACGATGGCCACGTCATCGAACTTCTTGGCGTACACGGCGTTGATGAAGCCGGCCAGCGAGAAGATCGTCGCGCCCAGCAGCACCGTGGTCAGCGTCACAAACGGATGCGGGATACGCACCGGGGTGAAGAACATGGCGATGATCAGCACGATCACACCGACCATCACGCCGCGCAGTACCGCGCCAGCGACATAGCCGCCCAGGATCACCCAGTTCGGCATCGGGCTGACCAGCAGCTCTTCGATATGACGGCCGAACTTGGCGCCGAAAAATGACGAACTGATGTTGCCGTAGCTGTTCTGGATGACGCTCATCATCACCAGGCCGGGCACGATGAACTGCATGTAGCTGTAGCCGCCCATCGGCCCGATCTTGGAGCCGATCAGGCCGCCGAAGATCAGGAAATACAGGGTCATGGTGATGGCCGGCGGCACCAGGGTCTGGCCCCAGATACGCAGGATGCGGTTGATCTCGCGGCGCACGATGGTGCCCAGCGCCACCCAGTTGCGTTGGCTGTTGGTCACGGGAGCGGGGGTACTCATGCGGCGGTGGTCTCCAGGTTGCCGGTCAAGCGCACGAACAGCTCTTCCAGGCGGTTGCTCTTGGTACGCATCGAACGCACGCGGATGCCGGCGTCAGCCAGTGCGGCGAACACGCGGTTCAGATCCATCGCGCGCGGCATGTCCAGGTCCAGCGTGTGTGCGTCGGTGGCGATTAGGGTGGCGCCTTCGATCTGCGGCAGTTGCGCCGGCAGTTCACCGTCGATGTCGAAGACGAAACCTTCCACGTCGAGTTTGGCCAACAGATCGCGCATCGGGCCCTGCTCGACAATGCGACCGTGGTTGATGATCGCCAGGTTGCGGCACAGCTGCTCGGCTTCTTCCAGGTAATGCGTGGTCAGGATGATGGTGGTGCCGGCGGCGTTGATTTCCTGCAGCGTCTTCCACATGTCGCGGCGGATTTCGATATCCACGCCGGCGGTGGGTTCATCCAGAATCAGCAGGCGTGGGCGGGTCATCATCGCGCGGGCGATCATCAACCGCCGCTTCATGCCGCCGGACAAGGTGCGGCTCATCATGTGCGCCTTGTTCCACAGGTGCGCACGCTTGAGTTCTTCCTCGGCACGCGCTTCGGCCTCGGCACGCGCAATGCCGTAGAAGCCGGCGTAGTTGACCAGGATGTCGAACGGCTTCTCGAACAGGTTGAAGTTGATTTCCTGCGGCACCAGGCCGATCAGGCGCATGGTCGCGCTGCGGTTGCCGACCAGGTCGGTGCCGAACACTTCCACCTGGCCTTCACTGAGGTTCACCAGCGAGGAAATGATGCCGATCAGGGTCGACTTGCCGGCGCCATTCGGGCCGAGCAGGGCGAAGAAGTCACCCGGGGCAACTTCCAGCGAGACACCCTTCAGTGCCTGTACGCCGTTGTCATAGGTTTTGCGGAGATCGTGGACGCGCAACGCAGGCGCGACCGGGGAGATACGGGAATCCAAGCTCGGGCCTTCGCGCCAGGTTCACGGCGCCGGATGGGTGCAAGGCCGCTATTATAGTTGGCCCCGTGGCCCATGCCCGGCTACACACTGTTCCTCCCCCGTGCCAATCCAATTCCCCCTCAAGCTGGTCGGCCGCCACATGCTGGCGCCCAGCGTCGGCCATTACCAGTTCCTCCGTGACGATGGCCAACCGCTGGATTTCCAGCCGGGCCAGTTCATTCAGGTGCATTTCGCCTACGCCGACGGCACCGCCACCAAGCGCAGTTATTCGCTGGCCACCCTCCACGACCACGCCTTCGGGCCGGGCGAGGCGGTGGATATCGCGGTCAGCTTCGTCCCCGGCGGCGCCGCCACCGCACTGTTTGAAGGCCTGGAGCTGGGCGACCACGTCACCGGCAGCGGCCCGTTCGGGCGGTTCTGCCTGAACCCGGGCGATCACAACGGTCGCTACCTGCTGGTCGCCACCGGCACCGGCGTCACCCCGTACCGCTCGATGCTGCCGCTGCTGCGCCAGGCCATCGAGGAGCGCGGCGTGGAAGTGGTGCTGCTGCAGGGCGCACGCACGCCCGGCGAGCTGCTGTACAGCGAGGATTTCCGTGCCTTTGCCGAGGCCACGCCGGGCTTCCGCTACATGCCATGTCTGTCACGCGAGCTGCCAGCCGATCCACACCCGGACGTGCGCAAGGGCTATGTGCAGCAGCAACTGGCCGAAATCGCCCCCGATCCGGCCCGCGACATCGCCTACCTGTGCGGCAACCCGGACATGGTCGATACCTTTGCCGAGGCACTGAAGGCCGCCGGCCTGCCACCCGCGCAGATCCGCCGCGAGAAGTACGTCAGCAGCAAGTAAGCGCTGCAGCATCAACGCCAACGCACATCACCTCATTGATAGCTGAAGGTGATGGTGGCGTTGGCATTGGCCGAGCCCGGCTCCACCGTTGGGCCGTCCTGCACATAGCGGGCGGTCAACGGAATGACGAACTGGCCGTCCTGCGCCGTACCGGCCAACCAGCGATTCTGCGCACTCGCCGATGTCGACGCTGGGCCGTATCCTGGCGTGCATTCGGATATTGGTGGCGGCTATTCCCCAGGTGACCAAGGCAAGGGGCGTGCGGGGCGAAGCGATCTGTTGTCACAGATGCCACTTGCCGACATGCACTTTGAAAGCATCAATGCAGGCGTAAAAATGAATCTGATTCCAGAGTTGGAACAGGAAGTCATTGATGACTTCGACATTACTCCTGAACTGCAAAGCGCCTTCTCAGCCTATCTGCAGTGGACGTCGCCCGATGAGAAAGGCGAAAACGTCGTCGGCAGCAAACGGGGCCATATGGAAAGCCGCATGCAGACACAGATGCGGCATTACTGGCGTTGGCGGGCGAAGTACACCGGCGATGCCGAGCTGAAGCGCTTGCGCAGCTGGCGCCACGCCAGCGCGCAGGAAAAGGTGGACCTGGAGGAAGGAAACAAGGATTGGCAGGTGGACCTGCAGCGTGCACGCGCAGCGCATGCACCGCAGACGGTGACCCTGCCGAAAGCACTTGGCGGCGCGACGTTGACGCTACCGACGGGGCCATCGCAAACCCAGCGTGATCTGGTGAAGGAGGTCGATAGCACCACGCCGATTCCTGCTGAGGTCGACCGATTCTTTGATGACTATGTCCACGATTCACATGCGGGGTTCTGGTTGCTGGGCCCGATCACGCGATTGGACAAGGCGATCTTCCGAAGTGATTCGACGCCGTGACCAACTACTGTGCTTGTAAAGTACGCTTGACAGGCTCGCATTGAACGGTGCAGGATGTGTCAAGCGTGCTTTACAGGGCTTGGCGCTGCACACATTGCGTGTGCTTCGATAGCGAAGCTCCTGAGCGCTGCAACTGTGTTCTTTGCGAGTCCATCGGTGCGGAGAGTCGCTCGATTGCCGGGCGGGTAATGGAAGGACGATTCCGTATTTGAAACTCGCTTCACTGGCAGTGAATTTCGGGAGCAGATATGAGCCGTAACGCGTTATCGCTTTGCTTGCTTTCCGGTGCCGTGCTGCTCGCCGCGTCGGGCGCGGTGGTGATGCAGTTTGCGCCGTCCGCCGGCGGCGTAATAGCGTCAAAGCTGCTGCTTGGCATCGCCACGGGGTTGGGGATTGCCGCGATTCTGCGGCGCCTGATGCCCGAGGATTGCGATGCCGCGCCGCAGGCGTTGCGCAAGCGTTATACCCGCGAAGTCGTCATCGCCATGACGGCGTATGCGCTGTTGTTGGTGGTGTCGATTCTGCTGCTGAAACAGGTGGATGGCACGCTGCTGCGTGCGCTGATCGCACTGCTGCCGGTGCCGCCCATGGTGTTGGTGCTGCGGGCAATGATCCGCTACATCCGCGATGTTGATGAGCTGCAGCAGCGTATTGAATTGGAAGCGGTGAGTTTCGCCACGGCGTTCGTGTCGCTGCTGTATCTGACCGGGGGCTTCCTGCAGTCGGCCAAGGTCATTGACGTACCATCCAACGTGGCGATGATCTGGGTGTTTCCGCTGGTCTGTCTGGCCTACGGGCTGGCCAAGGCCGTGGTCGCGCGGCGCTATCACTGAGGGTGGCAGATGGATAACCGCCTGCGTGAGTTGCGCGATGCCCAAGGGTGGTCGCAAGGGGAGTTGGCCGAACGCCTGGACGTGTCCCGGCAGACGGTCAATGCGCTGGAAACCGGCAAGTATGATCCCAGCCTGCCACTGGCGTTCCGCATCGCGCGCCTGTTCGGGATGCGGATCGAGGATATTTTCTTTCCGGATGTCACATAGCCGACCCGGCCGCGTCTGGGTAATGGCAGAACCGTTGTTTGTTTCTTTCAATCAATCGTGGGGGCTGTTCCGATGATGTCCCGCAAGACCCAAACCCTTCTGGCGATCGCAGTGGTCGCCGGCCTTGTTGGCTACCGCATGAGCCGGCCCGCAGCCGATGCGGATGCACCAAGCGCTGCCAAGCCTGTCGCCGAGGAGGCCGCTGCCACGGCCAAGCCGCTGGTACTGGGCAACCTGCAGTTCCTGCCGTGCAGCCTGAGCTCGTCCTTCAGCAAGGACAGCATGGAAGCGCAGTGCGCGACCTTCGAGGTGCCTGAAGACCGGGCAAACCCGGCCGGGCGCAAGGTGCCGCTCAACATCGCCTGGCTGGCGCCGGAGAAAGAGGGCGAGCTGCAGGCCGATCCGCTGTTCTTCCTGGCCGGTGGCCCGGGTCAGTCGGCGGTGGACAGCTTCCAGCAGATGGAGCCGGCCTTCAAAGAGCTGCGCAAACACCGCAACGTGATTCTGGTGGACCAGCGCGGTACCGGTAAGTCCAACCTGCTTGCCTGCGATGCGTCACCGGATGCCGCAACTACGCCGGAATCCTACGGCGCGGAAGCGGCCAAGTGCGCGGCGGAACTGTCGAAGAAGGCTGACCTGCGCTTCTACACGACGACCGATGCGGTCGCCGACCTGGATGCGGTGCGCGAAGCCATTGGCGCCGCGCAGATCAATCTGTATGGCGTGAGTTACGGCACGCGTGTGGCGCAGCAGTACGCCATGCGTCACCCGCAGCACACGCGCAGCATCGTGCTCGACTCGCCGGTGCCCAACAGCCTGCAGCTGGGCAACATCTTCGCGCGCAATCTTGATGACGCGCTGGCGCTGCAGTTCGCCCAATGCAGCAAGGTCGCTTCGTGCAAGGACAAGCTCGGTGACCCGCGTGCTGAGTTGGACGCACTACTGGCCAAGTTGCGTGCGCAGCCGGTGACGGTGACGTACCGTGATGCCACCAGTGGCGAACAACGCGAAGGTCAGGTCACTGCGGAAACCGTGGCCGGGCTGGTGCGCATGTACGCGTACATGCCCGCCGCCGCCGCGCTGCTGCCGAAGCTGATCCATGAAGCCGGTGCCGGTCGCTACGAAAATCTGATGGCGCTGACGCAGATGCTGCAGAGCGACATGAAGGACAGCATGGCGATGGGCATGCAGTTGTCGGTGGTCTGCAGCGAGGACAGCGACGGCATGGCCGCCGCCGGTGGTGACGAAGACACGGTGCTGGGCAACCAGATGGCGCAGGGCATGGCCGCGATGTGCAAGGTGTGGCCGAAGGGCACGGCGCCGGCAGATTTCCACCAGCCGCTGGCCACGCAGGTGCCGGCGCTGGTGCTGGCGGGTGAGTTCGATCCGGTGACGCCACCGCGTTACGGCGAGCAGATCGTCACGCATCTGCCCAACAGCCGTTTGTTCGTGCTGCGCGGCCAGGGCCATGCGGTGCTCGGCGCGGGCTGCATGCCCAAGCTGTTCGCCCAGTTTGTGGAAAAGGCCGATGCCAAGCCGCTGGATGGTGCCTGCCTGGACAAGCTCAACTACGTGCCGCCGTTCACCAGCTTCAATGGCTGGGAACCGTGATGTCATCGCATTGCCAAGGAATCCGCTGAAATGATCGTTGCAGAACGACTCCGCAAGACCTTCCCCGGCAAGGGCAAGGACAAAACCCCGGTGATCGCCGTGGACGATGTGGGCTTCACCGCGCACGACGGCCAGATCACCGGTCTGCTCGGCCCCAACGGTGCTGGCAAGACCACCACGCTGCGCATGCTCTACACGTTGATGACGCCGGAAAGTGGCCGCGTGCTGGTGGATGGCATCGATCCGGCAATCGATCCGAATGCCGTGCGCCGCAGCCTGGGCGTGCTGCCCGATGCGCGCGGCGTCTACAAACGCCTGACTGCACGCGAAAACATCGACTACTTCGGTGAACTGCATGGCATGTCGGCGGCGGACATTGCCGCACGCACCGCGCGTCTGTCTGCAGCATTGCAGATGGAAGATTTCCTCGATCGCAGCACCGAAGGCTTCAGCCAGGGCCAGCGCACCAAAACCGCCATCGCACGCGCGCTGATCCACGACCCGCGCAACGTCATCCTCGACGAACCCACCAATGGCCTGGACGTGATGACCACGCGCGGCCTGCGTGGCTTCCTCAAGGAACTGCGTGAGGAAGGACGCTGCGTCATTTTTTCCAGCCACATCATGCAGGAGGTGGCGGCGCTGTGTGATCGCATCGTCATCGTTGCGCATGGCCGCGTGGTGGCACAGGGAACGCCGGATGAACTGCGCGAACAGGCGCACGAGGCCAACCTGGAAGATGCGTTCGTGAAGTTGATCGGCAGCGAAGAGGGCCTGCACGCATGAACCGGATTGGATTCTTCAGCAACATGTGGACGGTGATGCGCAAGGAGCTGCGCGATTTCTCACGCGACCGTCGCACCTTCCTGCTGACCTTGTTGACCGCGCCGCTGCTGTATCCGTTATTGTTCCTGGGCATGAACAAGCTCACCAACCTGCGCGCCGAAACGCAGTTGGACAAGGACATGACGGTGTCGGTGGTTGGCATGCAGCAGGCGCCGAACCTGGTCGCCTTCCTCGCCAGCCGTGGCATCAATGCCACCGAGGCGCCGAAGGATTTCGAGGCCCGCATCCGCAGCCAGAAAGAAGACGTGGCCTTGGTGATCGACGCGGATTTTGCCGAGGATTGGCATGCCGGCAAACCGGCCAAGGTGGAAATCGTGGCCGACACCACACGCCGTACCGGCGATGTGCAGGTCGCACGCGTTCGCGCCACGCTGAGCGAGTACGGGCAATCGGTGGGTGCATTGCGCTTGCTTGCACGCGGCGTCAGCCCGATGGTGGCGGCGCCGGTGAATGTCGGCATCCGTGACCTGGCCACGGCCGAGGCCAAGCGCGGCATCTTCCTGTCCATCGTGTTGCCGCTGGTGTTGATGCTGTTCGCCTTCGTCGGTGGCTCGCACTTGGCAATGGATACCACCGCCGGTGAGCGCGAGCGGCAATCGCTGGAACCGCTGTTGGCAACGCCGGCATCACGCAGCGCGCTGGTCAGCGGCAAGATGCTGGCTGCGGTGGTGTTGGGTCTGGCGTCGATGCTGCTGATCCTGCTGTCGTTCAAGCTCAGTGCGAGCATTGGCAGCGGCGCGGCGCGTTCGCTGGATGTGAGCTTCGCGGCCATGGGCAAGCTGCTGGTGATCCTGCTGCCGCTGGTGTTGATCGGCACCGCGCTGCTGACGTGCCTGTCGGCGAGCGCCAAGAGCATGAAGGAAGCGCAGAGCCACATGGTGTGGCTGATGATGCTGCCGATGCTGCCCGGTTATGCGCTGATGGCGTACCCGCTGAAGGACACGCAGTTGTGGCAGTACGCCGTGCCGTTCCTGTCGCAGAACCAGATGCTGGTGAAGGTGACGCGCGGCGAGATGCCATCCGGTCTGCAATGGGCGGTGTATCTGGGCGCGTCGGCGCTGTTGGCTGCCTTGCTGTGGTTGTTCGCGGTGTGGCGCTATCGCCAGGAGCGGTTGGCCATTTCGGGCTGATAGGGCAGGGATATGGTTGTGAGAAAGGCCCGGAGCGATCCGGGTCTTTTTTTTGGGGGAGAGTTTTGGGGCGAAGGGAGGAGTAGCCGAAGCAGGAGTCAAAGCAGCCCTCATCCGCCCTTCGGGCACCTTCTCCCGCGTGCGGGAGAAGGGAAAGAGCAGCAGCAAGAGCAGCAGCAAGAGCAAGAGAACAATCCAAAGCCAAAGCCAAAGCCAAAGCGAATGCCGAAGCCGAAGCAAGAGCTGCAAGCCAAAGCCGAGCGAATGACGGAGCAAGAACAGCAGCATCGGTTGCCGTTGCCGTTGCCGTTGCCGTTGCCGTTGCCGTTGCCGTTGCCGTTGCCGTTGCCGTTGCCGTTGCTTCTGTTCCTGTTCCTGACGCTGCTCGTTGCTCCCGCTCTACTTCCTGCTGTTGTTTTGCCTGCGCGCTCCCCGCTGCAAACGCAGTAGTCCAAATGTGTCGATCACATCCCCTCTCCCGCGTGCGGGAGAGGGGTAGGGGTGAGGGGAAGATTTTGACTTTCTGATGCACCAAAACCCAAACACCGGCACCGACCGTCCAGCCAAAGAAAAAGCCCGGATCGCTCCGGGCTTTTCCATGAATCGCTTGAATCCGCGCGCTTACTTGTTCGGTGCAAACGCCAACGTACGACGCGTAGTCACCGAGTTGGCAATCGGCTCGAACTTCCAGCGGCGCACTGCGCTCAGTGCTTCACGGTCGAACACACGCGCCGGAGTAGCGCGCAGCACGCGGGCGTCGGTGACCGAGCCGTCGGTGCCGATGGTGAGTTCCACCAGCACTTCGCCGGAGGTGCCCGAACGCAGGGCGTCGGCCGGATAGCGCGGGGCCGGCGTACTGACCGCGCGCAGTGCCGGTGCGGCAGCTGCGGCGGCGGGCTTGGGTGCGGCGGCCTGCTGTGCAGCGGCCTGTGCGGCGCTGCGTTGTTCGGATTCACGACGGGTAGCCGCTTGGCGCTCGGCTTCCAGGCGCTCGCTTTCCTTACGCGCGGCTTCCTGGCGCGCGGCCAGCTGCTGTGCGGCGCTGGCTTCGCCTGCCTGCTGCTGGGCAAGGCGTTGCTGTTCGACCTGCTGCTTGGCGCGGTTTTCAGCGTCCTTCTTGGCCTTGTCGGCTTCTTCCACGGTGCGGCGCTCGGCGACCTGGATGCCGCCAGTGACGCCCTGCTTCAAGCGCGGCAGAGCCGGTGCGGTCGGGTCTACTTTTTCCACCATCGCGATCAGGCGCTGGGCTTCGGTGAAGTCTTCCCGGCCCAAGGCCTGCTCGGCGGCGATCAGGGTATAGGGCTGCAGATCGGTCAGCGCGTTCTTGATCGAGGCGTCTTCTGGCAGCTTGTCGCGCAGCGCCAGGTAGTACTCCATCGCGTTGTCGCCGGCCGGGGCATACATGCGGTTTTCGCGCAGGGCGGTGCTGGCTGAATCGCGCAGCTGCGCGGTGTCCATGGCCTGCACTTTGTTGGACGCGGCCTGGTCGACCGCGGCCGTTGCCGGTGCGGTAGCAGGTGCGGCGGCGGTAGCGGCGGTGGGTGCTGCGGTTTCATCCTTGCCGGAACAGGCGGCCAATGCGGCCAGCAGAACGACGGGCGCCAGCAGGCGCGCCTTGCCTTGGATCGTGACGTACGACATCAAACATCCCCTTGAATCGACGAACGTGGACTGGCCGGCCCCGGTGGGCATGTGGACGCGGCATTTCCCGATGCCGCGTCCAACGGCAGTGAAGCGCGAATCTAGCACCGCCGGCCCGGACTGCGGGGGCAGGGCGTGTTGATCGGGTGAAAGTTTGATGGGCGTCACATTGCGCTGGCGCCCATCCAAGCCGTCCTCAGTGGTGCGCGGCTGGCTTGCTGTGGCTGTTGGACATCAGCTTGTCGGTCCAGGCAATGCCAATGGCCGAGAGGATGAACACGCAGTGGATGACGGTCTGCCACAACACGCCGGCTTCGGTGTACTTGCTGCCTTCCGCGCCCAGCGTGCCGATCTCGATGAAGGTCTTGAGCAGGTGGATCGAGGAGATGCCGATGATCGCCATCGCCAGTTTCACCTTCAGCACCGAGGCGTTGACGTGGCTCAGCCACTCCGGCTGATCCGGATGGTTTTGCAGGCGCAGGCGCGAGACGAAGGTTTCATAGCCGCCGACGATCACCATCACCAGCAGGTTGGAGATCATCACCACGTCGATCAGGCCCAGCACTGCCAGCATGATCAGCTGCTCGGTCATCTCGGTGGCCGAGTGGATCAGGTGCCACAGCTCCTTGCCGAACAGGAACACGTAGACGCACTGCGCCAGGATCAGGCCCAGGTACAACGGCAGCTGCAGCCAGCGTGAGGCGAAGATCAGCGAGGAGAGCGGGCTCAGGGGGGCGTTCGAGGACATGTAGAAGGATGCTGCGTTGCAAGAAAGGACGCAGATTACCGGGCTGTTTTAACCCTGCCAAGCGGGGCGCGTGGCTACACTCCAAGGCCCGTCTGCTGGAGCTTTCCCGATGATCGACCTGTATTACTGGCCCACGCCCAACGGTCACAAGATCACGTTGTTCCTGGAAGAAGCCGGGCTGGATTACCGCCTGCATCCGGTCAACATCGGCAAGGGCGACCAGTTCCTGCCGGAGTTCCTGGCCATTTCGCCCAACAACAAGATGCCGGCCATCGTCGACCACGCCCCGGCAGACGGCGGCGCGCCGCTGAGTGTGTTCGAGTCCGGCGCGATCCTGCTGTATCTGGCCGAGAAGACCGGCCGCTTCCTGCCGGCCGACCTGCGCGGCCGTGCCGCCACGCTGGAATGGCTGTTCTGGCAGATGGGCGGGTTGGGCCCCATGAGCGGGCAGATGGGCCACTTCAATGTGTACGCGCCCGAGCGCATTCCGTATGCCATCGAGCGCTACGACAGCGAGGTGCGGCGCCTGCACCGGGTGATGGACAAGCGGTTGTCCGAATCCAACTACCTGGCCGGCGAGGAATACGGCATCGCCGACATGGCCAGCTACCCGTGGATTGGCGCCTATTCCAAGCTGCCGGCGGATTTTGTGGCGTTCCCGCACCTGGGCCGCTGGCACCAGGCCATCGCCGAGCGCCCGGCCACGCAGCGTGCGTACGCGCTCGGCCCTACGGTGAACCCGCAGGCCGGGCAGCCGCTCAGCGAGGAAGAGCGCAAGCTCCTGTTCGGCAAGCGGGACTAACGTCAGGGGCATCGGCGCGGGTGCTCGGCTAGGATGCCCCGATCCGTGCTGTCCTCGACAGGAACTCCATGCGCCCCTTGTTCATTGCCCTTGCCCTGATGCTCGCCACGCCCGCCGTCCACGCTGAGAAACTCACCCTCGAAGCCATCACCGGCAGTGCGCCGCTGTCCGGCCCCACGCTGATGAAGCCCAAGGTCGCGCCGGATGGCTCGCGCGTGACCTTCCTGCGCGGCAAGGACAGCGACCGCAACCAGCTGGACCTGTGGGAATACAACATCGCCAGCGGCCAGACCAGGCTGCTGGTCGATTCCAAAGTGGTGCTGCCCGGCACCGAGACCCTGAGCGATGCCGAAAAGGCGCGCCGCGAGCGGCAGCGCATCGCCGCCTTCAGCGGCATTGTCGATTACCAGTGGTCGCCTGACGGCAAGACGCTGCTGTTCCCGCTGGGCGGCGAGCTGTATCTGTACGACCTGGGCAAGCAGGGCCGCGATGCGGTGCGCCAGCTCACGCACGGCGAAGGTTTCACCACCGACGCCAAGCTCTCGCCCAACGGCGGCTTCGTCAGCTTCGTGCGCGAGCGCAATCTGTGGGTGATCGACCTGGCCAGCGGCAAGCAGCTGCAGCTGACCACCGACGGCAGCGCGGTCATTGGCAATGGCGTGGCCGAGTTTGTCGCCGACGAGGAAATGGACCGCCACACCGGCTACTGGTGGGCACCGGATGACTCGGCCATTGCCTTTGCCCGCATCGACGAATCGCCGGTGCCGGTGCAGAAGCGCTACGAAATGTACGCCGACCGCGTGGAGATGATCGAACAGCGTTACCCGGCTGCCGGTGATCGCAACGTGCTGGTCACGCTGGGCGTGGTCGCCCCGCGTGCTGGCGCTGCGCCGCGTTGGGTGGATCTGGGCAAGGAGCAGGACATCTACCTGGCCCGCGTCACCTGGCGCGACCCGCAACACCTCACCTTCCAGCGTCAGAGTCGCGACCAGAAACAGCTGGCGTTGATCGAAGCCAACCTGGTCGATGGCAAGCAACGCACGCTGGTCACTGAAACCAGCAAGACCTGGGTGCCGCTGCACAACAGCCTGCGTTTCCTCAAGGACGGGCGCTTTGTGTGGTCGTCCGAGCGCAGTGGTTTCGAGCACCTGTACCTGGCCAGCGCCGACGGCACGCAACTCACCGCGTTGACCTCCGGCAACTGGCCGGTGGACGAACTGCTGGCCGTGGATGAAGCCGCGGGTACGGCGTATTTCCGCGCCGGTGTGGAATCCCCGCTGCGCAGCGAAATCTATGCGGTGCCGCTGGCGGGCGGCGCGTTGAAGAAGCTCTCGCACAGCGCCGGCATGCACAGCGCCGCGTTCGCCAACAACGCCAGCGTCTACGTGGACAGCTGGTCCAACCACACCACGCCGCCGCAGATCGAGCTGTACCGCGCCAATGGTGAAAAGATCGCCACGTTGCTGGACAACAATCTGGCCGATCCCAAGCATCCGTACGCGAAGTACCTCGATGCACAGCGCCCGGTCGAATACGGCACGCTGACCGCCGCCGATGGCAAGACCGAACTGAACTACAGCCTGGTCAAGCCGGAAGGTTTCGATCCGGGCAAGCAGTACCCGGTAGCCGTGTATGTGTACGGCGGCCCGGCATCGCAGACCGTGACCGACAGCTGGCCCGGCCGTGGCGATCACCTGTTCAACCAATACCTGGCGCAGCAGGGGTATGTGGTGTTCTCGCTGGACAACCGTGGCACGCCGCGTCGCGGCCGTGATTTTGGTGGCGCGCTGTATGGCGTGCAGGGCACGGTGGAAGTGGCCGACCAGCTCAAGGGCGTGGAATGGCTGAAGTCGCAGCCGTGGGTGGATGGCAAGCGCATCGGCGTGCAGGGCTGGTCCAACGGCGGCTACATGACGTTGATGCTGCTGGCCAAGGCATCGGACCAGTACGCCTGCGGCGTGGCCGGCGCACCGGTCACCGATTGGGGCCTGTATGACACGCACTACACCGAGCGTTACATGAACCTGCCGGCGGCCAACGTGGCCGGTTATACCGAAGGCCGCGTGCTCACCCATGTGGATGGCCTGACCTCGCCGCTGCTGCTGATCCACGGCATGGCCGATGACAACGTGCTCTTCAGCAATTCCACCAGCCTGATGAGCGCCCTGCAGAAACGCGGCCAGCCGTTCGAGTTGATGACCTACCCCGGCGCCAAGCACGGCTTGTCCGGTGCCAACGCGCTGCACCGTTACCGCATTGCCGAGAACTTCCTGGGTCGTTGTTTGAAGCCTTGATCGGTCGGATATCCCGCTGCATGGCGGCGCCAGCTCAGGGGCCGAGCTGCATCCAGTGAGCAGAGCTACATCCCTTCTCCCGTTGACGGGAGAAGGGGGTGCGAAGCACCGGATGAGGGCGCTGTTCGCCCACAAACAAACGCAGGCAACCATCAATGCCAATGGCCCTTGTCGCACCAAGGCGGACTGCGTAGGGTCACGGCACTGACTTCAGGAGCCGCGCATGAAACCTCTCGTCCTCGCCATTGTCCTCGCGCTGGCCGCGCCGTTGCCGTTGACTGCAGTCGCTGCTGGGCCCGCCAGCAAGACCGCGCCCGCCGCGCCAAGCTGGGTTGCCCACAGCAATGAACTGGCGCAGATCCTGCTGCAGGCACAGGCGCCGTTCCAACCGGAAATGGCGAGCTTCTTCGGTGTGCCGGGCTACGACGACAAGGTTGCAGACCTCGGCCCGGAGTACACCGGTCGTTACCGCGCCGCCTTGAGCAAGGCGCGCGACCAGCTGCGTGAAAAGCTGCAGCTCGAACGCGACCCGAACGTGCGCCAGGATCTGGAAATCATGATCGCCGCCGCCGAGCGCAGCATCGAAGGCAGCACGCTCAACGAGCAGCACCTGATGCCGTGGCTGGATGTGCCGCAAACCGTGTTCAGTGGCCTCAACAACCTGCTCTCCGACCAGGTGCCGGAAGCGCGTCGGGCCAAGGCACTGGATCGGCTCAAGGCCTACCTCGGTCAGGCGCCGGGCACGCAGTCGATGGCTACGCTGGCGCGTCAGCGTTACGAAGAAAAGCGCGGCACGCCGAACCTGCTGCAGCCGACGAAGATCGAAGTCGACCAAGCACTGGCCAACGTCGATACCTACATCGCCGGCATCGGCAAGTTGTTCGCCAAGTACAAGATCGAAGGCGCCGACGCCTCGCTGGCCGAGCTGTCCTCGCAGATGAAGGACTACATCGCCTGGACGCAGAAGGAGGTATTGCCGAACGCGCGCACCGATACCCGCCTGCCGGCCGAGCTGTATGCCTTCCAGCTCAAGGAAGTGGGCGTGGACATCGACCCGGCGCTGCTGATGCAGCGTGCGCAGCTGGAGTACATGGAGACCCGCGCGATGATGCGCCAGCTGGCACCGCTGGTCGTGCAGGCCAAGGGATTGAAGGTCGCTGATCCCAACGATTACGCCGCGGTGATCCGCGCGCTGAAGCAAGACAAGATCAGCAACGATCATCTTGAGTCGCACTATCGCGGCGTGATCGATGCCATCGATCCAATCATCCGCAAGCAGGGCATCGTCGATGTGCCGCAGCGTCCGTTGCAGATGCGCCTGGGCAGTGAGGCCGAAAGTGCCGCATCACCCGCGCCGCATTACCTGCCGGCGCCGCTGGTGGGCAACACCGGCCAGCAGGGCACCTTCGTGCTGCCGCTGGGCAACCCGGCGTCGGGCGAAAAGGCCCAGTACGACGACTTCAATTTCGGTTCGGCGGCATGGACGCTGAGCGCGCATGAAGGCCGTCCGGGCCACGACCTGCAGTTCGCGGCGATGGTTGAGCGCGGCATTTCGCTGGCCCGCACCTTGTTTGCCTTCAACTCGGTCAACGTCGAAGGCTGGGCACTGTATGCCGAAGCGGAGATGGTGCCGTTCGAGCCGCTGGACGGTCAGATGATCGCGCTGCAGTTCCGCCTGCTGCGTGCCGCACGCGCAATGCTCGATCCCATGCTCAACCTCGGCCTCACCGACCGTGAGCGCGCGCACCGCGTGCTGGTGGACGGTGTGGGTTTGTCCGAGGCGATGACCACGCAGGAGCTGGACCGCTACACCGTGCGTGCGCCGGGTCAGGCCAGCAGCTACTTCTACGGCTACACGCGGATCATGGAACTGCGCATGCAGACCGAGCTGGCGCTGGGCAGCCAGTTCGACCGATTGGCGTTCAACAACTTCCTGCTCGACCAGGGCCTGCTGCCGCCAGACCAGCTGGCCAAGGCGGTCAACGAAGTGTTTGTTCCGGCGCAACGCAGGAAGTAAACAAAAGGGCGCCGAAAGGCGCCCTTTTGTCGTGACCCCGGCAGGCTGGGATGCAATCCCAGCATTCCTGCTCGAACGGCTGTGCTGGCTTACCTGCCCGCGCCTTGCGGCACCCAGATCGCCACACCGGCGGCGCGCTTCTGCTGGGTGGGAATGCCGACGCTCAAGCCGCCGGCGCTGTGCCGGCCGTAACTGCCAGCGCCGACCGACATGCCGACCGGCGAGCCGCCGGCGCCCACGCCCATCAGGATCACGCCATTGGCGCCCAATGCCGCGGCTTCGCGCTTGAGCCGGGCGATGGCGGCGTCGGTCTGGCCTTGGGTGCCGAAGCCGACTGCGCTGGACGATTCCAGCTGCGCAATCTCCACCGAGCCGGGTGGCGGCGTTGAATAGATCTGCACGCTGGCCGGGTCAACGGGGGCGCGGGCCTGGCCCAACATCACCTTGGAGGTGCTGGCGCAGCCGGCCGTGGACAGGACAATGCCCAGTGCGAGGGCAGACAGTAGTTTCATGGTTTCACTCCCCGGTGATGGCACTTTGCGGATCATCCACCCGCATCGGTGAATCAGTTGCGAATGACAGTTTGCTACCGGGGCACTTGAAAGCCCCCGTTTCCGGGCTATCTTGCTCACAGTCATGTAAGGAGAGAGCCATGGGGTTGATCAGTCTGGTGTGGGGCATTGTGGCACTGCTGTGGATGGTGCTGGCGTTCATCCCGCTGCTGGGCTGGGGTAATTGGTTCTTGATCCCGTTTGCAGCCATCGGCGCGATCATTGCCGCCATCGGCCTGCTGTTCACGCATGCCAGCAAGCGTGGCCGGGCCAAGACCGGATTGCTGCTCAATGCGATTGTCATCGTGGTCGGGGTAATCCGACTGAGCATCGGCGGCGGCTTCATCTGAGGCCGGAGTTCTCTGGGGCTATTTAGGGAGCAAGGCCGCCTTGTAAGGGCGGGGGGCGTAAAATGCGACGCTTGGCCGGGCCGGTGCCCGGCGTGATTGCGTCCTGATGATCATCCGTCCCCGCCCCCAAGGCTGGCAGCTGCTGTACATCCTGCGCGGCTCCATCGTGCCGGCCATCGCCCCCAAGGTGCTGGCCATCGGCGCGTTGGCAGTGGCCGTGGCGGCGTTCGAGCGCTATTGGCATCCGTTTGGCCGTGACGGCGTCACCGTGGTGCCGTTCACCCTGCTGGGCCTGGTGCTGTCGATCTTCCTGAGCTTCCGCAACAGCGCTTGCCACGACCGTTGGTGGGAAGGCCGCAAGTTGTGGGGACAGCTGCTGATCGAGTCGCGCGGCTTTGCCCGTGCGGCCGGCGCCTTGCTGTCAGCCGACCCCGAACTGCGCACGCGTGCCTCGCGGCTGGTGATCGCGTTCGCCCACGCATTGGCCGCGCGTCTGCGCGGTGCCGACGTGGTGGCAGTCAGTGCGCCGTGGTTGGCCGACGATCAACGCGCCGTGCTGGAACGACGCAACCTTCCGGACGGTCTGCTCGCGCAATTGGCCGCCGAACTGGCGGTGCCGCTGCGCGAAGGTCGGTTGGATCCTTATCTGTACGGGCAGTTCGAGACGCGCCTGCAGGGCATGGCCAGCGTGCAGGCCGCCTGCGAACGCATTGCCGGCACGCCGCTGCCATTTGCTTACACCTTGCTGCTGCACCGCTGCGCATGGCTGTTCTGCGTGCTGCTGCCGTTTGGCCTGGCCGGTGCGTTGGGCTGGGCGACGCCGGTGGTGTCGATGTTGTTGGCGTATGCCTTCTTTGGCCTGGATCAGTTGGGCGAAGAAATGGAAGAGCCGTTCGGGCTGGAACCCAACGACCTGCCGCTCGATGCGCTGGTGCGTACCATCGAGATTGATGTGCTGGATGCGCTGGGCCACCAACCGCTCCCCGAACCATTACAGCCGCAGGGTTATCTGCTGCGCTGACCACTGTTTTTTGAATCAAGGAGTCTTCCATGGGCCATCCCCATTTCCGCCCGCGTCGCATGCGCCACGACGAGTTCTCGCGCCGTTTGATGCGCGAACACACGCTCACCAGCAACGATCTGATCTGGCCGGTGTTCGTGCATGAACTGGACGGCCGCGCGCCGGTGGGGTCGATGCCGGGTGTGGACCGCATGTCCATCGACGAGCTGCTGCGTGAAGCCGAGCAGGCGCTGGAACTGGGCGTGCCGGTGATCGATCTGTTCCCGGTGATCGACCCGTCACGCAAGACGCTGGATGCCGCCGAAGCATGGAATCCCGATGGCCTGGCGCAGCGGGCGATCCGCGCGCTGAAATCACGCTTCCCCGAGTTGGGCGTGATGACCGACGTGGCATTGGACCCGTACACCACGCATGGTCAGGACGGCATCATCGATGAGCGCGGCTACGTGCTCAACGACATCACGGTGGAGGCGTTGGTCAAACAATCGCTGTCGCATGCGCAGGCTGGCGTGGACATCGTCTCGCCGTCGGACATGATGGACGGCCGCATCGGTGCGATCCGCACCGCGCTGGACGCCGCCGGTGACATCAACGTGCGGATCATGGCGTACTCGGCCAAATACGCTTCGGCCTTCTATGGCCCGTTCCGCGATGCGGTGGGCAGCTCCGGCAACCTCGGCAAGGCCGACAAGAAGACCTACCAGATGGACCCGGCCAACAGCGATGAGGCGATGCGTGAGATCGCGCTGGATCTGGAAGAGGGCGCGGACATGGTCATGGTCAAGCCGGGCATGCCGTACCTGGATATCGTGCGCCGGGTGAAACAGGAGTTCGGCGTGCCGACCTTTGCGTATCACGTCAGTGGCGAGTACGCGATGCTCAAGGCCGCGGTGGCCAACGGTTGGCTGGACGAGCGCGCGTGCGTGATGGAAACGATGATCGGTTTCAAGCGTGCCGGTGCTGATGGCGTGTTGACCTATTACGCGCCGCAGATCGCGCGTTGGTTGAAGGAGGCATGAGATGAATGTTCCCGGTCTTGAGGGTTACAACTGGGCGGTATGGCTGCTCGGCGTGCTGTTGTTTGCAGTGCTGATTGGCGTCGTGATCGCCGCCATCGTGCGCGCCTCGCGTCGCCCGCCGGAACTGCACTCGGCCGCCGAGCGCCTGCAACGTGAGACGCCGCAGCAGCCGGACGTGGAGGCGAAGCTGCGCGAGTTGAACCAGCTGAAGGCGCGCGGCCAGATGAGCGAAGCCGACTATGAAAAGCGGCGTGGTGAGGTGTTGGCGGGGCGGTGAATTTTGTTGGCGTGATTGCAACTGCAATGGCCAACGGCACCCCTCCCACTCCTTCCCCTTGCTGATGCAAAGGGAAGGAGTGGTTCTGCGCCATCGGTCAGATCGCAGCGGAAGCGGCGTTTACCCCCGCTATTTTCGCCAGCAAGAGGAGGGCGGGGGAGGGGTAGCTTTTGATCCAGGCGACCAGAAGCCCACTCCAACTCAACGACAGTCGCTGTCCACCGTCGGCGCCTTCATCCGGTACAGATCCAATCCGCCGGCGCGCGGTGCGCGTGCGCTGCCGCTGACCACCATTTCGCCGGGCTTGTTGGCATCAATCAATGCGCCGCGTGTCTGGCTCTCTGCGGTATTGAACGACAGCGACAACAGTGCAGCCTCGCTCCATCGCTGCTGCCTGCACTGCGACACCCACACCTGTGTGCCGCCTTGCGCATTGCTGCGCGCAAACACCACGGCGCGGCCGCCGCCCAGCCAACTGCCGTCCACTTCATCGGCGTTGCTGTTGATGCCGTCCAATGGCGTGGGCGCGGCGAAACCATCGCCGTCCTGTGCGGCAACCCACAAGTCCCAGCCGCCCGCACCGCCATTGCGGTTGCTGGAAAACAGCAGGCGGCCGTCGTCGGCCAGGGCCGGTGCGCGTTCGTCCTGCCGGCGGTTGATGGCGGCATCCAACGGCTGCGGCGCGCCGATGTCGCCATTGGCAGCTACCGGGGCGCGGTACAGATCAAAGCCGCCGCGCCCGCCGTTGCGGTTGGAAGCGAAGTACAGCCAACGGCCATCGCTGCTCAGGAACGGATCGACCTCATCGGCCGCGCTGTTGAGCGCCAGTGGCTGTGGGTCCATCCAGCGCTTGTCCTGCAAGGTGGCCTGCCACAGGTCCCAGCCGCCGGCGCCGCCGTCACGGTTGCTGGCCCAGAAGATGCGCTGGCCGTCGGCGCTGATCGTGGCGCGCAGCTCATCGGCGCGGGTGGAAACCATGCCCATGCCTTCAATGCCGAATTCTGAAAGCGCCGAGGCTGCCGGGGTAAAGAGTAGACTCGCAGTCAGCGCGAGCAGCAGTGGTCGGGTCCGCATCTGGGTTCCGCAGGCAAGAGTCGCGTCCAGTCTAGGTCATCGCAAAGGATCCCCATGAGCGCTCCCCGCTACGCTGTATTCGGTCAGCCCATCGCCCATTCGCAGTCGCCGCGCATCCAGGCCGCGTTCGGCAAGGCGCATGGCATCACGGTGGATTACCGCGCCATCGAGGCGTCACCGGAAGGATTCCTGACCGCATTGGAGGCTTTTGCGGCCGACGGTGGCGTGGGTGCCAACGTGACCTTGCCGCACAAGGAAGCCGCGTTTGCGCTGTGTACGACAACCACCTCGCGTGCGCACCGCGCCGGCGCGGTCAACACGCTGCTGCGCAAGGGCGAACGCTGGCATGGCGACAACACCGACGGCATCGGCCTGGTGCGCGACCTCACCGGTCGGCATGGGTTGGACCTGCGTGGCCGCCGCGTACTGTTGCTGGGCGCTGGCGGTGCCGCGCGCGGTGTGGCCCCGGCCTTGCTGGATGCCGGCATCCTGGAACTGATCGTGGTCAACCGCTCGCCTGAACGCGCCGATGCGCTGGTCGATGCAATGAGCGAACCGGGCCGCGCCATCTCCGCGTACTGGGACGCGCTGCGCGAGCAGGGCGACTTTGAATTGATCATCAACGCCACCTCGGCCGCGCGTGGTGACGCCACCGGCTTCAACCTGCCACTGTCGCTGGTCAACAGCATGACCACGGCGGTGGACCTGAATTACGGCGAGGCGGCAATCCCGTTCCTGGCCTGGGCGCGTGCGGCCGGTTGCCGCAACAGTTTTGACGGGCTGGGCATGCTGGTTGAACAAGCCGCCGAGAGCTTCCAGCAATGGCACGGCATGCGCCCGGAAACCGACGCCATCTACGCCGAGCTGCGCGGTCGTGACGCGCTGCTGGTCACTGCGGACTGAGGCCGAGCATGGATCCTTCCGAGTTGCTGAGCACGCTGCTGGTTTCCGTCGGTTATCGCCTGCCCATCCTGATCGCGCTGGGCATCGCCTTGGTGATGGTGCTCGACACCCCACGCGGCAAAGTACGCGGCGTGGCGCTGTGGGGGCTGGCGTTGTTGCTGGTCGCCGCGCTGGTCGGTGGCGTGCTGAGCGCCTTGCCGCTGCTGCTCATCGCAGCCGGCAATTTCCAGGCGGTGGGCATGATGAATACGCTGTTGAGCGTGTCCCACCTGGTGTTGTCGTTGCTGGAAGCGGTCGGCTACCTCCTGCTGGCTTGGGCACTGGTGCAGGCCTTGCGGCGGCCGTTGCCGCCCGGAAAACCCTGAGCCACCAGCGCATTCGGTGAATGCGGGCGGGTATGGGAAAATGCCGGCCTTGATGGGAGCAGGTGGCAGATTGGCGTGAGTGAAAAAGTAGAAGCACCGCGGACGTTGACCGAGGAACTGAAGGCCGGCATCCGCGACGCTTACGCCAAGCTGCAGGCCAATACGCCGGGCTTCAGTACGCGCCGCTCGCAGAGCCAGATGATCGGCGTGGTGTCGCGCGCGCTGGCCACCGGCGGCGTCGGCGTGGTGGAGGCGCCCACCGGCGTCGGCAAGAGCCTGGGTTACCTCACCGCTGGCGTGCCGATTGCGTTGGCCAGCAAGAAGAAGCTGGTCATCAGCACCGGCACGGTGGCGCTGCAGTCGCAGCTGGTCGAACGCGACATTCCCAACTTCCTCAAGTCCACTGGCTTGCAGGCCACGGTGGCTTTGGCCAAGGGCCGCACCCGCTACCTGTGCACGCGCAATGCCGCCGAAGCGCAGGGCGAGGGCGCGCAGGAGGGCATGTTCGGCGACGACGTGCAGCTCTACGACCGGCCATTGGCACCGATTGAAATGGACGTGGCCGAGAAGCTGAGCAAGGCCTTCATCGAAGGCCGCTGGAACGGCGACCTCGACAACGCCCCGGAAACCGTGTCGACCACGCTGCGCATGCGCATCACCACGCCGGCTTCGGCCTGTGCGGGCCGCCGCTGCGCGTATTCGGCGCAATGCCCGGTGCTGCGCGCGCGCACCGAAGTGCGTGATGCGCAGATCGTGGTGACCAATCACGCCTTGCTGTTGTCGGCGCTGTCCATCGGCGAGAGCGACAGCGGCCAGCCGTTGATCGCACCGCCCGGGGACATGCTGCTGGTGCTGGACGAAGGCCACCACATCGGCAATGTCGCCATCGACCAGGGCGCGGCCAACCTGCCGCTGGACGACATGGCCAAGCGCACCGGTCGTCTGCAGATTCTGATCGCCGGTGCGTATCGCGCGGTGGACAAGGACAAGATCGGCAACCTGTTGCCGAACGAAGCCATCGACGTGGCATCGCGCGTGAGCAAGCTGCTCAAGAGTTTTCGCGACGACATTGCCAACGTGTGGATTCCGCAACCGGATGATCGCGAGCCGATGTGGCGCGCCGCCAACGGTCGCCTGCCCGAAGCGTGGAAACAGCCCATCGAAGTGCTGGCTGATGAAACGCGCAGCCTGCTCAACTGGGCGACGGCGGCAACGTCGCTGGTGGCCAAGGGCAAGCCGGAAGACGCCGGCCATGAACGTCTGCAGCGCAACCTGGGCATGGCGCTGGAAATGATCGAGCAGCAGTACAACCTGTGGGCTGGCTGGCGGCGCGAGGACAAGGAAGGCCAGCCGCCGATCGCGCGCTGGGTGACCTTGTCGCGCGAAGGCGACTACATCCTGCATTGCTCGCCGGTGTCGGCGGCGATGGTGTTGCGCAAGCTGCTGTGGGACGAAGTGAACTCGGTGGTGATGACCTCGGCCACGCTCACTGGCGGCGGTGATTTCCAATCGCTGGCCATCGACAACGGCATTCCCGAAGACGCGGAAATGGTGTCGCTTGCCTCGCCGTTCGATCTGCCGAACCAGGCCGAATTGATCGTCCCGCAGTTTCCGGTGACGCCGGACGACCGCGAACGTCATCCCAAGGAAGTGGCCAAGTACCTGGCGGCCGAGCTGGATTGGGAGAAGGGCAGCATCGTGCTGTTCACCTCGCGCTGGAAGATGGAAAAAGTGGCCGAACTGATGCCGGCCACCTTTCGCAAGAAGGTGCTGGTGCAGGGCGAAACAGCCAAACAGCGGATGATCGACGAACACCTCAAGCGCACAGCGGCCGGTGAGGGCTCGGTGTTGTTCGGGCTCAACTCCTTCGGCGAAGGTTTGGATCTGCCGGGCGAAGCCTGCACCACGGTGGTCATCACCCAGGTGCCGTTCGCGGTGCCGACCGACCCGCAGACATCGACTTTGAGCGAGTGGTTTGAGAGCCGCGGTTTGAATTCGTTCAACCTGATCGCCATTCCGCATGCACTGCGCACGCTGACGCAGTTTTCGGGGCGGTTGATTCGTACGTCGACGGACACCGGGCGCGTAATCATTCTGGACTCGCGCCTGCTGACGCGGCGTTATGGCAAGCGGATCATTGATTCGCTGCCGCCGTTCAAGCGGGTGATTGGGTAATTGTCTGAATGATTGATTGGAGGAGGCTGCGCCTCTTCCCCTCTCCCCAACCCCCGCTCCGCGCCCCGGCCCTTGCGTTGACGCAAGGGCACTCATCGGACCGCGAACCAATGGTTCGCAAACGATCCTCTTCGTCCCGCAAGGGGAGAGGGGCTTCAACGCTGGAGAAGTGCTGCAGCGCCAACAATGGCAGGGCTGATGGAGTCCATTGCCTCTCCTGCTTGCCGGGGAAGGCCTGATCGGCAAGCAGCGCCGCAACTGTCGCACTATCAGCGGATGAACATGCCGTCTTCACAGTTCATCACCTTTAGCTGATACACCCACAGTCAGACTGACCCCGTGATACCAATCATGTGAGGGGTTGCCATGCTGCATTACGCCGTCGTCTTCTTCGTCATCGCCATCATTGCCGCCGTGCTGGGTTTCAGCGGTATTGCCGGCGCGGCGAGCAACATTGCCTGGATCCTGTTCGTGGTGTTCCTGGTCCTTGCGGTGATCTCGATGTTCCGCAAGAAAGGCTAGACCGCGCGATTCATTGGCGAGCAATGTCCGCAACGCAAAGGCCTGCCCCGGATGCCGGGGCGGGCCTTTGTTTGTTCCTGCGGCGCTGATCAGGCCGAGGTGATGGAGCTGCGCAGTGCCTTGTCGGCAGCGTGGCGTTCCAGCGCCAGTTCGATCAGGCGGGTGATCAGCGAGGTGTAATCCAGACCGGTGGCGCCCCACAGCTTGGGATACATGCTGATCTTGGTGAAGCCGGGCAGGGTGTTCAATTCGTTGATCACCACGTCGCCAGCGCGGGTGAGGAACACGTCGACGCGCGCCATGCCGATGCAATCCAGCGCCTGGTAGGCCCGCAGGGCGATCTCGCGGATGCGCTCCTGTGCATCGGCGGCAATGTCGGCCGGGATTACCGTCTCGGCGCCGTTGGCGCTGATGTACTTGGTGTCGTAGGCGTAGAAGTCGTCATGCACCACGACCTCACCGCAGAGGCTGGCTTCGGGGAGTTCGTTGCCCAGCACCGCGCATTCGATCTCGCGGCCGCTGATGGCCGATTCCACCAGCACCTTGTGGTCGAACGACAAGGCCAGCGCCATCGCGGTGTCGTACTCGGCCGCGTTGCGCACCTTGCTCACGCCGACCGACGAGCCTTGGTTGGCCGGCTTCACGAACAGCGGCGAACCCAGTTCGGCGACCAGTGCGTCGTAGCCGGTGCGGGCCGCGCTGATGCGGGTGAGACAGACAAACGGCGCGACCGCCAGGCCGGCATCGCGCAGCAGGCGCTTGGCCACGTCCTTGTCCATCGCGGCGGCGGCGCCGAGCACGCCGGGGCCGGCGAAGGGCAGGTTCAGCGTGCGCAGCAGGCCTTGCAGGGTGCCGTCTTCGCCCAGCGTGCCGTGCACGATCGGGAACACCACGTCGATCTGCGGCAGCGCCTGGCCGTCGGCGGCGACGAGCTGGCCGCGCTCGGCACCGGGAATCACCGATAGCACCGGGCCGGCCGTGTTGAGTGCGATGCGCTTGGGGTCGTCGGCATTGAGCAGGAAGCTGGTCGGGTCGCACAGGTGCCACAGGCCGAGCTTGTCGATGCCGATCAGGCTGACGTCGAACCGGTTCTTGTCCAGCGCGTCGAGGATGTTCTTCGCCGACTGCAGCGAGACCTCGTGCTCGGCCGAACGACCGCCGAAGATGATGCCAACCCGGGTCTTGCTCATTGCCTGTGTGCTCCTGACGATTGCATTGAAGTGGGTGGGCATAGCATGAACGGTTGTTCGGGAGCGGGGAACAGGGAAGCGGGAATGGGGAGTGAATCAGGTGAAGGGCGGGGAGCAGGGAATGGGAATGGGGAGCGGGGAACGAGTTGGTGAAGGGCGGGGAGCGGGGAATGGGGAGCAGGGATTGAATTGCTGATGAGAGCGGGTGGTGCGTGATCACGTTCGGGCTGAAGACTGACCACCGAGCCTTTCATGTTGTGAGCCGGGCGCGCGACGCATCAATCACACAGAACCTCTCATTCCCCGCTCCCCAATCCCCGCTCCCCGCCTCAAGACCCCCGCTTCGGTAGAATGCCCGGCATGTCTTCTTCCCCCTTCAATGTCATCAAGCCGCTGGCCGGGCGTGCGCTGGAAATTGCGCTCAACCGTGCGCTGGCACTGGATCCGGACACCCGCACCGCATTGGCCTCGCTCGACGGCCAGCGCATCGCGCTGACGCTGGAGTCGCCGTCACTGGCGATGCAGATCGGCGTCGAGGGTCAGCGCCTGACGGTCGGCCCGGTCGATTCGTCGCTGGAACCGGACCTCGCCGTGCGCAGCACCCTGGGCGGCGTGCTGGCGCAGTTGCCGTTCATGGCCAACGCACGGCGTAATGCGTCGGCACCGGCGGGCCGGGTGAAGGTCTCCGGCGATGCCGAGCTGGCGCGCCGACTGCAGCAGCTGGCCAGTCGTTTCGACCCCGATTGGCAGCAGCCCTTCGTCAAGGTGTTTGGTGACGTGCTGGGCGTGCAGGTCGCGCAGACCCTGCGTTCGGCGCTGGCCCAGGCCAGTCGCAGCGCGAAGGATCTGGCGGAAAGCGCGGCCGAATACGTCACCGAGGAATCGCGTGATGTGGTGGCGCGTGGCGAGCTGGATGCGTTCCACGATGACGTGGATGTGATTCGCGATGATGTCGAACGCCTGGGTGTGCGCATCGCGCGCCTGCGTCAGCGCATGGGAGGCGTGGCATGAAGGCGACCCGCGCCATGTTCCGCGCCAGCCGTATCGGCCGGGTGATGCTGCGTTATCGGCTGGATGACCTGCTCGACGGCACGCCCGTCGGACGTTGGCTGCGTGTGGCCAAGCCCTTCGTGCCGCGTGCCAGCGCCGATATCGCCTCGCAATCGCGCGGTGCGCGGCTGCGGTTGGCGCTGCAGGAGTTGGGGCCGATCTTCGTCAAGTTCGGGCAGATTCTCTCCACCCGCCGCGATCTGGTGCCGCCGGATGTCGCTGCTGAACTGACCTTGCTGCAGGACCGGGTCAAGCCGTTCGATGGCGAGCAGGCGCTACGCATCGTCGAGCAGACGCTGGGCTTGCCGATCACAGAAGCCTTCGCCAGCTTCGACACCGCGCCGCTGGCCTCGGCGTCCATCGCGCAGGTGCATGCCGCGACGTTGGACGATGGTCGCCAGGTGGTGGTCAAGGTGCTGCGCCCGGATATCGAAAAGCAGATCGACGGCGACATCGCGCTGCTGAAATCCCTGGCCGCGCTGGTGGAACGTACCCATCCGCGTGCCGACAAAATCCGCCCGCGCGAAGTCGTCGCTGAGATCGAAACCACGCTGGCCGCCGAGCTGGACCTGCAGCGCGAAGGCGCCAATGCCAGCGTGCTGCGCCGGTTCTGGGAGAACTCCGACGACCTGTACGTGCCGGAAGTGATCTGGAGCCATACCGCCGAACGCGCGTTGACGCTGGAGCGCGTGTGGGGCATTCCGTCTGACGACATCGCTGCGCTGGACAAGGCCGGCATCGATCGCAAGGCGCTGGCGGCCAAGGGCGTGCGCGTGTTCTACACGCAGGTGTTCCGAGACAACTTCTTCCACGCCGATGCGCATGCCGGCAACATCTGGGTGGATATCGATCCGACCCGTCGCGACAACCCGCGCTTCATCGCGCTGGACTTCGGCATCATGGGCCAGTTGTCGGAAGAGGATCAGTACTACCTCGCCGAGAACTTCATGGCCATCTTCAACCGCGATTACCGTCGCATTGCCGAACTGCACCTGCAGGCGCAGTGGATGCCGAATACGGTGCGCATTGATGAGCTGGAGGCGGCGGTACGCGCGGTGTGCGAGCCGTATTTCACCCGTCCGTTGTCGCAGATTTCGCTGGCCGAAGTGCTGATGAAATTGTTCCGCACCGCACAGCGTTACCAGCTGACACTGCAGCCGCAGTTGATCCTGCTGCAGAAGACGCTGCTCAACATTGAAGGCGTGGGCCGTCAGCTCGATCCGCAGCTGGATATCTGGGCGGTCGCCAAGCCAGTGCTCGAACGCATCCTGCGCGAGCGGTACAGCCCGCGTCGCGCGCTGAAGGAACTGGGCAAGCGCCTGCCGGAAATCATGACCAAGGCACCGGACATGCCGGCGCTGCTGCACAACTGGCTGCGTCAGCAGGTGGAAGGCAAACACGAACTGGCGATGCGCTCGCAGGACATCGTCAGCCTCAACGAAACCTTGCAGCGCATGCAGCGGCGTGTGATCACCGCCGTGACCGGCGTTGGCCTGGTGGTGGTGTCGGCGCTGCTGTACGGCCTGCAGGCCGGCGGGCCGCAGCTGGCGTCGGTGCCGTTGTGGTCATGGATCACCGGTGGCGTCGGCGTGCTGGCACTGGCATCGGCGTGGTTGCGTCGATGAGCGAGGTGCTGGAAACCGAAGTCGCGCAGGTCGTGTTTGAGCCGTTGCCGTTGTTGTATCAGGACCAGTGGTTGGCGGTGGTCAACAAACCGGCCGGTTTGATGGTCCACGACAGCAAGTTGGCGCGCGGCGAAGATGACTTCCTCGCCGACCGCCTGCGTGAGCAACTGGGCAAGCCGATCTTCCTGGTGCACCGCTTGGATCGCGCCACCAGCGGTTGCCTGCTGTTGGCCTTTGATCGCGAGACCGCCAGTGCACTGGGCAAGGCCTTGATGGGCGGCGAGGTGAGCAAGGATTACCTCGCCATCTGTCGCGGCTGGCCGGCCGAAGATGCCTTCACCGTCGATCACGACCTGGATGGCGGCCCCGGCAAGCCGGTGAAGAAACAGGCCATCACCCACTTCCAGAAACTGCTGACCGGCGAGTTGGCGATCCCGTCAAATGGCTTCCCGACCTCGCGTTATGCGTTGCTGCGTTGCCAGCCGCAGACCGGGCGTTTCCGGCAGATCCGGCGGCACCTCAAGCATCTGTTCCATCACCTGATCGGCGATACCAGTCACGGCGATGGGCGTCACAACCGCAGCTTCCGCATGCAGGGCGTGCACCGCATGTTGCTGCACGCCGAACGGCTGGGTTTCCCGCATCCGCATGCGGGTGGGCGCGTGGAAGTGAGTGCGCCGCTGGATCGTGAATTCCAGAAGGCGATGGGACTATTTGGTTGGACGTGGGATAGCCCGGCGGAGTGATCTGCAGTGAGACGTGCGTGGCGCGTTGCGAGCGCAGGGCTCTGCTGCTCTTCCCTGCGCTCGGTGTTTCTGCTGAGCTTTTCTCGGTTTGCCAAGGGCTTGAAAGCCCCTCTTCCCAACCCTCCCCTTCGCTGCGCGAAAGGGAGGGGGTAGAAGCGTGCCGGCCATCCGCGCGACTCCTCGACTCTTCGATCAGCCCCCTCCCTTTCGCGTAGGCAAGGGGAGGGCTAGGGAGGGGTAGCTTTCGGACTGGCTATCGCCAAACACCCGAAACGTGCAGCACATCAGCGGCCAGCAGCCCTTTACTTCTTCTCTTCCGCGACGATCGCTTCCAGGTCCTTCTGCAGGCTGGCCAGCAGGGGATTCATCTTCTGCTGGATCGCCACCATCAGGTTCTGCATCAGTGCGGGGGTCTTGTCGAGCAGGCTCTGTCCGGCGCTGCTCTCGTAGAACTCGGCCATCGCCAGCACGTCTTCTTTCGAGAACGACTGCTTGTACAGGTCCACATACATCGGCCGCAGCTGCGACCACGACAGGGCTTCGCGCAGGGTCTGCGAGGTGCGTTGCTGGATGCGTTGCAGGCGCTGTTTCTGCTCCGGCGTGAAGGATTTTTCCTGGGTGAGTTGCGCGAACTGCTGGGCCTGCATGGCTTCCATCTGCGGCAGCATCGCGTCCAGCATGCTCTGCGCGCGCGAGGCGGCGAGCAGGCGATTGATGTCGCTGTCCGAGGGGGGGCTGGCAGCGGCCAGCGCAATGTTGCCGACCATCAGGGCGGCAACCAGCAGCAGGCGTACCAGTCGGGAGAAAGGGTGAGCGCGATGAGCCACGGGAACTCCTGGGTGCAAAGGAAGCACCGAGCATAGCGAGCCAAGGCGTCTGTCAACCAGCCGGCGCACAGGAGCACGGTGCCGGCGGACGAATGGCGCCGGGATTCACAGCTAACTATTTGTTTCCATTGCCAATCAGCTCTTACGAGCGCCGCTTATCAGAAAAATGTGGCAATTCTGCGTCTGTACCCTTAAAAGTGCGATACGCATCACAGTTGCGGGGCGTCAGGCGCTCCGGTGATGTCAACAGGGGGAATGCGGAGAGGAAGCCGCGTTCTTGGAAATGGATAGGGAATGGGGCAGTACGATGCACGCGTTATCCAACCAATCAACGGTACTGGTCGTCGCCGGCTGGGTCGCGGTACTGACGCTGTTGCTCGCGTTTGTGCTGCTGGCGATCATCGTGGTCCTGCGCATCCGCGCGCAGTGGCGGGAACGCCGCGACGCGGAAGCGCGGCAGTACTGGACGCAGGTCATCCAGCGTGAGCTGGATGGCGAAGAATTCAATGGGCGACGGCTGCAGCACAGCGACGTCGCAGGCTTCATCGAAGCCTGGAATGCCGCCCACGACTCATTGATAGAAGCCGACTCCAAGCGCCTGGCGGCCTTGGGTCAGCGCGTGGGCTTGGAAGATGCCGCACCGCGCATGCTGCGCGGCAGCTATCACGACCGCGCGATGACCATCATCGCGCTGGGCCATCTGCATGACCGACGCTTGTTCGACACGCTTGCACCGTTCCTGAGTGACCGCAGTCCCATCGTTTCGTTGTGCGCGGCGCGTGCGCTGGCGCAGGTGGATCCGCCCCGGGCGATGTCGCTGTTCGTGCCGATGATTGTCGAACGCAACGACTGGGTGCCTGGCAGCGTGGCGCGCATTCTGGCCGAGAACGCCGATGGCAGTGCCGCCCGTGAGATCGGCAATGCGCTGCTGCGCGCCAATGCCGATACCACGGTCAAGCTGGTGCGCTTTCTGGCCGACATCGATGCCAAGCGTGCGTCCGAAGTGGTGCGGCAATTGCTGGATGGCCATGTCGATGACCACATCATTTCGGTCTGTCTGCAGCTGGTAAACGAAAAGCAGGACCGCGAGCGGGTGATCGGTTTCCTTGCCGCCTCGCGTTGGCATGTGCGGATGCACGCGGCGGCGGCATTGGGCCGTATTGGGGAGGCCGACGACAGCTCGCGTCTGGAGCCGTTGCTCGGCGATAGCGTCTGGTGGGTGCGTTACCGCACCGCACAGGCATTGCTGGCGTTGACCGGCATGGGCGTGGATGCGATGCGCCAGTTGCAGCAACGTCAAAGCGACCCGTATGGGCGCGACATCATCGACCAGGTATTGGCCGAACACGGGTTGAGGGGTGTGGCATGAGCGGCTATTGGCAGATGCTGGTCGAGTACATGCAACAGGTGCCGTGGATCAAGATCGCGGCGTCGATGCAGTGGTTCTTCATGGCCTACTTCGTGGCGATCAACCTCGCCTACCTGTTGCTCAATTACATCTCGGCGTACCAGATCGTGCGCTACATGCGCGAGTACCGCGCCAACTACCTGCCGCCGGCACTGCGTGATTACCAGCCGCCGGTGAGCATCATTCTTCCGGCCTACAACGAGACCCGATCGGTCGTGTCGTCGGTGCGGTCGCTGCTGCGAACCAGCTACCCGGAGTTTGAAATCCTGGTGGTCAACGATGGCTCCAGTGATGCCACGCGCGAGGCCTTGATCGAGGCATTTGGCCTGGTCAAAGTGCCTGAGGCCTATCGCGCGCGCTTGCCTACGCAGCCGGTGCAGGGCGTTTATGCATCGGCGCGTTATCCGCGCGTGCACATGGTCGACAAGGTCAATGGCGGCAAGGCCGATGCGATCAACGCCGGCATCAACTGCGCGCGCTATCCGCTGTTCTGTGTGATGGATGCCGACAGCATCCTGCAGCCGGAAAGTCTGTCGCGTGTGGTGCGGCCGTTCCTGGAAGACCGCCGCGTGATCGCCAGCGGTGGCGTGGTGCGTGTGCTCAACGGCTGCACCGTCACCGACGGCATGTTGTCCAAGGTCGGCCTGCCGAACAAGCTGCTGCCCAGTTTCCAGTTGGTGGAATACCTGCGTGCGTTCCTGTTCGGACGCATGGGCTGGTCGCCGATGAATGCACTGCTGATCATCTCCGGCGCCTTCGGTGTGTTCTACAAGGAACGCGTGGTCGCCATTGGCGGCTACAAGGTGGATACCGTCGGCGAGGACATGGATCTGGTGATCCGCCTGCACCGCAATCTGCGCGAGGAAGAGCGTGACTACCGCATCGTGTTCGTGCCCGACCCGGTGTGCTGGACCGAAGCGCCGTCGGACATCGCCTCGCTGCGCAACCAGCGCGTGCGTTGGCAGCGCGGGCTGGCCGAGAGTCTGTGGTCGAACATCGGCCTGATGTTCAACCGCCGTGGTGGCACACCGGGCTGGGTGGCGTTTCCATTCATGCTGCTGTTCGAGTTCCTCGGCCCACTGATTGAAGTGGTGGGCTACGTCTCGATGATCGTGCTGGCGCTGATTGGCTTGGTGCAGCTGGAAGTGTTTCTGGTGTTCCTGGCCGCGGCGGTGGGCATGGGCATTTTGTTGTCGGTGAACGCGATGTTGCTGGAAGAACTTTCGTTCGGCTTGTTCACCAAGCCCTCGCAGCAATTGCGCTTGTTCCTGGTCGCCGTGCTCGAGAACTTCGGCTACCGGCAGATGAATTCGATGTGGCGCTTCAGCGGCACGTTCGGTTGGTTGCTCAGCCGCAACAAGAAACGCCACAGCTGGGGGCAGATCAATCGCGATGGCTCCTGGCAGCAGGTATCAACGGCCGGCCCCACGTCGGCCCCGACCAATGGCGCAGGAGAGGGGGGCGCCAAGCCATGATTCGCAGGTACGATTTGAACGCTGGGAATTACCGTAGAACCACCGCGTCACTGCACAAGTGGCTGCTGCTTGCCTGCGTGGCCTGTCCGCTGCCGTTGCTGGCGCAGCCGGACGCGCTGACTACACAGATGCTGGAAGTACGTGAGCTGGCCACCGGCGGCCAGCGTCCGCTGGCCATCGAACGCTACAACGCATTGCTGGTCGAGCATCCGGGCAACGGCGATCTGCTGCTCGCGCGCGGGCGCACCTATGCCTGGGACGGGCAGTACGCCGCGGCCGAAAGCGACCTGAAAACCGTGGTGCAGAACAGCCCGACTTACGCCGATGCGTGGTCGGCGCTGGGCGATACCTACCGTTGGAGCGACCGCCCGCAGCAGGCGCTGGACGCCTACTCGCGCTGGGTAGAACTGGCGCCGCAGGATGCACAGGCACGCATCGCGCGCGGCCGTGCCTTGCGTGACACCGGCCAGTTCGCCGCAGCACGCGCCGACTTTGATGCGGCCGCCGCGCTGGGTGCTGATCCGACTGAGATCGCCAGCCTGCAGCAGAGCCTGCTGCCGCGCATGGCCAACCCGGACATCGTGGCCGGCGGCGGCTATCTATGGAGTGCCAGCGCCGGTTTGGATCACACCGGTTTCAGTGGTGATCGCGAAAGCTGGAACGATGCGGACTTGACGATACGTCGCCAGTTCAGCCGTGGCTCGCTGGGCTTGGAACTGCTGCGCGCCGATCACTTCGGTGAGAGCGACATGGCGTGGGCATTGGATGGCTACGCGCCGCTGTGGTCGCGCGCCTACGCCAACCTGCGCTATCAGCAAGGCCCGTCGAACGGCATGTTGCCGCGCCAGGCGTGGCGGGTGGAAGTATTCCAGGGCGTCGGCAGTGGCTGGGAATTGTCGGCCAGCGTCGACCACCTGCGCTTCTCCGGTGACACCGAGTTCTACGGCATCGGCGTGGGCCGTTATGTCGGCAACTGGTACGGACGCTACAAGCTGCAGCATGTGCCGGGTGTGGGCTCGGGCAGCTGGAGCCACCGCGTGCTGCTGCGCAATTACTACAACGGCAATGCCGATGACTATCTGGAAATGAGCGTCAGCAGCGGCCGCAGCACCGATATGGACCGCTTCGGCAGTGTCGTGCGTGACAGCAATGCCGCTGTCGGCATCGCGTGGAAGCGCTACTTCACGCCGCAATGGGGCTTCAAGGTGGGCGCCGGGTATGCCGACGATGATGGCGGCTATGACGAGCAGCGCTTCTCGCTGTCGCTGTATACGCGCTGGTAAGTGGAGCCGATGCAGATGACTTCACAACACGGCGCCAGCGCCTGGTCGCGTTTTTCTTCAGCATTTCCAGCGTTGCTGCTGGCGCAGTGTGTGTTGGTGGCCGGCGCGGTGCTCAATGGCGTTGCCGGTGCCACCTGGGACGGCAATCAAAAGTGGGCCATTGCCGGTGTCGCTGCCGTGCAGGCGGTGCTGGTATTGCTGCGTGCGGTGCCGATCCTGCTGTTGCTGTCGTTGCCACTGCTGGCGCTGAAGCGCACCTGGCTGCGGGGCGCTGCAGTGGCTTTGCTGTGGTCGCTGTTCATCGCCGTGCAGGCGCTGCTGGACCAGTACTTCCAGGTGGCGCATGTGCCGCTGGGCGCGGATGTATTCGGCTACAGCATTGCGGAGATACGCACCACGCTGGCCGATGGCGCAGCGTTGAATTCGCGCAGCCTGCTGGCGCTGTTTCTGCCGTTGTTGGTGCTGTGGGCTGGCCTGTGGTGGTGGGCGCGGCGCGATGCACGCGGTTCGAGCGTGTGGACCACGGTGTTGCTGCTGGCCGGGCTGTTGCTGTGGCTGGCGCCGTTGCCGGCAGGTGCGGGCACCTTGAAGGATGACGCCGCGCGCGAGCTGGCCTGCAACAAGCTGGCCTGGTTCAGTGCGGATGTGCGGCGCTGGTCCGGCGACGATGCGACTGCGGCGCCGCTGGCTGCAGCCGCAGGCAGTGCCGACGAACCGGCGCTGGATCCGAAATTCCCTTTCCTGCATCCCGAGCAGACCCCGGATGCATTGGGCCCGAATTTTTCGCCCACAAGTGATGGTCGCCCGCCGAACGTGGTGGTGATCGTGGTGGAAGGGTTGGGGCGCTCGTTCTCCGGGCCGCAGGCGGGTTTGGGAAGTTTTACGCCATTCCTCGATGACCTTGCTGCGCGCAGCCTGTACTTCGACAGCTTCCTGGCCAATCAGGGCCGCACGTTTGGCGTGCTGCCGACGCTGTTCGGCTCGGCACCGTTCGCCGACGAAGGCTTCACCGCCTTGGGCGAGCACATGCCGGCGCACCCGGGGCTGTTCAACGTGCTGGGCAAGCAGGGCTATCACACCGCGTTCTACAACGGCACCGACACCGCCTTCGACAACGAGCGTGGCTATCTGCAGCTGCAGCAGGTGCAGCAGATCGTGGACATGACGAACTTCGGCGCGGGCTACCAGCGCAACCCGTTCAGTGCCTGGGGTTACCCGGACAAGGAACTGGTGTCGCGGGTGCTGGCCGACAGCAACCAGCTGAAGACGCCGTTCGCGTTGGCGATCCAAACCATCTCCATGCACACCAGCTACCAGTTCCCCGGACAGGACGCATACCGCACGCGTTTCGAGCAACGCATGACCGAGCTGCGTATCCCAGACACCCAACTGGCGGCGTACCGCGCCAATGCGGACATCTACAGCACCATCCTGTACACCGACGATCAGCTACGTCGCTATTTTGAATCCGTGGCGAAAACACCGTGGTACGCCAACACGATCTTCGTCGTCACCGGCGATCATCGCTTGCCTGAAATTCCGATGGGCGAGCATGTGGACCGTTATCACGTGCCGCTGATCATCTTCTCGCCACTGCTCAAGCAGCCCAAGCGCATCGCTGCGGTGTCGTCGCAGCTGGATGTCACGCCGTCGCTGATGGCGTTGTTGTCCAACACGTATGGCCTGCAGCGCCCCGAACGCACGCCGTGGTTGGGCAGTGGTCTGGACATGCACCCGGGCTTCCGCAACATCCACGCGCTGCCGTTGAAGCAGACCAAGACCAGCGCGCCGGAATATCTGGCCGACCAGTGGTGGCTGCGTGACGGCAAGTTGTATGCGCTGCAGGAAGGCATGCACTTGGCGCCGGCCGATGATGCCGCTGTGCAGGCATGGGTGACGCAGCGGTTGCAGCGTTACACGCAGGCCAATGCGATCTTCCTGCAGCAGGGCGCGCTGACGCCGGATGGTGGCGAACCAAAGCTGGTGGCTTACCAGGCGAGTGCGCAACCTGCACCGGTCGCCGTGGCGGCACCAACCGCACACGGACTGACGATGGAGTCGGCGCAGGTGATGGCAGCGGCCGATGGCGTGCAGCTGACGGCGGTGTTCAACAATGGCGATGCCACGCCCAGCAGCGTATTCGTGCCGCTGGCGGTGATGGCCAGCGAAGACGGCCGCGAACTGCAGGAAGTGTATGGCGGCGCGGTGCAGTTGCCGGCCAACGGTCGCCAGCAAGTGCAGTTGCAGCTGCGGCAACCGCAGGACTGCAACGGCCGCTGTTATGTGTCGATATTTCCTTCTGATCCCAACACCGGCAAGGCCGTTGGCCAAGGGCGTTATCGCCTGCCGCTGGATGCTCCTCCCGCTACCGGAAGCCAACCCTGATGTCACTGCCACGTTTGAGTCTGCTGTTGGTGTTGTGCATGTTGCCCGTCACTGCGATGGCCTCGGCAAGCCGTGCGATATGGACGTGGGAGGCCGAGTCCTACGCGATGGTGCAGGACCCGGAGGTCGCCGCCGAAGCGGTGAAGTACCTGAAATCACAGCGTATCGACACGGTGTACCTGTACGCCGATGCGTTTCGGGGCCGCAACCTGATCGTCGAGCAGCCGCAGCTGTACCGCGATTTCATCACCCAGATGCACGCCAAGCGGATGAAGGTGTACGCGTTGCTGGGCTCGGCGTATCTCAATACCGAGAACTACGTGCTGCCCTCGCACCGCGCCGAGGCCGAGGCGATGTTCCGGCGCGTGGTCGAGTACAACGCCGCCGCACCGGAAGGCGCGCGCTTTGATGGCGTCAACCTGGATATCGAGCCGCACATTCTTGATCAATGGGAAGACGACACCCGCGAAGGCCTGTTGATCGGTTTTCTGGACATGAGCGATGCGTTGATGCGGATCAAGCGCGAGCACGGCGCCACGCTGGCGGTAGGGCCGGCGATTCCGTTCTGGCTCGATGGTATCGAGCTGGAATGGAAGGGCGTGCGCCGTCCGGTGAGTGAGCACACCATCGATGTCTACGACTACGTTGCGCTGATGGATTACCGCGACAAGGCCGAAGGCAGCGACAGCATTCTTTCGCATGCCGCCAGCGAGATCGCCTATGCCAACCGCGTCGACAAGAAAGTGGTGATCGGTTTGGAGGTGTCGTCCAACGACATCAACAAAGTCACCTTCCACGAGGAAGGGCCGAAGGTGTTCGAGCAGGAAGTGCGCAAGGTCGAGCGCGCGTTGGGTCGCGAGCCGTCGTTCGCGGGGTTCGCGATTCACCACTACCGCGCGTACCGGCGCTGGGAAGCGCAGGATTGGGATTGATCGCAAACGCGGCGAGGTGATGCCGTTGCTGTTTCTCCTCTCCCCCTGCGGGAGAGGATGCCGCAGGCAGGAGAGGGGAGGCGGCATGGCCGCGTCTTTGCCGCTCGCCGCTCCCCAACTCCCGCAACCTGCTTACAATGCGCCGCTATGGCAGTGGGCATGATCGAAATCTCGGAACACCTGGCGATACCGGAAACGGAGATCGTCGAACGTTTCGTGCGCGCCAGCGGCGCCGGCGGGCAGAACGTCAACAAGGTGTCCACGGCGGTGGAACTGCGTTTTGACGTGGCCGGTTCGCCGTCGTTGCCCGAGCCGCTGCGTGCGCGCCTGCTTGCCCGCCGCGACCGGCGCATGACCGGCGAGGGCGTGCTGGTGATCGACGCACAGCGCTTCCGTACCCAGGACCGCAATCGCCAGGATGCGCGCGACCGCTTGGTCGGCTTCATCCAGGCCGGCCTGTCGGTGCCAAAACCGCGCGTGGCGACCAAGCCGACCTACGGCTCCAAGCTGCGCCGTCTGGATCAAAAGAAAGAGCGTGCGCAGGTCAAGCGCGGCCGTTCAACACGTAATTGGGAGTAGTGCTTGAGCAATCCTGAGCCGGTGATGCCTGTCATTCCACCGAACATGCCGCAGCTCAAATCTGCCGCGTTCTCGCGCTGGCTGGGGCGCAGCATTCTGCGTCTGGGCGGTTGGCGCATCCGTGGGCCGATCCCCGATATCGCACGCGCCGTGGTCATCGCCGCGCCGCATACCTCCAACTGGGATGGTCTGTGGGGGCTGGCGGCGAAGATGGCGCTGGGCCTGGAGGCCAGGATTCTCGGCAAGGACAAGCTGTTCTGGTGGCCGCTGAGTGTGCTGCTGCGTGGGCTGGGCGTGGTGCCGCTGAACCGCAGTTCGCCGCAGGGCACGGTCGGCCAGGCGGTGGAGATGATCCGCAGCCGTGACTACGTCTGGTACGCGCTGGCGCCGGAAGGCACGCGCAAGCAGGTGGAGGAATGGAAGGGCGGCTTCTTGAAGATCGCGCGGATGGCCGAGGTGCCGATCATTCCGGCCTATTTCCACTATCCCGAGCGGGTGATCGGCTTCGGCCCGGCCTTCCATACCACCGGTGACGACGCGGCCGACATGGCCAGCATCCGCCAGTGGTACCGGCAGTGGATGGGCAAGAACCGGCGCGGCAGCTGAGCGCTGTTGCGGGCAGAAACGGCGCGCCGCGGCGCCACCATCGGCACATGCCGGACGGGCGCCATCGGAGTAGGGTTATGGGCTGATTCATGCCCATTCCCAAGGAGCCGTTTCATGTCGCGTACCGTTGTCCTGGCCGCCGCCATCAGCCTTGCGCTGGCCGCCTGTTCCGGCAAGGAGTCCACCACCCCCGTGAGCACCGATACCCCCGCCAGCGCCGCGCAGCCGGCCGAAGCCTCGACCAACCCGTTCATGGCGGCGAGCACGCTGCCGTTCCAGGCACCGGCGTTCGACAAGATCAAGGACAGTGACTACCTGCCGGCCTTCGAGGAAGGCATGCGCCAGCACCTGGCCGAGATCAAGCAGATCACCGACAACACCCAGCCGGCCACCTTCGACAACACCCTGCTGCCGATGGAGCAGTCCGGCGCCATCCTGGACCGCGTCAGCCGCGTGTTCTTCAGCGTGGTGCAGGCCGATACCAATCCGGAGCGGCAGAAGATCCAGGAAGACGTGGTGCCGAAGCTGGCCGCACACAGCGATGCCATCTACCTGGATGCCAAATTGTTCGACCGCGTGAAGTCGGTGTACGACGCGCGTGAAAGCGCCGGGCTGGAACCGGAGCAGCTGCGCGTGGTCGAGGAAACCTACAAGGGCTTCGTCAAGTCCGGCGCACAGCTCAACGACACCGATAAGGAAACCCTCAAGCAGTACAACGCCGAGGAAGCCACGCTCGCCAACGACTTCCACAACAAGCTGGTGGCCGCGACCGCCGCCGGTGCGGTGACCATCGAGGACAAGGCGCAGCTGGCCGGTCTGTCCGATGCCGACATCGCTGCGGCGGAAGAGGCGGCCAAGGGCCGCAAGCTCGACGGCAAGTGGGTGCTGAGCCTGCAGAACACCACCCAGCAGCCGGTGCTGAGCGCGCTGCAGAATCGCGACGTGCGCGCCAAGGTGCTTGACGCCTCGGAAACCCGCACCGAACACGGCGATGCCAACGACACCCGTCAGATCGTCCAGCGCCTGGCGCAGCTGCGCGCGGCCAAGGCCAAGCTGCTCGGCTTCCCGAACTACGCCGCTTACAACCTCACCGACCAGATGGCGCAGACCCCGGCCAACGCGCTGAAGCTGCTCACTGATACGGTGCCGGCGGCCACGGCCAAGGCACGTGGTGAACTGGCTGAAATCCAGAAGGTGATCGACACCCAGAAGGGTGGCTTCAAGGCCGCCGCATCGGATTGGGACTTCTACGCCGAGCAGGTGCGCAAGGCCAAGTACGACCTGGACGAGTCGCAGATCAAGCCGTACTTCGAGCTGGACAACGTGCTGCAGAACGGCGTGTTCTTCGCCGCCAACCAGCTGTACGGCGTGACCTTCAAGGAGCGCACCGATCTGCCGGTGTATCACCCGGACGTGCGCGTGTTTGAAGTGACCGATGCCGACGGCAAGGCGCTGGCGCTGTTCTACGCCGATTTCTACAAGCGTGACAGCAAGTCCGGCGGCGCGTGGATGGATGTGTTCGTCGAACAGAACGGCCTGACCGGCACCAAGCCGGTGGTCTACAACGTGTGCAACTTCACCAAGCCTGCCGCCGGCCAGCCCGCGCTGCTGAGCTGGGACGACGTGACCACGATGTTCCACGAATTCGGCCATGCCCTGCACGGCATGTTCTCCAACACCAGGTACCCGAGCGTGGCCGGCACCGGCGTGCCGCGCGACTTCGTCGAGTTCCCGTCGCAGTTCAACGAGCACTGGGCGTCGGACCCGAAGGTGTTCGCCAACTACGCCAAGCACTACCAGACCAAGGAAGCGATGCCGCAGGCATTGGTCGACAAGATCGCCAAGGCCAAGACCTTCAATCAGGGCTACATGACCACCGAATATCTGTCGGCGGCGTTGTTGGATATGGCATGGCACACGCAGGGTGCCGACGCACCGCTGCAGGACGTGGACACGTTTGAAGCCGACGCGCTCAAGCGCTTCAAGGTGGATCTGTCGCAGGTGCCGCCGCGTTACCGCAGCAGCTACTTCGACCATATCTGGGGCGGTGGTTATTCGGCCGGTTATTACGCCTATTTCTGGGCGGAAATGATCGACCACGACGCCTTTGAGTGGTTCAAGGAAAACGGCGGCCTGACCCGTGAAAACGGCCAGGTGTTCCGCGACAAGATCCTCTCCATCGGCAACACCCGCGACCTGTCCACCGCCTATCGCGACTTCCGCGGCAAGGACCCGAGCGTGGAACCGCTGCTGCACAACCGCGGTTTGAAGTAAGCGCGGTCAGCGAGCTGCAATGAAGCAACGCGAACGGCAGGGGAAACCCTGCCGTTCGTGTTTGTGCAGCGGTAGGAGCGGCTTCTGCTCCCTTCTCCCCTCGCGGGACTGCAGCCCCCTTTTTGGGGGAAGGAACCCGAAGGGCGGAAGACCTGCCGCAATCGCCAGCACGCACCGCTGCAAGCGGTTCATCAACGTCGCAAGTCATGCTGCTTCTCCCGCCACACATTTCAGGTGCCTACATGCACGCGGTTGCCCACTTCGTTGCAGCCCAGGTGTTCCAGCGCCATCTCCAATGCCAGCACATAGCTCTGCGAACGAAAGCCCTGCGCAACGCCCAAGCGCTGTCCATTGCTTGCAGGCAGGCGCGATTCCAACGCGTGACCGTCATCGTCATGCACTTCCACGTAGGCGTTGTGCAGCTGCGGCAGCAAGCGCTGCAGGCGCACGCTGCGCACGCATGAGCCCGGTGCAAGCAGGGTGACTTCGCCGGGGCTGTGGTCGGCCACGCACAGCGCTTCCAGCAGTTCCTGTTCGCAGCGGCAACTACGCACGGCGATGCTGGTGCCGCTGTCCAATGCGCGGTGTACCAGCGACTTCATCACGGCCTCCGGCAACGGCGCGGCGGCATGTTGAAGCAACCCGGTGCCTTCCGGCCCACGCACGATATAGATCGACATGACTCAGGCCTCCTGCGCTTGCAGGCGACGCGCTGCGATGGCCAGCGACAGGCGGCAGGCGTGCTCCGGTTCACTGCCGCAGATCAGCACCGCGGGTGCGTGCTGCGGATGCAGATGCGTGTCCAGTGCGTCGGCGTCGCTGCGGGCAATCTCGATGTACGGCGCGCGCAATGCATCCAGCGCCGCGCACAAGGCCGGGCCATGCGCTGCCCATTGCTGGTCATTGGCCGCACCGGCTTCAATCAGCACCCACGCCGGTTGGCTGCGATGGGCGTGCTGCAGGCAGCGCACCAGCGCCGGCAGTGAGTCGCACTGCTCACAGGTAAGTGCATGCCCGGCGACCTGGGCGGGCAGCGGCAAGGCGTCCGGCACGGGGGTGTGGTGTGTGTGCCGGATCAGCAGGATGGTCATGTGAAACCTTGAAGAAACGCCCTTCGGCGCGGTGTCGCTACGATGCGACCACACCCCGTAAAGCCGCTATGCCGGGCGCGTGGGCCGGCGTAAATAATGCGTAGCGTGTTGCGCGGGGTCTGGGGGAACTTGCCGCCGCCCGGGCCTGTCCATTGCTCACCTTCCACAGTGGTGATCGGCATGAACGAGACAGCGGCCCCTCGATTTTCTCCCGCCCTGACCTGGCTGCGCCGCGAGGCCTTGCCATTGGCGGTGATGTTGCTGCTGCTGTTCGCCGCGCGCGACAGCCTGGCCAACCACTACCAGGTGCCCAGCGGCTCGATGCAGCCCACGCTGCAACCCGGCGACCGCGTTGCGGTGGACATGCGAGCGTATGGGCTGCGGTTGCCTTTCACCAACCTGCGCATGATGGCGAACGGCCAGCCGCAGCGTGGCGATGTGGCGGTGTTCGACTCACCGGCGGACGGCACGCGGCTGATCAAACGCGTGGTGGCCGTCGCCGGTGATCGTGTGGAGTTGCACGACGGCTACCTGAGCATCAATGGCCAGCGTCTGCAGCAATCCGTGGCGGAAGAGGCATTTGGCAGCAAGCCGGTGGCGCTGGACCTGGACCAGGGTGGCGGCCCGGACATTGCCGGCATCACCATTCCCGACGGCAAGCTGCTGGTGCTGGGCGACCACCGCGGCGACAGTTTCGACGGCCGCTTTTTTGGACTGGTGGATGCCGACACGGTCTACGGCAAGGCCTTGGCGGTGTATTGGCGTCGAGGTGACGGACCGCGATGGCAACGCTTGTAAGGTGCTGCTACGCAGGCAACGGGGACATGAAAACCGGCACGGCAACGTTGCCGGTTTTTCTTTGTGCGTGTGCTTCGGTGAATGTGCCTGACGGTGGCGATACGGATGCAGTTTTGTGCATGGGCGGAAGATGGCACGGCTTAACCCAACTGGTTTGATTAATTGGTAATACCAATAACTCGTCTTAACCCTATGGTCTAATAGGATCTTTGCTGAAACGGCGATTCAATCGCGGCTCACGGATCGCGGAATTCAAATATTGGTAATACCAATATCCACGATCGCGCCAACACCACCTGCGGGTGGGCCGCCTACGCCTTTGTCGAGAACCTGCATGCAGCCCTGGGAACAACTGTACGACCCCGCTGGCAACCTCTGGCTGTCCAGCCTGATCGCGCTGTTGCCGATCGCTTTCTTCTTTGTCGCCCTGGCCGTGCTGCGCATGAAGGGCTGGCTGGCCGGCACCATCACCGTGGTCATCGCATTGGCGGTGGCCTTGCTGTTCTATCGCATGCCGGTGGAGCAGGCGTTGGGAGCGGCCGGGTTCGGCTTCATCTACGGGCTGTGGCCGATTGCCTGGATCATCATCGGCGCGGTGTTCCTGTACAAAGTCGCGGTCAAGACCGGGCAGTTCGCCATCATCCGCGCCTCGATCCTGTCGGTGACCGAAGACCAGCGCCTGCAGATGCTGATGGTCGGCTTCGCCTTCGGTGCATTCCTCGAAGGTGCCGCCGGCTTCGGCGCACCGGTGGCGATCACCGCCGCATTGCTGGTCGGGCTGGGCTTCAAGCCGCTGTACGCCGCCGGCCTGTGCTTGATCGTCAACACCGCGCCGGTGGCGTTTGGTGCGATGGGCATTCCGATCATCGTCGCCGGCCAGGTCACCGGCCTGGATGCGTTCGAGATCGGGCAGATGGCCGGTCGCCAGTTGCCGTTCCTGACCATCATCGTGCTGTTCTGGATCATGGCCATCATGGATGGCTGGCGCGGCATCAAGGAAACCTGGCCGGCGGTGCTGGTGGCCGGTGGTTCGTTCGCCATCGCGCAGTACCTGACCTCCAACTTCATCGGCCCGGAACTGCCGGATATCACCGCGTCGCTGGCATCGCTGGTGTGTTTGACGCTGTTCCTGCGCCGCTGGCAGCCCAGGCGCATCTTCCGTTTTGAAACCGAAGCCAGTGCAGAAGCAGCGGCGCAAGCGCTGGACGCACCGCGTTACAGCGCCGGGCAGATCACCAAGGCGTGGTCGCCGTTTCTGATCCTCACCGCGATGGTGACGCTGTGGAGCATCAAGCCGTTCAAGGCGCTGTTCGCCGCCGATGGCCCGTTGCAGGACTGGGTGCTGAAGCTGCCGGTGCCGGGCCTGGATCAACTGGTGCAGAAGATGCCGCCGATTGTCACCGCGCCTACCGCCTATGAAGCCATCTACAAGTTCGATGCGTTCTCGGCGACCGGCACCGCGATCATGCTGGCGGCAGTGATCACCATCCTCTATCTGCGGATGCCGGTGCGCGCAGCGATCCGTACCTTTGGTGAGACCGTCAACGAACTGAAGACGCCCATTTATTCCATCGGCATGGTGCTGGCGTTTGCCTTCATCGCCAACTACTCCGGCCTGTCGGCGACGCTGGCACTGGCATTGGCGCACACCGGCAAGGCGTTCACCTTCTTCTCGCCGTTCCTCGGTTGGCTGGGCGTGTTCCTGACCGGTTCGGACACCTCGTCCAACGCCTTGTTCTCCGCGCTGCAGGCGACCACCGCGCAGCAGATTGGCGTGTCCGAAGTGCTGTTGGTCGCGGCCAACACCACCGGCGGTGTCACCGGCAAGATGATCTCGCCGCAGTCCATCGCCATTGCCTGTGCGGCGGTGGGTCTGGCCGGCAAGGAAGCGGACCTGTTCCGCTTCACGGTCAAGCACAGCCTGATCTTCACGGTGATGGTCGGCTTGATCACCACCGCGCAGGCGTACTGGCTCACCTGGATGATCCCCTGAGCGATGCCACGCCTGTCCGCCAACGCCATGCAGCTTCGGGCCACAATGTCGCCATGAGTACGCAACGTATTTCCGACAAGGTGGCCGCGCAGCTGCGCGCGCTGGTGGACGAACAACACCTGCAGCCGGGTGACCGCCTGCCCGCCGAGCGCACGCTGGCAGTGCAGCTCGGCGTGTCACGCACCGCACTGCGCGAAGCCATCGCGCAGTTGGGCAGCCAGGGGTTGTTGATCGCGCGGGTGGGCGGTGGCACCTATGTCGCCGAGCCCGCCGCCCGCGCACGGCAAACCCTGGACCAGCCGCTGGCGCCATATCTGCCACTGTTTCAGGGCGATCCGGAATACCGTTTCGACGTGCTGGAAATCCGCCACGCGCTGGAAGGCGCCACCGCCTGGCATGCCGCGTTGCGGGCCACCGATGAAGACCGCGCGCGCATCGCGCAGGCGTTCCAGACCATGATGGATGCGCACGGCAAGGACGATCCAACCGGTGAAGCGCAGGCCGATGCCGCGTTCCATCTGTCCATCGCCGAGGCCTCGCACAATCTGGTGTTGCTGCAGGTGATGCGCGGCCTGTTCGAGCTGTTGCAGACCAATATCTCGCAGAGCCGCGAGAAGCTGTACACCGCGGCCAGTACCTTCTCGCCGCTCTCCAACCAGCACCGCGAAATGATGGATGCGGTGCTGGCCGGTGATCCCGAACGCGCGCGTGCCGCCGCGCATGCGCACCTTGAGTTTGTACACACCACGCTGCGCACGCTCGACGAAAACGAGGCCCGGCGCGCGCGGGCCTCACGTCTTCCTTCCCCCCACGGTTGACCCATGATCATTTCCGCCTCCACCGATTACCGTGCGGCTGCGCAGCGTCGTCTGCCGCCGTTCCTGTTCCACTACATCGATGGCGGCGCGTATGCCGAACACACGCTCAAACGTAATGTTTCCGACCTGTCCGACATCGCGCTGCGCCAACGCATCCTGCGTGACATGTCCGACCTCAGCCTGGAGACCGAGCTGTTCGGCGAAACCCTGGCGATGCCGGTTGCGTTGGCGCCGGTCGGCCTGACCGGCATGTATGCGCGGCGTGGTGAAGTGCAGGCGGCGCGCGCGGCGGAAAGTCGCGGCGTACCGTTTACGTTGTCCACCGTGTCGGTGTGCCCGATTGAAGAAGTGGCGCCGTCGATCAAACGACCGATGTGGTTCCAGCTGTATGTGCTGCGTGACCGTGGCTTCATGCGCAACGCGCTGGAGCGCGCGCAGGCCGCTGGCGTCACCACCTTGGTGTTTACCGTGGACATGCCGGTGCCGGGCGCGCGCTATCGCGATGCGCACTCGGGCATGAGCGGGCCGAACGCCAGCCTGCGCCGCATCGGCCAAGCCATTACCCATCCGCGCTGGGCGCTGGATGTCGGCGTGCTGGGCCGCCCGCACGATCTGGGCAACATCTCCGCCTATCGCGGCAACCCGACCGGGCTGGAGGATTACATCGGCTGGCTGGGCAACAACTTCGATCCGTCCATTTCCTGGAAAGACCTGGAGTGGATCCGCGAATTCTGGAAGGGCCCGATGGTCATCAAGGGCATTCTTGATCCGGACGATGCACGCGATGCGGTGCGTTTCGGCGCGGACGGCATTGTGGTGTCCAACCACGGTGGCCGTCAGCTCGACGGTGTGTTGTCCACCGCGCGTGCGCTGCCGGCCATTGCCGATGCGGTGCAGGGCGATCTGAAAATTCTTGCCGACTCCGGCATCCGCAACGGCCTGGATGTGGTGCGCATGCTCGCGCTCGGAGCCGACAGCGTGTTGTTGGGCCGCGCCTTTGTGTACGCCTTGGCCGCACAGGGCGAAGCCGGTGTCGCCAATCTGCTGGACTTGATCGCCAAGGAGATGCGCGTGGCGATGACCTTGACCGGCGCACGTCGCATTGCCGACATCGGCCGCGATTCGCTGGTCAATCTGGCATGAGCACGCACGACGCACTGCTCGCACAATTGCGTGCGGCAGTGGGCGGTAGCCATGTGTTGACCGGTGACAAAGCGACGCGTCGCTTCCGCAAGGGCTACCGTTTCGGGGATGGCGCAGTGCTTGCGGTGGTGCGACCGGGCACCTTGCTGGAAATGTGGCGCGCGCTGCAGGCGGCAGTGCAGGGCGGGGCGGCGATCATTCTGCAGGCGGCGAACACCGGCCTGACCGGCGGCTCGACACCGGATGGCGACGACTACGGCCGGCCGATTGTGTTGATCAACACGCTGCGCCTGACCGGCGTGCAGTTGCTCAACGAAGGCCGGCAGGTGCTATGCCTGCCCGGCGCCACGTTGGATCGTCTCGAACAGACATTGGCACCGCTCGGGCGCGAACCGCATTCGGTGATTGGGTCCTCGTGCATCGGCGCATCGGTGTTGGGCGGCGTCTGCAACAACTCCGGCGGCTCGCTGGTGCGGCGCGGCCCGGCGTATACCGAGCTGGCCTTGTACGCGCAGGTTGATGCGGGCGGTGAGCTGCGCCTGGTCAATCATCTCGGCATCGCACTGGGCGACACGCCGGAGGAAATTCTGCAGCGCGTGCAGGCCGGTGACTACGCAACGGCAGACGTGCAGATTGACGATGATCGTGCTGCCTCCGATCCACGCTACGCCGAACAGGTGCGGCAGGTGGATGCGGCCACGCCGGCGCGCTACAACGCCGACCCCAGCCGCCATTACGAAGCGGCCGGATCGGCCGGCAAGCTGGCCGTGTTTGCGGTGCGCTTGGATACGTTCGCCAAGGAAGCGGCCGAAGTGTTCTACATCGGCAGCAACCGCACCGACAGCCTCACCGAGATCCGTCGCCATCTGCTGACGGGTTTTGATCGCCTGCCAATTTCCGGCGAGTACATCCATCGCGTCGCCTATGACATTGGCGAGCGCTACGGCAAAGACACCTTCCTGCTGATCGACAAACTGGGCACCGCACGCGTGCCGGCGGCGTTCGCGCTGAAGAGCCGCGTCGATGGCTGGTTTGAACGGCTGGGCCTGCGCGGCGTCACCGATCACGCGATGCAACTGCTGACCGGCCTGCTGCCCTCGCACCTGCCCAAGCGCATGGGCGACTACCGGCAGCGCTATGAACACCACCTGCTGCTGAAGGTATCGGCGCAGGATGCGGCGGCGACGGAAAGCTGGCTGCGTGAATTCTTCGCAGCGCATGAAGGCGACTACTTCCACTGCACGCCGGACGAAGGCCGCAAAGCGTTCCTGCACCGCTTCGCTGTCGCGGGCGCGGCCGTGCGTTACCGCGAAGTGCATCGCGCGCAGGTGCAGGACATCGTCGCGCTGGATATCGCCTTGCGCCGCGACGACCGCGACTGGTTCGAGCAACTGCCGACCGAACTGGATGGTCGTCTGTTGCACAAGCTCTACTACGGCCACTTCCTGTGCCACGTGTTCCATCAGGATTACATCGCGCGCAAGGGCGAAGACCCGATGGCGATTGAACACGCCATGTGGAAGTTGCTGGACGAACGTGGCGCCGAGTATCCCGCCGAACACAATGTCGGCCATCTGTATCCGGCCAAGCCGGCGCTGGCGGAGTTCTACCAGCAGCTGGACCCGAGCAATACCTTCAACCCCGGCATCGGCCAGACCAGTAAACAGCCGGGTTGGAAGGGGTGCGGTTGCTGAAGTGCAGGGCTTTGCTCAAGCCGTTGCTCAAAGCCCCTCTCCCGCGCGCGGGAGAGGGGTTGGGGTGAGGGGAAGCTTCTAGCAAGAACAATTCAGAAGCTCAAAAGCCCCCCTCATCCGCCCCTTCGGGGCACCTTCTCCCGCACGCGGGAGAAGGGATGCGCGCCGCTCCCTGCTGCTGACATCTGGGCCAACTCGCTTAATCAAGACGTACAAAGTATCAATCCGTACATAACAGGTTATGGATCGACCTGTTCCTCAGGTTCAAGCTTTCCCCGTCTCCCATGAACCGGTCCGCCCGTGCGGGCCCTCACTACGATGGAACTTGAACCTGCCAACACCCCCACGTGCAGCGAATCGCTCGCACCGACCACGCCGCTGGCCGCGATAGCCGAACAACCCCATATCCGCCAAGGCACACCCGAGTTCAAACGCGCGGTGCTTGCGTTGTTCATGGCCGGCTTCGCCACGTTCGGCGTGTTGTATTGCGTGCAACCGCTGCTGCCCGGTTTCAGCAGCCACTTCGGCATCAGTGCCGGCAATAGTGCGCTCGCCTTATCGGTCAGCACCGGCGTGCTCGCCGTGGCAATGCTGGTTGCCGGCATCGTCTCCGACCGCGTCGGACGGCGGCCGGTGATGGTGGCCTCGCTGCTCGCCTCGGCCCTGCTCACCTTGGGCACCGCATTGACGGACGACTGGAGCATGCTGCTGGTGTTGCGTACGTTGCTGGGCGTGAGCCTGAGCGGCGTGCCGGCGGTGGCGATGACGTACCTGGTCGAGGAAATGGATAGCCGCTCGCTTGGCTTGGCGATGGGCTTGTATATCGGCGGCAACGCAGTGGGCGGCATGAGCGGTCGCTTGATTGCCGGTGTGGTTGCCGACCATTGGGGCTGGCGTGCGGGCATCGCTGCGGTGGGCGTGATCGCGTTGTTGGCAACGGTTGCGCTGTGGACGCAGCTGCCTGCGTCTCGCAACTTCCGCGCCAGGCGCGCGGAGATCATGCAGCTGCCGGCGCGCTTTGCCGGTCTGTTTCGCGACGCGGCGTTGCCGTGGTTGTTCGCCTGCGGCTTCCTGCTGCTGGGCGTGTTCGTCACCCTCTACAACTTCCTTGGCTATCACCTGGCCGCACCGCCGTATCAGCTGAGCCAGACCGTGGTCGGTTTGATTTTCACGGTGTATCTGGTGGGCAGCTTCAGCTCGGCGTGGATGGGTCAGTTGGCCAATCGTCTGGGGCGCGGCCCGGTGTTGGCGCTGTCGTTCGGTCTGGTGTTGTTGGGCATCGTGTTGCTGGCGTTGCCGTGGTTGGTCGCGATGGCGTTTGGCATCGCACTGGTGACGTTCGGATTTTTCGGCGGACACTCGGTAGCGAGCAGTTGGGTCGGCGTGCGCGCTGGCGTGCTACGCGCGGAAGCATCGGCGTTGTATCTGTTTTCCTATTACCTGGGTTCTAGCGTGCTGGGAGCGTTGGGCGGGGTGTTCTATACGCACTGGGGCTGGGCTGGCGTGTGCGGCTTCACCTTGCTGCTGACCTTGGCGGGCGCGTGTGTGGCGTGGCGCCTGTGGCATCAGTTGCGGGTGGAGGAGGTGGGAGTGGTGATGGTTGCTGGCCGATAAGGGCCGCCCCCTCTCCCCAACCCCCGCTCCGCGCCCCGGCCTTCGCTAGACGCGAAGGCGCTAGGAGAGCAGCGAATCAATGATTCGCAAGCTGCTCTCCGTCGCCCCGCGAGGGGAGAGGGGCTCGGACTACGTCGAACTGAAGCGTTGTTCGCAATTGCAGATTTGAGAGCCCCTCTCCCCTTGCGGGAGAGGGGTTGGGGAGAGGGGGAGAACTCGCCCTTCACCCACCCACTTCGCGCTTCAACAACGCGATGAATTGCCGCAGCAACGGCGTCACCGATTCACGCCGCCATGCCAGTTGGATTTCCGATGCCGCGCCGCGATCGGACAGCGCGACAAAGCGCGCGCCATCCACCTGGATATGGCAACACGATGAGGGAAGCACGCACACGCCAAGACCGGCGGCGACAAGGCTGATCAACGTTGAAGACTCACCCGCTTCCTGCACGATGCGCGGGCTGAAGCCGGCATTGCGGCATAGGGTGATCACATGGTCATGGATGCCCGCGCCCGCATCGCGCGAGAAGCCCACGAACGGATCAAGCGCGAACTGCCGCAACGACACGCGCAGTTTCGACGGATCCTTGCCGGCCACGGCCGGATGCGTGGCATGCACGACCAAGGCCAGCGGATCATCGAACAAGCGTTTGGCCACCAGTTCTTCCGGCAGCACGCGTTTGCGGATGATGCCGACGTCGAGTTCGTCGGCCAGCAGCGCGTCAATCTGGCGCAGGCTGTTCATCTCGCGCAGCTGCATCTGCACCTGCGGGTACTGCTGTCGATAGGCGAAGATCGCCCGGGGAATCTGCGGCAGCAGCGGTGTGGCGCGGGTCAGGCCCAGTCGCAACTCGCCGCTCTCACCGCGCTGTGCACGCTGCACCAGTTCCACTGCACCATCCACGCGCTGCAGGAGGTCGCGCGCCTGTTCCAGCAGCACATTGCCGGCGGGTGTGAGTTGCACGCGCCGGTGACTGCGGACGAACAACTGTGCACCGATCAACGTTTCCAGTTGTCGGATCTGCTGGCTGAGTGGCGGCTGGGACATGCCCAGGCGTTCGGCCGCGCGACCGAAATGCAGCGTGTCTGCAACGGCGAGGAAGTAACGCAGGTGGCGCAGTTCGAGCGACATGCGGGCAGTCTAGGGCGGCCTGGTCCTGCCGACCAACCCAACGCCGGACGAAGTACAAATCCCGAATTCCAGCGCTCCAGCCGCTACCGCTCCGAATGCCCCGTATCGTCGTATTGCCTCGGCGCAAACAGATCTGGCTGGATCAACTCGACGAAAGCCCGCGCCTGCGGTGACAGCACCTTGCCTCGTCGTACCACCACGCCATAACTGCGTGCCGGAAAGTAATCGCCCATTGCCCGCGTCGCCAGTTTGTCGCGGTCGCTGTCGTTCAAGCACAGCGCGGTGACGATGGAGATGCCCATGCCCATCGCCACGTACTGCTTGATCACCTCCCAGCCACCGACTTCCAATGCCACCGTGTACGGCACGCGGTGTTGCTGGAACACCAGGTCCACCAGCCGCCAGGTGATCTGCCGACGCGGCGGCAGGATCAGCGGCCAGGGCGACAGGTCTTCCAGGGTCAGGTTCTTTTTTTTGGCCAGCGGATGATCGGGCGGGGTGATCAGCACCTGCTCGAAGCGGTACACCGGCGCGTAGCTCAGGTCGGCCGGCACATCCATCATCGAACCGACCGCCAGGTCGGCGGCGTCGCTGCGCAGCAGATCGGTGCCGTCGGCGCTGATCGCGTTGTGCAGGGTCAGGCGAACGTCCGGGTGCTGGCGACGGAAGTTTTCGACGATCTTCGGCAGCAGGTACAGGATGGTCGATGAATTGGCGGCGATGTTGAGCTCGCCCGCATCCAATCCGCTGACCTTCTCGCGGAAGCGCGGCACCAGCGCATCCAGGTTTTCCACCAGCGGCTGGGCCATGTCGTACAGCAGCTGGCCCTCGCGGCTGGGCGCCAAACGCCGGCCGCTGCGCTCGAAAAGCACCACGCCGAGCTCCCGTTCCAGCGCCTGCAGCTGCAGGCTCACGGCCGGCTGGCTGACAAAAAGTGCTTCCGCTGCCCGTGAAACCGACCCAAGCCGCACCGTCTGCAGGAACGCCCGCAGCGGCTTGAGCCGGTCAGACTTGTAGGAAAAACGCGGGGTTACGGGAGTCTTCTTGGTCATTGCGGATCAATTATTAGCACAACTTATAAATAACATTGCAAAAACTGTTTTGTTAAATAAGTGCCTGCGGCCGCACGTTGGAGTCCCACGACAACGCAGGAACCTTCCATGTCCGCCGTCGCCCAAGCCATCCCGGCATCGACCACTCCCCGCCCGACTCCGGGCATCACCGTGACCACCCAACTGGCCGGCCAATCCGGTCTGCTGCCGGCCGGCGCGTTGGGGCTTCTGGTATCGCTGCATCGGGCGGTGGAGCCGGAGCGGCAGCAGAGGCTGGCGGCGCGCAGTCTGCGTCAGGCGTTCTTCGACCAGGGCGGCATGCCGGACTTCCGCACAGACACCCGTGACATCCGCGAAGGCGACTGGACGGTGGCGCCGATCCCGGCCGCGTTGCAGGACCGCCGCGTCGAGATCACCGGCCCGACCGACCCGAAGATGGTCATCAACGCGCTGAACTCCGGCGCCAAGGTGTTCATGGCCGACTTCGAGGACTCCACCTCGCCGACCTGGCGCAACGTGCTGGCCGGCCAGCAGACCATGCGGGCGGCGGTGCGCGGTGACCTGGACTTCACCGCGCCGGCCGCCAATGGCAAGCCGGCCAAGCACTACACGCTGCGCCCGTTCGACGAGCAGGCGGTGCTGATCGTCCGCCCGCGCGGCTGGCACCTGGACGAGAAGCATGTGCTGGTCGATGGCCAGCCGATTGCCGGCGGCCTGTTCGACGCGGCGGTGTTCGCGTTCCACAACGCCCGCACGCTGATGGACGCCGACCGCGGCCCGTACTTCTACCTGCCCAAGCTGCAGTCAATGGAAGAGGCCGCGCTGTGGGAATGCGCGCTGTCGCACATCGAAGGCATGCTGGGCCTGCCGCATGGCCAGATCAAAGTCACGGTGCTGATCGAAACACTGCCGGCCGTGTTCGAGATGGACGAGATCCTGCACGCCCTGCGTGACCGCATCGTCGGCCTGAACTGCGGCCGCTGGGATTACATTTTTTCCTACCTGAAAACCTTCCGTCGCCACGCCGACAAAGTGCTGCCCGAGCGCGGCCAGGTGACGATGACGCAGCCGTTCCTGAAGGCGTATTCGGAACTGCTGATCAAGACCTGCCACCGCCGCGGCGCACATGCGATGGGCGGCATGGCCGCACAGATTCCGATCAACCATGACGCCGCCGCCAACGAGCAGGCCATGGCCCGCGTGCGTGCCGACAAACTGCGCGAAGTCACGGCCGGTCACGACGGCACCTGGGTGGCACATCCGGCACTGATTCCGGTGGCGCGCGCCATCTTCGACGAGCACATGCCCAACGCCAACCAGCACAACGTGCTGCGCCGTGACGTGCAGGTCAGCTGTGAGGAATTGATCGCACCGTGCAGCGGCACGGTTACCCGCGCCGGCTTCGAGAACAACGTCGAAGTGTGCGTGCGTTACCTGGCCGCATGGCTGGACGGCAATGGCTGCGTGCCCATCCACAACCTGATGGAAGACGCCGCCACCGCCGAGATCAGCCGCAGCCAGATCTGGCAGTGGCTGCATGCCGGCAATCAACACCTGGACGACGGCACCGCAATCGATTTCACCCTGCTGGAAAGCACTTTGCGCGCCTTGCCGGCACGGCTGGGCGACACCTCCGCGCTGCCTGGTAGCGGCCGCATCACCCAGGCCATCGGCCTGCTCGACCAACTCAGCCGCGCCGATGAACTGGCTGACTTCCTGACCCTGCCGGCTTACCGGCAGATCGACTGACTTCTCTTCCCCTTACGCACGCAATCTCCATTCGAGGACGCAACGATGAGCACCTATCAGCAACAGATCGACGCCCTGCAGCAGGACTGGGACACCAACCCGCGTTGGAAGGGGTTGAAGCGCACCTACAGCGCTGCCGACGTGGTGCGCCTGCGCGGCAGCGTGCAGCCGGAATACACCCTGGCCAAGCGCGGTGCCGAGCGCCTGTGGGAGCTGGTCAATGGCAGCGCGAAGAAGGACTACGTCAATGCGTTTGGTGCGATCAGCGCCGGGCAGGCGATGCAGCAGGCCAAGGCCGGGCTGGAAGCGGTGTATCTGTCCGGCTGGCAGGTGGCCGCCGATGGCAACACCTCTGAAACCATGTACCCGGACCAATCGCTGTATGCCTACGATTCGGTGCCGACCATGGTCCGCCGCATCAACAACACCTTCCAGCGCGCCGATGAAATCCAGTGGAAGAACATCATCGACGGCAAGGTCAAGACCGAGGACGCCATCGACTTCTTCCTGCCCATCGTCGCCGACGGTGAAGCCGGCTTCGGCGGCGTGCTCAACGCCTACGAGCTGATGAAGAACATGATCATCGCCGGCGCCGCTGCGGTGCATTTCGAGGATCAGCTGGCCGCGGTGAAGAAGTGCGGCCACATGGGCGGCAAGGTGTTGGTGCCCACGCAGGAAGCGATCCAGAAGTTGTCGGCTGCGCGCTTGGCGGCCGATGTGCTGGGCGTGCCGACGATCGTGCTGGCCCGCACCGATGCCGAAGCGGCCAACCTGCTGACCAGCGACTTCGACCCGAACGATGCACCGTTCGTCACCGGCCAGCGCACGCCGGAGGGTTTCTACCGGGTCAAGAACGGCCTGGAGCAAGCCATCAGCCGCGGCGTGGCCTACGCCCCGCATGCCGATCTGGTGTGGTGCGAAACCGGCACGCCGGACCTGGGCTTCGCCCGCGAATTCGCCCAGGCGGTACACGCCGCCAGCCCTGGCAAGCTGCTGTCCTACAACTGCTCGCCGTCGTTCAACTGGAAGAAGAACCTGGACGACAAGACCATCGCCCGGTTCCAGGATGAATTGGCCGCGCTGGGCTACAAGTTCCAGTTCATCACCCTGGCCGGCATCCACATCAACTGGTTCAACACCTTCAAGTTCGCCCACGACTACGCCCGTGGCGAAGGCATGCGTCACTACGTGGAGCAGGTGCAGGAGCCGGAGTTCGCTGCGCGTGAAAAGGGTTACACCTTCGCCTCGCACCAGCAGGAAGTGGGTGCCGGTTATTTCGACGATGTGACCACCGTGATCCAGGGCGGCGCGTCCAGCGTCACCGCCCTGACCGGCTCCACCGAAGAGGAACAGTTCCAGGCCGAAGAAGCCGCTTGAGCGCTTAGTTAAGGTCGTTTCAAAGGGGCTCTTACGAGCCCCTTCTTTTTGCCCAGCAGAAAACGCGGGTTTTCCCTGGAGTTGCGACACACATCACCTTATTTTGGTGCTAGTCTCGCCGGATACCCGCCAGCCACGGCGGGGGATCCATGAGGCAAGGGATGAGCGGCATGGGAGTAGGGGGACTGGCGCTGCAAGCAGAACTTCCTGCAGGCTCAACGGCCGCAGGGGGCGCGGTGCGTCGTGCGCAGGTTACGGCCGTGGAATGCGCGCTGTTCGCCCAGTTCGGCCGCCGCCGTACGCTGGCGCCCGATGAAGTCCTGTTCCAGCGCGGTGACACCGGCACCTCGATGTTCATCGTCATCAGTGGCGCCATCAGCCTGGACTTCGGTCCCGGGCAGGCACCCAAGCAACTCGGTGCCAATGATTTCTTCGGCGAACTGGGGCTGCTGATCGATAGCCACACGCGCTCATCGTCGGCACGCGCCTGCTGCACGACCGTGCTGCTTGAAGTCAGCTGCGCCAGCTTCCATCGCCTGATCGACCAGGACCCGTCAACCGTGGTGTTTTTCCTGCGCCGTACGTTGTGGCGCGTGGTGTCCAACGAGCAACGCTTGATTGGTCAGCTCAGTCGTCGCAACGAGGAACTGGAAGCCGCACTCGGCAATCTGTACAGCGCCAGCCACGAGTTGCAGCACACGCGCGAACTGGTTTACACCGACGACTTGACGGGCATGAACAACCGCCGCGCGCTCACCGTCTATCTGCAGAATTCACACCGTTCCGACCGGCGTCCGCAGGGCTTGCTGCTGATCGACTGTGACGACTTCAAGGGTCTCAACGATACCCAGGGGCATCTGGCCGGCGACCACATGCTGCAGTGCCTTGGGCGCGTGTTGACCTCCGTTGCCGGCAAGGACGACATCGCCTGTCGCCTCGGCGGCGATGAATTCTGCGTGTTGCTGCTGGAGGCCGACATGCAGCGTTTGTCGCGCGTAGCCGGCTTCATTCTCGAAGCCGTGCGCGGACTGGTGGCGTTTCCCGGTGCGATGCCGGGCGCGTGCTCGGTCAGCATCGGCTTGGTACTGATGGATGGGCGCGATCACTGGAACGACGCCTACTCGCGTGCCGACGGCGCACTGTACGAGGCCAAGCGTCTGGGTGGTGGTCGCATGCAATGGACACCGGGCTGAACGGCCACGGGGGGCTGACGTGGACACTGAAACCGAAAACCTGCAATCCAATCGGCAATTCAAGACGCTGATCCTCACCGATCTGTGCGACTCGGTGATGCTGGTTGAACGGATTGGTGACACCGCTGCGGCCGATCTTTTCCGCCGGCTCGACGCGCAGGTGCTGCGGTTGCTGCGTCGCTGGAACGGTCGTTTGATTGATCGTTCCGACGGCATGTTCCTGCTGTTCGACGCGCCGGTGGACGGGCTGGGTTTCGCCCTGGACTACGTGGATGAGCTGGACGCGCTGGGCAAAGCAATGAAGCTGCCGTTGCAGGCCCGCGTGGGCGTGCATGTGGGCTATGTGCTGTCCTGGGAGAACAGTGAGGAAGCCGTCGCTGCCGGCGCCAAGGCGCTGGAAGTGGAAGGCCTGGCCAAACCCATGGCGGCGCGCTTGATGGCGCTGGCCCGCCCGGGCCAGATCCTGATGTCGTCGGCGGCCGAATCGATGATGCGCAGCGCCCAGCGTGAACTGGATGATCGCGGCACCAGCCTGCAATGGAAATCACACGGCCGCTGGCGCTTCAAAGGCTTGCCGACCGGGCACGAAGTATTCGAAGTGGGCCGCAAAGGCCGCGCACCGCTGCGCATGCCGCCACGCTCGGCCAAGGCCAGCCGCGAACTGCCGCTGTGGCGTCGCCCAGCCGCCTTGATGGCCGAAGTGGCGGTAGTGGTAGCGCTGCTCGTCACCGGCTGGGTGCTGGTGCGACCGGAGCCGGCAATTGCGTTTGCCGAGCGCGATTGGGTGGTGGTGGGTGATCTGAAAAATCTCACCGGCAACGCATTGCTCGACGATCCCCTTGCGCAGGCATTCCGCATCAGCCTGGAGCAGTCGCGCTACGTCAATGTGCTCAGTGACATGGTCGCGCGCGCGACGGTCTCGCGGACCCGTAGGGACCCCGAAAAGACACCCATGGGCCGGGCGCTCGCATCGGAGGTGGCACTGCGTAACGGTGCGCGATTGGTGTTGCTTCCATCTGTTTCCGAAGTTGGTGGAAAGGTGCGCATCAGTGTCGAGGTGATCGATCCAAACACGCAGTCGACCATTCGCTCCGAATCTGTGGATGGAAGGGGAGTTGAGTCGGTATTGGCCTCGGTCGACGGACTTACCTCGAAATTGCGGAGTGCGCTTGGTGAATCCGCCAACGCGGTCAGATCAGGTTCCGATCCGCTGCCGATCGTGACCACGTCCAATCTGCAGGCATTGCGGGCCTATGCATTTGGGTTGCGTAGAGCGCGAGAGGGGGAATGGCGGGCGTCGCTGCAGATGTACAGTGAAGCCGTCCGTTTGGACCCGGAGTTCGCGCTGGCCTATCTCGGGGTTGCGCGAGCGCATGCGGCACTCTCGGAGCGTCCCAAGGCGTTGCCCTGGCTGGACAAGGCAATTGCGCTGCGTGCGCGGCTGCCGGATCGCGAACGCCTGTATCTCGATGCGTGGGAAGCAGAGTTGAAGGTGCCAACGCAGGCGCTTGAGAAATGGCAGGTGATGGCAGGGCTGTACCCCGACGACTTTGCCGGGCAGGCAAATGCCGCATGGCATCTGTATGTCGCCAATCGTTTTGACGATGCGTTGCCGTATGCAATGGCTGCCGATGTTCCGCAGGATCCGCTACGTAACTACGCGGCTGACTACGTCGCACGGATATTGCTGGCCAAGGGGCTGCCAGAACAGTCACTGAAGCATCTTGAGACCATTGGCGGGCCGTCCCGTCCCGGGCACGTTCGCCGTGTTGCCGCGGCGCTGGCGGTCATGCGCCGCTTCGGCGAGGCAGAGGCAGCACTGGATAGTGCCGAGCCAATCAACAGTCCCTCGACCGATCTGGTGCCCAACATTGAACGGGTGGCGATTGCCTTGGACCAGGCGCGGCCGCAGGAGGCTGCGGTGCTTTCCGGGCGTGTGGTCGAAGCATCAAGTACTTCTGATGCGTTCATCCACCAACAGTTCCGTGTGATCGGTGCCATGGTTGATCTGGTGCAGGAAACAGGCAACCGCCGCGAGCACCGCAGACGGCTGGCCAGTGACCTGGTTGCCGAAGTGACATCGTCGAAGTGGGATCCATTGAACCGCAGTGATCTGGGAACGATGCTGCTGGTCAACGCTAACCTGGCGTTGCGCGAAGGTGATCCGACGTTGGCGGTGGAGGCACTGGCGCGTGTGCAGCAGTTCCCAGCCGAAAGCCGTTACAGCGTGCTGACTGTCTTTGAGCGCATCACCCGGGCGGGGCTTCTGGGCAACCAGGGGAAGCTGGACGAAGCGATAGCGTTGTTGCCAGCACGCACCGATGATTTCTACCAATCGCGGGTCATGCTGTATGGCTTGTTGAGCAAGGCCGGACGCCATTCGGAGGCGGAGGCACAAGCACGCTGGCTGGTGAGCCAGCGCGGTCTTGCCTACATGGAAGCCAATGCGTCGCAGACCGTGCAGCCACTGAATGTCGTCGATTCAAAAATGGCGCAATTGTGGCTCGCTGAATCCTTGCTTGCGCAAGGCAAGGCAGATTCGGCAAGGAGCGAGTTGACCGTCTTCCTGGTCCAATGGCCGTTGACGCAGTTGCCCTCTCAGCTGCGCTCGAGAGTTGAACGGATCTTGTCCGCCTCGAAACAAAAAACAACGCTGTGATTGCCCGCTGCTGCAAGGTGCTGCTGCAACTGCGCGCGCGCGGCTGCGATCTCTTCCTTGCTGGCCAGTGTGTTGGTGGTCATGCAGTAGAAGTTGTCGCCCGGTTGGGGCGTCTGGCCGACCATCGCTGAGGCTTGGGCGACGCCGAGGCTGGCCAGCGCCAGGACCGGATCAGCTTGAAACGTCGCGCGGAAATCGTCGTCCGTGGACAGTTTCTCGAGCAGGATGTCCGCTACCTTGGGGTCGATGCCGGCATGCTCCGGCGTCTTGCTGCAATCGTCTGAAAAAGTACTCATAGTGCTCCGCCTTTGCCCGGCGGGGAGGGCAATGGTGCCCGTCCGGTCAAGAAGTAATGGAAGTCGGCCGCCCCCCGTACGGCCCGAGGATGATACCCATGAAAGTTCGTCGTTGTACGTCTGTCTTTTTCGAGCCTCGCGAGAGCAGTCGTTTCGATCTTGGCAGTCTTTTGTCGGGTGGAAATGGGGTGATGCGGGAGCGGTGCTGGGTGGCACTGGCTCCTCACCTGGACGGCGAGCTGCGGGTCAGTGAAGAGGATGTGCTGGCGACAGGACGTTACAGTCCGGAGGAGTGGACAGTGCTGGATGAGCCAGTGGATGAGGTGCTGCTTCGCTTGCTGGCATGCGGCTTGTTGATCGCTGATGCCGAGGTGCACGGCGCGCATTGCCTTGCGGATGAGCGCTACAGGGGATTGCACTGGTGGCCGTTGGCAGCGGTGACGCAGCAGGCTGCACGTTGGAATGCGGTCGATAGTGTGGAGTCAATGCAACGGCTGGGAACCGACACGGTGGCCGGGCTCCTGCGCAGCTATGGTGCGCCGCCATCAGCGACGTTGGAGCGCAAGGGAGTTGGTGCTGACGTGCCTTTGATGCGTGCCGAAACGTCGGAGCTTGATGCGCTGATGGAACGGCGCGTTACGTGCAGAAATTTTGATTCGGAGAGACCGCTGGAGCAAGCGCTTTTTGCACAGATGCTGCAGCGTGTGTTTTCGGCCAACGGAAGCATTGCGCAGAGCGAAGGCGTGGAATTTCTCAAGAAGTACACGCCTTCGGGTGGTGGCCTGCATGCCACCGAGGCCTATCTTGTCGTGCAGCGTGTGGAGGGGATCGATCCTGGGCTTTATCACTATCGCCCCAAAGATCACGCGCTGCGTCCGCTGTCACCGCCGACATTGCCGTTGGCTGAGTTCGCATGTGAAGCGATGGCGGGACAGCATTGGTTCGCACAGGCCCCGGTGTTGGTGATCTATGCACCGCGCATTACTCGCAGTCACTGGAAATACCGCAATCATCCCAAGGCATATCGTGCGTTGATGCTCGACGTTGGTCACCTGTCGCAGACGCTGTACCTCAGTGCGACAGACCTGGGGCTGGGTGCATTTGTCACGGCGGCGATCAACGAAGTGCAGATCGAGCAGGCGTTCGGGCTTCCTGCGTTGGAGGAAGGCCCCTTCGCGGTCGGCGGCTTCGGTTGGCGCGCATTGACGCAGGAGATTGCCGAGTTCGACCCGATGGGCAGCGTCTGGTGATGGCATCGACCGCATGGGATGTGATCCCGTGCGGCGCATCCGACTAGCTCGCCTCAAAATCCACCAACACAGCCCCATCCCCCACCTGATCGCCAGCCTTGGCGCGGAAGCCGTGCACGGTGCCGTCGGCCGGGGCCTGCAGGGTGTGTTCCATCTTCATCGCTTCCATCACCAACAGCGGCGTGCCACGGCTGACGGTACTGCCTGGCTCGACCAACAGCGCGACCACGCGACCGGGCATCGGTGCGAGCAGGCTGCCGCCGTGGTCGTTGGCAGTGTCGGCCTCGGCGACCGGGTCGTGCAGGGTGAAGCGCTGTTGGCGCTCATCGCCGAAGACATGCAGTACGTTGCCATCGTGCACCGTGTGGCCGCGGAACAGACGGTCACCAATCTGCAGCGCATGCGCGTCGCCGCGCAAGTTGCCGATGACGTGCATCATCTCGTCGCCAAACTGCACCTGCCAGCCATCCCTTTGCTGACGGACCTGCAGCGTGTGTTGTTGCTGCAGATGTTCCAGCGTGATCGAGCGCGCGGCCGGGCCGGTCAGGCGCCAACCATCGTTGGTCGCCCACGGTGACGTGTCATTGGCAACACCAGCGCTGCTGCTGCAGGCCAGTACCGCAGCCAACGCCCAATCGGCCGACGTGGCAGCGCTGTGCTGGATATCCAGTGCGTCGCGCTCGCGTTCGATCAGCGCGGTATCCAGGTTGGCGTGGCGGAACGAATCGGTCATCACCAGACGACGCAGGAACGCCGCATTGGTAGTCACGCCGACCACCTGGCATTGCGCCAATGCACGTTGCATGCGTTGCAGCGCGCTGTTGCGATCCACATCCCACACGATCAGCTTGGCGATCATCGGATCGTAATACGGCGTGATCGCATCGCCCTGTTCAACACCGGCATCCACGCGCACGTTGGCGTTGGATTGCGGCAGTTGCAGGTGACGCAGCGTGCCGGTCGACGGCAGAAAACCGCGGTCGGCATCTTCGGCGTAAATCCGCGCTTCGAGCGCATGGCCGTGAATGCGAAGTTGCTCCTGCGTCTTCGGCAGCGCCTGGCCGACAGCGACGCGCAGCTGCCATTCGACCAGATCGGTGCCGGTGATCATCTCGGTGACGGGGTGTTCCACCTGCAGCCGGGTGTTCATTTCCATGAAATAGAAATCGCCGTCCGGCCCGGCAATGAATTCCACCGTGCCGGCACCGACGTAACCGACCGCGCGTGCGGCATCGGTGGCCGCCTTGCCCATTGCCGCGCGACGCTCGGCCGTCATGCCGGGCGCGGGTGCTTCTTCCAATACCTTCTGGTGGCGGCGCTGCACCGAGCAGTCGCGCTCGAACAGATAGACCACGTTGCCCTGACTGTCGCCGAACACCTGGATTTCGATATGACGCGGGCGCTCGACATACTTCTCCACCAGCACATGCGCATTGCCGAACGACGCCTGCGCCTCGCGCTGGCAGCTGGCGAGCGCGGCCTCGAAATCAGCATTGGCCTCGACCTTGCGCATGCCCTTTCCGCCACCGCCCGCACTGGCCTTGATCAGCACCGGGTAGCCGATGGCATCAGCCTGCGCACGCAGGAATTCGGGCTCCTGTCGTTCACCGTGATAGCCCGGCGTCAACGGCACATTGGCGGCCTGCATCAGCGCCTTGGCCGCACTCTTGTCGCCCATCGCATCAATGGCACTGGCCGGCGGTCCAATGAACACCACACCGGCATCCGAGCAGGCCCGCGCAAAGCCGGCATTCTCCGACAGAAAACCGTAACCAGGATGGATCGCCTGCGCCCCGCTGCGCCGCGCAGCATCAAGGATCACCTCGGCACGCAGATAACTTTCCGCTGCCGGCGCCGCACCAATGTGTATCGCCTCATCGGCCAGACGCACATGCCGCGCATTGCGGTCCGCATCGGAATACACCGCCACCGTGGCAATGCCCAAGCGACGGCAGGTGGTGATGACGCGGCAGGCAATTTCACCGCGATTGGCGATCAGGATTTTGTTGAACATTGATTTATCCACGATGTGCCGCGCGGGCAGGGGAGGGGCCGAGGGCTTTCGCCGTTGATGTTGCTCTTGAAGTTGCGCTTGCTCTACCGGGCCCCTTCCGCAGCGACGGAAGCGGTGGGGAGTACCCGAAGGGCGGCGTGCATGGATGCACGTCGTTTTTCGCCACGACACGGATGTCGTGTCGAAAAATCCCGCCGGTGGAGTGAACCCGGCACGCGCAGCGTGCTGGGCGTGGAGGCAGGGTGTGCTTGACCAGCCATTCGGCTGTTGAACAGGCGCTTCTTTTGGTTAGCTTTTCTTTGCACAAACAAAGAAAAGTAACTCGCTCCCCGAAGGGGAGTGAAAGCCCTTGATTCACCGCTTTTTCTCCAATAAGCCGCATAGCGCCATCACATCCGAAACACGCCAAACCGCGTGTCCTGCACCGGCGCATTGAGACTGGCCGCCAGCGCCAACCCAAGTACCCGCCGCGTATCCGCCGGATCAATCACCCCGTCATCCCACAGCCGCGCACTCGCGTAATACGGATGCCCCTGCTGCTCGAACTGGTCGCGAATGGGCTGCTTGAAGCTGTCTTCTTCCTCGGCCGACCACGCACCGCCTTTCGCCTCGATGCCGTCACGCTTGACCGTCGCCAACACGCTGGCCGCCTGCTCACCGCCCATCACCCCGATGCGCGCATTCGGCCACATCCACAGGAAGTGCGGCGAATACGCACGGCCGCACATGCCGTAATTGCCGGCACCGAACGAACCACCGATCACCACCGTGTACTTCGGCACACGCGCGTTGGCCACCGCCATCACCAGCTTGGCGCCATCTTTGGCGATGCCGCCGTGCTCATACTTGCGGCCGACCATGAAGCCAGTGATGTTCTGCAGGAACACCAACGGAATATTGCGTTGGCAGCACAGCTCGATGAAGTGCGCGCCCTTGAGCGCGGACTCGGAAAACAGGATGCCGTTGTTGGCGATGATGCCAACCGGATGGCCATGCACATGTGCAAAACCGGTCACCAACGTATTGCCGTAGCGGGGCTTGAACTCGTCAAAGCGCGAACCATCGACCACGCGCATGATCACTTCGCGCACGTCGTAAGGCTTGCGTGTGTCGCTGGGAATCACACCGTACAGCTCGTGCGCGTCGAACAATGGTGCTTCGCTGGCCTGCAGCGCAACGCCTGCGTCCGGCTTGCGCCAGTTGAGGCTGGCGATGATGGCGCGCACCCGCGCCAGCGCCTGCAGATCGTTGTCGGCCATGTGATCGGCCACGCCGGAGATGCGCGTGTGCACATCGGCACCGCCCAGTTCTTCGGCGCTGACCACTTCACCGGTTGCCGCCTTCACCAGCGGCGGGCCGCCCAGGAAGATGGTGCCCTGTTCCTTGACGATGACGGTCTCGTCGCTCATTGCCGGCACGTAAGCGCCGCCAGCGGTGCAGCTACCCATCACGCAGGCAATCTGCGGAATGCCCTGCGCCGACAGGTTGGCCTGGTTGTAGAAGATGCGACCGAAATGATCGCGGTCTGGAAACACTTCGTCCTGCAACGGCAGAAACGCGCCGCCGGAATCAACCAGATAGATGCACGGCAAGCGATTCTGCTGCGCAATCTCCTGCGCGCGCAGATGCTTCTTTACCGTCACCGGGTAGTAGGTGCCACCCTTGACGGTGGCATCGTTGGCAACGATCAAACACTCGACGCCAGACACCCGACCGATGCCCGCGACCATACCGGCGCCGGGCACTGGGTCGGCGTACATGCCGTGCGCAGCCAAAGGCGCGACTTCGAGGAACGGACTGCCAGGATCAAGCAGCGCATCGATGCGCTCGCGCACCAGCAGCTTGCCGCGCGCGGTGTGCTTGGCCCGCGCCGCATCGCTGCCGCCACGCGCAGTGGCTTCCAGCGTGGCGCGCAGATCATCAACCTGCGCCTGCATTGCGCTGCGATTGGTTTCGAAGCTGTCGCTGCCGGGTTGCAGCTGGGTGGTGAGTACGGTCATGGCCGAAGTCCTGGGTTCTGGAGCTTGTCTGCGCGCGGAAACATGGCAGCAGGGCAGTTGCAGTTGCTTTGCTTTTTCTCTGCTTTGCTTTTGCAGTTGCAGTTGCTTTGCTGTTGCTGTTGCTGTTGCTGTTGTGTCCCTTCTCCCGCAGGCGGGAGAGGGGCTCTGATTCCGCTTTAGCTTCTGCTTTGCGTCACTTACATCGTGCGCTGGAACAACTCACGCCCAATCAACATGCGGCGGATTTCCGAAGTGCCCGCGCCGATTTCATACAGCTTGGCATCGCGCCACAAACGCCCCGCCGGGTATTCATTGATGTAGCCGTTGCCGCCCAGAATCTGGATGGCTTCACCGGCGGCCCAGGTCGCTTTTTCCGCCGAGTACAGAATCGCACCGGCCGCATCCTGGCGCGTGGTGCGGCCCTGGTCACAGGCCTTGGCCACGGCGTACACATAGGCGCGGCAGGCATTGAAGCCGACGTACATGTCCGCGAGCTTGGCCTGGATCAACTGGAACGTGCCGATCGCTTCACCAAACTGCTTGCGCTCATGCACATAGGGCAGCACCACATCCAGCGCCGCCGCCATCAGCCCGAGCGGGCCGCCGGACAACACCACGCGCTCGTAGTCCAAACCGGACATCAGCACCTTCACGCCGCCGCCGACTTCCCCCAGCACGTTTTCGACCGGTACTTCGCAATCCTGGAACACCAGCTCGCAGGTGTTGGACGAACGCATGCCCAGCTTGTCCAGCTTCTGCGCGGTGGAAAAACCCTTCATGCCTTTCTCGATGAGGAAGGCGGTGATGCCGCGCGAACCGGCATTGGCATCGGTCTTGGCGTACACCACCAGCACGTCGGCGTCGGGGCCGTTGGTGATCCACATCTTGTTGCCGTTGAGCACGTAGTGATCGCCGCGCTTGTCCGCACGCAACTTCATCGAAACCACGTCCGAACCGGCGCCCGGCTCGCTCATGGCCAGCGCACCGACGTACTCACCGCTGCACAGCTTGGGCAGGTACTTGTGCTTCTGCGCCTCGTTGCCGTTCTTGCGCAGCTGGTTGAGGCACAGGTTGGAATGCGCGCCGTAAGACAGGCCAATGCCGCCGGACGCGCGCGAAATTTCTTCCATCGCCACCACATGCGCCAGATAGCCCATGCCGGTGCCGCCGTATTCTTCTTCCACGGTCATGCCCAGCAGGCCCTGCTCGCCGAGTTGGCGCCACAGCTGATTGGGGAAGTGGTTGGTCGCGTCGGCGTCGGCGGCCAGCGGCGCGATGTGCGCGGCGGCAAACTGCGCAACGCTTTCGCGCAGCATGTCGATCTCTTCGCCGAGATCGAAGGACAGGGAGGGAATGTGCATGGGGGCGGCTCCAGTACTGCTTGGCGAGGGGCGCTCCGGGTTGGGGGTGACGGATGAGGCCGTCAGCACGGGCGTTTGCGCGCAGCCTAGCGGGTCGCGGTAAAAAAGTGAACACAAATTCAAAAATTGAACCTAGAATCAGCCCATGGCTTACAAGCGCTCGGAATTGATGGAAAAACGCCTCGCTGGCAACCGCGAGGCGATCCTGACTGCGGCCCGCCGGCTGGTCGCCGCAGGCGGCTACCGCAACGCGCCGATCACCGCCGTGGCAGCCGAAGCCGGCGTTTCCACCGGGCTGATCTACCGCCACTTTCCATCCAAGGCCGAGCTGTTCGTGGAAGTGCTTACCGCCGCGGTCGAGCACGAGCTGGAGATCCTGTCGGCCATCGCCGATGAAGCGTTGCCGGCGCCGCAGCGGTTGCAGCGGGCGGTGGCCTCGTTCGTGCGCCGTGCCATGGCCGGCCCCGGTTTGGCCTATGCCTTCATCGCCGAGCCCGTCGACCCGGAAGTGGAAGCCGAGCGCATCCGCTGCAAGCGACTGTTTGGCGATGTGTTCAAACGCATCCTCGATGACGGCGTGCGCAGCGGCGAGCTGCCGGCGCAGGACCTGGACATCAGTGCGGCCTGCATCGTTGGGGCCTTCACCGAAGCTTTGGTCGGCCCTACCGCGCCCAGCCGCGATGGGCTGCGTGATGGCGAGCATCTGGTCGATGCGATCAGCGCACTGTGCCTGCGTGCAGCAGGCGCGCCGATCACCGGCTGAGCCGTGCGGCTGGGCGTTCGCAAGCCGCGCGGATGCTGCGTTGCGGCACGTTCTGGCGTGTCCTTGCCCATTGCGGGCGGTGCCATGCGCTGGTCTATACTCGCCGGCAGCCATGGTCCACCGACTACTCGCCAGGGGTGTTGAGACGTGCGGAATTACGACCTCGAGTTTCTCAAGCGCTTTTCCATCGTGATCGCCGTTCTGGCCGTCATCACGATCGGCCTGATCATCTTTGCTTGGTTCCTGCAGCACAGCATCCCCGCCGAGGTTTCGCCTACGGTGAGCAAACGTATTGAAGAACGCATTGCACCGGTCGGTGCGGTATATGCCGGTGCTACCGGTGCATCGGCCCAGGCGGCGGCTGCAGCGGCGGCCACCGCGGCGGCGATGGCCAGCGGTGCCTATGGCGGCACGCTGGACGGCAAGGTGATCTTCGATAACCTCTGCACCGCCTGTCACACCAATGGCGTGGGCATGGCGCCGACGCTGGATCATTCGCATTGGGACGCGCGCCTGGCGCAAGGCAAGGACACGCTCTACAAGCACGCCATCGAGGGCTACACCGGCCCGGATGGCGGGATCATGCCGCCCAAGGGGGGCAACGCCGGGCTCAGCGAGGAGCAGATCCACTCCGCAGTGGATTGGATGCTCGCCAACCTGAAATAGAAAGCCGCCAGACTCGGCAGCGGGCAACCGGCCTGATTGCTGCAGAATATCCCGCGCCGCCTTGCTCAGGCGGCGCTTCTGTTTCCGCTTCCCCTGTTCCGCTTTCCATCGGAGTCGTCCATGCGTTGTTCCCCTTCATTACTCGCCCTGGCCCTGGCTGTGGCCTGCACCGGCCCGGCATTGGCGGCTTCCCCGGCAACCGTGTTGCCCATCGGCAAGGTGCAGGGCAGTGCGCAGCGCAGTCCTTACGAAGGCAAGCCGGTGACGGTCGAGGCGATGGTCACCGCTGACCTGCGCGATGGCTTGGGTGGCGTGTACGTGCAGGACGCCGGTGACGACGATGCGGCGACGTCGGACGGCTTGTTCGTGCGTCTGCCCGAGGGCCAGGCCGTGCAGGTCGGGCAGTGGCTGCGCCTCAGCGGCACGGTGCAGGAGCAGGCAGCAGGGAAGGGCGGTCAAACGCTGACCACGCTGCAGGCCGACAAGGTGAGCGCGGCGGCATCGCGCGCCGCACCGGCCGTGACGGTGATCGACGATGTACCGGCCAATTGGGAAGCACTGGAAGGCATGCAGGTGCGCATCGCCGCGCCGCTGACCCTGGCCGGGCAGGAGGGTCTGCAGCGCTTTGGCGAACTCACCGCCGCGTTCGGGGGACGTTTGTGGCAGCCCAGCGAAGTGGCCGCCGCCGGCAGTCCGGAACAGGCCGCGGCGGTGGCCGACAACGCGCGCCGCCGCCTGCGTCTGGACGATGGCAGCAGCAAGCGTGAGCCGGGTGCCGTGTCATACCTCGGCGCGGATGTCGTGCTGCGTACCGGTGCGCAGTTGAGCGAGGTACAGGGCATCGTGGACCAGCGTTTTGACGGCGATTACCGCCTGCAGCTGACGGCGCCGCTGAAGGTCAGCACCGACCTGCGTCCGCTGCAGCCGCCGACCGTGGCCGGTGGTCTGCGCATCGCTGCATTCAATCTTGAGAATTATTTCAACGGCGACGGCAAGGGTGGCGGCTACCCGACCCTGCGCGGCGCCAAGACGGCGGAACAGCAGGCGGCACAGCAGGCCAAGTTGATCACCACCATTCGTAGCCTCAATGCCGACGTTGCCGCGCTGATGGAATTGGAGAACGACGGCTACGGCCCGGGTTCGGCCATCGACCAGTTGGTGCGTGCGCTCAACGAGGGCCAAGGCAAGGGCGGCGATTGGAAATTTGTTGACGCCATACAGGGCCCGGGCGACAACCCGATCCGGGTCGGCATCATCTACCGCAGCGCCAAGCTGAGCCCAGTCGGCAAGCCGGCGGTGCTGGAGCGCGAGCCGTTCGGCGAACGCAGCCGCGTGCCGCTGGCGCAGGCGTTCCGCATGGGCCGCAATGGCACGCCGTTCGTGGTGGTGGCCAACCACTTCAAGTCAAAAGGCTGCTCGGAAGCCAGCGGCGCCAATGCCGACCAGAACGATGGCCAGGGTTGCTGGAACGCCACCCGTGTCGAATCGGCGCGTCTGCTGCACCAGTGGCTGCAGGGCGACCCCACCGGCAGCGGCAGCAAGGACGCGGTGCTGTTGGGTGACTTCAACGCCTACGCGATGGAAGACCCGATCCGCACCTTGAATGCCGACGGTTGGCAGGATGCGTTCAAGGTGGCGGGCGTGGCGCAGCCGTACAGCTACGTCTACAACGGCCTGACCGGGCGCTTGGATCACGCACTGTTGAGCCCGGGTATGGCGGCGCGTTTGAAGGGAGCTGCGGAGTGGCACATCAACGCCGATGAAGCGGACGACGCCGGTTACCAAGACCGCAATGTGCCGGGCCCGTGGCGCAGTTCGGATCATGATCCGTTGTTGTTGGGGTTTGAGCCGTAAGGCCAATTGCCGGGTCGGGAAGATCAAAGGAATGCGGGTCGTTTGTGAACCAGGAATTCGCGACTCGTTGAGCGCCCCCGCTGCGAAGTGGGGGCGCTTTGTAGGTTGCGAGGCAGGCGGCTTCGCTACCCCTCTGCTGCCTTCGGCATCCTCTCCCGAAAGGGGAGAGGAGCAGTGCAACAGCGGATGTCCGTCACAACGTCCCGCGCGCAATCAAGGCAATCGCCAGCACCGCCAGCAACAAGCCCGCACGGTTCCAACGGCTGGTTTTCTCGCCAAACATCAGTACGCCGACCAAGGCGCCCAGGCACACCACGCCGATGTTCATGCCGGCGAAGATCGTCGCCGGGCTGTGCGGCATTGCCTGGTGCGCACGCACATAGAACAGGATGTTGCCGAAGTTGATCAGGCCCAGCAGCAGGCCGTAACCGACATTGCGTAGGGTGAGGTGCGAGCTGCCGCTGAAATGCCGCTGCAGCTGCCACGCCAGCATCAACACAAAGGCGATGCCGAAGCTGATCAGCAAGGCAGCTGTCGACGGTGTGCCCGCCAGCGCCACGCGCTTGAGCAGGATGTCGATCAGCGCAAAGCCGACCCACACGCCCAGCAACCAGCCCCAACTGCCGCCCGCGCGACTGCGGGTTTCACCATTGCGCGCGCTTACGCCGACGATGGCCAGCAGGCCTAGGCCCAGACCCGCCAGTTTCCAGCCGTTGGCGTGCTCGCCAAACAACAGGAACGCCGCTGCCAATGACAGCAGCAGTGACAAACGTTGCGCCACATCACTGCGTACGATGCCGGCCTCGCGCACCGCGCGTGCCAACACGAGAAAGATGCCGGGCAGCGCCACCGCCAGGCCCAGCAGTGCCAGCCACGGCGTGTGCCCGCTCTGCAGTGTTTCCAGCGAGGGGCGCAACACCAGCAGCGACAGCAGGCTGGCGGCCAGGTAGTTCCAGGTCACCGCCTGGGCGATGTCGATGCCGCGGCGCGGTGCCAGTTTCAGCAGCACCGACACCAGCACACTGCAGACCACGCTCAGGATCAGGAAAAGCATCGTTTCGGCTACCGTGAAGACGATGGCGGTGAAGCCGCCGGACAGGGCCGGTATTATGGCCGCATGCAAACGCCCACATTCCCCCACGAATCGGCGACGTTGACTCTGGAGGGCCCGGCCGGGCCGCTGGAGATCGGCGTCGATTTTCCCGATGGTGATGCCGCGCCGCGTCCCATCATCGCGGTCATCTGCCACCCGCTGTCCACCGAAGGCGGCAGCATGCACAACAAGGTGGTGACCATGGTCTCGCGCGCGCTGCGCGACCTGGGCATCACCACGGTGCGCTTCAACTTCCGTGGCGTCGGCGCATCGGCCGGTGTTTACGACAACGGTGAAGGCGAAGGTGATGACCTGCGCGCGGTGGCCAACTGGGTGCGCAGCCAGCGCCCGGACAGCGCGCTGTGGTTGGCCGGTTTCAGCTTTGGTGCCTATGTCTCGCTGCGCGCATCCGCTGCATTGCAGCCGCAGGCCTTGATTTCCGTGGCCCCGCCGGTGGGCCGCCGCACCTGGGATTTCAGCCAGGTGCAGCCGCCGTCGAACTGGCTGGTAGTGCAGGGCGACGCGGACGAGATCGTCGATGCGCAGGGCGTGTACCAATGGCTGGAGTCGTTGGAAACCCCGCCGCAGCTGGTGCGCATGCCCGATACCTCGCATTTCTTCCATCGCAAACTGATCGACCTGCGTGGCGCGCTCCAGCATGAAGTGCGGCGTTGGCTGCCTGACAGCAGCAGCTGAGGCATGGAGACGATGACCCCCTCACAACGCTACGCCGCTGGCGTGGCTCGCGGCGATTGGCGCGACGATCCGGACCAGCATCCGGCCCTGGCCGAGCTGGACCGCATCCACGAAGCGCTGGTGGATTCGGCGCAGGACGGCTGGCTGGACCGCCTGTCCGCCTTCTGGAAGAAGCCCGAGCCGGTCAAGGGTTTGTACTTCTGGGGCGGCGTGGGCCGTGGCAAGACCTTCCTGGTGGATCTGTTCTACGACGGCCTGCCAATCGAGCAGAAATACCGCACCCACTTCCATCGCTTCATGCGTGGTGTGCACGAGCGGCTGCGCGAACATCAGGGGCAGAGCGACCCGCTGGCCAAGATCGCGCAGGAGTGGCGCAACAACCTGCGCGTGCTGGTGCTGGACGAATTTTTCGTCACCGACATCGGTGATGCGATGTTGCTGGCGCGCTTGCTGGAGCGCCTGTTCGCCGAGGGCATCACCCTGGTGACCACGTCCAACACCGCCGTGGAAAACCTGTACCTCAACGGCCTGCAGCGCGACAGCTTCCTGCCGGCCATCGCGCTGCTGCAGAAGCACTGCGTGGAGCTGTACGCCGAAGGCACCGAGGACTACCGCATGCGCGCGCTGACCCGCTCGCCGGTGTATCGCGCGCCGTTGGATGCGGACAGCGAAACGTGGCTGGCCGGGCGCTGGAAAGAACTGAGCGGCGGTGAGGAAGCGCGCAGCGGCAACATCGCCATCGAGGGTCGCAAGATTCCGGTGCGCGGGCGCGGCAAGAGCATTGCCTGGTTTGATTTCGCTGCGTTGTGCGAAGGCCCGCGTGGGCCATCGGATTACATCGAGATCGCACGCGAGTTCAACACCGTGCTGCTCGGTGGCATTCCGCACTTCGACCGCATGAACGAAGACGCCGCGCGTCGTTTCGTCAATCTGATCGACGAGCTGTACGACCGCCAGGTCAACCTGGTCTGCACCGCGCAGGACGCGCCGCCGCTGCTGTATTCCGGTACCCGCCTGGCCGGCGCCTTCGAGCGCACCGCCAGCCGCTTGATTGAGATGCAGAGCGCGGAGTATCTGGGGACTGCGCACCGGAATGGCTAGCGGAGCGAGGGCGGCAATCCGTCGGTAGCCCGTTGGTGTGCTGTAGCCCTTCTCCCGCATGCGGGAGAGGGGTTGGGGTGAGGGGAGCGGGCGAAGCCCGTTGCCACGCAGCATGGCGCCAAGCGTCACCGGGACAGCCCTTGCCGAGCATGGCTCGGCACTACCTGGCGCCCAGGCCCACTTAACCCCGTTCCTCATCGTCGCCCGTTCCTGTTCCTGCACGCCGCAACACGCGGCCAATCTCAGGCACAGGAGCAGCGACCATGCGTCACTTGAATGGATCCCCGTCGAAGCGACGCCCGGTACGCACCGCGGCGTTCGCGGCAGTTGCCACCTTGCTGGTCGGCGTGCCGATCGTGACCGCTGCGCGTCTGGCACCGGCTTCAGTCTCGGTGGTGGAAGGTGACCTGCAGGCGCCAACCTCGTTGCGCGTGCGCCAGACCCGGCCCAACTTCCAGGCGCCGACGGCAACGACCTGCAGTGACACGCCGGTGCTGCGTGAAGTGGCGGATCCCAGCCCCCGATCGCGGGAACAGCCAAGCGTGATCGCCAGCGGCAGCCGTCACGACAGTGCGAAAGAGCGCGCGAAAGAGCGCGCGGAGGAACACAAGCGTGCGGCGGTGCTGGAGAGGATGGCTTCGCCTGCAATGCCCGAAGTGCTGGTAAGGCCTGCACCACCGGCACCCATGCCCGCAGATTTGTCGGCGGTGGTCGAGGGCAAACGCTATTCGACCGAGGACGTTCTGTTGCGCACTGCGTCGCCGGCCGCCAGCGCCGCTATCCGTCAAGAACAACACACCCCGGTCACCGCCGGCGTGGTCGATGACAACGCCGACTTCGGTGGCTTCCTGCAGTTTCTGCAAGGGCACGAAGAAGCAAAGCAGCTGGGCCGCGACATCAATGTGCGTCAGCGGCTGAACGTGGTGGATGCGCAGGGCCGCCCGGTGCCCGATGCCGAAGTGGCGGTCAGTGCCGGCAATGGCGCGCGGATGTGGGCGCGCACCGATGCCGGTGGCCAGGTGTGGCTGCATCCCAATGCCTTTGATGACCGTGATTCGGCCAGCTACCAGGTGCAGGTGCGTCGCGCCGGCAAGACGGCGAGAGCGTCGTTGCAGCGCGGGCAGAAGAACACCTTGCAGGTGGTGATGGCCGATGCCGCAGTGCCGTCGCGCGCGAAACTGGACCTGGTGTTCATGGTCGATGCGACCGGCTCGATGGGCGATGAAATCGACAAGCTGCGCGCGTCGTTGCAGGGCATCGTGCGTGAGATCGGTAAGCTGCCGTCGCAGCCGGATATCTGCCTGGGCCTGGTGACCTACCGTGATCGCGGTGATGAATATTTCGTGCGCGGTTGGGACATGACCCACAACGTGGCGGCGTTCCAGCAGGTGCTCGACGGCGTGCAGGCCAATGGCGGCGGCGACTTCCCCGAAGCCATGAATGAAGCCTTCGATCATTCGGTGCAGGCGCTGAACTGGCGTGGCCCTTCGACCACGCGCGTGCTGGTGTCATTGGCCGACGCACCGCCGCAGATGGGCTACCCGCAGCCGCGTTACGAGCAGACCATGCTGGCCGCACTGGGCAAGGGCATCAAAGTGTTCAGCGTGGCCGCATCGGGCCAGGACACGACCGGCGAGATCGTGCAGCGGCAGATCGCGCAGTACACCGGCGGGCGCTTCATCTTCCTCACCTATAAGGACGCAGCCGACCCAAGCAGCGGCCCCGGCAGCGAGACGGTTCACGAGGTGAACAACTACTCGGTCGATACCCTGGACAAACTGGTGGTGCGGTTGGTGCGCGAGGAATTGGCGCAGCTGCCTTGAGCGGGGAACGGGGATCCGGGATCGGGGAAGGTGAGCAACGTAGCCCGGGCTGCGGCTTGCGGACTTTTGCAGGCTTGGCACCAGCTGTGGTGCCGGTGGTCGCCGTGAAGCCACGCTTCGCGGAGCCGTAGGCTGGGATGAAATCTCAGCGTCTTGGCTGAAAATTTCATCAGAAATTTACGTCATCAAGACGAGGTGTTTTCCTACAAAAGTGGTTGCAAGCCACTTGACTGCGCAGTCCGTTCGGGCAGGTTCGCATGCTCCGACCAGGCCCTGAAAGGCATAAGCCTTGCGCCGCAAGGCTTGCGCAAAATTCGCCACATTTCGTGTTGACCGTGTCATCTACCCCCACTATCTTGTGGTCCGTCGGTTCTGGTGGGTTTGCGTCCACCGGATTGAAAGGGAAGCTGGTGACGCCATCAAGGCCATTCCAGCGCTGCCCCGCAGCGGTAATTGGGAACGACCCCGTCTTTTGCACTGAGGCTCAGTCCTTGGGAAGCGACGGAGTAGGAGAAGGCCTCGGCCTTCATGCCCATAAGTCCGAAGACCTGCCGACAACCGCGCCAAGCACACGGCGCGGTGCCGGCTGCGGTGTCTTCGAGGGGAAGATGGCTGGCGACGTGGTGCCGTTGACGCCGACCGATGGTCGGGTGCGTCGCGGTTGCTGCGACGCCGTCCTTCCATGCTCCTGATCCCGTTACCGGCCCTGGTTACCTGCGAGGGCAGGGGCTGCGTGCACCACGCCATGAAGGAAACACCGTCGTGACCACTTCCGCTACTGAAGTCGCCCCGGCCGAGGCCGGCTTTGAACTGACCCCGCCGCCCACCGCTACCGCCATGAGCGTGACCAAGCGCAATGGCAACACCGAACCGGTGGACCTGAACAAGATTGTCCGCGCCATCCAGCGCTGCTGCGAAGGCCTGCATTCGGTGGACCCGATGCGCGTGGCCACCCGCACCATTTCCGGCCTGTACAACGGCGCCACCACGCAGGAGCTGGACGAGCTGTCGATCCGCACCGCGGCGCTGCTGATCGGCGAAGAACCCGAATACGGCCGTCTGGCCGCACGCCTGCTGGCCAACTTCATCGCCAAGGAAGTGTCCGGCCAGGAAATCCACGCGTTCTCGCAGTCGGTGGGCCGTGGCCACGAAGTAGGCCTGATCAACGACCGCCTGCTCAACTTCGTGCAGATCAACGCACGCAAACTCAACGACGCGATTGATCCGTCGTTCGACCTGAATTTCGATTACTTCGGCCTGCGCACGCTGTATGACCGTTACCTGCTGCGTCATCCGCATTCGCGCAAGGTCATCGAGAACCCGCAGCAGTTCTTCCTGCGCATTGCCAGTGCGCTGAGCGAGGATGTGCCTGAAGCATTGGCGCTGTACCAGCGTCTGGGCAGCCTGGATTACCTGCCGTCCAGCCCCACGCTGTTCAACGCCGGCACCAGTCACGAGCAGTTGTCCTCGTGCTTCCTGCTCGACTCGCCGATGGATTCGCTGGAATCCATCTACAGCAAGTACGGCGATATCGCGCAGCTGTCCAAGTTCAGTGGCGGCATCGGCGTGAGCTTCACCCGTGTGCGTTCGCGCGGCTCGCTGATCAAGTCCACCAACGGCCATTCCAACGGCATCGTGCCGTGGTTGAAGACGCTGGATTCGTCGGTGGCGGCAGTCAACCAGGGCGGCAAGCGCAAGGGCGCGGCCTGTGTGTACCTGGAAACCTGGCATGCCGACATCGAGGACTTCCTCGAGCTGCGTGACAACGCCGGTGACGAATCGCGGCGCACCCACAACCTCAACCTGGCCAACTGGGTGCCGGACCTGTTCATGCAGCGCGTGGAGACCGACCAGGAATGGTCGCTGTTCGATCCGCGCGTGGTGCCTGAGTTCACCGACCTGTACGGCCCGGCCTTCGAGCAGGCGTATCTGCAGGCCGAAGCGCAGGGCAAGGCATCGCGCACCATCAGTGCGCGCAAGTTGTACGGCCGCATGATGCGCACGCTGGCCGAAACCGGTAACGGCTGGATGACCTTCAAGGACAAGTGCAACCTGGCCAGCAATCAGACGCTGCGCCCGGGCAACGTGATCCACCTGTCCAACCTGTGCACCGAGATTCTGGAAGTCTGCTCCAACGACGAAACCGCGGTGTGCAACCTGGGTTCGATCAACCTGGGCAACCACTTCGATGAGCACGGCGATTTCGATTTCGACAAGCTGGCCGAGACCGTGCGCCTGGCCGTGCGTCAGCTCGACCGCGTCATCGACCTGAACTTCTATCCGATTGAAACCGCACGCCGCGGCAACCTGCGCTGGCGCCCGGTGGGCCTGGGCTGCATGGGCCTGCAGGATGTGTTCTTCCGCAAGCGCCTGCCGTTTGATTCGGCCGAAGCGCGCGCGCTGTCGAAGCAGATCGCCGAGACGATTTACTACCACGCGCTGGAAACCTCGTGCGAGTTGGCCACTGAACGCGGCAAGCACCCGTCGTTCAACGACACCCGCGCCGCCCACGGCGAGCTGCAGTTCGACGCCTGGAACGTGGTGCCGGACGACACCGCACGCTGGGACGCACTGCGCGAGCGCATCAAACAGCACGGCCTGCGCAACTCGCTGATGATCGCCATCGCGCCGACCGCGACCATCGCCTCGATTGCCGGTTGCTACGAATGCGTGGAGCCGCAGGTGTCCAACCTGTTCAAGCGCGAAACGCTGTCGGGTGACTTCCTGCAGATCAACCGCCACCTGGTGCTCGAGTTGAAGCAGCTGGGCCTGTGGACGCCGGAAATCCGTGACGCGATCAAGCTGGCCGATGGCTCGATCCAGAGCGTGCCGCAGATTCCCGAAGCGCTGCGCCTGATCTACCGCACCGCGTGGGAACTGCCGATGCGCTCGCTGATCGACATGGCCGCCGACCGCGGTGCCTTCATCGACCAGTCCGCCTCGCTCAACCTGTTCATGGAAAGCCCGAACATCGGCGCGATGTCCTCCATGTACATGTACGCGTGGAAGCAGGGCATCAAAACCACCTATTACCTGCGCTCGCGTCCGGCCACCAAGATCGCCAAGACCACGGTCAGCAGTTACACCCCGGTGGAAGCCGTGGCCTGCTCGCTGGAAAACCCGGAAGCCTGCGAAGCCTGCCAGTAAGTCGCACCACTCATTTAAGCAACTCTAATCAGAAACACACTTCTAATTATTGAGGATGAAAAATGAAGATCAACTTTGCTCACATTCGCGAGAGGTCAACATCCGGTGGTTGGATCGATTTCGCGGTATTCGACGCTAAATCGACTAATGGAGATCATGATTCTTTGCTGGCAGACCTGACCGCACGAGCAAGGAATTCTGGGCTTCGAATTGACCAATCTGCGTTGGCGTTTAGTAGTGGCGGTCGTATCAGGTTCTTTGGTGATAAGAATTTGGTTGGCTATTTGTCGAGCGCCGGACTTCCTCGCTGGACTCATAGCATTGACGTCTAGTACTTCTGGAGTGCGTTAGAGCTTTCCATCGTGCTGCGCCGGCTCCAGATCGGCGCAGCAGAGGGCGGAACCGAGTCATGTTCAGCCGCTCTTTGGTCTACTGGTCGAGCTGAGGCCGACTAGATTAAGGAAGCGCCGGGTTAGCCCGAGCGCTTTAACCAGGAACTCAAGGAACCCCCATGTCGGCAAAACCCAACCAGATGCTGCTTGATCCCGGCTTCGAGCTGACCCTGCGTCCGATGCGTTACCCGGACTTCTACGAGATGTACCGCAACGCGATCAAGAACAGCTGGACCGTGGATGAGATCAACTTCCAGATCGACATCACCGACCTGCACCAGAAGATGACGCCGGCTGATCGCCATCTCATCCATCGCCTGGTGGCGTTCTTCGCCACCGGCGATTCCATCGTCTCCAACAACCTGGTGCTGAATCTGTACCAGCACCTCAATGCGCCGGAAGCGCGCATGTACCTGTCGCGCCAGCTGTATGAAGAAGCGCTGCATGTGCAGTTCTACCTGACCCTGCTGGACAACTACCTGCCGGATCCGGAAGAGCGCTTCAAGGCGTTTGATGCGGTGGAGAACATCGACTCGATCAAGAAGAAGGCCGACTTCTGCTTCAAGTGGATCGACTCGCTGCAGGGCATCACCCGCATCGAAACCCGCGATCAGCGCCGCCAGTTCCTGCTCAACCAGATCTGCTTTGCTGCCTGTATCGAAGGCCTGTTCTTCTTCGCCGCGTTTGCCTACGTGTACTACTTCCGCTCGCGCGGACTGCTGCCGGGTTTGGCGTCGGGCACCAACTGGGTGTTCCGCGACGAAAGCTGCCACATGGACTTCGCATTTGAATGCGTGCGCACCATCCGTGCCGAAGAGCCGGACCTGTTCGACGCGAAGATGGAGCAGGAGGTCTACCAGATGCTGGCCGAAGCCATCGAGTGCGAAGTGCAGTTCGCCGAGGACGTGCTGTCCGGCGGCGTGGCGGGCATCTCCACCCGCGACATGCGCCAGTACCTGGAGCACTGTGCCGACAATCATTTTGCAAAGTTGGGCATGGCCCGGAAGTACAACGTGCGCAACCCGCTGCCGTTCATGGAATTGCAGGATGTGCAGGAGCTGACCAACTTCTTCGAGCGCCGCGTCTCGGCGTATCAGGTGGGCGTGCAGGGCGAAGTGTCGTTCGACATGGCGTTCTGATCACAGCGTTTGCACGGTTGCATGACACGGACGCCCCGGTGCGAAAGCCCGGGGGGTTCTGTTTCGGGACGGCATTGATCCGAAGGGACGCACGTAGGAGCGGCCTCGGCCGCGAAGTCAGTGCCCTGGCAGGAGTTACCTGTCCTGCAATCACATGCGCCGTCATGTCAGCGCGGGAACGTTGCATCACCGGATCGCAGGAGTGCCCGGTAGTCCCCCGCATTCCTGATTTCGCGCCCAAAGGCGCTCCTACGGATTGCGTTGTTCTTGGTGGCTTTGTGGAACGCTATCTGTCCGACGATGTGCTTCGCGGCCAAGGCCGCGCCGATGTACTGCTGTGCATCGTCACCCCGCATACACCGGCTGCACAGTGGGGCGGGCGTATCATTCCGGCATCCTTTGAAGGCTGCCGCCATGACCCAGATGCTCGACACCCATCCGCCCATTGAAATCCGCATGGCCGAGATTGTGTTCCCCAACCACACCAACCACATGGGCACGCTGTTCGGTGGTCAGGCGTTGGCATGGATGGATAAAGCGGCATTTCTGGCAGCGGCGCGTTATTCGCGTCACACGGTGGTGACCGCGCGTTCGGACCAAGTGGATTTCAAACTGCCGATCCGCGTTGGGCAGATGGTGGAAACCATTGGTCGTGTGGTGCGGGTGGGGCGCAGTTCGATGAGCGTGGAAGTGGAATTGGTGACGGAAGATCTGCTCACCGGTGAGCGCAAGCTGTGCACCAAGGGTACCTTTGTGATGATCGCGCTCGATGCCGACGGTCAGCCGACCACCGTTCCGCCGCTGCCTCGGCAGGACTGAAGCCTGCCGCGATGAGCCTCTCGCCGTTTCCCAGCAGCCAGCGTCTGTCGCCGGCGGTGATCACTGAGCTGCCGGCGTTCATCGCCCGGCACCGGCGCTTGTTCGTGGTGACCGGCGCTGGTTGCAGCACCGATTCGGGCATCCCCGATTACCGCGACGCTGACGGCCAGTGGAAGCGCACGCCGCCGGTCACCTACCAGGCGTTCATGGGCGAGGCCGCCACGCGGCAGCGCTATTGGGCACGCAGCCTGCTGGGCTGGTCCACGTTCGGTCGCGCGCAGCCCAACACCACGCATCACGCGTTGGCGGCGCTGGAAGCCGATGGCCGCATCGAGTTGCTGTTGACCCAGAACGTGGATTGCCTGCACCAACGTGCCGGCAGCCAGACGGTGATTGATCTGCACGGGCGGCTGGATCAGGTGCGCTGCATGGGCTGCGAGGCGCGTTCCTCACGCGAAGCGCTGCAGCAGCGGCTGCTTGACGCCAACCCGGGCTGGGATGCGCTGGATGCGGGTATCGCCCCGGACGGTGATGCCGATCTTGAAACGGACTTTTCCAGGTTTCGCGTGCCGGCGTGCCTCCAGTGCGGCGGCGTTCTCAAACCGGACGTGGTGTTCTTCGGTGAAAACGTGCCGCGCGAACGGGTGGCGGCGGTGCATGCGCACCTGCAGCGGGCCGATGCGGTGTTGGTCGTGGGCTCGTCGTTGATGGTGTATTCGGGTTTTCGCTTCGTCGATGCAGCGGCCAAAGCCGGTTTGCCCATCGCAATGGTGAATCTGGGCCGAACCCGCGCCGACGCATTGCTGTCGCTGAAGGTCGAAATGCCCTGCGCGCAGGCGCTGGCGTTCCTGCTCGACGGCACCAATACGCAGTGATCCACCACGCCGGTTGAAACGGGCGCGGCGTCGGCGTGCAATGGCCGCCTTCTTTTTCCCCGGACCACCCCACGTGAGTCAGCTCTTTTCGCCCTTGTCCCTGGGCCCACTTTCGCTTTCCAACCGCATCGTCATCGCACCGATGTGCCAGTACTCGGCAGAGGATGGCCAAGCCACGGATTGGCACACCATTCACCTCGGGCAGATGGCGCAATCCGGCGCCGGCCTGTTGATCCTGGAAGCCACCGCTGTGCTGCCGGAAGGGCGCATCAGCTGGGCCGATCTTGGCCTGTGGGACGACGCCACCGAAGCGGCGCTGCGCACCGTGCTGGGTTCGGTGCGGCGCTGGTCGAAGATGCCGATCGGCGTGCAGCTGGCACACGCCGGGCGCAAGGCGTCCACCGCACGTCCGTGGGATGGCGGCAGCGCCATTGCCCCGGACCAGACGCACGGCTGGCAGGTGATGGCGCCGTCCGCACTGCCGTATCTGGCCGGCGAACCGACCCCGCAGGCGTTGGATATCGCCGGTATCGATGCCGTGGTCGAGGCCTTTGCCGAAGCCGCGCGCCGTTCGGTGCGGCTGGGCGTTGATCTGATTGAAATCCATGCCGCGCACGGCTATCTGCTGCACCAGTTCCTGTCGCCGCTGAGCAACCAACGCAGCGACGAATACGGCGGTTCACTGCAGAACCGCATGCGTTTGTTGTTGCGCGTGCTCGAAGCAGTGCAGGCGGCGGTGCCGGCGAATGTCGCGGTGGGCGTGCGCATTTCCGCCACCGATTGGGTCGAGGGTGGTTGGGACGTGGCGCAGAGCATCGAACTGGGCAAGGCGCTGGAAGCACGCGGCAACCACTTCCTGCATGTGTCCAGCGGCGGTCTGGACCCGCGCCAGCAGATTCCGGTGGGGCCGGGGTATCAGGTGCCGGCGGCCGAAGCGATCAAGGCGCAGATCAGCACGCCGGTGATTGCGGTGGGGTTGATCACCGAACCGGCACAGGCCGAGGCCATCGTCGCCGAAGGGCGTGCCGACGCCATCGGTATCGCCCGCGGCATTCTCTACGACCCGCGCTGGCCGTGGCATGCGGCCGCGGCACTGGGCGCGCATATCAGCGTCTCGCCGCAGTACCTGCGCTGCGAGCCACATGAAGCGCGTGGCGTGTTTGATATCGGGAAGTAAGCGAAGGAAGAGGCAACCCTCCCTTCGCGGTGCGAGAGGGAGGGAGGGAGTAAACGCGCGCCAACTCGGCAATCACGCCGATCCCGGAGAACTGCCCCCTTCCTTTCGCGTAGCGAAGGGGAGGGTTGGGGACGGGTAGCGTTGGCGTTGGGCATGCCGCGTTGGTTGCAGCTGTTATTGACCGGGCAGGCCAGCGGCCGGCTCTACTAGAATTGCGCGGATGCGCCCTGACTTCATCCTCACCCTGTCCTGCCCGGATCGTACCGGCATCGTTTACCGCGTTTCCGGCCTGCTGTTCGATGCGGGCTGCAACATTCTGGATGCCCAGCAATTCGGCGACGAGGAAAGCGGCCGCTTCTTCCTGCGCGTGCATTTCGACACCGCCGACAAGGGCGACGTGCCGGGCGTGCGCACGCGGCTGCAGGCACTGGGTGAGGAATTCAGCATGCACTGGGAGCTGCACGACGCACGACGTCGCGCACGCTTGCTGGTGCTGGTCAGCAAGCAGGGCCACTGCCTCAATGATCTGTTGTTCCGCACCCACAGCCGTCAGCTGAAGGTGGATATCGCCGGGGTGGTGTCCAATCACGCCGATTTCAGTGCACTGGCCAGCTCCTACGGTGTGCCGTTCCATCATCTGCCGGTGGACGCGGACAACCGCGCGCAGCAGGAGCAGCAGATCATCGACCTGGTCGAACGCGAACGCATCGACCTGGTGGTGCTGGCGCGCTACATGCAGATCCTGTCACCGCGCCTGTGCCAGGCGCTGGCCGGCCGCGCGATCAACATCCATCACAGCTTCCTGCCCAGCTTCAAGGGCGCGCAGCCGTACCATCAGGCGCACGCACGCGGGGTCAAGATCATCGGTGCCACTGCGCACTACGTGACCTCCGACCTGGACGAAGGCCCGATCATCGAGCAGGACGTCGCGCGCGTTGACCACGCCATGACCCCGCGCGACCTGGTGCAGCTGGGCAGCGACACCGAATCGCAGGTACTGGCCCGCGCGGTACGCCGCCATGTGGAACACCGCATCGTGCTGAATGGGCATCGCACGGTGGTGTTCCGCTGAGTTGGGGCGGGGAGTAGGGAGTAGGGAGTAGGGAGCGGGGAATGACACTAACCGCAGCTCACGCCGAAGTCGAAGCTTAAGGTGAAGCCGAAGCCGAAGCCGATGCCGATGCTGAAGTCGAGGTTGAAGTTGAAGCTGAATTTCCATCCCTTCCCCCGCCTGCGGGGAAGGTGCCCGGAGGGCGGATGGGGGGAGCTTTGGCTTTAGCCGTTGCCTTTACTCACTCCTCCCCGCTCACTCCTCGATCTCAACCCCACCCTCACTCAACGCAATCCGCACCGCCGCATCGTTGCTCGCTGACACCGGTCGCGTCAGTTCCCACAGAAAGCGCACGCGGAAGCCGCTGATCGCCGCATCCTGCGCACTCCACAGCACGCAGTAGTCGCGCGCCAGGCCGCAGACGTGCACCTCGGTGATGCCGCGTTCGTGCAACCAGCCGGCCAGGCCGGTGACCGGGCGATCACCACGCGGACCGAAGTTCTCACGGAACGCGCTGTACGAATCCACCTGTTGATCGCTGCCTTTGCGCAGGATCAGGTTGGCGCTGTTCCAATCCACGCGTGGATCCAATTCAGCACCGGCGCTGCCCTGCACGCAGTGGTCCGGCCACAGCGTCTGCGACTGGCCGTGCAGGGTGATCACTTCCAACGGCTTGTGACCGTGGTGCTGGCTGGCGAACGATGCATGGTCGTGCGGATGCCAGTCCTGCGTGGCCACCACGGTGGCGTACTGGCGCGAGGCCAGCAGCGCGGCAATGCCCGGGACGATGGCGTCGCCCTGATGGCACGGCAGCGCGCCGCCAGGCATGAAATCCGGCTGTAGATCCACCACCAGCAACGCTATGTGTTTTGCGAACATCCACGGTTTCCTGACGCGGGGGTGTGCACAGTCTACGACTACGGCTTGGCCGGGTCTGGATGACACGCTGCGACCCGGCCTGCGGAAAGGAGAGGCGAGCGATGATTTCCTGGTCGGAAATGGGGCTGCGGCTGTTGCTGGCAGCGGTGTTAGGCGCGGTGATCGGCATCAACCGGGGGCGGCTTGAATGGGCGGCGGGGCTGCGCACGCACATGCTGGTCTGCGTGGGATCGGCGCTGGCCATCATCGTTTCGGCGTTCGGTTTCAACGACGTATTGGGCCGCCCAAACGTGATGCTCGATCCCTCGCGCATCGCCGCACAGGTGATCAGCGGCGTCGGCTTCCTCGGGGCAGGGACGATTCTGTTCCTGCAGCGCGAACAGGTGATCCGCGGCCTGACCACCGCCGCCGGCCTGTGGGCCGTGGCGTCGGTCGGCCTCGCCGCAGGCGCCGGGCTGTATCTGGCAGCGCTGATGACCACCGCGCTGCTGTGGGCCATCCTGGCGCTGCTCAAGCCGCTGGAGCAGCGCTATCTGCGCCGTCGCGCACGCACGGGTCGGTTGCGCCTGCGCCTGGCCGAAGGCACCTCGCTGGCCAAGGTGCAGGCCGCTGCCGAGGACGCGGGATTGCCGGTAAAGCGCATCACCCTGCGGCGTCGTGATGAAGGCAATGACATTGTCGATATCGACTGCGATCCACCGCCCACGCGTGAGCAGTTGCTGGACAAGGCGCAATTGCTGGGGGCAGTGGAGGGCGTGGTTTCGGTGGAATTGGCTGGGCAGGAGCGCATGCCGCAACGCTGATGTCGCACATCGCGTGCTGCGTCGTGCTTCCACATGAAGTGCGCAATCACTTGGGCCGAGGTTCTCGCTCACCCGGCGACATGGAATTTTTATGCAGCGCGAAGAAAGGCCCGGCTTTCGCCGGGCCTGGGGACTCACGCCACGGCACGCTCATTGCGCAGCGTGCGCGCCGCATCCACCATCGCTTCGAGCGCGGCGCGGGTTTCGTCCCAGCCACGGGTTTTCAGGCCGCAATCCGGATTCACCCACAGTTTCTGCGGTGGCAGCACGGCGCTGGCTTTGCGCAGCAGCGCCACCATTTCGGCGGTATCTGGCACGCGTGGCGAATGGATGTCGTAGACACCCGGGCCGACCTGGTTGGGATAGTCGAAACGCGCGAACGCATCCAGCAGTTCCATGCGCGAGCGCGAGGTCTCAATCGAGATCACGTCGGCATCCAATGCCGCTACCGCTTCGATGATGTCGTTGAACTGCGCGTAGCACATGTGGGTGTGGATCTGTGTTGCATCGACCACGCCGCTGGCGCTGATGCGGAATGCTTCCACCGCCCAATCCAGATAGTGCTGCCACTCGGCACGACGCAGCGGCAGGCCTTCGCGCAAGGCGGGTTCGTCGATCTGGATGGCGCGGATGCCGGCCGCTTCCAGGTCACAGACTTCATCGCGCAGCGCCAACGCGATCTGCCGGCAGGTGTCGGCACGCGATTGATCATCGCGCACGAACGACCACTGCAGCACGGTCACCGGGCCGGTGAGCATGCCCTTCATCGGCTTGTCGGTGAGCGACTGCGCGTACTGCGACCAGCGCACCGTCATCGGCACGGGGCGGCTGACATCGCCATAGATCACCGGCGGTTTCACGCAGCGTGAGCCGTAACTCTGCACCCAACCGTTGCCGGTGAACGCGAAGCCGTCGAGCTGTTCGCCGAAGTACTCGACCATGTCGTTGCGCTCGAACTCGCCATGAACCAGCACGTCCAGGCCGATCTGTTCCTGCACGCGCACGCAGTGCTCGGTCTGCGCCGCAAGGAAGGCGTCGTAGTCCGCGGCGGTGAGCTTGCCGGACTTGTGCCGCGCCCGCGCTTCGCGCACCTCCTGCGTTTGCGGGAACGAGCCGATGGTGGTGGTGGGGAAGGCGGGAAGACGCAGCGCCTGTGCCTGCTGCAACTGACGTTGCGCATGCGGCGTCGTGCGCACGGCGTCGGCGGCGACCAGCGCGCTCAAACGATTTTTGACTTTGGTGTTGTGCACGCGCGGCGAGCGACGGCGTGACTCGATGGCCTCGCGTGCCTGCGCCAGTGCAGGGTCGGCACTGGCGTTGCCATCGAGTGCGTCGGCCAGCGTGCGCAGTTCCTGCAGCTTCTGTCGCGAGAACGCGAGCCAGCTGCGCAGTTCCGTATCGAGCTTTTTCTCCAGCGTGAGATCCACCGGGCAATGCAGCAGCGAGCAGGACGGTGCCAGCCACAGTTTTTCCGGCCCGCGATGGCCCAGTGCGTAGCGTGCAAGGATCAGTGCATTGTCCAGCGGGCTGCGCCAGATGTTGCGGCCGTTGACCACGCCCAGCGACAGCACGCGCGAGGCGGGCAAGGCGCGCACTACTGCATCAAGCTGCTCGGGCGCGCGCACCAGATCCACATGCAGGCCTTCCACCGGCAAGGTGGCGGCAAGTGTGAGGTTGTCATCCAGCGCGCCGAAGTAGGTGGCCAGCAGGATGTCCGGGCGTGGCACGTCGGCCAATACGGCATAGGCATGCTCGAACGCGACGCGCGCGTCATCGTCCAGGTCCTGTACCAGCACCGGTTCGTCCAGCTGCACCCAGCTGGCGCCCAGCTGCTTCAGTTCGCCGAGCAACTGCACATACGCGGGCAGCAGGTTGTCGAGCAGGTCCAGCGGATTGCTGCCATCGGTGGTCTTGGACAGCAGCAGGAAGCTGATCGGCCCCAGCAGCACCGGGCGTGTATCGATGCCCAACGCGCGGGCTTCGCGGTACTCGGTCTGCGGCTTGTCGCCGCGCAGTTTGAACACCTGATCGCGCTGCAGCTCGGGCACCAGATAGTGGTAATTGGTATCGAACCACTTGGTCATTTCCAGTGCGTGCAGGTCCACACCATCGCGTTGCAGGCCACGCGCCATTGCGAAGTACGCCTCCAGCGGCGCCTGTGCGGCCAGTTGCCGATAACGCTGCGGAATCGCATCGAACAACACAGCGGTGTCGAGTACGTGGTCGTACAGGCTGAAGTCGTTGCTGGGCGGCACATCCACGCCGGCATCGTGTTGCAACTGCCAATGGCGTGCACGCAGTGCGGCCGCGCTGGCCTGCAGTTGTGCGGCATCGATTTCACCACGCCAATAGCCTTCCAGCGCGTGCTTGAGCTCGCGGCGTGCGCCGATCCGGGGGAACCCCAGGTTGGTAACGGTAGTCATGACTCTTTCCTCATTGCATGGGCATTGAGGAACGAAGGAACCGCGCGCCGTGCGCAGCTTTGCAGCCATGCCCGCCACGCCAGCGACCTTCGCCCCCGCGGGCGAACCGGAACTCATGGCGTGGACACGGAGCGCCGCCCCGCGCACAGGCAGGACAGCGCCGGCCGCCTCCCCGCGGAGACTCCAGGTCGAAACAGGGGACGGCAGTCCCCCGGCCGAGGCCGGTATTCGGGCTGATGGACGCGGGCGTGGTTGGCGCCTACCTATTGGCCGTCGCTTCCCGGGCGTTGGCCCAGTGCTGATGACGGCGGTCGTTTCCATTCACCGCTGCGGGGCAGCTCCGGAATGACAGGCCTTGCGGCCGGCTTCACCGGATTCCCGTTTAAATTCATCCCTTCATGCGGATAGAGGGATAAATACCTTTGGCGCGCACAAAATAGGCCGGGAAGCGGGGCAGGTCAAGGGCGGTGGAGCAGGGAGCGGGGAATGGGGAGCAGGGAACGAAGGATCGTGAGTGAGGCGGCAGAAACACCGGACGCCATTGCGCCTCCATTCCCTGTTCCCCAATCCCCGCTTCCCGCCTCATTCAATGTGCCGTAGAGCGCGAGAACACATTGATCACCACCACGCCGGCGCAGATCAAACCGATGCCGATCAACGCCGGCAGGTCGAGCTTCTGTTTGAACACGAACAGACCAATCAGTGAGATCAGCACGATGCCGACGCCAGACCAGATGGCGTAGGCAATGCCGGTGGGCACGGTCTTCATCACCATCGACAACAACCAGAAGCACACGCCATAACCCAACATTGAACCCAGCGTCGGCCACAAGCGGGTCATGCCGTCGGAGGCTTTCAACAACGAAGTAGCAAGCACTTCCAGAGCGATGGCGCAGGCCAGCAAGGCGTAAGCGTTCATGGGTATCGACAAGGCAGAAACGGCGCGAAATGCGCCATGGAAATTCTACGCTGCGCAACGTGGCGGCGCGGTCGGGCAGCCTCGCTATTGGCATTGCGAGCAGGTGTTGGATACGCAGCGTTGCCCAACCAACGGCACCTTCACGACGGGCTTCCATTAGTGCCAGACTCGGCCCTTCACCGGCCAACCATCTGCTGATGACTTCTTACGAGCTGCTACAGATGTTCGTGTTGTTGCTGGTCGCCCATGCCCTGGCCGACTACCCGTTGCAGGGCGAATTTCTGGCCAAGGCCAAGAGCCGCTTCATACCGGTCCCCGGGGTGCCGTGGTACCAGGCGTTGGGCGCGCATGCGTTGATTCATGGCGGCGCGGTGGCATGGATCACCGGCAGCTTGGTGCTTGGTGCGTTGGAAGTGATCTGCCACATGCTGATTGACGATCTCAAATGCGGCCATCGCATCAGCTACAACGTCGACCAGCTGCTGCATGTGATGTGCAAAGTGCTGTGGGTTGCGCTGATCCTGTTTTTCCCGGCGTTGCCCTGAGCCGGGCGGGCATATCCGGCCATGGTTCAGGCGCTTCGTTTACTCTTGGCAGCCCCTCAACCTGCTCCGGTGCTGCCCTTCAGGCCGCCGAGCTGATCCAGTGCCCATGATTCCGCCGTCCACCTCCGACCGCTACGCCGCCTCGCTGCGCCTTTCCGTTGCCCCGATGATGGATTGGACGGACCGGCATTGCCGGGTGTTTCACCGCATTCTGGCGCCCGGCGCGCGGTTGTATACCGAGATGGTGCATGCCAATGCGGTGATTCACGGCGACCGTGAGCGCCTGCTGGGTTTTGATGCGGCCGAACAGCCGCTTGCCCTGCAATTGGGTGGCAGCGATCCGGCGGCGCTGGCGCAGGCCGCGCGCATTGCCGCCGATTGGGGCTATGACGAGGTCAATCTCAACTGCGGCTGTCCCTCCGACCGCGTGCAGGCCGGCCGTTTCGGCGCCTGCCTGATGCGCGAGCCGGCGCTGGTCGCCGAATGCGTGGCCGCGATGGTGGCGGCGGTCGATATCCCGATTACGGTCAAATGCCGGCTGGGCGTGGACGAAGACAACGATTACGACCAGTTCGCCGCCTTTGTGGACCGCCAGGCGCAGGCCGGCGCGGCGATGGTGGTGGTGCATGCCCGCAACGCCTGGCTCAAGGGCTTGTCGCCCAAGGAAAACCGCGAAATCCCGCCGCTGCGCTACGACTGGGCCTACCGGCTGAAGCAGGAGCGGCCGTCGCTGCCGGTGGTACTCAATGGCGGCATCGCCACGGTGCAGGCTGCGCAGGACCACCTGCAGCAGCTCGATGGCGTGATGCTGGGCCGCGCCGCTTACCACGATCCCTACGTGCTGCACGCGCTGGAAGCGGCCCAGACCGGCATGGCGCTGCGCTCGCGCGAGGCCTTGTTGGCCGAAATGCGGCCCTATCTCGAAGCGCGGCTGGAGAGTGGGCTGGCGCTGAAGCACATCACCCGACACCTGCTGGGCTTGTTCCACGGGCAGCCGGGTGGGCGGGCGTTCCGTCAGGTGCTGAGCGAGGGCGCGCACCGTCCGGGCGCGGGCTGGGCCTTGCTGGAGCAGGCACTGCAGGTCACGCGCACGCAGGCGGCGCGGGTCGCCTGAGCCAGATCGGGGGCCGATTGCCCCGGATCAGTGCAGTCCTAAGTTCGCTTCGGGAAAGCTGAACAGGCAGGCGAGAGGGAGGTTGGCTGGGCGTATTTGTCCGGCCAAATTGCTGAACGAGCTGCAGGTCGAGCTGCGGAGTTCAGATCGGATTCACCCCTAAAAATCAAGAATTTGCCTTGATTTCGCTGGGGTCGGCGTCGAAGTTGAACGGCGGCTTTTACGAATTTTGAACGTTGCCTCGCAGTCCGCTAGGATCACTCCCATGCACCCGCTCCAGCATCGCCGTTTGCTCATCGCACTTGCCGCCACGTTGATCGTGGTTGGTCCGGGCGTGGTCGTCGCCTCGGCTCAGCAGCCAGCGCCGCCGGTCCGCCCGCAGGAGATCGTGCGCGGCCCCGAAATGGGGGCCGACCGCGTGGCGCGACAGGAGCACGGTCGTTCGTTGTCCGATGCGGTCCGCCGCGTGCAGCGCGAGACCGGTGGGCGCATCCTTGGCGCCGAGCGTGTGCCGTACGACGGCCGCGACATCAATCGGGTCAAGTACATGGATGACCGGGGACGTGTGCGTTATATGGATGATCCTCAGCCCAGCCGCTCAGGTCCGCGCGGCCCCCGGGCAGAGTTGCCACCACGCGGCGATAACTCCTGAACAGCGATAGTTGTTCCGCGTTCCGCATACAAACGCCGGCACTCAGCCGGCCCAAGTTACTAGGGAGAGTTCATGCGTATCCTTCTGGTTGAAGACGAAGCCCCGCTGCGGGAAACCCTTGCAGCCCGCCTGAAGCGCGAAGGTTTCGCAGTGGATGCGGCGCAGGATGGCGAGGAAGGCCTGTACATGGGCCGCGAAGTGCCGTTCGACGTGGGCATCATTGATCTGGGCCTGCCGAAGATGTCGGGCATGGAGCTGATCAAGGCGCTGCGCGACGAGGGCAAGAAATTCCCGGTGCTGATCCTGACCGCGCGTTCGAGCTGGCAGGACAAGGTCGAGGGCCTGAAGCAGGGCGCCGACGATTACCTGGTCAAGCCGTTCCACGTCGAAGAGCTGCTGGCCCGCGTCAACGCGCTGCTGCGCCGCGCCGCTGGCTGGTCCAAGCCGACGCTGGAATGCGGCCCGGTTGCACTGGACCTTGCCGCGCAGACCGTGAGCGTGGCCGGCAGCAATGTCGACCTGACCAGCTACGAGTACAAAGTGCTCGAGTACCTGATGATGCATGCCGGTGAACTGGTCTCCAAGGCCGACCTTACCGAGCACATCTATCAGCAGGATTTCGACCGCGACTCGAACGTGCTGGAGGTCTTCATCGGCCGTCTGCGCAAGAAGCTCGATCCGGATGGCGAGCTGAAGCCGATCGAAACCGTGCGTGGTCGCGGTTATCGTTTCGCGATTCCGCGCAACGAGGGCTGAGCCCCGTAGGGGCAGCGCGGTATGTCGAGCCGTCAGTGGCTATTGAAGCGTTGGCGGCCTCGCTCCCTGCAGGCTCGCCAGCTGCTGGCTGCCTCCGTGGGCCTGGTCGCGTTTCTGGCGTTGGCCGGTTACGCGCTCAACGCGATGTTTGTCGACACCGCGCGCGCCAACCTCAGTGAGCGCCTGAAAAACTATGCCACCGCCTATGCCGGTGGCATCGATTTCACCCGCGACCGCTCGCTGTATATCCGCGAGCAGCCGCCGGATCCCCGTTTCGACATCCCCGGCAGTGGTCTTTACCTGCAGGTGGTGATGCCGGGCGGCTACGGCAATTCCATGTCCGCCGAAGGGCCGATGTTGCCCGACGTCAGCGGCCACATGCTCAAGCCGAACGAGGAAGTCTTCGAGGGCCCGTTGCCGATCATCCAGATCGACGGCACGCCCGGCGAGGTCTATCGCTACGGCATGGGCCTGATCTGGGGCGGCGATGGCGCGCCCGAAGCCGAGTTCCCGTACACCATTTATGTGCTTGAGGATTCCCGCGCGCTGGGCAAACAGCTGCGGGTGTTCCAAGGCGCGGTGTGGTTCTGGCTGGGTGTGACCGGCTTGATTCTGCTGTTGCTGCAGACGCTGGTGCTGCAGTGGAGCCTGCGTCCGCTCAAACGCGTGATCAACGAGCTGACCAAGGTGCAGCGCGGTGAGCGCGAGCGCATGAGTGAAATGCATCCGCGCGAACTGGAACCGTTGACCGAAAGCATCAACGCCTTCATTGAAAGCGAGCGCGAAAATCTGGAGCGTCAGCGCAATACGCTGGCCGATCTGGCGCACAGTCTGAAGACGCCGTTGGCCGTGCTGCGCACGCAGCTGGACAGCGGCAACAGCAGCGACCAGGAACTCCGTGAGGAAGTTGGCGTGCAGTTGCAGCGCATGAACAATCTGGTGTCGTACCAACTGGCGCGTGCGGCCTCCTCGGGCCACAAGTTGTTCTCCGCACCGGTGCCGATCGAGGCCAGCGCGGAGGAAATCGTGCGCGGTCTGGAAAAGGTGTACGCCACCAAGGGCGTGCTGTGCGAGTTCGATCTGGAGCCCGGCGTCAATTTCTATGGTGAGCCGGGCGACCTGCAGGAGTTGCTCGGCAATCTGCTGGAAAATGCCTTCAAGTGGGCCAATCGTCGCGTGCTGCTGACCGCCAAGCCGATTGCCGGCACCTCCGGTCGCCGCGCGGGCCTGGTGTTGGCGGTGGACGATGATGGCCCCGGCATTGCCGAGGACAACATCGCCAAGGTGCTGCAGCGTGGTGTGCGCGGCGATGAGCGGGTGCAGGGCCACGGTATCGGTCTGTCGATCGTGCAGGACTTGATCAAAGCCTATCGCGGTGAACTGCAGGTCAAGCGTTCGCCTGAACTGGGCGGCGCGCGTTTTGAAGTGACCTTGCCGCCGGGAATTTAAGGCCGGCGGTGGATAGCGCCGAGCGATGCTCGGCTGAAGCTTCCTCGGTAATGCTTCAGCCGCGCATGGCTCGGCTCTACATTTGTTTGCTGTGTTTCAGTCGGTGGGCGGCACGTTGCGGACGGGGAGTTGCTGCTGTTGTAGCCCAACGAATGCAACTCACTTTCCGACCGTCAAAACCCCATACAGCCGCCGCAGATGCGCGGCGATCACCGGCATCTCCTGCTCCAATACCTGCGGGGCGGAGAAGTAGTACTCACTGACCACGGCAAAGAATTCTTCCGGCGCTTCGGCGGCGTAGGGATCGATGGCGGTTTCCTGCTCGGCATCCACCTGCGCGCAAAATTTGTCGTAGTGCTGCTGGAAATCGTGCGCCCACTGCCGCTGCCATTCGCGCGGCAACGGCGGCGTGCCGTCCATTGCGCCGTCGAGTGCGTCGAGCTTGTGCGCCATTTCATGCACCGCCACGCAGAAGCCCGCATGCGGATCGGCGATGTCGGCCTGCACGTCGGCCCAGGACAGAATCAGCGGGCCGCTGTCCCAGGACTCGCCGATCAACTCGTCGTCCCATTCGTGCAGCACGCCCGCCGCATCGATATGACTGCGCTGCACGCGGAAGGCTTCCGGGTAGACGACCAGCTCCGACCAGCCATGCAGCCCCTCGCGGCCGAATTCCATCAGCGGCAGGCAGCACAACGCGGCCAGCAACATGCGCTGACCGGCATCCAGTTCGAGACCGGCGACGGGTGTGATGGTTTTCTGCTGCAGAAACAGCGCGGTCAATTCACGCAGCTTGGCTGCCTGCGTTGGCGGCAGGGCGTGCAGCCACGGGCAATGACGGCAGGTATCGCGCCAGAGGGTTTCATCGAGAACCGGCGGGGTGCGCTGCAACCAGCGCAGGAACGACTGGATCAGCGGAACATCCCGGGCAACATGCGGTGCCAGCGCGGTGCGCGCAGGCGGGGAATGATGTCGTCGTCGCTGCCGCCGCCGGTGGTCTGGGTGGGCTTGGGCTTGTTGACCGTGGCCGCTGCCGGGGTCGAGTTGGCGATGTTCACCGAGGCGGCCGGAACCGCCACGCGCTCCACTTCGGCCGGCGCATAGCTGCAGCCGCTCCGGCCGGTGCCGTCGAGCGCTTCTGTAGCCTGCGCTGCAACTGGCACCAGCAACAGGATCAGGCAATGAGCGAGGTGGCGCATCGTCAACATCCGGGGGCAGGTGAGCTCCCGATTCTAGCCTGCTTTTTCGCCCGAATTGGATCGCCGGCTGGGCGCCCCGAAAGGCATGCCGCATAATTTCGTGATCTGTTGTGAGGAAGCTGCCTGTGGATGACCGCCAATTGCTGGCCAAGCTGGGCGCCGGTGCGTTGTCCGGCGATGCCTTGGCGCGTGAGCTGGGCTTGACCCGAGCCGCAGTATGGAAGCGTATTCAGGGCCTGCGTGCCGCTGGCGTGGAAATTGAAGGCCGCGCCGGCGACGGTTACCGGTTGGCGCAGCCGCTGGAATTGCTGGCCCCCGCGCTCATCCGTGCGGCCCTGACTGCCGACGTGCAGCCGCTGCTGGCGGATCTGGAGATCGGCTGGTCAATGGCCTCCACCAACACCGAATTGTTGCAGCGCAGCGCGCCTTTGCGCGGCGTTGAGGTTTTGTTGGCCGAACGCCAGACCGGTGGCCGTGGTCGTCGCGGCCGGCATTGGGCTTCGCCGCTGGCCGCGCATATTTATATGTCACTGTCGCGCGCGTTCGCCGGCGGCCTGTCGCGGATGGGCGGGCTGAGCCTGGCCATGGGCGTGGCGGTGGTCGAGGCGTTGCACGCGCAGGGCTTTCAGGGCGTTGGTCTGAAGTGGCCCAATGACGTGGTCATTGAAGGGCGCAAACTCGGCGGGTTGTTGGTGGAAGGCGGCGGTGAGTTCGCCGGGCCGGCGCGGGTGGTGATCGGCCTGGGCTTGAACGTGCGTATGCCGTCGGTGGCGGCAGCGGACATCACCCAGCCGTGGACCGATCTGGATTCACTGGCGGGCCGCCAGGTGTCACGCAATGCGGTGGTCACGGCCTTGCTGTCAGCGCTGCTGCCGGCACTGGAACAGTTTGAACAGCACGGCCTTGCGCCGTTCCTGCCGCGCTACGCGGCGATGGATGTACTGCACGGCCGCACGGTGCGTGTGGAAGAAGGGGGCGTGATGCATGAAGGGGTTGCCTGCGGGCTGGCCGAAGACGGTGCGCTGAAAGTGCGCATCGGTGAACGCGAAACCTGTTTCCATGCCGGCGAAGTCAGCGTGAGGGCGACATGAGCGATTGGTTGTTTGACCTCGGAAATTCGCGCTTCAAATTCGCGCCGTTGCACGGCACGGCTGCTGGCAGCGTGCAGGCCTGGGCGCACGGCGCCGAGAGCATGACCGCCAGCGCGTTGGACGCCTTGCCGCAAGGCGATACCGCATGGGTCGCCAGCGTTGCTTCGGCGGCGTTGACCGAAGAGGTGCTGCGCGTGCTGGGACAGCGTTTCGCGCAGGTAAGGATGGCGCGCACGTTGCCGCAATGCGCAGGCGTGACCGTGGCGTATGCGCACCCGGAGCGCTTCGGCGTGGACCGTTTTCTGGGCCTGCTGGCGGCGGTGCAATTGGGCAAGCCGGTACTGGTCGTCGGTGTTGGAACGGCACTGACCATCGACTTGCTGGATGCGGACGGCTTGCATCGCGGCGGCCGCATCGGTGCATCGCCGACGGTGATGCGCGAAGCGCTGCACGCGCGTGCGGTGCAGTTGCCAGCAACCGGTGGCGACTATGCTGAGTTCGCCAGCGATACCGCTGACGCATTGGCGTCCGGCTGCGATGGGGCCGCGGTCGCGTTGGTCGAACGCAGCCTGCGCCAGGCGGGCGAGCTGCTCGGTACCGTGCCTGCCTTGCTGGTGCATGGCGGCGGCGCGGCGCCACTGTTGCCATTGCTGCCGGAGGCCGAACACCGGCCGACGCTGGTGCTGGATGGTCTGGCACGCTGGGCGGTGCATCACCCCATCGCGGAACGGTAGGATCACGCCATGCTGACCCGTTTCCTGATTGTCATTCTTGCCGTCCTCAATGTTGGCGTCGCGCTGTGGTGGATGACGTCCCGCCCGCCCGAACCGGCTGCGGCCTCCCGTGCCGAGCCGGGCGTGGCCACGTTGGAACTGCTGAAGTCGCCGCCGCCGGGTACGCCTGCTCCCGCCGTTGCCGCAGCCACCCCGATCGCGCCATCCGAGCCGCCACTGGTCGCGGTGGAAACCGGTAAAGAGAACGTTGCCGAGGTTGCGCCGCCGGAAACCAAACCGGAGCCGCCGCTGGCTGCCGTCGCGGAACCCGCGCCGCCCGCCCCCGAACACTGCAGCAGCCTGGGGCCGTTCGCCGACCAAGCCGCTGCCCGCACCGCGCTCGCCGCATTAGGCAGTGACGTGCGCCGCCAGCACCTGCGTGAAGTGCCGGGCAAAGCCGCCAGCGGCTATCGGGTAATGATTCCGCCGGCGGCTTCGCGCGAAGAAGCACAGGCCACGGCCAAGCGCATCGTCGATGCCGGCTTCAGCGATTATTTCGTCGTCGCGCAGGGCGAGGATGCCCATGCCGTGGCGCTGGGCCAGTACCGCAACCGCGAAGGCGCCGAGCGGCGGCTGTCGACGCTGGTGGCCGCCGGCTTCCCGGCCAAGCTGGTGCCCAACGGCGCCGAGACCCCGGCCAGCTGGTGGCTGGACGTCGCCAGCACCGCCGTCCCAGCCACGCTGAAGCAGCGTGCCAGCGCCGCGCAGCAACACTCCCTGAACTGCGCGCGTCTGCGCTAGAATGGCGCCCGCATCGCGCGCCGCGTCCCGGCCCGATGCCGGCGAACCCAGAGTTTCGCCCGCACCACCCACGCCGCTTTAGCTCAGTTGGTAGAGCAACTGTCTTGTAAACAGTAGGTCATCCGTTCGATTCGGATAAGCGGCACCATTCTTCGGCTCCATGACGTTCCATCACGTGCATGGCGCCGCAATCAACCCGCCGGATTGGCGGGTTTTTTTGTGCGTGCGATTTCCAAATTCATGTGGGTGTTTTGCGAATGTGCGGGATGCATGTGGCGTCGTTGTTCATCGGCAACTGCGGCTGCTGATTCTTCGGTAGCTGATCGAGGTTTGATAGGCCCGTTGTTGCATCCAGCACGCTCTCGCTGCTGCGTTGCAAATGCAGTTTCCGGCATGGCCGTCGGCTCAGGGCTTTGGCTCCATCGAGCAACGTCTGGCTGAGCGCTGCATCTCAATGCAAGCCAATCCATGCAGGATGCTTGTTCTGCCTTGCTGACGCATAAGCGCGTCGGTAGGGTGCTTTGCGCTGTGTCAGGGATTTGACGATGCGCATGTTGATTGTGGTGGGCGACCGTACGACGGGTGGTGGCAGCGTCATCACCGGAACGATGGAAACCGACATTGATGGCAAGCCCGTTGCCCGCATGGGTGACAAGGCCACCTGTCCAAAGCACAAGGGAATATTCCCGATCGTCAGCGGCGATCACACACTGGTGATTGATGGGCAGCCAGTCGCACGACATGGCGACAGCCTGGCTTGCGGATGTACGTTGCTCTCCGGGAAGCAGCGGTTGGTCTTTATCGACAGCGGTGCGGTTGCAGGTGCGGGTGCGGCAAGCCCGTCAGCTAGTTCCGTCGCCGAACTATCTGTGACCGTTAACGAGCCCGTCAGTGAAATCTGCGAAGCCTGCCTTCTGGCTGCTGCGCAGAAGGGCACTGCGTTTCTGGGGCGCTGATGATGAACCGATATCTCATCGTTGATTGCGGCGTGCGTGTTGGTGCCGCTCAGACGCTTCGCTTCCACGCGCATGACATGCCGCATCGCTCGTTGTTCGACGGGCAGCCGGAGCAGGCGCATGCCGATGTGGGGCCGTGGCTGGTGCAGTTGGACAGTGGTAACTCACTTCACGGCTGGTTGAACGCGCTTGAGGGGACCGGTGCCCGCATTCCGTGTGTCACGCAGCTGATCACGGAGCAATCATTCGATGCAGTGTTTGCACACCTGCAGGGTCTCCTGGATATGCGGCTTTCCGACGGAAAACCTGCCGTGCTCCGCTTCTATGATCCACGCGTCATGAAGCGGCTGGAATGGATACTCACCGTGCAGCAGTTCGCTGACCTACTCGCGCCCTTCCAGGAGTGGTCAACGAAAGTAGGAAGGTATAGCCGACATGCCGATTGAACTGACCGCGCAGCAGGAGGCCTTGTTGCGCCTCCCCGAGCCAGATGGATTCACGCTTCGCCTTGCGAACGAATTTCGCCGCGATATCCCGCAGGACGTGGCGGGAATGAATGATGCGCAGTTGCTTGAGGCGGTGCGTAGCTCGTACGACTTCGCTACCTACGAGCTGCACATCACCCGCATTCCCACCTTGGTGCGCTGGGTGGAGCTGGATGTCATCTCCAACGGCGCCTTGCGTAACGAGCCGGCCGTACAACTGAGAATCAAGGCAGCGGCGAATCCAAGTCTGGCTGCAGAAGATCTGCTGACGGTTCTGCTGGCCCAAACACGCTGGAGTGATTGAGATGGGAGCAGCAATTCCAATCGGAATACGCGGTATCGGCCACGTGCTGAAGCGCGTGTTTCCAAAGGTGCGTGTTCGTCCCGGTGTGGCCGTCATTCCACAGGATGTCGCGACAGAGGGGGATTGCTCCACCACCAAGGACGACACCCAATGCAATCAATGCAAGTTGCAGACCGGGGTTCTGTTGCCCTCAAAGCCGAGGCGCGCAATTCGTGCACAGACCAAGATCAATTACGACTATCAGCTATACATTGCCAATCTGAAGGCCGGCCCGGAGCACTTTTCGTACTGCGACAAAGACACTGGTTTGCCCGTGACCAACTTCGATCTGTCCATTGCCGGCCGCGCTTGGAGCGCGCTCAAGGGCGAAGCGCAGCCCAATCCCGAGCAGCTCAACATCACCGAGTGGTTGTACAACGGCGTCTGGTTTGATGGTTTTTGGCGCAGTGAATGCACGGTGGTGGATGCGAAGGGACGGTATGCGCAGTTTCTGGATGAGGATGGCGAACCCAAGCGGGGCTTTCAGTCTCGGGTGGTGTTTCCTGAAATGGTGAGGGAGGCCCTGAGTCAGGCAGCGGTTGTTGCTCCAGCGCTACCTCAAGCTAGGGTCGAGTGGCATTTCATGGAGCGGGAAACCTATCTCGCAGTTAGGGACATGATTCAACCGCCAATCAGTACGCACTTCACTCCACTTCTGCCGATACAAGCATGATCAGCGCAAAGCTCATAGCGACACTTGAAAAGAAGCCCATCGCATCAGCTGCAGATGGATACGATTGCGTCCAAAGATTGTTGGCCGCACTGCATAAGACGGCACCCGAGATGGTTCCCTCGATGGAGGGGTGGTTCGGTGGAGTGATTGTGGCCACTGATAAGCCCTTTCCATTCAGTGAGCGCGCGCGGATGATCGAGATGCTGTCTCTGGGAATGGCTTCTTCGGAGCCCCAGATGTTTTCCGTATTTCTCGACACGGCTCGGACGGGGAAGCGCAAGCCAGATCAACTTGAACTGCACTACATTCCGGTGCATGGCGTGTTGCAGATATCGGTCTACCGGCCGACGGATTCGTCACTACTCGTTGCGTTGTTGTCAGCCCTGCCCACCGTGATGGCGGTCGAGTACGCCTTCATCAATGTCTGGGACAACGATCCAGATCCCGAAGAACCCGGTGACAAAACGTCATACCGTTCCAGCTTCGCCACCTTCCCGCACCGCCAGTGTCTTGGCTGGATGGCCTACGTTCCCCAAGTGGTCACGATGGAGCAATTGCCCTTGGCCGCTCGGATCATTCCCGCCAAAGACGGGACGATCATCGTGGCGGTGGATGAGCCGTTTGATCTAGCCAACAAGGAACACATCAAACGCGCCAATCAGATCGAGATGGACATGAGCGACCTGGGCTTGCTGCCGGTTATTGATCCATCGTTCTGAGGTAGTCCGTGGCGATGGCGGTGAAGCGCTTCACTGCCACCCACCGATGCGGGTTATCTACTTTTCCCCTGCCTGTTCAGCCACCCACCACTGCTGCACCGCCGCAAGGCGGATACAGCATCGCTGGCTAAACTGCTTTCATTTGCAACGGAGGGGATATGGCTGGCTTTCGTCCTGTTTCATTGATTGGGGTGCCCACTGACGTGGGCGCGGGGCATCGGGGTGCCAGCCTGGGCCCGGAGGCGTTGCGCGTGGCCGGTTTGCCGGAGGCATTGGTCGCGCGTGGCGTGGATGTGCGCGACATCGGCAATCTGGTGGGGCCGCGCAATCCGTGGACCGGGCCGGTGCACGGCTATCGTCATCTGGATGAGGTGGTGGCGTGGAACCATGCGCTGATGGAGGCCACCTACGCCGAGCTGAGCGATGGCCGCATGCCGATCATGCTCGGTGGCGACCATTGCCTGGGCATTGGCTCGATCACCGCCGTGGCGCGTTGGTGCCGCGAGCAGGGCAAGCAGCTGCGCGTGTTGTGGCTGGATGCGCACTCGGACTTCAATACTTCCGATGTCACCCCGTCGGGCAATATCCACGGCATGCCGGTGGCCTGTCTGTGCGGGCTGGGCCCGGATGTGCTGACGCGGCTTGGCGGCGATGCCCCGGCAATTTCGCCCACGCAGGTGCACCAGATCGGCATCCGATCGGTGGATCCGGAAGAGAAGCGGCTGATCAAGCACCACGAGGTGGATGTCTACGACATGCGCCACATCGACGAAGCCGGCATGAAGCGCACGATGGAAGCGGCGCTGGAAGGCATTGATGCCAACACGCATCTGCACGTGAGCTTTGACGTGGATTTCCTTGACCCGAGCATCGCGCCTGGCGTCGGCACCACGGTGCCGGGCGGGGTGAATTACCGCGAGGCGCAGTTGGTGATGGAGATGATTGCCGACACCGGCTTGATGGGCTCGCTGGACATCGTTGAGCTGAACCCGCTGCTGGATCACCAGAACCGCACCGCTGAGCTGGCGGTGGACCTGGTGGAGAGCCTGTTCGGCAAATCCACCTTGATGCGCGATTGACGCGGCGGCCACTTCGCTGAACGGCAGCGGCCGACATTCACGCGCGCTGCACGCCCCAGTCGCCAGATTCGTCTTCACACGCGGCACGCAGGTTTCGGTTTCTCCGGGGCCTGCGGTTGCCAAGCGATGCAAGGGAGACGCCTGATGAAGCGAATACTGATGTTGGCCCTGCTGGGCATGTTCTCGGTGGGAATGCTCAGTGGCTGCAACACGATGGCCGGCGCAGGCAAAGACGTGCAGAAGGTCGGTGAAAAGGTTGAAGACAAGGCTAAAGATTGTAGTGACGGCAAGTGCTGATGATCACCGCGGCTCCGCCGGGACCGCGTTACTCGTGAAACACCACAGGAGAAAAACATGAAGCGTTTGGTTTCCTTGATGCTGCTGTCGCTGTTCTCGATTGCCGTGTTGGTAGGCTGCAACACCATTGCCGGTGCCGGCAAGGATGTGCAGAAGGCGGGTGAGAAAGTGGAGGGCGCCGCCAAGAAGTGACGCACTCACGGCGGGATCAAGAAAAAGGCCGGCATTGCCGGCCTTTTTCGTTGCTGCTGACCGGGCGTTCAAGTGGTGAAACTGAAAGTGTGTTCAAGATCGTCAGTGCCATCCAACGGAATCTGGACCTTGCTGCAACACCGTCGAACGCATGCTGGCCCCACGCGGATCCACCGCACTTCCCGAAAGGAGAACACGGATGAACAAAGACATCATTTCCGGCAAGTGGTCCCAGTTGAAGGGCAAGGCGCAGGCCAAGTGGGGCGACCTGACCGATGACGATTTCAAGGTTGCCGAAGGCAATGCCGAGTATCTGTCCGGGCGCTTGCAGGAGCGCTATGGCTGGGCCAAGGATCGTGCTGAAACCGAGGTGCGCGATTTCCAGAAAACGCTGCACAAGGACTATCCGGATTTCCACTGATCCTGCGTGATGCAGTCATATGAGCAATGGGCCGCAGCGATGCGGCCCATTGTCTTTGTACGTGTCAGCGGCCGCGCGGCGGGTCGGGAACGAAACCACCGGGGAATGCTTGCGGCGGCCGGTTGTTTTCCGGACGGATGCGCGGGATCACGCCCAACGCCATCAATCGCGAACGTGTGTCGTACCGCAGCTCGGTGATCTGTGCCGGGGTGCGGCTGGCGCGCTCAAAGCGGGTGGTCGAGGACTGCGACCACTCACGCTCGCCGTGGCCGGTGCCCAGGCGCTGGCGGCTTTCTGCCTTGCCGTAGGCCGACGCGACCTCCGCATCGGCGCTGCGGTTGCTGGCGCTGGATTCGGCCTGCGGTGCCGCTGCACGCGGCATCGGGTAGGGCGCCGGCATCGGTCGTGGCCGCACGTCATACAGCGGACGACGCAGCTCGTTGAACACCGCTGCGCCGATCACCCCGACATTGGCCGGGCGCCCGGTGCGGCTGGCGTAACTGTCGCCGTGGTCGGTGAACACGAACTGCGCGACTTCGGCATTGGATTTGCGCCAACCGGTGATCTCGCTGCTCTGCCACGGCTCCAGCACGTAGCCGGACTGCTCGGGCGAGGCGGTCTGGCCGGTGATGGCGTTGACGCCGTCCACCGACAGCACCACCAGCACACGCTCGCCGGTGCGGTTTTCCATACGCACGCTGTAGCGATGGCCGGGCGTGCCGACCACCCAACGCTGGCCGCGATGCGGGTACTGGTCGAGGTCTTCACCGGCATCGCGGTCGATGATCGACAGCGCCACCGGGCCCTGCATGGGTAGCGGCACGGGGCGGAACCCGCACAGGGCGAGCACCAATAAGACACTGGCGGAAATGCGGTACATGGCAGGCTCCTGCGTGGGGGACGAGGGATTGAACGGCCGGGCGGGCAAAGCGGGGTTGGCGCATGGCGGTTACACTGGCCCCGTTAATCCGTCCGTCACACAACGTCCATGACTACCCGCGTCCTTACTGGCATCACCCCCTCCGGCACCCCCCATCTGGGCAATTACGTCGGCGCCATCCGCCCGGCCATTGCTGCCAGCCGTGCCTCGGAGATCGAGAGCTTCTTCTTCCTGGCCGACCTGCACAGCCTGATTAAGTCACAGGAGCCTGAGCGCACCCAGCGTTCGACCCTGGAGATCGCGGCCAGCTGGCTGGCCTGCGGCCTGGACCCGGACAAGGTGTGGTTCTACCGGCAGAGCGATATTCCGGAAACCACCGAGCTGATGTGGTTCCTGACGGCGGTGGCCAGCAAGGGCATCCTCAATCGCGCCCATGCCTACAAGGCGGCGGTGGACAAGAACCGCGAAGAGCAGCTGGACGACGATGCCGGTGTCAGCGCGGGCCTGTTCATGTACCCGGTGCTGATGGCGGCGGATATCCTGATCTTCAACGCCAACAAGGTGCCGGTCGGTCGTGACCAGATCCAGCACATCGAGATGGCGCGCGATTTCGCGCAGCGCTTCAATCACGTGTACGGCAAGGACTACTTTGCGTTGCCGGAAGTGATCATCGACGAACAGGTGGCCACGCTGGCCGGCCTGGACGGCCGCAAGATGAGCAAGAGTTACCACAACACCATTCCGCTGTTCGTCCCGCGCGAGGAGCTGAAGAAGCTGGTGTTCTCCATCCTCACCGACTCGCGCATGCCCGGCGAGCCGAAGGACACCGAGGGCTCGGCGCTGTTCCAGATGTACCAGGCGTTTGCCACGCCGGAACAGACGGCCGCTTTCGCCAAGGCATTTGCCGACGGCATCAGCTGGGGCGATGCCAAGCAGCAGTTGTTCGAGCGCATTGATGGCGAACTGTCGCCGCTGCGCGAGCGCTACAACGCGCTGATGGCCGAGCCGGAGAAGATTGAAGCGATCCTGCGCAAGCGTGGCCAGCAGCTGCGTGAGCAGTTCGCCATTCCGCTGCTCAAGGAGCTGCGTCATGCCGTGGGCCTGCGTGACCTGTCTGCCGCTGGCGATGCGCCGAAGGCCGAAGTGGTTGCCAAGGCGGCATTGCCGCTGTTCAAGCAGTACCGCGAAAAGGACGGCCGCTTCTACTTCAAGCTGCTCGATGGCGAAGGCGAACTGCTGATCCAGAGCGAAGGCTTTGATTCGCCGCGCGATGCCGGCCAGCTGATCGCCGTGATCAAGCAGGCCGAGCAGGGCGATCAGCTGCAGAGCGAGCTGTTCAAGATCGAAGGCGAAGTGGAGCCGGTGCTGGCGGCATTGCAGGCACTGCGCGAGGCCGCTGCCAAGGATTGACCCGTCACCTGGAAGGAGCACGTCGATGGCCTGGTTGTCGTTGTTGTTGTTTCTGCCGTGGTTTGGCGTGATGGGCGCGTTGTACTGGTGGTTTCCACGCCAGCCACGGCACCGCGCCCGCACGCTGTTTGACGTGAGCATGCTGGTGCTGGCCTTGTTGGTCAGCGCCGGCCTGATGCACTGGGGTTACCGCGTCGGCGCGGCCGAAGTGGCCGACGGTCTGTGGAAGCAGATCATGGCGGTGCTGTACGCCTACGGCGGCTTCCTGGCGGTGATGGTGCTGGCCCTGCTGCTGCGTCCGCGCGTGCTGCAACGCTGACACGACACGCCTGCGACCAAGGTTCAATGTGAGCGGCGCGGGGCGGCTGTCAGGATCGAAGGCTGTCCATCAGGGAGCTGCGCCGATGACCGTTGCACATGGCATCCACACCATCGACACCGCATTCCAGCGTGACCACTTCGATGCGGCCTATCTCATCGTGCAGGATGGGCGCGGTGCCTTCGTCGATTGCGGCACCAGTCATTCGCTGCCCAACCTGCTGGCCTGCGTGCAGCAAGCGGGCCTGCAACCGGCGGATATTGATTGGTTGATCGTCACCCACGTGCATCTCGACCACGCGGGCGGCGCCGGTGCGTTGATGCAGCACCTGCCCAACGCCAAGCTGGTGGTACACCCGCGCGGCGCGCCGCACATGATCGACCCGACGCGCTTGATTGCCGGCGCAACCGCCGTATACGGCGAAGCAGAAATCGCCCGCAGCTACGGCCAGATCGTGCCGGTGCCGGCTGAACGCGTGGTGGTGGCCGAAGACGGGCATCGCGTATCACTGGCTGGGCGCGAGCTGCTGTGCATCGACACACCCGGGCATGCCCGTCATCACTTCTGTGTGTGGGATGAAGTCAGCGGCAGCTGGTTCACCGGCGACACGTTCGGGCTGTCGTATCGCGAGCTGGATGGCGACGCGGGCGCCTTCATCATTCCCACCTCCTCGCCGGTGCAGTTCGAGCCCGACGCCTTGCACGCATCCATCCACCGGTTGATGGCGCGCAACCCGCAGGCGATGTACCTCACCCATTACGGCCGCGTCGAAGACACCGCACGTTTGGCCGGCGACCTGCACGAACAGATCGACGCGATGGTGGACATCGCCCGTCAATGCGCGGCGCTGCCGGAGCGGCATCGCGCCTTGGTCGATGCACTGAGCGCGTTGTATGTGGCGCGTGCGCGCACGCGCACGCATGACCGCACGCTGGCCGATGACGACGTGCTGCGCGTGCTGGCGATGGATATCGAGCTCAATGCGCAGGGATTGGCGTGTTGGCTGGATCGGGATGCGCGTTGAGTTTTTTGGTTTTTGCTTTTCTGTGGCGATGGGGTTGGGATTTTGGTGGGGCTTGTTGTTGCAGGAGCAGGAGCGTTACCCCTCCCCTTCACTGCGCGAAAGGGAGGGGGTAGCAGCCGTGGCGCGGTTGTCTGATCGGCCGCAGAACACCCCCTCCCTTTCGCATAGCGAAGGGCAGGGCGGGGGAGGGGGGCCGTGGCGGTTCTGATTGCTCGCGCACAAAAGGCCGCAGTCGACATCCGTTGCGCATGTCCCTCCCTCTTTTCGGTTGTTCCTCCGTAGAATCCACAGCTCTGCCTGCTTGTTGGTATCTGCCGTGAACCCGATGCGCATCCTGTTGCTTTCGTCCTGCCTGTTTGTCGGCGGCATTGCCAATGCGGCCAATGATCTGCCCGGCGGCGGCATCGACCCGGAAGCGTTGTCGCGGCATGTGCGCATCCTGGCCTCGGATGAATTTGAAGGCCGTGCGCCGGCAAGCAACGGCGAGCAGCGCACCGTCGATTACCTGATCGAAGAGTTCCGCAAGGCTGGCCTGCAGCCCGGTGGCAAGGACGGCAGTTGGGTGCAGGAAGTGCCGTTGGTGCGCGCCACGGTGAATGGGCCGGTAACTGCCAGTCTGTCGCTGGGCGGAAAGTCGCAGCCGCTGCGCAATGGCGAGGACATCACCCTGCAGAGCCTGAGCCCGCTGGGTGTGGTCGATCAGAAGAACGTGCCGCTGGTGTTCATCGGTTACGGCATCTCCGCACCAGAGCGCCATTGGGACGATTACAAGGGCGTGGATCTGGCCGGCAAGATCGCCGTGGTGCTGATCAACGATGCAGACTTTGAAGCCGATGCAGCGGGTGCGTTCGACGGCAAGGCCGTGACCTACTACGGCCGCTGGACCTACAAGTTCGAGGAAGCCGCACGACGCGGTGCCGCGGGTGTGTTGATCGTGCACGAGACCGCGCCAGCGGCGTATCCGTGGGCGACGGTAAAGGCGTCCGGCACGTCGCCGTTGTTTGATATCGAACGCACCCGCGAAGAAGCATTGGCGGCACACACGCCGGTGCGCGGCTGGATGCAGCGGACCTTGGCCGAGCGCATTTTCAGCGCCGCCGGGCTGGATTTCGAGACCGAAAAACGCAAGGCCATGCAGGCCGATTTCCGTCCGCTGGACTTGGGCGACGCGCGTTTGTCGGCCAGCTTCAAGGTCGCGCGTGAGCGCGTGGTGAGCCGCAATGTGGTCGCCAAGCTGGAAGGTGCGACGCATCCGCAGGAATCGGTGATTTTCTCCGCGCACTGGGATGCCTTCGGTATCGGCCAGGCTGATGCCAGTGGCCAGACCGTGCGTCACGGCGCCATCGACAACGCCACCGGCGTGGCATCGGTGCTGGAACTGGGACGCGTGTTCGCCGCAGGTCCGCGCCCGCAGCGCAGCCTGTACTTCCTGGCGCTGACCGCCGAGGAAAAGGGCTTGCTCGGCGCCAGTTACTACGCCGCGCATCCGCTGGCGCCGCTGGAAACCACCGCTGCCGTGTTGAACATCGAGATGTTCAGCCCGGACGGCGAAACCGCTGACATCGCGACCTGGGGCAAGGGCCGCGTGTCGCTGGAAAACGACGTGGACCGCGTGGCCAAGGCGCGCGGCCGTCATTGGTCGCCGGACCCGAATCTTGAAGCCGGTTTCTTCTACCGCGCCGATCACTTCGCCTTCGCCCGCAAGGGCGTGCCGGCGATCACCGTCGGTGCCGGTTTGGACAAGCTGGATGGTGGCGTGGCCGCCGGTCGCGCGCTGCGCGATGCCTACTTCGCCAAGTGCTACCACCAGGCCTGCGATGCATGGTCGCCGCAGTGGGATGGCCGCGGTCTGGCTGCCGACACCTTGCTGGTCTACGACCTGGGCCTGGAATTGGCCAACAGCCGCGCCTGGCCGACGTGGGACAAGGGCGCGGAGTTTGAAGCGGCGCGTGAAGCGAGTGATACCGCACGGCGCTGAACGGAAGCGCCGTAGGCTGGGATGAAAATCCCAGCACCGTAGCCCGGGTGCGCGTGGCTTGCCCGGGCTACGAAGATTGCGTTTGCTTGGTCAGCGGGCTGCGCGGCGATGATGAAGATGCTGGGATCACGCTGTGCTGCATCCCAGCCTACGCAGTGCGCGCATGACGTTTGGAGTGATGAGCATCGCCTACGCGCTTATGTGCGCGTGCCATCCAGCCAGTTCGGTCCCTTGTTCTTCAGGAAGAACACGTAGACCACCAGCGACACGGCAATCACTGCGGTGACGTACAGCGCGAAGCTGTTGACGTGGTCGGTCTTCAATGCGGCTTGATACAGCAACGGCGCGGTGCCGCCAAACAATGAGTTGGCCATTGCATACCCAAAGCCGACGCCCAATGCGCGCACGTGCGTGGGGAACAGTTCGGCTTTCACCACGGCGTTGATCGAGGTGTAGCCGGTGAGGATGATGAAGCCGACGGCCAGGATCACGAAGGCCATCAGTGCATCGTGTTGTTTGGGCAGTGCGGTGATCATGTACCAGCTGTAGAGCACGCCGCCGATGCCGAAGAACACCAGCAGGCTTTTGCGGCCGACGATGTCCGACAGCCAGCCGCCAATGGGTTGCAGCACCATCAGGAAGGTCAACACGCCGAGGTTGATCAGCGTGCCAGTCATCACGTCATCACCGGCGAACGCGCTCTGGATCATCTTCGGCCCGTTGACCGAATACGTGTAGAACGCGACCGTGCCGCCTGCGGTGATCAGGAAGCACAACAGCAGCGGACGCCATTGGTGGACGAACAGTTCGTACATCGAACCGGAGGCTTGGGCGCGGCCTTCCTTTGCGGCCTCGATCGAGGCTGCCTGCAGCGATTCGTCCATGCTCCGACGCAGCCAGAACACCACCAGCGCGGCAATGCCGCCGATGCCGAAGGCAATGCGCCAGCCCCAGGCGGAGATCTCGGGCTTGTCCCAGACGCTGAGCATGGCCAGCAGCGTCAGCTGCGCCAGCACGTGGCCGCCCACCAAGGTGACGTAGTGGAAGGACGACAGGAAGCCGCGTCGCCCGGGAATGGCCGCTTCGGACATGTAGGTGGCGCTGGTGCCGTATTCGCCGCCGGTGGCGAAACCCTGCAGCAGGCGCGCGATCAACAGGATGATCGCCGCCCAGATGCCGATCTGCGAGGCGGTGGGTGTGATGGCGATCAGGAACGAGCAACCGGCCATCACCGACACCGATACCGTCAATGCACGCCGCCGGCCGAAACGGTCGGCGAAGCGGCCGAAGTACCACGCACCGATCGGACGCATCAGGAAGGTGGCGGCGAAGATCGCCCACACGTACATCGTGGAGTTTTTGTCAGCGGCCGAGAAGAACTGAGATTCAAAGTAGAGCGCGAACACCGAGTAGACGTAGACGTCGTACCACTCGACCAGATTGCCGGCCGAGCCCTTCAGCGTGTTGGAGATGGAACGGCGCAGTGCGGCGCGTTCCGGCTGTGCCGAGGTGGTGGTGGCGGTGCTCATATGGACGAAGTCTCCTGGCGGGAAGCGGGAACGTGCACGCCTGGCTGGAGCAATCGAGACGCCGGGCCTGCGATTTACCGTACTCCAGGTGGGAGTTGGGCTGTGTAATGACTTGGTAGGGGGGGGGCGGAGGTTCGGAGTGGTGTAATGCTTTTTTGGGGTGATTTGGGCTGAAGCTCAGTGAAGGTGCGGGGTGAGTCATGGGGTTTGGCGTTTACTTCGGACGCAACTGTGGCTTGGTCATTGACTTGATTTCGTCTTCCCCTCTCCCCAACCCCTCTCCCGCAAGGGGAGAGGGGCTCTTGGTTGCAGGCGGAGCGGGGGGCTGATGCAGCTTTCAGTCGCTTGGCTGTTCGCTTGGACACCGCATCGCTCAGTCATCGACGCCAAGCGAAAACAGCATGCCGTTTTCCGTACTGATAACGCGTGGCGCACTGGCCTAGAATTCGCACTCCCCTGATGGCGGTGTCTGCCCCATGTCTTCCCCCGAACTTTCGCCGGCTGCTCCCAAGAGCGGTCTTGTCGTGCTGGCTTTGTTCCTGGTCTATGTGGTCTGGGGGTCCACGTATCTGGGTATTCATCTGGCGCTGGAAAGCGGCCTGCCGCCGTTGTCGGTGATCTCCGGCACGCGCTTCGTGCTCGCCGGTGGCGCGCTGTATGCCTTCCTGCGCTGGCGCGGCATGGCCGCGCCTACCCGTGCGCAATGGCCGACGCTGGCGGTAATGGGCTTGTGTCTGCTGTTCTTCGGCAACGGCATGGTGGTGATGGCCGAGCGCGATGTGTCCTCGGGCCTGGCCGCCGTGGCGGTGGCCTCGGTGCCGTTGTGGATGGCGCTGTTTTCGGCGTTCCGTGGCGACAAGGTGACGCGCGGTGAGTGGCTGGGCATCGGCATCGGTTTCATCGGCGTGCTGTGGCTCAACGCCGGCAGCAGCCTGACTGCCACGCCGAAGGGCTTGGTGTTTCTGTTGATTGCACCGTTGGGCTGGGCGGCCGGTTCGATCTGGTCACGCGGCCGCGATCTGCCCTCGCCATTCATGACCGCCGCCGGGCAGATGCTGTGTGGCGGCGTGATCCTGGTGACGGTCGGGCTGCTGCGCGGTGAGCGTGTGGACGGCTGGCCGGGCCTGCAGGGCGTGTTGTCGGTGGGCTACCTGACCGTGTTCGGTTCGATCATCGCCTTCACCGCTTACGTGTGGCTGCTGCAGAACGTGCGGCCGGTGCTGGCCGGCAGCTACGCCTATGTGAACCCGGTGATCGCGGTGGCGCTGGGCACGTGGATAGCGCACGAGCGTTTCAGCACCTCGGATATCGGAGCGATGGTGGTCATTCTGGCCGGCGTCGTGGTGATCACGCTTGCAAGGATCCGTCGCGCATGAGCAGCAACGATTACCGCAATGGCCTGTGGGCCACCACATTCGCCTTCGTCATCTGGGGGCTGTTTCCGTTGTACTGGCACCTGCTCAAGCAGGTGCCGTCGGACCAGATCATTGCTCACCGCATCGTCTGGAGCGCGGTGCTGCTGTTCGCACTGCTGTTCCTGCGCGAGCGCCTGGCATGGCTGCGACAGATTCGCTCGGTGCCGCGTACGTTCTGGATGCTGGGGCTGGCGAGCCTGGTGATCGGCTTCAACTGGAGCCTGTACATCTGGGCGGTGAATGCCGGCCATGTGGTGGAAACCAGTCTGGGCTATTTCATCAATCCGCTGCTGAGCGTGCTGCTGGGCGTGATGGTGCTGGGCGAACGTCTGGGCCGGTTGCAGTGGTTGGCCGTGGGCCTGGCCGCAGCGGGTGTGGCCTGGCTGACATGGCAGGGCGGGCGCATGCCGTGGATTGCGATCGGCCTGTCCACGACGTTCGCGTTGTATGGCCTGCTGCGCAAGCTGACGCCGGTCGAACCGGTGGCCGGCATCGGAATGGAGAGTCTGTTTCTGTTTCTGCCGGCGCTGGGCTGGGTGCTATGGGCCGAGGCCGGCCATGGCGGCGGTTTCACCGGCAGCTGGGGCTGGGGCACCTTGGCGCTGCTGGTGGCTTCCGGAGCGGTCAGTGCGGTGCCGTTGATTGCGTTCACCTATGGCGTGCGGCGCATTCCGCTGAGTGTGGTCGGGGTGTTGCAATACATTGGCCCGACGCTGCAGTTTCTGTGTGGCGTGCTGGTGTTCCGCGAGCCGTTTGGCATGGACCGGCTGGTGGGCTTCTGCTTTATCTGGGCAGGCTTGCTGGTGTTTGCAGTGGCCGGCGTGCGGTCGGCGCGCAAGGCGCGGGTGGTTGAGAGGATTTAGCGGCCCGCGCGATGTGCGTGCGAAGCGTTACCCCTCCCCAGCCCTCCCCTTCGCTGCGCGCAAGGGAGGGGTTAAGTCCTTCAGCTCAGGCCCAACCGTTCACACCACGCCGCCAGGCAGCGCCGGGCAGTGCGGGTTGTCGCCGGCTTCGGCGAACCATGCGTTGATCACGCCGGAGAGGCGATCCAGCCGCATCGGCAGGCTCAGATGGTCTTCGCCGGCCACTTCCAGATAGCGCGCCTGTGGCGCGGCTGCCGCCAGTGCGCGGCCTTGGGCCACCGGGATGTGCTCGTCATCGCGGCCATGCACCAGCAACACGCAGGCCGGCACCTGTGCCAACGCCTGGCCCACGTCCACGCTGTCCAAGTCGATGCCGAGCTTGCGGTCGGTGGCGGCGATGGCGTCGTCCAGACCGCTGCCGCCGTACTGCCAACGGGCCAGCGGTAACGCGACGTAGTCGCTCAGGCGCTCCGGTGGCTTGGACAGCAGGTGCGGCACCATCGTGCGGATCGCCTGGCCGGCGTTGTCGAACGACTCCATTGCCACCACGCTGCGCAACTGCGGGCCCAGTTCGCGCGCTGCGAAGATCGCCGTTGCCGCGCCGTAGGACACGCCGAGCAGATGCACCGGGCCGCTGATCTGGCCTTCGGCTTTCAAGGCCTGCAGTGCGGCCACCACATCTTCGCCCTCACGCGTGCCGTAGCCGGAAGGCGCATGGCCGGAGCGGCCGTGGTTGCGCAGGTCCAGCGCGATGGTGCGGTAACCGTTCTGCGCCAGCTCCAGCGCCCACGGCAACAACGAGCCGCCATCCATCATCCAGCCATGCAGCAGGATTACCGTGCCGCGTGGTGCACTGGTGGAGCGCGCAGGCGCGGAGGCGTCCATCGAAAATTCGGGGAAGCGCTGACCCTTGCCCAGATAGCGGTAATCCAGTCGGTAATCGCCGGGCTCGAACGACACCCAATGCAAGGCAACGCCCCCGGCGCCGCTGACGCTGCCTTGCCGGTGCGGTACGCGTGCGAGCAGGGCGTTGATGCGTTCGGTGGGCACCAGCGGCGAGGTGCCGCCGGGTGCGGCCAGGCGCTCACTGAGCGACAGCGGCGGAACGGGCGAGGAGAGGGCAAAGCCGGCCAGCATCACGCAGACGCCTGCCAGCGCCAGCGAACGAAGCATGGCGGAATCCGGTAGTGGGAGATCGCTACCGTAGTCACAACGGGGCGACGCATCTACCGCGTGGCGATGACAGGAAGATGACCGTTGTGTGGTGTTTGGGTTGCGGGAGCTTGTCGCTGCGGGGTGCTGCGCGAGCGTTGCGCGCGTTTATGCCTTCTCATGGAAGGGCGTGCGGTGGGTGATGAGGGCGGTTGCTGTGAAAGCGCTGCCCTCACCCCAACCCCTCTCCCGCAGGCGGGAGAGGGGCTTTGAGTCATGCAATCACGACACGCTGAATCAGTGCCGTTGCTGCTTCTGGATCAGAAGCGCTGCTGGTACTTCATGTACATGAAACGACCGATGTCGAAGCCACCGTAGTAGGTGAAGCTGCTGTTCGGCTGGCTGTACATGATCGGGCCTTCGTGCTTGAACACGTTGTTGACGCCCAGCGACACGGTGCCGTCCCACGGCAGGGCATAACGCACCTGCAGGTCGTGGAAGGTGTTGGAGCCCAGCTTGCGGCTCGGCTGCATGTCCGTGTATGCCGACTGGAAGTTCGGCAGGTTGCACTCCGGGCCGCCATCCAGATCGTACGAGCACTTCTCCTTCATGCTGGAGGTGTAACGGGTGGTCCAGCTCGCGCCGAAGTTGCCGTTCTGCCAATCCAGCGTGAGGTTGGAGCGCACGCGGAAGTTGCCTTCCCAGCCGGTGAGCTGCTCGACCGGCGTGGTGTCCACGTTGTCGCTCTTGCGCGACAGGTAGTCCACGTACGTGGTGTTCCAGCGCAGCGACAGCTGGCCGAACGCCATTTCCGGGAGACGGTAACGCACGCCGAGATCGTAGCCAGCCGTTTCCTGGTAGCCGGCGTTGTTCAACGAACGGTTCATGCCGCTGACCTGGCCCTTATCGCTGCCGGAGCTGTAGCGGGTGAAGCGGTCGCAGGCCGAGGCGATGTTCTGCACGTAGCACTGGTTGAGGATGTCGGTGGCCGACTCGCCAACGATCACGTTGTCGATGCGGATCTTCCACCAGTCCAGGCTCAGGTCCAGGCCGGAGACGAAGTCCGGGCTGTAGACCAGGCCCACGGTCCACGTCTTGGCGGTTTCCGGCTTCAGCGCGGCGTTGGAGCCGGAGGTGAAGTCGGTGACGGCCTGAACGCCGGAGGTGGTGGCCAGTTCGCCGTCGCCGGTCTTCTGGCGGAAGTCGGCACCCAGGCCGGCAGCGGCACAGCGTGCAGCCACTTCGCTGTTGCGTGCGGCTGCGCCGAAGGAGCGGTCACACGGATCGGTGATGCGGTCACGCGTGGTGACGGTGCCGCCGTACAGATCGTCGACGGTCGGCGCACGGAAACCGGTGCCGTAGGTGGCGCGGACCAACAGTTCGTCCACCGGCTTCCACTTCAGGCCGAACTTGCCGTTGGTGGTGCCGCCGAAGTTGTTGTAATCCGAATAGCGGCCCGCCAGGTCCAGCGACAGTTCGCGGACCATCGGCAGGTCGGCCAGCAACGGCACCTGCAGCTCCAGGTAGACCTCGTCCAGCTTGTAGTCGCCGCGGGTCGGCTTGCCGCTGGTGCCGGCGATCTGGCCGTTCTGCACCATCATGTCCGGCGTGTAGCTGGCTTCTTCGCTGCGGTGCTCAACGCCCATCGCGGCCATGATGTCGCCGGCCGGCAGGCTTGCCAGCGAACCGGAGATGTTGGCGCTGACCACCTTGGTGGTGCTGCGGATATCGTCGACGAAGCTCTTGAACAGGTAGTCGCGCACGGCACGGTCGCCGCTGAGCGAGCCGGTGCTGTTGCTGCCCGACGGCGCCAGCGGATTCCACGGCACGCAGCCTTCGATCACGTTGCCGACGCTGCCGCAACGGGCCACGCCATTGGCATCCATGAAGGACGGGCCGACCGCGAGATCGACATTCGGCTGGTACATGCTCTGCAACGTACGGCGTTCGCCTTCATTGCGGTTGAACATGTAGCTGACGTTCCAGTCCCAGAAGTGCGAACCGGTTTCGAAGCTGCCTTCCAGTCCCAGGCTGGCGCGCTTGGTGGTCAGGCTGTTGTTGGTCGCACGCGGATACTCCTCGGTGCGATGCGAGAAGCGGACGTCCTGGTTCCAGTGGTTGAACATGCTGTCTGCCGACAACGGCGCACGTGCGCCGCTGGTGACCTGTGCGGCGGACACCGAATACGGATAACCGGCCAGCTGCTTGCCCGACTCACGCTCGCTGTACAGCACGTCAGCAACCACGCGCAGGTTGTCGGTGATCTGGAAGCCACCATTGGCGAAGGCCGACTTGCGCTCCAGCGAAGAGAGCAACGTCATGTTGGTCTTGGTGTTGGCGTAGTTGGCCGGGTCGAGCGGCTTGAAGTTTTCCACCTTGGACGGATCGCCGCCCGGGCCGACGCTGAGCGTCTTGCCGCCGACGGTGACCGAGCCCCATTCGGTGGTGCCATTCAGGCCCTCACTGGGGTGGTACGGGCCGTTCGGATACGCGGTGAATTCACGCGCGCCGCCCAGTACCGGATCTTCCTTCGACTTCTCGGCGCCGACGCTGAACCAGCCGCGGTCAAAGGTCTTGCCGTAGTTGGCGCTGTAGGAACGCTTCTGGCCGTCACCTTCGCTGTACTGGCCGACATAGGCGCTGGCGTTGCCACCATCGAAATTCTTGCGGGTGATCACGTTGATCACGCCGGCAATGGCATCGGAGCCGTACAGCGCCGAGGCACCGTCGGTCAGCACTTCAACGCGCTCGACGATGGCCGAGGGAATCGAGCCGACGTCGGAGTAACCGCCCGCGCTCACGCCCATGCGGCGGCCGTCGATCAGCACCAGGGTGCGTTCCGGGCCGAGGTTGCGCAGGCTGACGAACATGCCGCCGTAATCGCGGCCCGAGGACAGTGCCGAGGCGCGGCTCAGCGACGGTGCGCCGGCAGCGGTGACATCCTGCAGGATGTCGGCAACGTTGACGTAGCCCTTCTTCTCGATTTCCGCACGGCTCAGCGCGATCACCGGCTGTGCGGTTTCGACATTGGCCTGGCGGATACGCGAACCGGTGATCTCGACACGGTCCAGCGTGGTGGTGGAATCGTTGGCGTCTTGTGCGAACGCGGTGATGCTGCAGCTGCTGGCCAACGCGAGGGTGATCGCGGAGCACAGCGGGGAGGACTTCAAAGACATCTCTTTCGACTTTCCTTTGTAGCTACTACGAAAAAAGCGCCCTTGTGGGGCGCTGTGACAGATGCATCACCGTTGGGGGAGGGACGCAGCATCCGCCATCACAGCTTCGCTGGCCGCCGGGACTTGGGCGGGCGGGCATGATGGCCCAATTGGATGGGGGCGTGAAGCGGTACTTTCGGTTAGCCCACCTGCAACGATGCAGGTGGGCCATCCATGCGGCGACAGACTTTGCCGACTCAGGTTTCTCGCAGCGCGGTGGTGATCGGCAAGCGTGCGGCACGCAATGCCGGGAACAAGCCGCCGACCAGGCCGATTCCCAATGCCCACTTCAAGCCACTCCACAGCAACGGTGGCGAAACCTTGAACTGGAACACCACCTGGCTGAAGTTGTTACCCAGCGTGGACACGGTGAAATTGTTGAACGCCAACCACGCGATCACGCCGCCAAGCAGGCCGCCAAGCAAGGCCAGCAACATGGTTTCCAGCATCACCGCGGTCACCACCGGCACACCGCGAAAACCAATGGCGCGCAGCGTGGCGATTTCCCGCGCACGCGTGGCCACGGCGGCATACATGGTGTTGAGTGCGCCAAACACCGCGCCGACCGCCATGATCGCGCCGATCACCGTGCCCAGCACCTTCAGCAGTTTGTTCAAACCGCCGCCTTGCTTGCGGTAGTACTCAGCGGTGGTTTCCACGTCCAGCTTCAAGCGCGGGTCCGCCGCGACTGCCGCCTTGAACGCGTCGAAACCGGCCTTGCCGTCGGTGCGCACATTGATCGACTGCCAGGCACTGCGGTTGTAGGTGGTGGCCAAGGTCTGCGCGTCGGTCCACAACTCCGATTCGTGCGCGTCGCCGGATTCAAAAATGCCGACCACGGTCCACGCCTGATTGCCGAGGGTGAGCGTGTTGCCCACGTCCAATCCCTGGAACTGTTTCTGCGCGCCACGCCCGGCCACGATCTCGCGCAGGCCGGTACCGAACTTGCGGCCTTCGACGATGCGCACTTTGTCGTGCACCGCCCACGCCTGCTCGCCGACACCACGGAACTGCGCGTTGACGTCGGTGCCATCGCCGCGTGAGGTCAGGTTGACCACCTGCGAGACTTCGGCCGAAACCAACGGCCGGCCGTTCTCGCCGCGTGCCACGCCGGGCAGCGTTTCCAGCAGCGGCACCTGCTCGCGGGTAATGACCGAGTTGGTCTCGGCCTGCGAACCGCCACGCAACACGATGGCGGTGCTGTCATCGCCAGTGCTTTCCAGCGTGGCCTGGAAGCCCTGGCCCATCGCCAGCATCGCCACCAGCACGCCGACCACGCCGGCAATGCCGATCACGATCACCGACGAGGCGCCCCAGCGTTGCGGCAGGCTGGCAAGACCAATGCGCGTGGCCGCCAACGCCAGGCGGCCGCTGCGGGTGAGCAGCAGCCACAGCGCGATGACCAACACCACCGCCGCCACGCCGATCCACGGCAACGCGATCCAGATGCCCAGGCCAACCGCCAACAACACGATCACCAGCGCGTTTGAAAGAAAATTCTTCATGTCGTTCTCCTCAGCGCCCGGCCAGTGCGTCGACGATCTTCAGGCGTTTGGCACGCAGTGCCGGCAACACGCCCACCACCAGCCCGATCACCACGATCAGCAGCAAGCCCATGATCCACGTCTGCGTCGGCACATTCGGCGGCAGCAGGCCCATGGTGTTTGGCGCCATCACCGGCAAGGCCACCGCCGCCAGACCCAGGCCGATTGCGCCACCGAGGCCGACCAGCAATACCGCTTCCACCATCACCAGCATCAACACCGTGCCGTCCTTGAAGCCCAGCGTTTTCAGCGTGGCGAGTTCAGGCACGCGCTCGCGCACCGCTTGCGCCATCGTGTTGCCGGTAAGCAGCAGCAGGGTGAAGAACACCGCGCCCATGATCGAAGTGACGATCATGCCGATGTCGGCGAACTGCTTGATGAAAGCCTGCTGGAACGCCGATTCAGTCTGGCTCTTGGTCTCGTGATCGGAGTTGGCCGAGATGGCGTCGATGGCCTGCGCCACGCGCGAAGCATGATCGGGGTTGTCCAGCCGCACGGTATACCAGCTGACCTGGTTCTTGATGTAGTCGTTGGATTCGTCGAAGTACTTCCAGTTCATCATCAACTGTCGTTCTTCGTTGGCAGCGGTGGCGGTGTTCTTCGATTTGAAGATGCCGACCAGCTGCAGCGGCCAATCGTTGCTGCCACCACGCGGAAAGATGGTGGCCTGCAGCGGAATGGTATCGCCGATCTTCCAGCCAAACTGCGTGGCCAACGCTTCACCCACCACGGCGCCGGTGCGCGTGTTGCGGAACGCTTCCACCTGCTCTTTGGGGATGTCGAACTCGGTCATCAGGTCGAAGTAGTTCGGTGCCACCGAGAAGTTGGGGAAGAAATTCTTCGGATCCTTGTAGATGCCGCCAAACCACATCGCGTAGGTGACATCGCTGACGCCTTCGACCTGGCGGATCTGTGATTCCAACCGGATCGGAATGGTCTGGGTAATGGACAGGCGCGAACCCACCACCAGCCGGTTGGCGCCGGCCACGGTATTGCCGCCGCTGGCAAACGCCACGCGCACCGAGTCGAGCATGCCGAACAGCAGGAACGCGGTGACCACCGACAACAAGGTGAACAAGGTGCGCGTGCGGCTGCGGAACAGCTGCGCCCATATCAATGAAAAGTACTTCATGGCGTACTCCTCAGTGCACCGGGGCGTCGACCAGCTCGCCCTTGTCCAGATGCACGGTGTGGGTGGCGTACTCGGCGGCCTTGGGATCGTGGGTGACCATGATGATGGTCTTGCCGTGTTCGCGATTGAGCAGCTGCAGCAGGCCCAGCACTTCTTCGGCACTCTGGCGGTCAAGGTCGCCGGTGGGCTCGTCGCAGATCAGGAAGGTGGGGTCGGAAACGATGGCACGGGCAATAGCCACGCGCTGCTGCTGGCCGCCGGACAATTCATTGGGGCGGTGATCGCGGCGGTCGGCCAGGCCAACCAGGGTCAATGCGATCTGCGCACGGCGTTTGCGTTCGCTGGCATTGAGGTTGGTGAGCAGCAGTGGAAGTTCCACGTTCTTCTGCGCGGTGAGCATCGGCATCAGGTTGTAGAACTGGAACACGAAGCCAACGTGATGACTACGCCAGGTGGACAGCTGGCCGGCACCGAGCTGATCGATGCGTTGGTCTTCAATATTGATCTCACCGGCGGTGGGCGTATCCAGCCCGCCGATAAGATTGAGCAGGGTGGTTTTGCCGGAGCCGGAGGGGCCCATCAAGGCAACAAAGTCACCGCGGGTGATATCCAGGTCGATGCCATGCAGCACCTGCACTTTTTCCGGGCCGCGCTGGTAGGTCTTGGTGATGTTACGCAGTGAGACGAGGGTACTCATGGGTGGTCCTCAGCGGTGAAGTGGATGTGTCCGGTGCTGCGTTGACGGTAGTTGCAGTTGCGGTTGCTGTTGCAGTTGCTGTGGCTTTTGCATTGGCTGTGGGCTTTGCGCTGGCTTTTGCTTCGCCCCCTCTCCCGTTCACGGGAGAGGGCTGGGGTGAGGGCAGTTGTTGCTTCTGCTTCTTTCTTGCTTTTGACGTACGGGTTTCCTTCCGCAGTGGACCTGGAGCGCGCAGCGCGGAAGGCGCGTAGGTGGAGGGGCACGGTACGTCAACGGCAACTGCTGCCCTCACCCCAGCCCTCTCCCGTGAACGGGAGAGGGGGCAAAGCTGGAGCAAAAGCCAAAAGCCAAAAGCCAAAGCAAAAGAAAAAGCCACAGCAAAAATCCACAGCAAAAATCCACAGCAAAAAGCCACAGCAAAAAGCCACAGCAAAAGCCACAGCCACAGCCAAAGCCACAGCCAAAGCCAAAGCAGCTACATCTTTTCCAACCTTCCCTGCGCTCAACACACAGGAAGGAGAAACGACGCAAAGGTCACACCAAGCGCGTTTACTTCTTTGCGCCTTCCACTGCCACCTTGTCGCCGTCCTTCAATTCCTCCGATGGGTTGATGACCACCGTCTGCCCGGCGCTCAGGCCCGACACCACTTGCTTGTCCTTGGCCATCGTCTGGCCCACTTCGAGCGGCTGCAGTTTCACCTTGTCGTCGGCCTGCAGTACGAAGGCCACTGGCTTGCCGTCGCGCTGCACGATGGCCGTTGCCGGTACGCGCACGCCCTTGGGTGCTTCGCTGCCAGCCGGTGCTGCCTTCTCCAGGAAGCTCACACGCACGCCCATCTCCGGCACGATGCGCGGATCTTTCACGCCCAGTGCGACGCGCACTTTCACCGTGGCCTTGCCGCGATCAGCAGTGGGGATGATGGCGATCACCTCGCCGGGGATCTTCCAATCCGGGTAGGCGTTGAGCACGGTTTCCACGGCCATCTTCGGTTGCACGCGGCCGATGAAGGCTTCGCCGACTTCCACTTCCACTTCCAGCGAATCCATGTCGACGATGGTGCCGATACCGGTGCGAGTGAAGCCACCGCCGGCCGACAGTGGCGACACGATCTCACCCGGCTGCGCCGCCTTGGCAGTGACCACGCCGGAGAACGGCGCACGCACGATGTTGTTGTCCACGCCCAGGTCGGCGATGGACAGCGCGTCCTGCGCCACCTTGGCGTTGTGTTGGGCGGTCAGCAGCTGTGCACGCAGGCTGTCGCGTGCGGCCACCGCTTGATCGTATTGCGAACGTGACACCAGTTGCTGGCCGACCAATGCCTGCAGCCGCGATGCCTCGGCCTCGGTCTGCCGCAGTTGCGCCTGCAAGCCGCCAATCTGACTGCGCGCGGCATCCAGTTGCGCGGCGTTGAGGCTGCGCTGGGCGTTGGCGTCGATGGGGTCGAGCGTGGCCATCACCTGGCCTTCTTCCACGCGCATGCCTTCCTCGATCATCACCTCGCGCACCTTGCCGGTGATCTTGGCCGACACCGTGGCCATGCGCCGGGCGACCACGTAGCCGCTGGCGTCCAGCACCGCGCTGCTGCTCGCGCCAGCCTGGCTCATGGCGACGACGGGCGCGGTTTCCACGGTGATGGCCGGTTTGCCGCCGGACATGGCACCAATGCCCAGCACCAACAGCAATGCCAGGATCAGGCCCAGCACCACCCACAACCAGCGGCGCGATGAAGACGGGCCACGCGGCGGCGGGGCGGCCGAGCGATCGATGCGGAGTTCTTTCAGCAATTCAGCAGATGCATTCATGTGGACAAGGACGGCGCGTGGTGGGAAATGTGACCGAAGGTACCGCAAACCTGTTCTGCAAATGGTCAGCGACGGCACCGATCATAGGCACCGCCCTGCCGGCGCGCAGGTGACGGGTGTCACCCACTTCGCCTGACCGCCATGACTGCCGGCCGCACCGGCGGCGCACTACCTTGGCGCCATTCCCCGAGGAGGTGGCGGCGATGGTGCAGGGCAACGAAGTACTGGCCAGTCTGCGTGGCGTGCATAAGCGCTACGGCACGCTTGCCGCGCTCGATGGTGTGGATCTGGATCTGCATGCGGGTCAGGTGATGGCGCTGCTCGGCCCCAACGGTGCCGGCAAGACCACCACCATCAGCCTGCTGCTGGGCCTGCTGCAAGCCGATGCCGGACAGGTGCAGCTGTTCGGTCACGATCCACAACGGTTGGATGCGCGCCGCAACATCGGCGTGATGCTGCAGCACGCCGAACTGCCGCCCACGTTGAAGGTGGGCGAGCTGTTGCTGCTGACCGCCAGTTACTACCCGGCGCCACGTCCGCTGGAAGAAAGTGCAGGCATGGCCGGCATCGACGACCTGCTGCAGCGTCCCTACGGCAAGCTCTCCGGCGGCCAGCAGCGGCGCGTGCAGTTTGCGCTCGCGCTGTGTGGACGGCCGCGTCTGTTGTTCCTCGACGAACCCACCGTCGGTCTGGATCTGCCTGCACGTCAGCGCTTGTGGGCGACCGTGCGCCGCCTGGTGGGCGAGGGCACCGGCGTGGTGCTGACCACGCATTATCTGGAAGAGGCCGATCATCTGGCCGACCGCGTCTGCGTGATGCTGCGCGGCCGCGTCATCAGTGACGGCAGTGTTGACGCCTTGCGCGCGCAGGTGGCCAACCGGGTGATCCGCTGCCACAGCGTGCTGGACGTTGCCGAGATCGCGGGCTGGCCTGGCGTGCATCAGGTGGATCGCGACGGCGCGCGGCTGCAGCTGAGCAGCAATCAAGTGGAAGCCGTGGTGCGGCGTCTGCTGGATGCCGATCCGCTGCTGTCCGCATTGGAAGTACAGCCGGCCGGCCTCGGTGAAGCCTTCACCGCGCTGACCGATGATCGCTCCCCCACCGACCAGCGCGAGGCCGCCTGATGAACACGCTTACCCCTCTGCAAGCGGCGCGCGTGACCACGACGATGACCGGCCGGCGCGTGCTCGGCGCCTACCTGCAGGAGATCCGCGCCGAATGCCTGCGCTACCTGCGCAGCCCCTCGTTCATGCTGCCGTCGATGCTGTTCCCGGCAGTGTTCTATCTGATGTTCGCGGTGGTGCTGGGAGCGCGTCAGTCCGCCGATGCGCCGCGCTACTTATTGGCCGCGTATGCGACGTTCGGCGTGATGGGGCCGGGGTTGTTCGGCTTTGGTGTGTCGCTGGCGATGGAGCGCGAAAACGGTCTGCTCACGCTCAAGCGCGCCTTGCCGATGCCGCCGGCCGCCTACCTGATCGGCAAGATGGTCATGGCCGTGTTGACGGCGCTGGTCATCGTGCTGTTGTTGCAGACGCTGGCCATCCAGGTAGCAGGCGTGTCGCTGACGCTGCTGCAGATGCTGCACCTCGCCGTGATCTGCACGTTCGGTGCATTGCCTTTCTGTGCGCTGGGCCTGCTGCTGGGCACGCTGGTCAAGGGCAACGGCGCGCCGGCGGTGGTGAATCTGTTGTACCTGCCGATGGCCTTCCTGTCTGGCCTGTGGTTTCCGCTGTCGATGATGCCGGGGTTTCTGCAGCAGCTGGCGCCGGTCTGGCCCAGCTATCACCTGAACATGCTGGCCCAGGCCGCGGTTGGCTTCGACACCGGCAGCGCGTGGCCGCATGTGCTGTGGCTGGGTGTGTTCACCGTGGTGGTCTGCGCCGTGGCCGCGCGCCGGTTGCGCCGTCATGGGTGATGGCATCATGGGCGGCATTGGAACTGGGATTCTCCGTCGATGAGCCTGCACTTCCCCGCCTGGCTGAAGCCGGCACCGGACTCGGTGGTCGCCGACAACATCAAGCTCGGTAAGTGGGCGTGGCTGGATGCGGTGCACCTGTTGTGGACGATCTGGGTGTTCATCACGCCGATGTTTGGTGGCGGCTACACCCTGCGCTGGACGCTGATCACGTTGTGGTCGTACCCCTTGTTCATTCTGTTGTACGCAGCGACGTTGCTGACACCGCGTCGCACTGCACCGATCTTCGCGTTGGCGATGATCGTGTTGTCGCTGGCGTTGCTGCATGTGTATCCGTCGGGCATCAACTACTTCATCTTTGGCTGCGTGATGCTGCGGACGAACCGCGGCATCAGTACCCTCCAGTACCTGATCGAAGTGTCCTTGTTGAACGTGGCCTTCGTGATGCTGGCAACGTGGATCGGCTACCCGTGGCAGACCATTGTCTGGGTGCCAGTGCTGTCGGCGATCATTGGCTTGATCGTCAACGTGGAGCGCGCCAGCAGTGAAAAGGACGCCGCGTTGCGGTTGTCGCATGAAGAAGTGCGGCGGCTGGCCGCCACCGCCGAGCGCGAGCGGATTGGTCGTGATCTGCACGATCTGCTCGGCCACACGTTGTCGCTGATCACCTTGAAGATGGAGTTGTCGCGCAAGTTGTTCGAGCGCGACCCGGAACGTTCCAAGCGGGAGTTGTCCGAAGCCGAACAGATTGCGCGTGACGCGCTGGCGCAGGTACGCAGTGCCGTGACCGGCTTCCGCGCGGCCGATCTCGCGGCCGAGTTGGCGTCGGCGCATCTGTTGTTGGAATCCTCCCGCGTGCACCTGCGTTACAGCCCACCGCCGCCGATGCCGGCGTGGATCGAAGCCGGGCTTGCGATGGTGCTGCGCGAGGCAGCAACCAACATCGCGCGCCACGCGCAGGCCAACGAGGCGATGATCGCCATCGAAAGCGATGCCGCGGCCGTGCAGTTGGAAGTGGTGGACGATGGGCGTGGCGGGGTTTCTGCCAATGGCAATGGATTGGCCGGCATGCGCGAGCGCGTGGCGGCACTGGGAGGTACGTTGCAGATTGAATCACCGCGCGGGCAAGGCACGCGCTTGAAGGTACGCATCCCGGTGCTGCAGCCGACCGCCGCAAATGGTGCTGCAGTGGCAGCAGCAACATCGGCCTGCGGTATGGCCAACGAGGCGCGCGCATGATCCGCATTCTGTTGGCCGAAGACCAGGCGATGGTGCGCGGCGCGCTGTCGGCGTTGCTCAATCTGGAAACCGATCTGGATGTGGTCGGCACCGCAGCCGATGGCGAAGCCGCATGGCGTGAGCTGCAACGGCTCACGCCCGACGTGCTGGTCACCGATATTGAAATGCCCGGCCTGACCGGGCTGGAATTGGCGCAGCGCGTGCAGCGTCATCAGCTGCCGATAAAGGTGGTGATCGTCACCACGTTTGCGCGCAGCGGCTTCCTGCGGCGCGCGCTGGATGCCGGCGTGCAGGGCTATCTATTGAAGGATTCGCCGGCGGAGAAGCTGGCCGAGGCCTTGCGCCAGGTGCAACGCGGCGGTCGCGCGATTGATCCACAACTGGCGATGGAAGCCTGGTCCGAAGCCGACCCGCTCAACGACCGCGAGCGACAAGTGCTGCGGCTTGCGGGCGAAGGACGTTCGGCCAATGAGATCGCCGAACAGCTCGGTCTCTCGCACGGCACCGTGCGCAATTACCTGTCCGAATGCATCGGCAAGCTCGGCGTGGTCAATCGCATCGAAGCGTATCGGCTGGCGCGGCAGAAGGGCTGGCTGTAGTCCGTAGGCGCGGCTTCAGCCGCTCCTACAACGAGCGTGATGCATGATTGCTTCCCTTCTCCCGCGAGCGGGAGAAGGTGCCCCGTAGGGGCGGATGAGGGGCTTCAGCGCGCTGCGGACTTACGCGGCGTAGCGCGCCTTCAACATCGCCCAGGCCGAACGCAGCGCCAAGGCTTCGCCACCGGCCGGGCGGCCCGGGCGTTCGCCGTCGTTCCACGCGTAGACATCCAGATGTGCCCACACCTGGCCGTCGTCGATGAAGCGCTCCAGGTACAGCGCCGCGCTGACTGCACCGGCCATGCGCGAGCCGGAATTGGCCAGGTCGGCAATGCCGCTGTTGAGGTAACGCAGGTACGGGCGCCACAACGGCATGCGCCACAGCGGGTCGCGGGTGGCGTCGCCGGCCTGCAGCCACTGGTTGGCCAGCACGTCGTTGTTGGAGAACAGCGCCGGCAGATCCGGGCCCAGCGCGATGCGCGCAGCGCCGGTGAGCGTGGCGAAATCAATGATCGCTTCCGGCTTCTGCTCGCTGGCGTAGGTCAGTGCGTCGCACAGGATCAAACGGCCTTCGGCGTCGGTGTTGTCGATCTCCACCGTGATGCCCTTGCGCGTGGTGATCACTTCACCCGGGCGGAACGCATCCGGGCCGACCGCGTTTTCCACCGCCGGCACGATCAGCGTCAAACGCACCGGTAACTGCTGCGCCATCACCAGGCCGGCCAGTGCGATCGCGTGCGCCGCGCCGCCCATGTCCTTCTTCATGTTGCGCATGCCGTCGGCCGGCTTCAGGTCCAGGCCGCCGGTGTCGAAGCACACGCCCTTGCCGACCAGCGCCAGATGCGGCGCGTCTTCCTTGCCCCAGCGCAGCACGATCAAACGCGGCGCGCGGTGCGATGCACGGCCGACGGCGTGGATGGTCGGGAAATTCAGTTCCAGCAGTTCGTCACCGGCAATCACTTCCAGTGCGCCGCCGTGGGCGTCGGCCAGTTCGCGTGCGGCGTCTTCCAGCTGCTGCGGGCCCATGTCTTCGGTGGGCGTGTTGACCCAGTCGCGCACGCGCAGGCAGGCGGTGACCACGTCCAGCACTTCCTGCGACGGGCTGGCCAGCAGCTGTGCCGGTGCGCGCGCGGGTTTGCGATAGCGGGCGAAACGGTAGCTGCCCAGGCCCCAACCCAGTTGCAGGTTGCTGGCGCTGATCGGGTCCAGCGGGTTGGCGACCTTCCATGTGGTGCCAGCCGGCAGCGCGAACGGTGCATGCGCATAGGCGTAGGCATCGGCCGCGTCACCCACGCCGACCACCGCGCCGGCAATGCCGTCGGCACCCGGCAGCAGTGCAACCGTGGTGTGCGCGGCGGTGAACTGCTGCGCGGCCAGCCAGGCCTGCACGTTGGCCGGCTGCTGTGCGTTCCACGCGGCAAAGCCGTCGCGGTCCAGGACGTACAGCGGCAGGGCGTGGGTGGCGTGGGAGGTGAAACCGTTGAGGGGCGTCATGATCTGCATCTCGTATCTGAAAGTGGCCGTTGGCTCAGCGCTGCGCCGATGCGTTGGCATCGAGCCAGTCGGCCAATCCGGTCAGGGTGTCGAACTGCAGGTCAGGCTGCAGTGCGTCGTTGGTCCATGTGTGTGATTCGCGGTTGATCCAGCAACCGCGCAGGCCCGCGCGCATTGCGCCGGCCACATCCATTTCGGCATGGTCGCCCACATGCAGCACTTGCGCGTGTTCAACGCCAAGGCGTTCGCAGGCCGCGTGGAAAATGCCCGGGTCCGGCTTGGCCGCACCAAATTCGCGCGAGCCCAATTGGAAGGCGAACAGCTCGCCGATGCCAATGCGCTGCAGGTCGGCATTGCCGTTGCTTACCGCCGCCACCGGCACGCGCGCGGCGATGCGGCGCAATGCGTGCAGTGCATCCGGGTAGAACTCCACCTGGTTGCGCGCGGCATAGAACGCCTCATACGCCGGCTCCAGCAGGTCGCTGCTGGCCCCGCTGTTTTCCAGCGCTTCGGCCAGCGTCAAGCGGCGCAGCGCGCTGAGGTCGTAATGCAGGTGCGGGTTGTCGCGGAACGAGCGTTCGCGCAGTTCACGCATGGCCGCCACCGGGTACATCGTCGCGGTGGCGGGGCTGTGCTCGAGCATCCAGTCGTGCAACACCTGGTCAATGCGGGCGCCGATGGGCGCGAATGGCCAGAGTGTGTCGTCCAGGTCGAGGGTGATGGCTAGGACAGGAAAATTCACCGGGGCATTTTACGCCAAGCCGCCGTTGGCCGTCGGCGCGTGCCGGTGACCAAGGTGAACGGCGCCGGCTTATTCCAGCAGTTTGGCCCAGCCGTGCATGCCGTCCAGGCGGCTCAGCACCAGCTTGATGCAGACCAGCAGCGGCACTGCCAGCAGCAGGCCGACCATGCCCCACAGCCAGCCGAACAACATCAACGCCAGGATCAGCATCAACGGCGATATCGCCATGCTGCGGCCAAGGACGATAGGCGTGATCAATTGGCCCTCCAGTGTGTGCAGGGCCAGGTAGCACAGCGCCGGCAAGGTGGCGGTGAGTGGATCACGGAACTCCACAAAACCCACCAGCAGCATCAGCAGGATGCCGATCAACGGCCCCACATACGGCGCGAAATTCAGCAGTGCCGCGACGGTGCCCCACAACAGGGCGTCGGGCAGGTCGATACCCAGCAGCAACAGCACGCCGACCAGCACCAGCCCGAGCGCGGTGTTGATCACGGTGATGGTCAATACATAGCGCGAGATCTCACGTTCCATCGAACGCAGGATCTCGGTGGTGAAGCGTTTCTGCTGGCGATTGGGGATCAGCGCAATCACATTCCGCTGCAGGCTGTCGCCATAAATCATGAAGAACAGCGTCAGCAGCACCACCGCCAATACCGACGCCGCCAGCTTGGGCGTGCGTACCAGCGCTTTATAGGGATCGTCGAGCTGGGTGCGGACGACCTGCACCTTGCGGTTGCCTTCGCCACCGGCGGCGCGGGCAAAACTCTCGGCAGCCAGGTTGGCTTGCTGCATCGGTTTGACCAGCGCCTGCACCTGACGCGATATCTGCCGCATCTGCTGCGGCGCCTGCTGCACCCATTCGGTGGCCGGGCCGGCCAGTTGCACGGCCAGCACGCCGGAGGCGCTCAAGCCGCCCAGCACCACCAGCAGCGCGGCCAGCAGGCGCGGCAGGTGCAGCTTCTGCAGCACGCGGATGATGGGGTTGCCGACCAGCGCGAAGAACATCGCCAGCAGCACCGGCAGGATCACGCTCTGCGCGGCCCACAGCGTGTAACCCACGGCCAGCGTGGCCAATACCACCAGCGCCATTGGCGCGCGCGGACGCGGCGGCAGCGGTGTGGCTTCGCTGGTTGAGGGGGGTATTTCAGGCAGCGGCGAGGACATGCGGAAGGTGCCCCGGATGACGGAAGGCGCGTTGCCGCGCCGTGCTCAGGATTCTGACAGTTCCGTCGCCGCTTCCGCAGCGCGGGGCGGCTGGGAGTTGGCGGGCTCCGCGTTGCGTTGCGGTGCCGGCGCGGCGTCGGCCGCTTGCTCGGCCTCATTGGCAGCGTCGCCGGCCGCATCCGCGGCCATGCTCGCAGCGGCGGCGGCAAATGAAGCCACCGACGCCTGCGCCGAGGCGACCAGCCCGGACACCGAGCCGATCATCTGCAGCCAGCGGCCGCCACTGAACGCGCCGCCCGGTTCCAGCTTGCCGGCCAGGAAGCCGCCGGCCAGCCCGGCGATGACGATGCGCCCCGGCGTCCACGCACTGCGCCACACGCTGTTGAGCGCGTCCCATTGCTGGGTGGTTTCCTCGCTGCGGACCTGCACCACGGCTTCGGCACGGCGCACACGACGTTGCAGGGTGTCGAAGTTCATGGCGTTTTCCTTTCGGGAACCTTTACGTCGGCGTCCGGATCTTCCGCACCGGGCTCGTCAAACAGGCCCAGCCGCGACAACTGCCGGCGGGTGGCGTGCATGCCGGTGTGGTGGAAGAAGTAGGACACCCGCCAGACCGCGTAACCGGTGATGGCCAGGCTGGTCACCGTGGTGATCAGCAGCGCGACGAACAATGACAGGCCGATGTACTGCAGAAAGGCGATCAGCGTGGCTGCCAACAGCAGCCACGCCGACGCACCAAACACGATGGCCACGCCGCTCCAGGCCAACGCCCGGCCGAACGCGCTGCGGGCCAGTGCAATATCGGCCGAGGCCAAGCGCCGCAGCGAGCGCAGCGTGTGGCTGGCCGAATCCAGCGTCTGCCGGCCAGCGGCGCCAACCTGGCGGATGCTTTCCTCCAGCCCCGGCGCGGTGCCCGGGGTGGAGTCGTCTGCGGGCGGTGTCGCGTTTTCGCTCACGCCGATCAGTCGTTGCTGCGGGCGAGCTTGGCGATGATCCAGCCGGCCGCGAAGGCCACACCGAACGATGCCAGCGGACGCTCACGGATAAGCTCGGCGGCGCTGTCGATCAGGTCCTTGCTCTTGTCCATCAGTGCGTCCACCTGCTCCTTGGCGGCAGCGCCGGAGAGTTCGGCGGCGGCCAGGCCGGACAGCGCGCTGTCGGACAACTCAGCCTTCAGGTTGGCCTTGCCCAGGCGCAGTTCATCGGCAGCGGCACCGCTGGCGCCCTTGACGGCACTGCTGGCAGCGGAGGCGGCAGACTTCAAATGCGCGCCAGCCTCGCCCAGATGTTCCTTCATGTTGTCGGTGTTGGTGGGGCTCATCGTGATCTCCAGGTTTCAACTAAAGGCGCCGCTGTGCGACGCGCGGGTTACAGCAGGAACGACACAAATAGCAGTTGTCGGGTGTAAGGAACGTTAGAGCGTGTTCACCGCGACGACACAACTGCAGCAACGTCTGCCTGAAAAAAGCGCATGAACGCGTTGCGGCGCGCGCTGCATCATCGCATCACCAACTGGCCACGGGCGTTGCCGCGCAGGATGTTCAACACCAGTTGCTGCGGGCGCGGGCTGAAACTTGCGCGCCAGCTGGCCAGGTCGGTGAACTGCCCGCTGCTGGCGGCCAGAATCACATCGCCACTGGCCAAACCCGATTGCGCCGCGCGGCTGCCGCGTGCCACATCGTTGACCAGCACGCCATTGAGACCAGCCTGACGCAGCGATTCGGGCAGGTCGGCAAACGTCGCGCCGCCCAGGCGTGGATCCAGCGCGTCGCCGCTGACTGCGCGCGGCTGTTCCTTCAACGTCGCCTTGAGCTGCAGCGGCTTGCCATCGCGGCGCACGTCCAGATCAACGCTGCGGCCCACGGTGGAGAGGCCTTCGTAGTTGTGCAGCGCCTGCGCGTTGTCCACGCGCTGGCCGTTGATCGCCAACACCACGTCGCCGGCTTTCAGCCCGGCCGTGGCCGCGCCGGAGTCGGCCAGCACGCGGGTAATCAAGGCGCCACGGGTTTCGCTCAGGCCCAGACCGCTGGCCATCTGCGGGGTCAGGTTCTGGGTTTCCACGCCCAGCGTGCCGCGCACCACCACGCCCTTGGTCACCAATTGCTCGACCACGTCGCGCGCAAGGTTGGAGGGAATGGCCAGGCCCAGGCCGATGTTGCCGGCCATGCTGCCCTGCGGGTTGAAGCTGGCGGTGTTGATGCCGACCAGCTGGCCGGACAGATTGACCAGCGCGCCGCCGGAGTTGCCCGGGTTGATCGAGGCATCGGTCTGGATGAAGTTCTGGTAGCCCAGCCCACGGATGCCGCTGCGGCCCACCGCCGAGACGATGCCCGAGGTCACCGTCTGGCTGAAGCCGAACGGATTGCCGATGGCCACCACGAAGTCGCCCACGCGCAACTGGTCGCTGTTGCCCAGCGGCAGCGCGGTGAGCTTTTCAGCCGGGATGCGGATCAACGCGATGTCGGTGTCCGGGTCCGAGCCGATGAACTCGGCCCGTTCCGTGCGGCCGTCGGCCAGGGTCACGCGCACGTCGTCGGCGTTGTCGATGACGTGGTGGTTGGTCAGCACCAGGCCCTTGGCGGCGTCGATGATGACGCCGGAGCCCAGCGACTCGTTGATGCGCTCCTGCGGCACCTGCGGGAACAGGCGGCGGAAGAACGGGTCGTCGAAGAACGGGTTGCGCACCCGCACCACTTGTTTGGTGTTGACGCTGACCACCGCCGGCATGGCTTGTTCCAGCATTGGTGCCAGCGACGGCACCGCCTGGCCGGCGACGGCGGCGGGCAGGGCGGCACTGGTGGGCAGCAGGGCGGAGGCATTGGCGGCCTCGGCGCGGTTGTCCAGATGGGCATTGATGGCACTGGCAGTGAAGCCGCCAAAGGCAGCGGCCAGGGCCAGCGTGAGCAGGGTGGGGAGCGGTCGCATAAGCCGAGAGATTCCATGCAGGGGCGCCGATGGCGGCCGTGGGGCGGGGCGGATTGCTGAACGCGAGTGTGGCCGGTGGCACCTAAATCGACAATGAAATTCTCTGCTGGACCGCATCCTCAAGGCCGGCGCGGCCTGCACGAAATGCAATAGGCGAAATGCAGATTTTTTGTTTGACTTCATCCCGGTGGTGGGTAAGCTGGGCCTCGCCATCACCCACTAGATGTTGGGTTGATGTGAAACATGTCCCCAAGCAGTAGGGTTATCGCTCGGGGTGCAAGCACCCCAACGGAAGGCGTGCAATGACCGCGACAGTGATGCAGAACACCGGCAGTCCCCGGATTCCTCCCATCCCGCCAGCAGGCGCGTAATCACGCGTCTGTGCGTCGTCGTCGTTGCAGCCCGGCCTGCCGGGGAAAAAGTAAATCGCACCGCTTGGTGCCCCAGGAGAATTTCCATCAATGAGTACGGTGCGTCTGGAAGTGGTCAGCAATCAAACCAAGTCGGACCTGATTCCCCTGCAACCTGCCTCGCAGGACATCTGGGAGAAGAAGTACCGCCTGACGACCAAGGCAGGTGAAGCGCTGGATGCCGATATCGACGGCACCTACCAGCGTGTCGCGCGTGCCCTGGCCGATGCCGAAGCCACCGACGAGAAGCGCGCTTACTGGTATGAGCGTTTTGTGTGGGCGCTGCGCCGCGGGGCCATTCCCGCCGGCCGCATCACCTCCAATGCCGGCGCACAGCAGCACAAGCCGGCCACCAGCACCATCAACTGCACCGTGTCGGGCACCATCACCGACTCGATGGACGGCATCCTGGAAAAGGTGCACGAAGCGGGCCTCACGCTGAAGGCCGGCTGCGGTATCGGCTACGAGTTCAGCACCCTGCGTCCGCGCGGTGCGTTCGTTGCCGGCGCCGGTGCGTACACCTCCGGGCCGATGTCCTTCATGGATATCTACGACAAGATGTGCTTCACCGTGTCCTCGGCCGGTGGCCGTCGTGGCGCGCAGATGGGCACCTTCGACGTGTCGCATCCGGACGTGAAGGACTTCATCCGCGCCAAGCGCGAAGACGGCCGCCTGCGTCAGTTCAACCTGTCGCTGCTGATCACCGACGGCTTCATGGACGCGGTCAACACCGACGCCGACTGGCAGCTGGTGTTCCCGATCAACACCAAGGAACAGGCCGAGGTCGACCAGAACGCCAAGGACCTGGTCTGGCGCGAATGGCCGACCCACGAAAACTACATCGTCCGCGACGACGGCCTGGTGGCCTGCAAGGTGTACGGCCACATCCGTGCCCGTCACCTGTGGGACATGATCATGGTGTCCACCTATGACTATGCCGAGCCGGGTTTCATCCTGATCGACCGCGTCAACGAGATGAACAACAACTGGTGGTGCGAAAACATCCGCGCCACCAACCCGTGTGGCGAACAGCCGCTGCCGCCGTACGGCGCCTGCCTGCTGGGCTCGGTCAATCTGACCAAGTTCGTGCGCGACCCGTTCACCGACAAGGCCTCGTTCGATTGGGACGAGTACAAGGAAGTGGTGCGCGTGTTCACCCGCATGCTGGACAACGTGGTCGAAGTGAACGGCCTGCCGCTGGAACAGCAGCGCCAGGAAATCATGCGCAAGCGCCGCCACGGCATGGGTTTCCTGGGCCTGGGCAGCACCATGACCATGCTCAAGATGAAGTACGGCTCGGCCCAGTCCTGCGAATTCACCGACGCCATTGCCCGCGACATGGCCGTGGCTGGCTGGGAAACCGGCCTGGAACTGGCCCGCGAAAAGGGCGCCGCGCCGATCATGGACGAAGAGTTCAAGGTCACCGCCGCCATGCTGCGCCAGCGCCCGGAAATGAAGAAGGACGGCTGGAAGCTCGGCCAGAAGATCACCGGCAAGGTGCTGCACGCCCGCTACAGCCGCTACATGCAGCGCGTGGCCACGGTGGCCCCGGAGCTGGTTGCGGAGCTTGCCGAAGTTGGCGCGCGCTTCACCCACCACAGCTCCATCGCCCCGACCGGCACCATCAGCCTGTCGCTGGCCAACAACGCCTCCAACGGCATCGAGCCCTCGTTCGCGCACCACTACAGCCGCAACGTGATCCGCGAAGGCAAAAAGTCCAAGGAGAAGGTGGACGTGTTCTCCTTCGAGCTGCTGGCCTACCGCGCGCTGGTCAACCAGAAGGCGATGCCGTTTGCCGAAGACGCCGACGCGCAGCTGCCGGAGTACTTCATCAGCGCCGACGACATCTCGCCCAAGGAACACGTGGACGTGCAGGCCGCCGCGCAGAAGTGGGTGGACAGCTCCATTTCCAAGACCGCCAACGTACCGACCGACTATCCGTACGAGCAGTTCAAGGACATCTACCGCTACGCCCACGAGCAGGGTTTGAAGGGCTGCACCACGTTCCGCTTCAACCCGGCCGCCTTCCAGGGCGTGCTGGTGAAGGAAGCTGATCTGGAAAACACCACCTACCGCTTCGAGCTGGACGACGGCCAGGTGGTGGAGGTCAAGGGCAACGAACAGATCGAATACGACGGCGAAATGCACACCGCCGCCAACTTGTTCGACGCCCTCAAAGAAGGCTATTACGGCAAGTTCTAAGTGCCCTCATTGCCGCTCCGCAACGCTGCGGAGTGGCATGACGGTGGCTGCGGCCACCGGGTTTTTGTTGTGCGTTTGTTTCCCGTTGCATCCGCTTCGATATAGCATCGCCAGCATTACAGACCGGACGCCCTTAGGAGGGCAACATGAGCAATGGCAATGGTGTAACCGCGACCGTCTCGCAGGTTGCTGAAAACGTGAAAGAAACTGCAACTCACCTGGGCGAAACCATCGCTGCCACTGCGACCGAAGCGGTTGCCGTGGTCAAGACCCGCGCGCGCAAAGTGGAAGCCGGTGCCAAGAAGCAGGTGGCAAAAGTAAAGAAGGCCGTGGTCAAGGCTGAGAAGGTTGTGGCCAAGAAAGCCGCCACCGCCAAGAAGGAAGTGAAGAAGACCGTTTCGTCCGTGCGCAGCAAGCTGGAAGCCGCCAAGGCCAACGCCAAGGCTGAAGCCGCTGAGCTGACCAAGAAGGGCGCTGGCAAGAAGGCCGCGACCAAGAAGGCAATTGCCAAGGTCGAGAAGAAGGCTTCCACCAAGGCTGCTGCTGCCAAGAAGTCGGTCAAGGCGACCGAGAAGAAGCTGGTCAAGGCTGTCAGCAAGAAAGCCGCTGCTGCCAAGAAGTCGGTGAAGGCCGTCGAGAAGAAGGTCGCCAAGGTTGTCGGCAAGAAAGCCGCCGCTGCCAAGAAGTCGGTGAAGGCTGCCGAGAAGAAGGTCGCCAAGGTTGTCGGCAAGAAGACCGCCGCCGCCAAGAAGACGGTGAAGGCAGCGCAGAAGAAGGTTGCCAAGGTCGTCGGCAAGAAGACCGCCACCGCCAAGAAGACGGTGAAGGCTGCACAGAAGAAGGTTGCCAAGGTCATCGGCAAGAAGACCGTCGCCGCCAAAAAGGCAGTGAAGAAGGTCGAGAAGAAAGCTGGCAAGAAGGTCGCCGCCGTCAAGAAGACCGTGAAGACCGCCGAGAAGAAGGTTGCCCGCAAGGCCACCGTCGCCAAGAAGACGGTCGCCAAGAAAGCAGCTTCGGCAAAGAAGACCGTTGCCAAGAAGGCAACCGCAGTAAAGAAGGCCGTCAAAAAGACCGCCCGCAAGTAAGCCGCACCGCGCACCCCGTCCCGTCAGGGCCGGGGTTGCTGCCGCAATCCGTACGCAACGCATAACCAGGACTCGCACCATGGCCGTCAAGATCGACAAGAAAATCAAGGGCTACTCCGTCATCACCGCGGACGACAAAGCCCGTGAAGCAGCTGCAGCGGCCAACGCCGCGCTGGCGGTGGCCCCGGTCGAGTCCCCCGTAGACAACATCGTTCACATGCACGAGCGCATCGAGCGCCCGGAAATGCTGATCGGCAGCACCTACAAGATCAAATCGCCGCTGGTGGAACACGCGTTCTACGTGACCATCAACGACATCGTGCTCAACCAGGACACCGAGCACGAGCTGCGCCGCCCGTTCGAGATCTTCATCAACTCCAAGTCGATGGAGCATTTCCAGTGGATCGTCGCGCTGACCCGCATCATGTCCGCCGTGTTCCGCAAGGGCGGCGACGTCACCTTCATCGTCGATGAGATGAAGGCCGTGTTCGACCCGAAGGGCGGTTACTTCAAGGCCGGTGGCGTGTACATGCCGTCGCTGGTCGCCGAACTCGGCTCCATCGTCGAAGACCACCTCAAGTCCATCGGCCTGCTGCACGACCCGGAAATGAGCGCCCACCAGCGCGCCCTCATCGCCGAGAAGCGCAAGCAGTTTGAAGAGCGCTCAAAAAAAAACAGTGACGTAATTGCAGCGCCCACCGTTTCGCTGAGCGAGGGTGAAGAAGCGCTGGTGATTATCGACAGCGCCGACAACGGCAGCTTCCCGCCCGCCGCCACCATGTGCCATAAGTGCAGCACCAAGGCGCTGGTGATCATGGATGGCTGCCAGACTTGCTTGAATTGTGGGTATAGCAAGTGCGGTTGATGTGAGTCCACAAGAGTGTATAAAGACCCGGCGAAAGCCGGGTTTTTATTTGGGAGCGGAAAGCAGGGGTCAGAATCAGGTTTCCGCTCTGGCCCTTCCTTATTGCGGAAGGCCAGAGGCGGCGCCTCGAAAGCACGAAGCATGAACTGATGCCGATAAGATGGGCCGCATCAGGAATTGGGAGGTGGAGATGAAGGCTGATCGTAGACAGGGATTGTCCTTCGCGGCGTTGGACCAGCGCTTGCGCGATGTGCCGGATGGGCCTGCGGGTGTATTGAACACACCGCGATGGTTGAAGGTGTTGCACATTGTCGCGTTCGCCGGAGCAGTGTTGGGATTGGCGCCGTATTTTCTGGCGAAGTGGTTGGGGCCGGCACAGTGGATGGTCGACGCCGCGAAGAGCGGGCTGATTATTCTTTACGCCGCTGGACTTCCCAGCATTATCAGGAACTGCGGTGTAATGGGTTTGCAGCTCTGGCGCTGGCGGAAGGATCAGGTGCAGCAGCTTGACCACGACCGCACGTACTTTGACCACATGCTGGATTGGCTGGCTGGGTTTTCGGCAACAGAGCTGACTAAGGCTGAACGTGTTGTCCGTCTGCATCTTGGGCAACTAACCGCCAAGATTGGCTTTCTTGCAGGTGGCGTCGAAAGACTCGGTATGCTGCCGGTCTTTGCGTCCATGTTTCTTTTCATCAGCCAATGGAAGGGTCTGCTGGCCATGCCGACATGGCAGGTTGTGCTTGGCGTATTCCTGGTTCTGCTGTACGTCGTCGTGAGCGTTGCCAACCTGATGCGCATCCGCTTGCAGCTCTATCAGGCGTTGTTGCTTGAGGCAGAAAAACGGAATGCGACGGCCTGATGCGGTTTGGGTGGGTAGGAATATGCGAAACAGTGACGTAGCCCGGGTAAGCGCAGCGCACCCGGGGAATCGGTAGTCAACGAAGCCGGGCAGATGCTCGGCTTTTTTGTTCTTGCTGGTAACCATTGGCTTTCATGCAAACAGGCACTTCCCCGTCTCCGCTGTGATCTGCTGCCATTGTGACCATCACGAGGCCCCGGGTGCGCTGCGCTGACCCGGGCTACGGTGGATCACAAGGCGGTGGGTGGTTTGCTTACGGATCGTGCGACGTGCGGTACTTCGGCGCATGGCTACGCTTGAGCGATGGTCAACTATCGACGTAACCGCATTGCTGGCGGCGCGTACTTCTTCACTGTGACGTTGCGTGACAGGCGTGGTGATTTGCTGGTGCGGGAGATCGATGCGCTGAAACAGGCGTGGCGTAATGCGGCGTGTCGGGTTCCTCACCAGGTTTTGGCTGCGGTGGTGCTGCCGGAGCATCTGCATGCGGTGATCCAGCTGGGCGCGAGCACTGATGACTATCCACGGCTGTGGCAGGACATCAAGAAGGGCTTCACCCGTAGAGTGTTCGCGCCGGGCCATCGATCCCCCTGGCAGGCGCGCTACTGGGAGCGAACAATCCGCGATGAAGCCCAGCTTCAAGCTTGCGTGGATTACGTGCATATCAACCCGTTGAAACATGGCTGGGTGACAGCGGTGCGCGACTGGCCGCACTCGACGTTTCATCGCTACGTCCGCGAGGGCTTGTTGCCGGAAGACTGGGCGTGCGACGAGTCCTCGCCAGATGTTGGCTTTGGAGAGCCAGCGCGGTAACCCGTAGCCCGGGTAAGCGCAGCGCACCCGGGGGTTTTTGATGATCGGGGGCAGCGCTCAGCCGACTTGTCGCCTGCTTTCTTGGGTCATTCGGAAATTTGAGGAATCGCGACTTCGCGTGGCTTATGGATTCATGCGGCCCCGGGTGCGCTGCGCTTACCCGAGCTACAAAAGCGGTATCCGTTAAGTGCTTTTGGAAAACAGGGGTCAGGGAAAACAGGGGCCCGGAAAACAGAGGTCAGAGCCAGGATTCCCGCTCCGGCCTTTTACGTTGTTTGGTGCAGTTTGCAGTGATCGAAGACGCCGCGCCGCCGATTTTTTCGTTGTGCGGCTGTGCTTGCTCAGGCGTCAGGACGACCGTCTTCAGAAACAGATGATGCGCTGCAGGTGATTGCTGGCTGGCCATACAGATTCCAGTGGGGCGGCCGCTATTGGCGGGAGCCGTTTGGCTGATCCTTTTCTCCCTGCTTTGGTGTATTTGTTCATGTTCAAATTCAATCTGCTTGCTCTGGCGATCGCCCTTCCAATCAGCGTGGTGGCACCGGCCGCCGCAGCGGGTGCTTTCGATGACCTGAGCGCGGGTGCTGGCGTTTCGACGTTGGGTTATGGCGTCGATCTGAACGCGCAGTTCAATGATCATTTTTCCGCCACCGTGGGTTACAACGCTTTCAGCATCAGTGGCGACGAGAGCACCGATGAGGTCAGCTACAAGGGCGACCTGAAGTTCAATAACACCAGCCTCAAGCTCAACTGGCACCCGATGGGAGGTGGCTTCCACGTGTCGGCAGGTTTGGTGATGGGCGATATCAGTGCGGCGGTCACGGGTATGCCGCTCGCCGGTGGTGTGTACGAGTTCAATGGCGTGGAATACAGCGCCGCCGACGTGGGCCAGCTGCGCGGTCGCGTGGAAATCAAGGACAGCGTCGCACCGTATGTGGGCGTGGGCTATCGTTCGCGTGGCGAAGGCCTGGGCTTTTTTGCTGACCTCGGTGTGATTTCGGCCAAGACCAGCGTTCAGCTGCATGCGACGGGTTTGGCGAGCGACCCGCAGTTCCAGAAAGATCTGGAGCAGGAGCGCCGCGAGCTGGAAGACAAGATCGACCTGAGCGTGTACCCGGTGCTGGGGCTGGGCGTGATGTACCGTTTCTGATTCCTGCGGATAGCGCGAAACCGCTGTCGCAAAGCACGAGCAGAGGCGGGTTTCCGCGTTCGCTTTTGCGCATGACGCGGTTAAACGCAGTGCCGTAGCCAGGTAAGCGCAGTGCACCTGGCGTTTGTCGTGATCGAAGAAGCCGAGCGGATGCTCGGCTTTTTTGTTGATGGTCGATCGACGTTTGTATGCGTTGTCGCCGAGGTTGTTCGGCCCCGGGTGCGCTGCGCTTATCCGGGCAACAAGGGCATCGCGGTCCATGCTGGTTCCGTGGATCGCTGGCCTAAATTCTCACGGGAGTTTCACCGAAGGCCCGGCAGGCTGGCGTGGAATGTAGCGGGGTGACGGTTCATGCCGTGCCAACGTGGTCGATGACAAACGAACTTCACTGGAGGAATGCACGCGTGAAAATGGTGCTTATAGGATTGGTGGTGGCTTCGATGGCCGGCTGTGCCACGCATCCGTCAGACAGTACGGCGGCCGAGCGTCGCGTCAATTACACCTGCGAGGGCGGGCCGGATTTGACGGTGATTTATGCGGGCGAGGTGGCACGCGTCGTGCAGCCCGATGGCAGCACGGTGGACTTGCCCGCGCAGGTCACCGGCTCTGGTTTCTCGTATGGAACGCCCATGCATAACCTGCGGGGCAAGGGCACGGAGCTGACTTACACGGTCGGACGGATGGTGCCGCGCGAGTGTCGCGAGAAGTAAGGGGTGGGGCCAGAGTGGAGTTTGCGCTCTGGCCTTTTTTCTCTGGAATCACGCGTGTTCCGCATGCAGTGGAAATAGCGCGGATGAAACCCGCACCGCCGGTTGAGTAACTGCATTCCCGGTGACGCGGTGACCACAGAAGGCTTCGTTTCGCCGTCCATGCCGTGTCTGCGATACAGCATTTGGAATGCCGGATTTCACGCGTACTTGCCGCTTCTTAACAGAGTCGCGTTCACTGTGTTGTCAACGTATGAACGATGTCAGGAGCCGACCATGAGCCGCGATCGCATTCTGTCCAAACGCGGAATCATCATCATCGGCACATTGGTGATCGTGCTGGCGTTGATCGTCAGTTTCGCACCGTGGTGATCGCGCATGCGTATTCATTGAGCATGCGCAGGCTGGGATGAAATCCCATCACGACGGAGGTTGGATGCTGGGATTGCACCCCAGCCTACGGCGATTGCGATTGCGATTGCGCCGCCTGCAACGGGCGTGTCCGCTTCGCCATTGCCGAGAACAGTAGGTAGAGCCGGACTACATTGCTCTGCCTCGCAGTCAGGATGCGCACCGGTTCGAGCTTCCCGTTTCATGCGCTCCTGCGCAGAACGGCGGATGAGTTATGCCTGCAATGGCGGGCTGGAACTGGCTGAGGTGAGCGCCGGAGTGGTGACCTGCGGGGCAGACAGATGGCAGCACGATGGAGCATCCAGATCAGTTCTGCGGTCCCTCCCCATATTCAAAATGCGGGCTGCCGCATGACCATTTCGATCTTCAATCGTCCACGCAAAGCACCCGAACGTTGTGCAGTTTTCACATGCATGCAGTGCATGGATGCGCGCTGGACGTGGTGACTTCGTCAAGGAAATTCCTACGCCGATAGCCTCATTTGTATGAGGTTGATGTCGCCTGCTAGACAGCCTAAAAAAACGGGCTCGCCAACGAGGTGAGTAGATGAGTTCCGTCACGTTTCACTAGCCAATAGGGAGATTGCGATGTTGAAGAAGATCCGCGCGTCATTCGCTTGTCTGGTCATCGCCGGGGCTGCCTTGGCCGCTTCCATTCCCTCATCCGCAGGATGAAGAGAGCAAAATCGACGGATGTTTCGGCGTGCTGCAGGCGATGGAAGGCGTGTCTGTCGCTACTCCTGCTCTGTCTGGCCGGATCGGCATGGACAAGTGACGGCAGCGGTGAAGTTCGGGTGTCCGGCGATATGAGCACCTTCTTTCGGAGCTATGTTTCACTCGCTTCCGGAGACGCGGCACAGATCCAGCTTCCTGCTGTGTGGTTGTACAGCCCAGAAGGCAAGTTGGTGGCACGTCTGCAAGACGAGGCGGCGTTGGCCGGCATTCCAGGCAGGATGAAAACACCGAGTGCCGCAGCACTTTCCCCGGTGAAGCTCACACAGGTGAGCGAAATCGCCGAATCAATGGGCGCTCCGATCTCCCCTCCAGGCGAGGCCCAATGGACGGCATTGCTGCTGTCCGGCGTGCAGTGCAGTGCGGCATGCAAACCGTACCGCGACGGATTGCGTGACGTGGTTGCACGATCAAAGGGCCAGCTGCGCATGGTTGATTTCACACTGGAGCGCTGAGCCGATGTGGCCCACGATCCGCTCGGCGTTCTTCATTGCATGGATACGCACCGGTGAACAGCCTTTGCGGGTGTTGTCGCTGATCGCGACATTGGCGATCACCGTAATGGCATGGATGGTGCTGTCAGCCATTGCCGCTCCATTCCTCGCCTCGAAAATGGGCGCTGCAGTCAATGCGAGCCTTGGCATCGCAAATGCTCGCGTACAGAACAGCGGATTTCCGCTACGGCATGTGCGCCAGCTTGAGCAGATGTCGGACGTTGCCGCGGTGTCGTACTTTTCCATGGCCAGCTTTCCGTGCGGTTCGGGGGCAGGAACGTTGACGGTGAATGCTTATGGAGGTTCGGGAGCTTCCGCTTTTCTGCGGTCAGGGGGTGCGCTGGCGCATCAGCTGGAAAGCTGGGAGGAGAGTAGCAATGGAATCCTGGTAGGCGCTGAAGCGGCTGAGCGCTGCGGGCTGCATCCGGGCATGGAGTTGAGCCCGGTGGAGTTCCTGTCGAATACGCGGATTCCGATCAGGATTGCAGGTGTACTACCGCCAGGGCGCAGCGGGATGGGTGACCGCCTCGCATACGGGCACTACGCCTACTTCAACGGCCTTCTGCCGGAGCCACAACGTGACCAAGTGCTGCGTGCCGTGGTTCGGGGCGTAGATGCATCGCGTCTGACAGCGTTGGGCGAGGAGATTGAGCAGGCATTCACCGGTGCCGATCCGCCTTTGCAGGCGAATGTGTCCAGTGGCGCGGAGTCCGCGCTGGCCCGCTTCGGCCAGGTGCAGTCACTGCTTGGGCTGATTGTGCTGGCCATGCTTGCGTGTGCGGGCTTGGTTTTCGTCAGTGTGCTCGCCCATCTCGCTGCCCAGCGCCGGTCCAGCATGGCGGTCCTGCAAACGCTCGGATTCAATCGCAGGACGCAATTTTTCGCGCTGGTGCTTGAGTACCTGCTTGTCGGAAGCATCGGCGCGCTGCTTGGCATTGGCATGGCGTACATGGTGCTGATGTTGTTGAACCCACATGTTTCCTGGTTGCTGGGCCAGATCAAAGTGCAGGAGGGAACGTTGCTGCAGCTGCTGCCAGCGCTGGTGATGCTTGGGCTTGTCAGTCTGTCGTGGCCGGCGCTGCAGATTCGCACGCTGTCTCCCGTAGAGCATCTGCGGAACTAATCGGTTGGGCGAGGTCGCGGTAAAAAAATGCATTGGATAAAACAGGTGGTTCATCTCCTGCTGTTCTTCGTGTCCCTGCATTGGGCGCGGCCAAAGGACAGCCTTCTTGTCGGTGCGGGCTTTGCGATATCTGCCGCTGCGCTGTCGGTCATGCTTGCAATCCCGGCAGGGATCAATCGCATTGCTGCAAAAACGGGTCAAGACAACATCGCCGTGGTTCTTTCCAGTGGCGCGTTTGACGAGGCCGGCAGCAGCCTTGGGGTCGAGCAGGTAGCGGTGATATCTGCGCTTCCCGTCGTTGCTCGGGACAGCGCCGGAGTCCCGTTGGTTGCGCCGCAGTTTCTGGCCAATGCAAAGCTTCGCGGTGTGGATGGAAGCAGCATGGCTGTGCTGGTACGAGGTGTCACCAGCAGCACCTGGGATGTGGCGGATGCGTCAGCGCTGCCAGCACGCACGGCTCCGGTCAGTGGTAGTCGGCAGCTGCTGATTGGCGGCGCCATCAGATCCCATATCGATGAGCTTGCTGGCGGGTCAATCCAGTTTCGCGGGCAAGACTGGCTGCCATCGGGAGTGCTGGAAGCCAATGGAGGCGCGTGGGAGTCCGAACTCTGGGCCGATATGGCTGATCTGCAGGCTGCGTACAACCGGCCGGGCCGCGTATCCGTTCTCTGGCTTGCGCTGGAATCAGCCGAGGGGTTCCAGACGCTGCGGAAGATGGTTGCAGACGATCCCCGCCTTGAAGGGGTGAGGGTGATGCGGCAGTCGGAGTACTACGAACAGCAACTGGGAACGGTATCCGGCTTCGTGAACATGGCGGCGTTGGGGGTGTCCATTCTGCTGGGAGCAGGCGCGGTCCTGGCGATCTCAACGACACTCGGGATGGTGCTCGAAAGAAGACGCAGGGAAATGGCGACGCTGGGCGCCATTGGGTTTGATCGCGTGGCGACCGCCATGGCCGTGTCGCTGGATCTGATTCAGATCGGGCTGGTCTTCACCGTAGCCGTCATCGCCGTGGCTTGGTTTCTGCTGGACGGTGTGAGCTTCGGTACATCCGGTGTGAATCAGGCGGTTTATGCGCACTTTGTGATTGATGCCGGGGTCGCGGCAATGATCGTGGCGTACAGCATCGTGCTGTGTCTGCTGAGCGTGTTGTTCCCTCTGTGGAAGCTTGTAGTTGGCTCGGTTGTCGCGAGCTTGCGCGACTAGCCCGGTGCCGGAGATGCGACGTGGTGTGAAGAGAAGGAGCTCACAGGAATGACGGTAGACAGGTTGGGTGCCAGCGCATCGTTGCTGGAAGCGTTGAGGATCGAACGGCCAGATGACGGCGTGCCGAAGACGTGGTGGCGCAGGCCCCAGGGTTGTGTGTTGCTGGCCAGTGTGGTTGTTGCTGTCGCTTGCGCATGCAGTGTTTGGGTTGCGGTGGGTGCTGGTGCACAAAGCGTGCGGGTTGAGACGGTGAGGGCCGCGGGTTCGGTCGGCAGGCAGGCTGGTGTCCTGGATGCCAGCGGTTATGTGGTGGCACGCCGTTCCGCGACCGTGTCGGCGCAGGTCACTGGAATGCTGGTCGAAACGCTGTTCGAGGAAGCGGATCATGTCGCGCAGGGTCAGCTGCTGGCGCGGTTGGACGCAAACTCAGCGCGGGCCGCGCTGGAGGCAGCCTTGCGCCAGGTCGCGGCGGCGCAGCAGGTGGCCCGGCAATATGAGGTGCAGCTTGCGCAGGCCGAGCGGGATCGCCGGCGCGCTCAGGAACTTGGCGGGTTTGGACTGGTTTCGGCGCAGGCCGCCGAGCAGGCGGTGGCCAGGGCCAAGGAGTTGCAGGCGCAGCTCGCCTCGCAACGCGGTGTGGTGGAGGCCGCCAAGGCGCAGGCGGAGGTTGCTCGCGTGCATCTGGCATATACGGAGATCCGTGCGCCATTCTCCGGCGTAATCACTTCAAAGGCCGCGCAGGTGGGCGAGATCATTTCGCCGGGCGCCTCCAGTGGCTACACCAGGACCGGCGTGGCCAGCATCGTGGACATGGAATCCCTGGAAGTTGAAGTGGAAGTGGGGGAAGCCTTTATCGCGAGGGTCGTGCCGTCCATGGCGGCGACCGTGATACCCAATGCGTACCCGGAATTGCAGATGCCAGGTCAGGTCATCGCCATCATTCCTACGGCCGACCGCGGAAAGGCAACGGTCAGGGCGCGTATTGCGCTCAAGCAGCGTGATGCCCGCATTTTGCCGGACATGGGAGTGAGGATCAGATTCATCGAAACAGAAGCAGAGGCAGGCGCAGTGCAGCCGGACAAGCTTGCATCGCTGTTGATGATTCCGAAGCAGGCCTTGCAACAGCAAGACGGACAGACCCATGTGTTCGTGGTCGACAGCGACCTGATCGTGCGCCGTCGCGACGTGGTGGTCGGCAGCGCGGCTGACGTCGAGCGCGTCGCGGTTGAGGGTCTTGTCGCAGGCGAGCGGGTGGTTCTGAATCCGTCGAAGGACATCACCGAGGGAGACGTTGTCGCCATTGCGGAGACGCGGTGATGCGGCCTGGTACTGGAAGTTGGCGGAGTGAAACGAAACCGATGATCACGATGAACAAGGTCTGCAAGGTCTATCAGCGCGGTGCCGAGAAGGTCAGGGTGCTGCAGGATCTCGATCTGGAAATCGCCAGCGGCGAGTTCCTGGCACTGATGGGTCCCTCCGGCTCGGGCAAGACCACGCTGCTGAATCTGCTGGGAGGCTTGGACAGCCCCAGCGCGGGAGAAATCGTCATTGAAGGCAAGCGCATGGAGCAGATGGGCGTGAGCCAACTGTCTGCATGGCGAAGCAGGAACGTGGGCTTCATCTTCCAGTTCTACAACCTGATGCCGACACTGACCGCACAGCGCAATGTCGCCCTGCCGCTGCTGCTGACGCCGTTAGGGCGCAGCGAGCGCAAGCGGCGGGCGGAAGTCTCGTTGTCGTTGGTTGGCCTTGCCGAGCGCATGCAGCACCGGCCAGGTGAATTGTCCGGTGGCCAGCAGCAGCGCGTCGCCATTGCCCGTGCCATCGTGACCGATCCGACAATCCTGATCTGTGATGAGCCGACCGGCGACCTAGATCGCGAATCGGCGGCCGAGGTGATGCGCCTGCTGCAACAACTGAACCAGGTGCATGGGAAGACCATCATCATGGTCACGCATGACCCCAAGGCCGCCAGCTACGCGAGCAGAACCCTGCTCATGGACAAGGGGAGTCTGGTCAGTTCATCCACTGTGGCGGCATAGCTATAGCGCCGCATAAAGAACAGAGGGGGGCTGTCGCGAAGGTTTTCCCGGCGCCCCGGATCGCACGGGGCGCCTGTACACGCGTCACGCCCGCGCGAGTTTGCGCAGGCGCTTGCGCTCCTTGCGACGGGCGCGCCAGTTGCGCCAATGCTGCTGCAGGCACGAGAAGATCACGTACAGCGCCGGGGTGCTGAGCAGGGTCAGGCTCTGCGAAATCAGCAGGCCGCCGATCATCGCGATGCCGAGCGGGCGGCGCAGTTCCGAACCTTCACCCAAACCAATGGCCAGCGGCAGTGCGGCGAGGATGGCCACCATCGTCGTCATCATGATCGGGCGGAAGCGCACGATGCTGGCTTCGCGCACGGCCTCGGCCGGTGACTTGCCGTGCTCGCGCTGCGCGACCACGGCAAAGTCGATCATCATGATCGCGTTCTTCTTGACGATGCCGATCAACAACACCAGCGCGATCATCGAGATCACCGACAGGTCGGTATTGGTCAGCCACAACGCCAGCAATGCGCCCATGCCCGCCGCCGGCAGCGTGGACAGGATGGTCACCGGGTGCACGAGGTTTTCGTAGAGCATGCCCAGCACGATGTAGACCGTGGCGATGGCGGCGATGATCAGCATCAACATCGCAGACGGGTCCATGGCGCGACCAAACCCACCGCGCTCTGCCTGGCGGATGTCGCCGGGCATGCGCAGGCCGTTGATCGCTGCCTGCACGATGGCATTGCCTTCGCCGCTGCTTACACCTGGCGCCAGGTTGTAGCTCAGGTCCATCACCGTGTATTGGTTCTGGTGCGTCACCTGTGACGGTGCCAGCCCCGGTTCCTGATGGGCGAGCGTGGTCAGCGGAATCATCTGGCCGCTGCTCGAACGCACGTACAGGTCTTCGATGGCGGCCGGGCTGGCGGTCTGCCCGGGTAGTGCATTGACCACCACACCGTACTGATTGAGGTCGGCGTAGATGGTGGAAATCTGCCGTTGGCCGAACGCGCCATACAGCGCGCCGTCAATGGCGCCGATGCTGACGCCAAGACGCGATGCCTTCTCGCGGTCGATGACGATCTTCTGCATCAAACCGCCCTTGTCCACGTCCGAGCCCACATCACGCAGCTTGGGATTCTGCTTGAGCACTTCCACCAGTTTGGGCAGCCATTCGGCCAACTGCTCGGCATCGTTGCCCTGCAGTGTCACGCGGTTCTGCGCGCCCTGTGAACCACCGCCGCCGCCATCGGAGGGAAGATCCTGGATGGCCCGCAGGCGCACATCCAGATCCGGGAACTGTGCGGCCTTGGCGCTCAAACGGGTGACGACGACATTGGTCGGTTCCTTGCGGCCTTCCTGTTGCGTGTGCAGTTCGATGTTGAATTGCGCGCTGCTGCCCTGGCGGCTGGAACCCAGACGCGAGCCGACCATTTTCACGGCGGGGTCGGCCAGCAACATGTCCGACAGACGACGTTGCCGCTCGCTCATTTCCTGGAAAGAGACAGTGGCGCTGGAACTGGCACGGCCCCAGACCAAGCCGGTGTCCTGCTCCGGGAACGAGCCCTTGCTGACCGAACCGGACAGATAGATGGTGGCGCCGATCAACAGCAGCGGCGTCAGCGACAACAGCAGGCAATGCCGCAGCGAGAAATCCAACGCCACGGTGTAGAAGCGCAACATGCCGCCGTGCACGCGATCCAACAGTGGACCGATACGCGAAGGTTTCACCGGCGCCGAATGTGGCTGCAGGAAGCGCGCGCACAAGGCCGGCGTCAAGGTCAGCGAGACAATGGCCGACACCATGATTGCCGCCACCAGGGTGAGCGTGAACTCGCGGAAGAACGCGCCGATCATGCCCTGCGCAAACACGATCGGCAGGAACACCGCGATCAGCGATGCGGTGATCGACACGATGGTGAAGCCGATTTCGCGCGCACCGGCCATCGCCGCTTCCTTGCGCGGCACGCCCTCGTCCAGGTGCCGCATGATGTTTTCGATCACCACGATGGCGTCGTCCACCACAAAGCCGATTGCCACCACCAAGGCCAGCAAGGTGAGGTTGTTGAGGGTGAAGCCCAGCATGCTCATCACCACCGCAGCACCGGCCAGTGACAGCGGCACCGTTACCGCGGCGATCAAGGTGGGCGCGAGCCGGCGCAGGAACAGCGCCATGGTCAGGATCACCATCGCCAGGCTGATCATCAGCGTGATCTGCACTTCGGCCAGTGACGCGCGGATGGTCGGGGTGCGGTCGAAGTACGGCGTCAGCGTGGTGCCGGCGTCCAGATAGGTGGACAAGCCGGGCACGGCGTCTTTCACGCGGTCCACGGTGGCCACCAGGTTGGCGCCGCTGCGCAGGTACACATACATCAGCACGCCACGCTTGCCGTTGAACCAGGCCGCTTGATACGCATCCTGCTGGCCGTCGTAAACGGTGGCGATGTCCTTCAACCGCACCACCGCACCGTCGTGCGTGGAGATGGCGACGTTGGCGAAATCCGGTGCCTTGCGGATCTGGTCGTTGAGAACGATGGCGGTCTGCGTGCTGCCGTCGCTGAGGAAGCCCAACGGTGAAGCGACGTTGGCCGCGCGCATGGCATTGCGCAGATCATCCGGGCTCAGGCCCAGTGCATTCATCGCGCGCAGGTTGAGGTCGATGCGCACGGCCGGCGTGGACGCACCGGCAATATCCACCTGCGATACACCGGGCAATTGCCGCAGCCGCTGGGCCAGCAGTGAGTCGGCCAGGTTGTACAACTCGGCCACCGATTGCGTGTCCGAGGTCAGCGCCAATGCGATCACCGGATCGTCGTTGGGGTTGGCCTTCTGGTAGGTGGGCGTGTTGATGCCAGCGGGCAGATCGGCCATGGCCGCGTTGATCGCAGCCTGCACATCCTGCGCGGCCGCGTCGATGTCGCGACTGGTGTTGAACATCAAGAACACCATGCTGCGACCGTCGCTGCTGCTTGATCGCATGGTGTCGATGCCCGGCACCTGGCCGAGGTGACGCTCCAGCGGCGCGGTCACGGTCGAGGCCATGGTGTTGGCATCGGCACCGATGTTCGACGCCTGCACGAAGATCACCGGGATGGTCAGGTTGGGCAGGGCGGCGACGCCCAGACGCAGGTAACAAACCAGCCCGGCGAAGAACAGGCCGATGGCCAACAGGCCGATACCAATCGGGCGTTTGATGAAAGGCGCGGAGATATTCATGCCAGCGCGTTACCTGGCCGTCTGCAGGCGGGCGGCGGCGCGTTGCTCGCGACGCTTGGCAGCCCATTCGGAGAAGCGCTCGAAGTACAGGTAGATCACCGGCGTGGTGTACAGCGTGACCAGCTGCGACAACAGCAGGCCGCCGACGATGGCCACACCGAGCGGACGCCGCAGTTCCGAACCGATGCCGGTGCCCAATGCCAGCGGCAAGGCGCCGAGCATGGCGGCGGCGGTGGTCATCATGATCGGGCGGAAACGCAGCAGGCAGGCGCGACGGATGGCGTCATAGGCGTTGGCGCCAGCGCGCTGCGCGTCCAGCGCGAAGTCGATCATCATGATCGCGTTCTTCTTGACGATACCGATCAGCAGGATGATGCCGACGATGCCGTCCACCGACAGGCTCATGCCGCACAGGTACAGCGCCAGCAACGCGCCGACACCGGCCGGCGGCAAGGTGGAGATGATGGTCAGCGGATGGATGTAGCTTTCGTACAGCACGCCCAACACGATGTAGATCACCGCGATGGCGGCCAGCAGCAACAGCACCACGTCGGTCTGGCTGCTGGAGAACTCCGCCGCCGTGCCGACAAACTGCGCCTGCGTCTGCGGCGGCAGTTCCAGTGCGGCGACCGCTTTGTTGATCGCGTCCACGCCTTCGGACAAGGAATAACCCGGCGCCAGATTGAACGAGACGGTGGCCGACGGCAGTTGCTGCTGGTGGCTGATGATCAACGGCGCGGTGCCCGGAATGGCCGTGGCAATGGCCGACAACGGAATGCTGCCGCCCGCGCCCAAGGCGATGCCGGTATTGCTGTTGCCGATGCCGGTGGCGGTGGACGAGTTGCTCGACGTCACCTGGCCCAGCGAGGTGGCGTTGCTGCCGGTCAGCGTGCCGCTGCCGTTGCTGCCGATCGCCAGCTGGTTCATCAGCGCGTCGCTGTTGCGGAACTCCGGCGCCACTTCCAGCACCACGCGGTACTGGTTGAGCTGGGTGAAGATGGTGGAGATCTGGCGCTGGCCGTAAGCGTCATACAACGTGTCGTCGATGGTCTGCATCGGCACGCCGTAACGCGCGGCTTTGTCGCGGTCCACTTCCACATGCAAGGCACGGCCGTGATTGGCCAGGTTGTTGTCGACGTCGGCCAGCTCCGGCAAACGGCGCAGCGCATCGGTGACGCGGTCGGTCTGTGTGGCCAGCTCGGTGCTGTCCATGTCCGACAGCGAGAACTGGTAGGCGGTGGCAGCCACGCGCGTATCCAGGGTCACGTCCTGCACCGGCTTGAGATACAGCGCGACGCCCGGGATATGCGCGGCGGCGGCCTGCAGGCGCGGCAGGATCACATCCAGTCCGCCACGTTCGCCACGGTCCTTGAGCACGATGCTCAATTGGCCTTGGTTGAGCGTGGGATTCATGCTGCCGGCACCGATATACGCGGCCACGCCACTCACGGATTCGTCGTTCTGCAGCGCGGCGGCAACGGCTTGGGTGCGCTGCTGCATCTGGTCGAAGGCCACGTTCTGATCGGCCAGCACCACGCCGGTGATCATGCCGGTGTCCTGGTCGGGCAGCAGGCCCTTGGGGATCACCATGTACAGCAGCACGGTCAACGCGACCGAGGCCAGCGCGATGCCCAGCGTCAGCGGCTGGTGGCGCAGCACCCAATCCAGGCTGCGCTCGTAAGCGTGCACCAGGCGCGACCATGCGGTGACCTTGCCTGCGGCGGCCGCACGCTCGTGCGCATCGTCGCCTTCGGGCAGGGCGTCGGGCTTGAGCAGGTAGGCGCACATCATCGGCGTGAGCGTCAGCGAGATCAGCATCGAGATCGATACCGCGATGGTCAGCACCCACGCAAATTCATGGAACAAACGGCCGGTGACGCCCGGCATCAGGATCAACGGCAGGAACACCGCGACCAGCGACACCGTCAATGACAGCACGGTGAAGCCGATTTCCTTTGCGCCGGTTTCCGCCGCTTCCTGTCCGTCCTTGCCTTGTTCGATGTATCGCACGATGTTCTCGATCATCACGATCGCATCGTCCACGACGAAACCAGTGGCCACGGTCAGCGCCATCAGCGACAGGTTGTCCAGCGACATGCCGGCAAACGCCATCACGCCGAACGTGCCCATCAACGACAACGGCACCGCCACCGACGGAATCACCGTGGCCCACAAACGCCTTAGGAATACGAAGATCACCGCCACCACCAGGCAGATGGTGAGGATGAGCGTGAACTGCACGTCATGCACCGAGGCGCGGATGGTGACGGTGCGGTCGGAGAACACATCCAGCTTCACGTCGGCCGGCAACATGGCCTGCAGGCTGGGCAGGATCTGGCGGATGTTTTCCACCGTCTTGACGATGTTGGCGCCCGGCTGGCGGCGCACTTCCAGCAGCACCGCCGGCTTGCCATCAGCCCACGCGGCGATCTGGTCGTTCTCAACCCCATCGACCACCTTGGCCACGTCGCGCAGGCGCACCGGCGCCCCGTTCTGGTAGCGGATGATGATGTCGTTGTAATCGGCCGCGTCGCTGAGCTGGTCGTTGGTGGACAGCGTGTAGCTCTGCGTCTTGCCGTTGAGCGAGCCCTTGGGTGCGTTGACGTTGGCCTGGGTCAGCGCGCTGCGCAGGTCCTCCATGGTCATGCCCATGTTGGCCAACTGCGCCGGGTTGGCCTGGATGCGCACGGCCGGGCGCACGTTGCCGGCGATGGACACCAGGCCCACGCCGTCCACCTGCGACATGCGCTGTGCCAGCACCGAGTCGGCCAGATCGTTGACCTCACGCAGCGGGCGCGTGTCCGAGGCCAGCTTGAGGGTGAGGATCGGCGCGTCGGCCGGGTTCACCCGGTTGTAGACCGGCTGATACGGCAGCGAGCTGGGCAGCGTGGCCTGGCGGATCGCCGCCTGCACGTCCTGCGCGGCGGTGTTGATGTCGCGCTCCATCGAGAACTGCAGCACGATGCTGGACAGCCCGGCCGAGGAGTCGGAGGTCATCATGTCCAGGCCGGAAATCTGGCCCAGCTGCCGCTCCAGCGGCGTGGTCACCAACGAGGCCATGGTCTGCGCGCTGGCGCCGGGGTATTGCGTGGTCACCACCAGGCTGGGGGCTTCGATCTCGGGCAACGCGGCAACCGGCAGGCGCTGGTAACCGAGGATGCCCAACAGCATCAGGCCGACCATCAACAACGAAGTAGCGATCGGACGGCGGATGAAAATAGTCGAGAAGCCCACGGGCGATTCCTGGTGCGGGGGGAGAGGGCGGGGCGGCGAGCGGCGCGTCAGCGCGGCGGGCCACTCCGTCCACCACGGCCCTTCTGGCTGGCCGCCTTGAGCTGGTCTTCGGTGGGCGCCGGCGGCGCCTGGCCCGGAGCGAGCTGGGTGACCTTGCTGCCTTCCTTCAAACGGAACTGGCCTTCGGTCACCACTTTGTCGCCAGCCTCCAGGCCTTTGCTGATGACGACATGGCTGTCATCCACCTGGCCGCCCTGCACCACATCGCGCAGGGTGACGGTGCTGTCGGGCTTGATCAGGTAGACGAAATCGCCGGTGCTGCTGCGCTGCACGGCTTCGGCCGGCACCACCACCGCGTTCGGCAACTCGTTGAGCTGCATGCGCACGTTGACGAACTGGCCCGGCCACAGCGCGGATTCGGCATTCGGGAATTCGGCGCGCAGGCGGAACGTGCCGCTGTTGCTGCTGATCTGGTTGTCCACCACCTGCAGCTTGCCGTCGGCGTTGACCACCGCACCGCCCTCGCGGTCGAGCGTGGAGGTCTGCAACGGCCCGGCCTGCTGCGCGGTGCGCACCGCGTCGAGCTGCTGCTCGGGCAGGTTGAACAGCACATAGGCCGGCTGCAGTTGGGTCACGGTGACGATCTGGCTGCCAGCGCTGACCACATTGCCCGGGTCCACCGCACGGATGCCGGTGATGCCGTTGATCGGCGAAGTGATGCGGGTGTAATCCAGCTGCACCTTGGCCTGGTCAGCCGACGCCTGCGAGGCGGCGACCGCGGCCTGATACTGCGCCACCTGGTTGCGCAGCGTGGTCAGGTCGGTCTGGGCGACAAACTGGCGGTATTCCGGCGAGTTGGAACGCTCGAAGTTGGACTGCGCGGTGGCCAGCAGTGCTTGATTCTGGCGCTTACTGGCAACGGCCTGGTCGTACTGCGCCTGGAAGGTGCGTGGGTCGATCTGCGCGAGCAGGTCGCCCTTCTTCACCGGCTGGCCTTCGCGGAAATTGACGCTCAACAGCTCACCACCCACCTGCGGACTGACGGTGACCGTGTTGTAGGCGGTCACGGTGCCCTGCGCGGTGACGTAGACCGGCACGTTCTTGCGCTCGGCCGCAACCACGGTGACTGGCACCGGCGCGTCGTCCCTGCCTGCACCCGGCCCGGTCATGCCTGCCGCCGGTGCGTCCGCTTTCTGCTTGCCGCCCCCCATCACCCGATAACCGATCCCGGCAACGAGCAGCACTGCGATGACCAGCAGCACAATCTTCCAGAAACGCGACATGCGAAAACTCCTGAGGAACCGGTAGGGGGATGGAACGGCGAAGCTGCAGAGGATACCGCTGCGGTATGTCGGGCTGAGTCATGACCGATGGGCCACGCGTTGAGACCGCGATAAGTGATGAACGTTCCAAAGGGGATTGGGTTGACGTGGATTTGGGGTGTTTAAAAGGCGCCCCTCTCCCCAACCCCCGCTCCGCGCCCCGGCCCTTGCGCTGGCGCAAGGTCGTTCAAGGAGCAGCGAACCAGTGGTTCGCAAGCTGCTCCTTTCACCCCGCAAGGGGAGAGGGGCTAGGTGCGCTGCGAGTTGAGGCAATCCTAGTAACTGCAGCTGTAAAGCCCCTCTCCCTTGACGGGAGAGGGGTTGGGGAGAGGGTGAGAAAGCCAAGCCCAAAGCCCACACCACCCCCCAAATCCAGAATCGTCCCATCGGATTCCCCGCCCAACTGCCCTACAGTCACTGCAACATCCCCGTCCCAAGGAGAGTTGCCGATGGCCCGCAAGACCGTGTTGCTGTCCGCGCTGCTGTGCGCCCTGTCGCCGCTGGCTCAGGCCCAGGAAGTCCAGCGCCCTGAAGTGGCTGCTGCCGCCGCGCGCCTGCAGCAGAAAGTGGTGGATTGGCGCCGTGACTTCCACCAGCACCCGGAACTCTCCAATCGCGAGGAACGCACTGCCGCCAAGGTCGCCGAGCGTTTGCGGGCGATGGGCTTGCAGCCGCAGACTGGCGTTGCCGTGCATGGCGTGGTCGCGATCATCAAGGGTGGCTTGCCCGGCCCGAAGATCGCGCTGCGTGCGGACATGGACGCGTTGCCGGTCACCGAACAGACCGGGCTGCCGTTTGCGTCCAAAGCCACCGCTGAGTATCGCGGTGAGCAGGTCGGGGTGATGCACGCCTGTGGTCACGACGCGCACACAGCAACGCTGCTCGGCGTGGCCGACGCGCTGGTGGCCATGCGCGACAAACTGCCCGGCGAAGTGATGCTGATCTTCCAGCCGGCCGAAGAAGGCGCACCGCCGCCGGAACAAGGCGGTGCCGACCTGATGCTCAAGGAAGGCCTGTTCAAGGACTTCAAACCGGAGGCGGTGTTTGGCCTGCATGTGTTTTCCAGCGTGCAGGCCGGGCAGATCGCCGTGCGCGGTGGTCCGCTGATGGCCGCGTCCGATCGCTTTGGCATCACCGTGCATGGCCGCCAGACGCATGGGTCGGCGCCGTGGAATGGCGTTGATCCGATTGTTGCCGCGTCTGATCTGATCGGCACCGCGCAGACCATCGTCAGCCGCCGTGCCAACCTGTCCAAGCAGCCGGCGGTGGTTACCTTTGGCGCGATCAAGGGTGGCATCCGCTACAACATCATTCCGGATTCGGTGGAAATGGTCGGAACCATCCGCACCTTCGATCCAGATATGCGTCAGCAGATATTTGCCGACCTGCGCAATGTCGCCGAACACACCACCGCCGCGCATGGCGCAACGGCGACCACGGAGATCTACGAGAAGGATGGCAACCCGGCCACGGTGAACGACCCGGCACTGACCGCGCGCATGCTGCCCAGCCTGCAGGCGGTGGTGGGCAAGGACAATGTCTACGAGCCACCGTTGCAGATGGGCTCGGAAGATTTCTCGCTGTACGCGCAGCAGGTGCCGTCGATGTTCTTCTTCGTCGGTTCAACGGCGCAGGGCATCGACCCGGCGACCGCGCCCAGCAATCACTCGCCCAAGTTCCTGCTCGATGAAAAGGCACTGGACGTGGGCCTGCGTGCGCTGTTGCAGCTGTCGCTGGATTACCTGCACGGCAGCACCCAGCAATAGTGCCGGGCAACCCTGTAGTGACGAGCCATGCTCGGCAGCGGCTTTACCGATAAGGCTGCAGCGGAGCATGGCTCCGCTCTACAAAGAAGGCGCGCCAGCGAAGCATCACTCCGCTACACGCAACAACAAAAACCCGGCAATCATGCCGGGTTTTCTGTTTGCAGCATTCCGCCGTTTCAGGCCTTCATGCTGCCGGTGTCGATGTAACGCTGGTGCCACGAAAGCGCTTCGGGCAACAGGTGCGGCGTGTGCTTGCCATAGCTGTCGCGGCAGGCGCGGTCGAAGTAATCGTTGAGCTGGTCGCGGAAATCCGGGTGCGCGCAGTTGTCGATCACCACGCGTGCACGGGCGCGCGGCGGCAGGCCACGCAGGTCGGCCAGGCCTTGCTCGGTGACGATGATCGACACGTCGTGTTCGGTGTGATCAACGTGGCTGACCATCGGCACGATCGAGGAAATGGCGCCGTTCTTGGCCGTGGATGGGCTCAGGAACGTGGACAGGAAACCGTTGCGGGTGAAGTCGCCCGAACCGCCGATGCCGTTCATGATGCGGCTGCCCATGACGTGCGTGGAATTCACGTTTCCGTAGAGGTCTACTTCGATCATGCCGTTCATGCCGATGCAGCCGAGGCGGCGTACCAGCTCCGGATGGTTGGAGATTTCCTGCGTGCGCATGATGATGCGGTCACGGTAGAAATGGATGTTGCGTTTGAACTCTTCGTTGGCCTCCGGGCTCAACGCAAAGCCGGTGCACGAGGCGTATTCGAGCACACCGGATTTGAGCAGGTCGAGCATGCCGTCCTGGATCACCTCGGTGAACGCCGTCAGCCCGCGCAGGCCGCTTTCAGCCAAGCCGGCAAGCACTGCGTTGGGGATGTTGCCCACGCCCGACTGCAGTGGCAGCAGGTTGGCCGGCAGGCGGCCCTTGGCGACTTCGTGCTTGAGGAATTCGATCAGGTGGCCGGCGATCAGCTTGCTTTCGGCGTCAATCGGCTTGAACGGGCTGTTGCGGTCCGGGCCATTGGTGCGCACCACCGCCACGATCTTGGCCGGATCGATGTCCAGCGTAGTCTGGCCGATGCGGTCGTTGGCGTGAATCAACGGGATCGGCTTGCGGTGCGGCGGCAGCGCGGTGCCGTAATAGATGTCGTGCATGCCCTCGATGCTCTCGGGCTGCCATTCGTTGACCTCGATGATCACTTTCTTGGCCAGGTCCAGCCAGGTCTTGTTGTTGCCGATCGAGGTGGACGGGACCAGCGCGCCATCTTCGCGAATGGCCGACACCTCGATCACGGCGGTATCGATCTCACCGTAGAAACCGAACCACACGTGCTGGGCGACGTGCGAGAGATGGATGTCGATGTAGTCCAGCTTGCCGTCGTTGATGCGCTTGCGGGCATCGGGGTCACTCTGGAACGGCATGCGCATGGCGATACCGTCAGCCTTGGCCAACGCGCCATCGAGTTCCGGCGCGGTGGAAGCGCCGGTCATCAGCTTGATCTGGAACGGCAACCCCTGCGCGTGCACCGCTTCGATGCGCTGCGCCAGCGCCAGCGGCACGGCCTTGGGGTAACCGGAACCGGTGAAACCGCTCATGGCGACGGTTTCACCCGGTTGAATGAAAGCGGCCGCTTGTTCAGCGGAAACGATGCGGTCGCGCAAGCGCGCGTCCAGGATGCGTTCGACAGACATGACGACTACGGATTCTTGGGGGAATGGCCGATTATCGCCGTTCGCCGTGAACAGAGGTGTTCTACCTTGGTGGGATGGTCTTTGCCGATCCGGGGCTCTTGTACCGGCAAGTACTGTTTTGCACTGCAGCGTGCAACTTGTCCGAACTCCCCGCAGGATCGCCCTGCATCCCGACGTGGGGGAGGGAGCAAAGCCCGCTGACAGTTCGCTGTCAGCGGGCTTTTTTATTGCCCACATTCTGCACAGGGCGACCGCAGCCCCGGCCAGATGCCAGAATCGGCGGCATGAATCTGCCCGCCCCCGCATTGCCTGAATACGTCGTGCCGGTCGTTGACCGCGCCATCGCCCGCCTCACGCTCGCCGTGCCGGACCCGGCGCAGTGGCCGCAATCCCCGGAATTCGAGGCCACCCTGCGGCAGCTGGCGGTGACCAGTGATTTCGCCATCGACACCTTGTGCCGGCAGCCCGAGCTGCTGGCCTTGCTGGCCCAGCCCGATCCCGCGTCGCTGCCCAAGCCCGAACTGGACCCGCTGCAGCCCAGCGCCTGGCCGACCCAGCTGCGCCGTTACCGCGCGGCCGCGTCCACCCGGCTGATCTGGCGTGACCTGACCGGCGCCGATGACGTGGACGCCACCCTGGCCGGCGCCACGGTGCTGGCCGAGGACTGCCTGCAACTGGCGCTGGCCGCGCTGGAGCAGGAGTTCGCCGGTCGCCACGGCGTGATCCGTGACGATGAAGGCAATGTGCAGCGGCTGGTGGTGTTCGGCCTGGGCAAGCTGGGCGGCGGCGAGCTGAACTTCTCCTCCGACATCGATCTGGTCTACGCCTACCCGCACAACGGCGATTCGGATGGCGCTCGCCCGCTGGCGGCCGAGGAGTATTTCGCGCGCCTGGGCCAGCGGCTGGCACGGTTGCTGGACGAAACCACCGCCGAAGGCTTCTGTCACCGCGTCGATCTGCGCCTGCGCCCGTTCGGCACGGCCGGGCGGGTGGCGCTGTCCTTTGCTGGCATGGACCAGTATTTCCAGCGCGAAGGTCGCGACTGGGAACGCTATGCGTGGATCAAGGCGCGCGCGGTGGCTGGCGACATCGCCGCCGGAGAGGCGTGGTTGGAAACGCTGCGGCCGTTTGTCTATCGCCGCTATCTGGATTTCACCGCGCTCGATGGCCTGCGCGAAATGAAGGCCGCGATCACCGCCGAGGTCGCCCGCAAGGACCGGCTGGATGACATCAAGCGCGGCCCCGGCGGTATTCGTGAAATCGAATTTCTCGCACAGGCATTGCAGCTTATCCGTGGCGGGCGCGAAGCCGCGTTGCGCGAACGCCGCTTGCTGCCGGCGCTGCATGCGCTGGTCGAAGCCGGGCAGATGGCGCCTGCCGATGGTGACGACCTGACCACCGCATACCGCTTCCTGCGGCGCGTGGAAAACCGCCTGCAGATGCTGCGTGACGCGCAGACGCATTGCCTGCCGACCGATCCGCTGGACCGCGCGCGCATTGCCCTCGGCTTGGGTTACGCCGATTGGGAGGCGCTGCTGCAGGCGCTGGATCAACAGCGCGAGCGTGTGAGCACCGAGTTCGGCGCGCTGCTGGCACCGCGACAAGGCCAGGTCGCGCCTGATGCGCTGTCCAGCTACTGGCGCGTGCTGCCCGGTGGCGGCAATGCCGAGGTGCTGGCCGAAGCCGGTTTCGCCGATGCCAATAGCGCCGACCAATCGCTGCGCGAGTTTGCGCAATCACTCGGCGTGAAGTCGTTGTCGGACAACGCCCGCGCGCGACTGGATCGCGTATTGCCGGCGCTGCTGCTGGCAGCGACGCGCTCACCGCAACCCGACGCCGCATTGCGCCGCGTGCTCGGCCTGCTGCAGTCCATCCTGCGCCGCACCAGCTATCTGGCGCTGCTCGACGAACAACCCAGCGCGCTCACCCGACTGGTCAACGTGCTGGCCCGCAGCGCGTTGTTGTCTGAGCGTCTGGTCGCCTTCCCGTTGCTGCTGGACGAATTGCTGGACACACGCGTGGCCGGGCCGATGCCCGAAGCGCAGGAGATGCACGACGCCTGCGCCACCGCGCTGAGCATCGACGACCCGGAAGTCGCCCTGCGCGCGCTCAACGAAGTGCGCCTGGCCTTGAGCTTCCGCATGGCGCTGGCGTTCCACGATGGCCGGCAACGCGCGGTGGATTGCACCCAGCAACTGGCCCAGCTCGCCGACGCGGTGGTGGTGACGGTGCTGGAAATGGCGCGCGCTGACATGGCGCGCGCGCACGGCGAAGTCCCCGGTGGACGTTTCGCGATCATTGGCTACGGCAGCCTCGGCGGCTTGGAGTTGGGTTTCGGCTCGGATCTGGATCTGGTGTTCCTGTACGCGCATCCGCCCGAAGCCGACGCCAGCGACGGGCCGCGTCCGTTGGAAAGCGGTCGCTGGTTCGCGCGGCTGGCGCAGAAGGTGATGGCGCTGTTGGCGGCGGTCACCGCGGCGGGTCGTCTGTACGACATTGATGTGCGCCTGCGCCCGGATGGCGGCAAGGGTGCGCTGGTGTCGTCGCTGGCCAGCTACACCGAATACCAGCGCGAGCGCGCCTGGACCTGGGAACACCAGGCCTTGGTGCGCGCGCGCGGCGTGGCCGGTGAGCCATCGCTGCTGGCCGACTTCGAGCAGGTACGCGCGGCGACGCTTGGCCGCGAGCGCGATCACGACACCTTGTTCGGCGACGTGCTGAAGATGCGGGCACGCATGCGCGCCGAATTGGATCGCAGCGATGCGGCGCGGCTGGATCTCAAGCAGGGGGCCGGTGGTCTGGTCGATCTGGAATTCGTGCTGCAGACCGGCGTGCTGGCCGGTGCTGCGGACAATCCGGCCCTGACCGAACCGCGCGAAACCCCGTTCCTGATCGCCGCATTGGCCGCATCCGGCTGGCTGACCGGCGACACCGCCGTGGCCCTGCACGAGGCGCACGCCACGCTGCTGGATGTTGGGTTGTCCTGCACGCTGGATCGGCGCGCGCGCATGGCCGTACCCACGCCGGAGATCGAAGCGGCGTGTGCGGCAATCACCGCTGCGGCCATCGCCAAAGGCCTGCCGTTCGAGCCGGGCAAGCAGGCGTAGTTGATCGTTGCGAATCAGCGCCGGAGCCGGCGCTGAGGGTCAGCGCGCTGGCGCCATCTTCCACAGCAAGGCGCGGAACGGCGCCAGCAGGCAGACGCCGATGGCCAGCTTCACCGCCAGATCGCCCAGCGCCCAGCTGATCCACGGCAGCGAGGAACCGGCGAAGGCGATGGACCAGAAGATCGCCGTGTCCAGCGAAGCGCTGCAGGTGGTGGCCACCATCGGCGCACGCCACCAGTTGCCGGCGCGCAGCCGGTCGAACACGGTGATGTCCAGCAACTGCGCGACGATGAACGCCGAGCACGACGCCACCGCGATACGCGGCGTGGCAATCCAGACCGACAGCACCACCGCCACGGCAAAACCGGCCCACGCCACACGCCGCGCGGCCTGCGGCCCAAAGCGGCGGTTGATCAGGTTGCTGACCAGAAACGCGATGGGATAACTGAAGGCGCCCCAGGTCAGCCAATCATTGATCGGGTACTGCACCAGCACGTTCGAGCCCAGCACGACGACACCCATCGCCAACACGGCGATCAGCAGCGAAGTGGGGGTGAGCGGTGCGAAACGAGTGGGCGGATGCGAGGACATAAACGGCACAGGCAGCACCGCAGGGCGCTGTAGAGAAGAGTGGGAAGGGCGACCAGGCGGAAAGCGGCAGGTACGCAGGGCGGCATTGTAACCGCCGAGGCCAGTCAGGCATGTCAATGCGGGGGAACAGCGTGTCCTGTCAGGTGCTTGATGAAGCCCCTCTCCCGCCTGCGGGAGAGGGGTTGGGGTGAGGGCAGCTCTAGAGCTTGTCGCTTCCAAAAGCCCCCTCATCCGCCCTGCGGGCACCTGTATTCGGCACATCCATGTGCCTCACCCTTCGGGCGGCTTCGCCGTACAACTCGGCAATCCTGCCGAGTTGTCGTCCCGCCCACAGGGGGAAGGGAACAATCCAGCATCTCCGCAATCTCAAAGCCCCTCTCCCTTCACGGGAGAGGGGTTGGGGAGAGGGGGCTGCTGGCATCCGTCTCCGCCTAGGTTGAGCCGATTTTCTGCTTCAGCAACTCACAACGTCGAGGTACGGCTCTCGTCAATCGCTTCAATCGTCGGCACGAACGTCAGCACCGCACCATCTTCAGCGCGCAGCATCCAGCCGGCGCCCTGCGGGCTTGGCGTGAAGGCCACGGTCTGACCGACGACGAAATTCTGCGCCGGATTGTCCTCGCGCTGCGGCCACTGCAGCTGGGCGGTGTTTTCGGCGTTGGTGGGATCTTCCAGCGCCACCGTGCGGCCACCCTCGGCAGTACTGCCGACCGACTTCACTTTCATGTCGGGCAGCGGGCCGGCGCTGATCCGGCGCGGCTTGTCATCCTTGCGCTCGGTCGATGCCTTGGAGGCATCGGTCGCCTTGCTCACGCCTGCCGCCGACAGAAACACCGGGCCGGACACCACCATCGCGACGCTTGCGCTGGTGACCAGTACCGAGATTTCCGAGCCATTGAGGTTGGGCTCGCCTGCGTGTGCGTCGCGCGGCATCAGTGACAAACCCATGCACGCGGTGACTGCCAATGCCAACGCGCCGTGATGGAGGAAGTGCTTCATGGTCTGACTCCTTTCATTGAACAAGAGGTTGCACGCCAGTAGCGATGACCGCAGGCACCGGCGTTTGATGGGGAATGGACAGCTCGCGCTCCAGCGCGCCACTGCGGTGCAGGAAATCAAAGGTCGATTCCACCGTCACCACCGAGTAATTGCCGGAAATGCGCTCGCTGGCCGGGTGGTCGGTGACGGCGACGTTGTCGGCGAAGAACCGCGCGCCCAGCCGCTTGCCGATACCGATGTGCATGCGCGTGGGCAGGTAGCCCTTGCGGCTGAGCCAGGCCAAGGCGTCGTCGCGGTTGCCCAGCGTGGTGCCGTCTTCGGCCTGTGCCATCGCGGCGGCGGTGACTTCCAGAATCCATTGATTGGAGTTCTGGTAGTGGCTGCTGCCGGGATAGGCCAGCATGCTGTAACGCGGCTGATGCAGCGCCCGCGCCTGGGTGGCCGCGCCGGTCAGCAACGGTTTGAGTGCGGCCCGCACTGCCGGGGTGGGAATGCCGACGCGCAGGTCGGTGGTGATCGAGCTTTCGCCGACCAGGTTCACCAAGCCCTCGCGATACAGGTCCGAGGCATCGGTCTTGCAGCGGTTGAGCAGGTGCACCACGTCCCAGCCGCCGTCGTCGTTGCGGACCAGAAAGGCCAGATGACTGTGGCGCAGGCCGTACTTGCTCAAGTCCTGGCCACCGCGCGCGGCGATAGCCACGTCCACGTCGGGCAGGGCATCGAGCGTGTCGGCGGTGACGGCAGCCATGTCGAACATTGCCGCGACGGTGGTCGGCGGCGGATAGCGCGGCGCGCACACCGGTTGTGCAAAGGCGGAGGCGGTCAGCGCGGTCAAGCCGAGGCCGGCAATTAAAGAGAGGGTCGTGCGGTGCTTCATCGGCGCGCATCCTTGCATGGGAACTGGGAAAGATTCGTTAGGTCACGACTGTCGTGGGAGCGGCCTTGGCCGCGAAGCCTGGAGTGCCCGCATCTTGCGTGTGCAGACGGCCTGATCCGGAGGCAGCGCCGGTTTCGCGGCCGAGGCCGCTCCTACAGACCCAGCCGTCGTTTCACCTCGCCGGCGATGCGCTCGGTCTCGCGCAGCGGCTCAATGGTCTGCGGCGACCCGGCATCCAAGGCGTCCAAGCCATCCAGCAGCCGGCCGTGCTCCCGCAGCGATGTCTGGAAGCGCGCCATCCGTGCCTTCGCGCGCTGGCCCAGCAGCACGCCGACCGGCACCCGCGTGGCGCAGGCTTCGGACAGCAGGTTCACCGAGTCGGGGGTGCAGATGATGCGATCGGCCCAGCCCAGCAACCCGGCATAGGGATTGGAGCCATCGCCGCCGTCACTCCAGATCACCCCGGGTACATCGTCGAACGCGCGCAGCAGTGCGTTGGTGACAGGACGCGGCGTGCGGCGCGAGGTCGTGGCCAGCACGCTGCCGCCATCGGCGCGGATGCGCGCGGCCAGTTGTTGCAGCAGCGCCTGCATCTCCGGTTCCTGCCACGGCGCATGTTCGGTGGGGCCGCCGACCAGCAGGGCGGTGCGTGGCCCCGGCAGCTGCTCGAAACTGGAAAACGCGGCGCGGCCCCAGGCCAGCCAATCGTCGCTGACCGGATTGAGGCTGCCCAGCAAGGTGAGGACGTTGTCGCCGCGCAGAGGGTCGTGGTCCGGCACCACCAGCACATCCCAGTGGCGCGCGCTGATGCGCGGGTCAAGGATCTGCACCGTGCGGGTGCCGCGCTGGCCCAGCACCCGCAAGGCGCCGGCGGCTTGGCGACCGCAGCCGATGGCCAACCCCGGCGGGGCGGTGGCCAACTGCGCGAAGGCCGGGCCAAAGCCCTGCAGCGCACCCGGGAGCAAACGCGGCGTAAGCCAGCGCCACGGCGCGCGCGGCAGCAGTTGTAGACGCTGTTGGCCGCCCAGGCGCAGTGCAGCGGCCAGCGCCACGGCCTGCCGCACATTACCGGCGCGGCCGTCAGTGATCGTCCAGGGAAGCGTCGATCGTTTCGCGTATGGCATTAATTCGTTTCAAAAAGGCTGGGTGTTGCAACAGTCGCTGGCGCCTACACTGCGCTCTGCAGATTGGCCGAGGCCATTGTCCGGGGCTTCCCGAGGGAATGCCACGACCGTAGCCCACTCACCACGGAGTTTCCATGTCCGACATCTTTACCGATGCCGCGCTTGACCAGCTGTTCCGCACCGCCCGTACCCAGAATTCGTTCCAGGACCGTCCGGTTGAAGACAGCCAGTTGCGCGCCTTGTACGACCTGCTGAAGTGGGGCCCGACCTCGGCCAACGCCAGCCCGGCGCGCTTTGTGTTCGTCAAGTCCGCCGACGCCAAGCAGAAGCTGGCGCCTGCCTTGTCCGAGGGCAACCTGGCCAAGACCTTGGCCGCGCCGGTCACGGTGATCATTGGTTTTGATCAGGATTTCCACGAGAAGCTGCCGTATCTGTTCCCGCACACCGACGCCAAGTCGTGGTTCGACGGTCCGCGCGAAGGCCGCCACGAAGCCGCATTCCGCAACGGCACGCTGCAAGGTGCCTACCTGATTCTGGCCGCGCGCACGCTGGGCCTGGATGCCGGCCCGATGTCAGGGTTCGACGCGGCCAAGGTGGATGAAGCGTTCTTTGCCGGCACGGCCATCAAAGCCAATTTCCTCGTCAATCTGGGCTATGGCGACCCTGCCGGTGTTTTCCCGCGTCTGCCGCGTCTGTCGTTCGACGAAGCCGCGCGCATCGCGTAACTGTTCCAGCGGCGGCGTTCGTCACATTGGCCGAAGCCTGCCTTGCCGACACTAATCCCGTTTCCATTCCCAATCTTTCAGGAGAAATCCATGTCCACTCTGTCCAAGCTGCTGCTCCCGCTGGCGCTGGCCGCCGCCATCACCGCCTGCTCCAAGCCGGCTGACCAGGCTGCCGCGCCGGTCGCCGCCCCGGCGGAAACCGCTGCCCCGGCCGACGCCGCTGCTGCTCCGGCCGCAACGGAAGCCGCTGCCATCGCCGTTGCCGCCGGCACCTACACCCTCGACCCGACCCACACCGACGTGCTGGTGCAGTGGAACCACCTGGGCTTCTCCAACCCGACCGCCCACTTCGGCAATGTTGACGGCACCTTGGTGTACGACGCCGCCGACGTAACCAAGTCGACCGTGGAAGTAACCCTGCCGCTGTCGGGCCTGAACAGCTTCACCGCCAAGTTCGACGAGCACCTGCGCGCTGCCGATTTCTTCGACGCCGCCAAGTTCCCGACCGCTACCTTCAAGAGCACCAAGGTGGAAGCCGCCGGCACCAACAAGCTGACCGTTACCGGCGACCTGACCGTCAAGGGCGTCACCAAGCCAGTGGTGCTGGACGTGACCGTCAACGGTGCCGGCGAGCACCCGATGATGAAGGTGCCGTCGGTCGGCTTTGACGCCACCACCAGCTTCAAGCGCAGCGAGTTCGGCCTGGGCGCCTACGCCCCGAACGTCAGCGATGACGTCAAGGTCCGCATCACCACCGAAGCCATCATTCCGAAGGCTGAGGAAGCCAAGGCCGAGTAATCGCGCCTTGCCGGCCCAGTGCCGGCAGCCGTTGCAATAAACAAAGGCCCGCCGGCAATGGCGGGCCTTTGCGTTGGCGGCGCGGGGAAGGGGAATTTGCGTCATTTCATAAATCCGGCGGTCAACAATGCCCACTTACAATGGCGCCGATGAACACCCCACAAGACTCCAGTCTCGGCCGCGAGGTCGACTACCCCCAGCAGTACGACGCTGGCCTGCTGTTCCCGATTCCGCGTGCCGGCGCGCGCGCTGAGATCGGCTTGGCCGGCGCTGCGCTGCCGTTCGATGGTGAAGACCGCTGGCATGCCTACGAAGTGGGTTGGCTGGACGCGCGCGGCAAGCCCTGCGTGGAAACCGCCACGCTATGGGTGCCGGGCAGCTCGCCGAACCTGATCGAGTCCAAGTCGCTCAAGCTGTACCTGAACTCGCTCAACAGCGCCCGTTTCAACCGTGCCGAAGCCGTGCGCGAGCGCATCGTCACCGATCTGTCGGCCTGTGCGGGTGCCGACGTGCGGGTCGAATTCGGCCTGCCGCGGTTCGCCGAAGCGCCGGGCGAGACCGTGGACCACCTGGACGTGGATATCGACTGCTATGGCCCGCCGTGCGAGGCATTCCTGTCGGCCGATACCGACAATGTGGTCAGTGAAACCCTGACCTCGGCCCTGCTCAAATCCAACTGCCCCGTCACCGGTCAACCCGATTGGGCCAGCGTCAGCATTCGTTATCACGGCCCCCGTATCGACCGTGAAGGTCTGCTGCGCTATCTGGTCAGCTACCGCGACCATGCCGAGTTCCATGAGCAGTGCGTGGAGCGCATCTTCCTGGAAGTCATGCGCCGCTGTACCCCGACATGGCTGGACGTAGAAGCCCGCTATACCCGCCGCGGTGGTTTGGATATCAACCCGCGCCGCTTTACCCCGGGACAGGGCGGCCAGGCAGCGCCAATTCGCGACCTGCGTCAATAAATCGAACGGAAGATGACTCCGCACGCTGGCTTTACGCCAGCGCGATGAATCCTTAACAGGCGGCGTGCAATCGTGGTCGCCAGTCAAGAAGCGGAGTGGCTTGGATGGGTACCGATAAGAAGGCCGATTTTTCCGACGTCAGTTCCACTGTCTCCAGCACCGAGCAGATCGTGCAGAAGGCAGATTTCTCCGATGTCACCGCAACGGTGACCAGTACCGAAGAGATCGTCGGCGAACAGCAGTACACCGTGCAGAAGGACGACAACCTGTCCACCATCGCCAAGCGACTTCTGGGCGATGGCAATGCCTGGAAAAAGATTTACGACGCCAACCGTGACGTCCTCGACAACCCGGACCGGATCAAGCCCGGCCAAGTCCTGAAGATTCCACCGCGCCAGGGCTGATCCCTGCGCGCCGTTGTGTTGTTCATTCCCAAACCAGTTTCGGAGCAATCCATGAAGAAGACTTCGCTCAGCAGTGTCCTGATGATCGCCGTGGTGGGTAGCGTTGCGTTGGTTGGCTGTAAGAAGAAAGAAGCCGAAGTGGTGCCGCCGCCGGCCGCAACCGCGCCTGCACCGACACCGATGGCTGAGGCCGCACCGGCCGCCGTCAGCGTCACTTCGGTCACGGTGGGCAATGCCGTTGGCGCCGACCAGTCGGTAGCCCCGGTCGCAATGCTTGGCACCAAGGACAAGATCATTGTGTCGATCAAGACCAATGGCACCGCCAACAACGTCAATGTCGCGGCAAAACTGACCTATCAGGACGGCCAGGTGGCCGGTGAGCAGAACGCATCACTCAACACCACCGACGCTGGCACCACCAACATCGAATTCAACAAGGCCAGTGGCTGGCCGGCAGGCAAGTACACCGCCGACGTCACGGTCGATGGCAAGTCTGCAGGCATGCCGCAGCAGTTCGAGGTGAAGTGAGGTAGGGCGTTCACCGACGCCTCTCTCCCGTCGGTAAACGCATGGGCGCAGCCACTGGCTGCGCCTTTTTTATTGAGGGATCTGGATCGGGATCACGCGAGAGCGGGCGAGCGGAAGGCAGCGGCCGCGCTGTTGATATCCCTTCCACCGCTTGCGGGGGAAGGTGGCCGAAGCCGGATGGGGGCAGCTTTGACGTTTCCAGATGCGTAACGACAACAGCGCCAAAGCGCCCTCATCCGGTGCTTCGCACCACCTTCTCCCGCAGGCGGGAGAAGGGATGAAGCTGAAAGCATCAAGCCAAAGCCCAAAGCCCAAAGCCCAAAGCCCAAAGCCAAAGCCAAAGCCAAAGCCAAAGCCAAAGCCCAAAGCCCAAAGCCCAAAGCCAAAGCCCAAAGCCCAAAGCCCAAAGCCCAAAGCCAAAGCCTGCGTGGCTGCCTTGCTCCAATCCTGTTTGCTTCCCCGCGCAACCCGATGCTGCATCCCATCTGTTGCAGCTGTGACCACTGCCGCTGCATTTCCGCCGATGCCTGCTGCAGCAAGGCCTGCGCACAGTTGCATTGGAAAACCCAGCTTCGTCCCTACGTTTGCGTATGGTGTGTTTTTGCCCGGCCCGGTTGAAAACGCGACAATGCCAAGGTTTCCCCACGGCGGCGGCCAAGCCGGGGGCAGGTGCCTGCCATTGCAGCGACGCCCGCACCACGGCCGACCACCACGTCCCATGCGCAACGCATCCGTCAGCAAGAGAGTTCCTGCCCCCATGTCGAATACGCCGAAGATCATCTACACGCTCACCGACGAAGCTCCGTTCCTGGCTACCCAGTCGCTGCTGCCGATCATCGATGCCTATACCGCCACTGCCGGTATCACCGTCGAAACCCGCGACATTTCCCTGTCTGGCCGCATCCTGTCGCAGTTCCCGGATTACCTGGAAGACGGGCAGAAGATCAGCGATGACCTGGCTGAACTGGGCGCGCTGGCGACCACGCCGGAAGCCAACATCATCAAGTTGCCGAACGTCTCGGCCTCGGTGCCGCAGCTCAAGGCCGCGATCAAGGAACTGCAGGACCAGGGCTTCATCCTGCCGAACTATCCGGACGCGCCGACTGACGACGTTTCGCGCGACATCAAGGCGCGCTACGACAAGATCAAGGGCAGCGCGGTGAACCCGGTGCTGCGCGAAGGCAACTCCGACCGCCGCGCGCCGCTGTCGGTGAAGAACTACGCCCGCAAGCATCCGCACCGCATGGGCGTGTGGAGCAGCGATTCCAAGTCGCACGTCGCGCACATGGACGGCGGTGATTTCTACGGCAGCGAGCAGTCGGCCACGCTGGCCAACGCGGGCAGCCTGAAGATCGAGCTGGTGCAAAACGACGGCACCACCGTCGTGCTCAAGGAAAAGACCGCAGTGAAGGCCGGCGAAATCGTCGATGCCTCGGTGATGTCGCGCCGCGCGCTGGCCAGCTTCATCGATGCGCAGGTGGCCGATGCCAAGGCGCAGGGCGTGCTGTTCTCGCTGCACCTGAAGGCGACGATGATGAAGGTCTCCGACCCGATCATGTTCGGCGTCGTGGTCGAGGAGTTCTACAAGGACGTGCTGGCCAAGCACGCCGCTGCGCTGAAGGAAGTGGGCTTTGATGCCAACAACGGCATCGGCGATCTGTACGCGCGCCTGCCGCAGCTGCCCGAAGCCACCCAGGAAGCCATCAAGGCCGATATCGCCGCCGAGTACGCCAAGCGTCCGGCCGTGGCGATGGTCAATTCGGACAAGGGCATCACCAACCTACACGTGCCGAGCGACGTGATCGTCGACGCCTCGATGCCGGCGATGATCCGCGACTCCGGCAAGATGTGGAACGCCGAAGGCAAGCTGCAGGACACCAAGGCCGTGATCCCGGACCGCTGCTACGCCGGCGTGTACCAGGCGGTGATCGAAGACTGCAAGCTGCATGGTGCGTTCAACCCGGCGACGATGGGCTCGGTGCCGAACGTTGGCCTGATGGCGCAGAAGGCCGAGGAATACGGCTCGCACGACAAGACCTTCCAGATCACCGCCGATGGCGTGGTCAAGGTCAGCGACGACGCCGGCAAGGTGGTGTTCGAGCACAAGGTGGAAGCCGGTGACATCTGGCGCATGTGCCAGGTCAAGGACGCGCCGATCCAGGATTGGGTGAAGCTGGCCGTCAGCCGCGCTCGCCTGAGCGGCACCCCGGCGGTGTTCTGGCTGGACGCCGCGCGTGCGCACGACGCGCAGGTGATCGCCAAGGTCCAGACCTACCTCAAGGACCACGACACCAACGGCCTGGACATCCGCATCCTGTCGCCGGTGGAAGCCACCGCTGTGTCGCTGGAGCGCATCCGCCAGGGCCAGGACACCATCTCGGTGACCGGCAACGTGCTGCGTGATTACCTTACCGACCTGTTCCCGATCCTGGAGCTGGGCACCAGCGCCAAGATGCTGTCGATCGTGCCGCTGATGGCCGGCGGTGGTCTGTTCGAGACCGGCGCCGGTGGTTCGGCCCCGAAGCATGTGCAGCAGTTTGTCGAAGAGGATTACCTGCGTTGGGATTCGCTGGGTGAATTCCTGGCGCTGGCCGCATCGCTGGAGCACCTGGGCCAGCGTTACGACAACAAGGGCGCGGCCGTGCTGGCCAATGCGCTGGACGTCGCCAACGGCAAGTTCCTGGACAACGACAAGTCGCCGTCGCGCAAGCTTGGTGGCATCGACAACCGTGGCAGCCACTTCTACCTGGCCATGTACTGGGCGCAAGCATTGGCCGAGCAGAACGACGATGCCGCGTTGAAGGCGAAGTTCGCGCCGTTGGCCGAAGCACTGACCAGCAACGAGCAGAAGATCGTTGACGAGCTGGCCGCAGTGCAGGGCAAGGCCGTGGATATCGGCGGTTACTACCGTCCGGACGTGGCCAAGGCCAGCAAGGCCATGCGTCCGAGCGCCACGCTCAATGCCGCGGTTGCCAGCCTGAAGGGCTGATCACACCTACCTGCCACGGCAGGAATGCAGCACTGACGAAACCTGCGCCTTCACCGGCGCAGGTTTTTTTATGGCGGAACGAAACGGATTTCCATCGCCGGTTCGCCGTGCCTGCCAAACATAAGAGCGGCCATCATCACGCCGTCGTTTCAGCGGATGCTGACAATCGTCCGTGCGCGTGTTGTTGGGGATGTTGTCCGCGCACTTTCACCCGCCCTGCACACCGGCGTCGCACTCTCTCTGCGCGATATCTTTCGTCGCGTTGAGCGGTACATCACGCCGGGAATTTCAGGCAGGTTGAAGTGTGTGACCAATCACTCTTTCACATGCAGCATCTGGAATAGCCTGATAGAACAGACGTGGTATCGCGCTGGCGCATCATCGTCGAAAGGGGAAGGGAGCATGACCAGGGTGCTGGTAGTGGGCTCGGACACCCGGGAGGAGAAAGCATTGCTCGGGCGCTTGCTGCAGGTGGCGGGATTGCCACCGGAAGCACTGCAACGCTGTGCCGATCTGGATCAATGCGACCTGTTGTTGGTGCGGGACACGCCCGCGCTGCGCAGCGCCGCCAAGCACATGGCCAGCAAACGGCCGGCCATGCGGCTGTGGATGCACGACGACGCAGGTGTCGTCCACGACGGTCGATCCGATTCACTCCATGAATTGGACGACGCGCAGATACAGCACGCGCTGGCGCCGCCGGCATCTCCACCGACATCCCCATTGACGCCGGAAGATGCCGAATCGTTGCAGCCGGAAAATACGGAAGGCTTGTTCCTGGCCAGCGGTGCCAAGCAGATGACCCGGCTGTTGCGGCAGCGCCTGCAGGAAAGGAAAGGCTACGCACTGCTGTCCGTGCAGAGTAAGCCGATGCTGCTGATCGACTTTGAGCACGACCAGGCGGTTCCGTTGAACGCGGAAATTTCCACGGAGCAGAATCTGGCGCAGCAACTGGGCGAGGTCTTCGATCTGCTGGCGCTGCAGGAACTGTCGCCGCAACGCTTTCAAACCTTGGCCGGCAACGTGTCACGGCAACCGCTGCGGCCGCTGCTGTGGCAGCTGGCACAACACAGCGACAACTGGACCGACTTCGAGCGGCGCCTGCAGCAACACGCACAGGTCAGCCTGCTGCGCTGGCCGGATTTCCGCGTGCTTGCGCATCAGCACGATGGTTTCCGTTTGTGCTCGCTGCTGCTGAAAAAGCCCTGCAGCCTGCACGAATGCACGCGCCTGCTGGAGCTGGATATCGACGCGACCCGCGCTTTCATGCGCTCGGCCTACCTGTGCGGCTATGCCGAAGTGAAAATCCCGGAGGTGGCACCGCCACCACCGCCAGCGCCCAAGCAGGGCGCCAGCGCGCTGCTCGCACGGATGTGGCGCAGCGTCCGCAATCGCACAGGAAGCTTTGCATGATCGAACACAAGATTGTCGTGCTCGGCGCGATGGGTGCCGGCAAATCGACCTTGGTGCGTGCGGTCGCCGGCGGCACCGTCATCGACACCGACGTACTCAACACCGATACAACTTCTTCCAAGCTGGCCACCACCGTGGCGATGGATTACGGCGATGTAAGCCTGCCCAACGGCGATCGCCTGCGTCTGTATGGCACGCCAGGGCAGGAGCGCTTTTCCTTCATCTGGCCGGTGCTGCTGCAGGGCGCGCGTGGCGTGGTGGTGTTGGCCGATGCGTCCAGCCCGGATGTGGTGAACGAGTTGGATTGCTACCTGCGGGTGTTGCGTGAGCATGCGGGCCAAGTGCCCACTGTGGTTGGCGTTTCCAAGTTCGATCTGACCCCGGACGTGGACCTGGATGCCTGCCAGTTGCGAGTACAGGAGTTGGCCGGCCGGCCATTGCCGGTGGTGCCTTTCGACGCCCGCTCCGAGGATGCGGTGATGATGTTGATGGATGTACTGATGGGCGAAGTGGAAGCGGCCGCATTAGTGGAAGCGCATGTCTGAGACAGGGAGGAATGCGGTGCTTGAGGACTGGGAAGTAACGTTGGTCGAGCGCAAGTTGCAGGAGTTCACCGAGTCCGTGGATGGCGTGAGCGCGGTGGTCATCGCCAGCGTGGATGGTTTCGCGTTGGCGCAGGCCGCCACGCAACCTTCCAGCGGCGAACGCCTGGCGGCCATGACCAGCGCGATGTTGGCCTTGGCCAGCGCGGTGGGACGGGAGCTGTCGCTGGGTACGATGGAGGTGCTGATGCTTGAAGCCAGCGAAGGCAAGGTGCTGATGCAATCGGTCAACCTGCCGCGCGGTTCATTGCTGTTGATGGCCGCCTGCGGGCAGCGCAGTGTCATCGGCCATGTGCTGTGGAGCGCGCGCGAATGCGGGCGCAAGATTCAGGCGGAGCTTGCCGGGTAGTAACGCATTCCCTGCGTCGCCGTTCGCAGCAGCGAAAGCCAGACTGACCAGAGCATCCCGGGGGCTGTGCCGACCACCGGTCTCTGGCGTATGGTCACGCAAACCCCCGCCAGCTGCCCGCATGCAAACGCACTGCTTCCGCACCGCTCCTGTCAGCCCCGTGCATCATCGGGCGTCACGCCGATGAGCGCATCCACCGTTGCGCCGGCACTGGCCGAGCGCATCGCCGCCTGCATCGCCGAAGGCTTCGAGCGCTACCACCAAGGTTTTGCCGACATCACCCGACGCGCACGCGAACGGTTCCAGACGCGCGACTGGGCCGGCGCCAAGAGCGATGCCGTGGAGCGCACCGAGCTTTACGACCTCTGTATTGCTCGCTGCAGTGAGCAATTGCAGGTGTTGCTCGGTGAGCAGGCACCTGCACAGGCGCTGTGGAGTGAAGTGAAAGCCAGCTTTGATTCGCGGGTCGCCAGTCGCATCGACTGCGAGCTGTACAAGACCTTCTACAACACGCTGACGCGACGCTTGTTCCGCACACATGGCGTGGACGATGGCATCGAGTTCATGGCGTTGGATATCGAACCGTCCGATGCCATCACTCATCCGGTGGCACGGCATGTCTACGCGATATCCGACTCGCGCCCAGCCGATGCGTTCTCACGCCTGTTGTCCGACTACGCATTCGACATTCCGTATCGACACCAGCTGCGCTGTGCGGCTGCCATCGCGGTACGTCTGCAGGATGACCTTGCGCATTGGGGCGCCTATCCGGTGCGCGCCATCGAGTTGTTGGAGACTGTGTTCTACCGCGAACGCCGCGCGTATCTGGTTGGCCGCGTCTTCGGCGAACATCGTTTCTCGCCCTGCGTAATTGTTCTGGTCAACGACGGAGAAGGCATCCGCGTGGAAGCCGTGTTGAGCCGGCGTCGCGATGTGGCACATCTGTTCGGCGTCTCGCGCAGCTATTTCCAAGCGGATCTGCCAACCGTCGCCGATGCGGTGGTGTTCCTGCGCAGCATTCTGCCGGGCAAGCCGGTGGATGAAATCTATACCGTGCTGGGCCGTGCCAAGCAGGGAAAAACCGAGCGTTACCGCACCTTCTTCAGTCACTTCCAACAGCACGCAAACGAACGGCTGGTGCATGCCGACGGCACGCCCGGCATGGTGATGGCGGTGTTCACGCTGCCCAGTTATCCGCTGGTGTTCAAGCTCATCCGCGACCGCTTTGCCTGGCCCAAAACCATGAGCCGGCAGGACGTGGAAGAGAAGTACGCATTGGTCTTCAACCTGGACCGCATCGGCCGCCTGCTCGACGCACAGCCATACCGTTACCTGCGCTTCCCGATCAGCCGCTTCGCGCCGGAGCTGCTGGACGAACTGGTCAACCACTGCAGTCACAGCGTGCGTATCGAAGGCGAGGATCTGGTGATTTCGCTGTGCTATGTGCAGCGCCGTTTCCGCCCGCTGAATCTGTACCTGCGCGAGCAGGGTACAGAGGCCGCACGCGCGGCCGCGCTGGATTACGCACAAGCCATCCGCGACATGGCCTGTAACAACATCTTCCCGGGCGACATGCTGTTGAAGAACTTCGGCGTGTCACGCCACGGGCGTGCGGTGTTCTACGACTACGACGAACTGTGCCTGCTCACCGACTGCAACTTCCGCGTCTGGCCAATCCCGCGCAACGATGAAGAAGCGATGGCCGGCGAGCCTTGGTTCCACGTCGCCGCCAACGACGTGTTCCCCGAACGCTTCGGTCTGTTCATGGGCCTGCCGAAGCCGCTGCAGGATCTGGTGCGCGAAAAATACGGTGAGTTGTTCGACCCGCACTGGTGGCAGGGCCTGCAGCAAAGCTTCGCTCAAGGCGACTTCCCCGATACACCGCCGTACCCGCGCACCCTGCGATTGGCGTGATTGATGCTTTCATACGGTTGCGGTGTAATCGGCACACTTCAATCGCAAGGATGTGAGCATGAACGTTCGACTCGGTGCGCTCGGTGTTGCAGGCGTGCTGCTGTTGGCAGCGCCGGTATGGGCGTCAGCGACAGTCTCCAATGGCAGCGTGGCGGCGGTGCGGCAGCAGGTGGAAAGCAGCATGCTGGTGCGGGGCGACGTCCACATCGAGCAGGATGGCTCGGTCTCCGGGCTGGTCTTCCATCAGGAAGAAAAGCTGCCCGAAGGCGTGGTGAAGCTGGTGCGCGATGCCGCGCTGCAGTGGCGCTTCGAGCCTATCGTGGTGGACGGCAGGACGGTCAAGGCGCTCGCGCCGATGAGTCTGCGGGTGATCGCGCGCAAGGTCGAGGGCGGCAGTTACGAGGTCAGCCTGAGCGGCGTGAGTTTCCAGAAGAGCGAAACTGCCGATCCGCATGCGGTCACCGCGATCAAGATGGCACCGCCACGCTATCCGGAGCTGGCCTACCAATCCGGTGCCACCGGCTATGTCTATCTGTTGGTGAAGGTGGGTAGTGACGGCAAGGTTGAAGACGCCTTTGCCGAACAGGTGAACCTGACCTTCCTCAGTCGCGAATCCGATCAACGGCGCTTCCGCGAAGTGTTGGCCAAGAGTGCGGTGTCCGCCGCAAAGCGCTGGACGTTCCGTGTTCCCACGGCAGGAGAAGAAGCCACACAGCCCTATTGGAACGTGCGGGTGCCGGTCAGCTACGCCATCCAGCTGGCTGGCGGATCGCAGCGCCCCGAAACATACGGGCGCTGGCGCAGCTATGTCGCCGGGCCGCGTGAGCGCGCCCCGTGGCGCAGTGAATCGCAGGAAGCCGGGTCGGCGCCGGACACCCTGGCCGAAGGTGGCGTCTACATGGCCGACAGCAACAACGGCCCGCGCCTGCTGACCCCGCTGCAGGGCAGCTGATCCTCGATGCGAAGGTAGTGCCGAGCCGTGCTCGGCAGTGGCTTCACCGGTAATGCTTCAGCTGAGCATGGCTCGGCTCTACAGGTGGGGCGGGTGCTGCGTGAGCCGCGGAGCCTGCAACGCCTGCATCGCAGGCTCCGACACTACAGAAGCAAAAAGCCCCGCTTTCGCGGGGCTTTTTGCTGCAGCCAAACCCGTGCAGGAATCAGCGCTTCATCGAACCGAAGAACTCGTCGTTGGACTTGGTGTTCTTCATCTTGTCCAACAGGAATTCCATCGCAGCGATTTCATCCATCGGGTGCAGCAGCTTGCGCAGGATCCAGATCTTCTGCAGCAGCTCCGGTTCGATCAACAGGTCTTCGCGGCGGGTACCGGAACGGTTGATGTCGATGGCCGGGTACACGCGCTTTTCGGTGATACGACGGTTCAAATGCACTTCGCTGTTGCCGGTGCCCTTGAATTCCTCGTAGATCACTTCGTCCATCTTCGAGCCGGTTTCAACCAGCGCGGTGGCGATGATGGTCAGCGAGCCGCCTTCTTCCACGTTGCGTGCCGCACCGAAGAAGCGCTTCGGGCGGTGCAGCGCGTTGGCGTCGACACCACCGGTGAGCACCTTGCCGGAGCTGGGCACCACGTTGTTGTAGGCGCGGGCCAGGCGGGTGATCGAGTCCAGCAGAATCACCACGTCCTTCTTGTGCTCGACCAGGCGCTTGGCACGCTCGATCACCATTTCGGCAACCTGCACGTGGCGCGCGGCCGGCTCGTCGAAGGTCGAGGAAACCACTTCGCCGCGCACCGTGCGCTGCATTTCGGTCACTTCTTCCGGGCGCTCATCCACCAGCAGCACAATCATGTGCACTTCCGGATGGTTGGTGGTGATGGCAGTGGCGATCTGCTGCATCATCATCGTCTTGCCGGCCTTGGGCGGCGAAACGATCAATGCGCGCTGGCCTTTGCCCTGCGGTGCCATCAGGTCGAGGATACGGCCGGTGATGTCTTCGGAGGAGCCGTTGCCGCGCTCAAGCGTGAAGCGCTTGCGCGGGAACAGCGGGGTCAGGTTCTCGAACAGCACCTTGTTCTTCGACGCTTCAATCGGCTCACCATTGATGGTGTCCACGATCGACAGGGCGAAGTAACGCTCGCCGTCCTTGGGGAAACGGATGCGGCCGGACAGGTGGTCGCCGGTACGCAGGTTGAAGCGGCGGATCTGGCTGGGCGAAATGTAGGTATCGTCCGGGCCGGCCAGGTAGCTGGCTTCAAACGCGCGCAGGAAGCCGAAGCCGTCCGGCAGGATTTCCAGCACACCGTCGGCGGCGACGCCTTCGCCGTGGCGGGTCAGCACCTTCAGCAGCGCGAAGATCACATCCTGCTTGCGGGCACGGGCCACGCCTTCGGAGATCTGCAGCTGCTCGGCGATTTCCAGCAGCTTGTGCGCCGGCATGCGCTTGAGGTCGCTCAGCGAATAGACCGGGAAGCCTTCCGGCACGCCCGGCATCATGCGCGGCACATGGGTTTCATTGCCGCCGTCGCTGGGCATGCCGTTGTCGTCGCGCGGACGGCCGTTACGGTCGCGGTCGCGGCGATTACGGAAGCGGTCGCGGCGGTTGCCCTGGCCCTGGCCTTGGCCTTGGCCCTGACCTTGATTGTTCTGGTTGTGACGCTGCTGGTTGTTGCCCTCAGCGCGCCCTTCGCCGCCTTCCTGCTGGCCTTCCTGGGTATTGCCAGAAGGGGTGGCCGGGCCGCTGTCATTGCCACCCGACGGAGCGGGGGCCTGAGCTGCGGGCGCCGCGCTTTCAGCGGCAGGAGCGGGGGAAGGAGCGGGAGCTACAGCTGCAGCCTGCAATGGCAGTGACGGCTGGGCCGGTGCGCTGGCGGTGCTGCTGTCGGTGACCTCTGCGGTCTTGGCAACGCGCGGCTTGCGCACGCGCTTCTCGACGGGCGCGTCGGCGCTCCCGATTTCGGAAGGAGTGTTCTCGGACAAGTGCTTGATTCCTCTCGCTAAGACGTGCGAGCGCCCTGTGGGCGGCGAACTGGTTGGGAATGATCCGGTCGAGAACCCGGCCGGAGGGTGCGGCAGGCGAAAGCTGCCGGATGCAGCGACACTAACACCGCCACGCGCGGGGCCGCAAGGTGGCGGGGGAACCTTGTTGGGCCACCGTATGGCGGGCCCAGAAGGGCCGGCGGCAGGGTGGCCGCCGGACCAAGCCGGTCGATCAGGCCAGTGCCTTGTCGATCATCTGGCTCAGCTGGCCCTTGCCGACGGCGCCGATCTGGGTCGCCTGAATCTGGCCATCCTTGAACAGCAGCAGCATCGGAATCGAGCGCACGTGGTACTTCACCGCGGTGGCGCGGTTGTCGTCCACATTGAGCTTGGCGATCTTCAGCTTGCCTTGGTAGGCCTCGGCCAATTCGTCCAGAACGGGGGAAATCATCTTGCACGGGCCGCACCATTCGGCCCAGAAATCCACCAGGACCGGTTCGCCAGACTGCAGCACGGCGCTATCGAAGTCGGCGTCGCCGACGTGTAAAACCTTATCGCTCACTTGGAGTCTCCTGGTGCAATGCGACTGCCCATGCCGGGTTGGCGGCCGCATTGCGGTAAACTGGGGCATTGCGCGGACAAAAGGGTACAGCCCAACGTCGCGCGACCCGGCGCAGGGGCCGCAGTGTGCGACGGTGCCCGTATCGATGCAAGCCGCCCGGCCACTCTGGCTGCCCGGCACTACAAAGACAGAATAAATGAGCGACAAACCGCTGACTGATGTGACCTTTTCCTCCTTCGAACTGCAGCCGAGTCTGGTGGCAGGCCTTGAAGGAGCCGGTTTCACCCGCTGTACGCCGATCCAGGCGCTGACCCTGCCGGTGGCGCTGCCGGGCGGCGATGTTGCCGGCCAGGCGCAGACCGGCACCGGCAAGACGCTGGCGTTCCTGGTGGCGGTGGTCAACCGACTGCTGACCCGCCCGGCGCTGGCCGACCGCAAGCCGGAAGATCCGCGCGCGCTGATCCTGGCGCCGACCCGCGAGCTGGCCATCCAGATCCACAAGGACGCGATGAAGTTCACGTCGGAGACTGGCCTGCGCTTTGCGCTGGTGTACGGCGGCGTGGATTACGACAAGCAGCGCGAACTGCTGCAGCAGGGTGTGGACGTGATCATCGCCACCCCGGGCCGCCTGATCGACTACGTCAAACAGCACAAGGTGGTTTCGCTGCACGCCTGCGAAATCTGCGTGCTGGACGAAGCCGACCGTATGTTCGACCTGGGCTTCATCAAGGACATCCGCTTCCTGCTGCGCCGCATGCCCGAGCGCACCACGCGCCAGACGCTGCTGTTCAGCGCCACGCTCAGCCACCGCGTGCTGGAGCTGGCCTACGAGCACATGAACGAGCCGCAGAAGCTGGTGGTGGAAACCGAAAACATCACCGCCGACCGCGTGCGCCAGCGCATCTACTTCCCGGCTGACGAAGAAAAGCTGCCGTTGCTGCTCGGCCTGCTGTCGCGCAGTGAAGGCGCCCGCACCATGGTGTTCGTCAACACCAAGGTGTTCGTCGAACGTGTTGCGCGTGCGCTGGAACGCGCCGGTTACCGCGTTGGTGTGCTGTCCGGTGACGTGCCGCAGAAGAAGCGCGAGAGCCTGCTCAACCGCTTCCAGAAGGGCCAGCTGGAAGTGCTGGTGGCCACCGATGTTGCCGCCCGCGGCCTGCATATCGACGGTATCAAGTACGTCTACAACTACGACCTGCCGTTCGACGCGGAAGACTATGTGCACCGCATTGGCCGCACCGCGCGCCTGGGCGAAGAAGGTGATGCGATCAGCTTCGCCTGCGAGCGCTATGCGATGAGCCTGCCGGACATCGAGGCGTACATCGAGCAGAAGATTCCGGTCGAAGCGGTGACCGCCGAACTGTTGACCTCGCTGCCGCGCGCTGCGCGTGCGCCGGTGGAAGGCGAAGAAGTGGATGAAGACGCCGGCGAAAGCGTGGGCGCGATCTTCCGCGAAGCCCGCGAGCAGAAGGCCGCTGATGAAGCGCGTCGCGGTGGCCGTGACGGCAAGCCGAGCGGCAGCCGCAGTGGCGAGCGTGGTGCCGATGGCAAGCCGCGCCGTGAGCGCAAGCCGCGCGTGGAAGGCGAACATGCCGCGAAGACCGACGCGCCGAAGCCGCCGCGTCCGGTTGCCGCCGATGCGCCGTCCGCTGCGGGTAGCCCGGCGGTCGAAGGCGAGCGCGCACCGCGCAAGCGCCGTCGTCGTCGTCATGGTCGTCCTGTGGAAGGTGCCGAAGGCGCCGCAGCCGCAACCCCGAACAACGGTCCGGTGCAGGTACAGGCCAAGCCGATGCGCGGTGGCAGCGACAACGATTCGTTCCTGACGCGTCTGGGTCGCAAGATCCGCCGGATGTTGTCGGGCAGCTGATCGTTACGGCTCCGCAGACGATGCGGAGCCGCTGGATTCCCTTCTCCCGTATCACGGGAGAAGGTGCCCCGCAGGGGCGGATGAGGGTGTTTCCAGCCTTTCCCCAGAGAATTCTCAGGTGCCACGCATCAGCCTGCGCTTCACCCGCGTGAGGCAGGTTCTCGCTGCATGCGCCGCAACCCATTGAGCCGGTAAAGCCCGCTCACCCACCTTGTTGCTGGTCGTCTTTCACTAAAAAGTGGGCTGCTGCCCCTGAGTGCGGAAGAAGGGAACTACGGGACCACGTCATCGGACTTCCCCGCACCCAGCTCGTGCTCCGGCATAATCGGCAGCATGAGCGTCCTGCGTTTTGACAATGTCAGCAAACAGTATTCCGGCGGCCATCAGGCGCTGGTGGATGTCAGCTTTGAGGTGGCGGCCGGCGAGATGTTGTTCGTCACCGGGCACTCGGGGGCCGGCAAAAGCACGCTGCTGAAACTGATCCACCTGAGCGAGCGCCCCACGCGCGGCGCGGTCATGTTCGGTGAGCGCAATCTGCTCAAGGTGCGTGGCGGCAAGGTCGCGCTGCATCGCCGTGAGGTTGGCGCCGTCTATCAGGATCACCGCCTGCTGGTGGACCGCAGCATCGGCGAGAACGTCGCGCTGCCGCTGATTCTGCGTGGTGACCGCCGCGCCGATACCGGCAAGCGGGTGCGCTCGGTGCTGGAACGTGTCGGCCTGGGCCATCGCGAAAAAGCGTTGCCCACCGAACTGTCCGCTGGTGAACAGCAGCGCGTCGGCATTGCCCGCGCGATCATCGCCGAGCCCAAGTTGCTGGTGGCCGACGAGCCCACCGGCAATCTCGATCCCACGCTCGCGGCAGAAATCATGTCGTTGTTCGCCGAGCTGCCGTCGCGTGGCACCAGCGTGCTCGTGGTCAGCCACGACCTGGCGTTGATCAAGCAGATGCGCAAGCGCGTGTTGATCCTGGATCACGGCACCTTGGCCGATGACATCTCGCCAGACGAATTGGCGGAGTGAGCGAGCACGATGAGTAAACCTGCAAATACCGAAGCGGCCGCGCCATCGCGCGTGGGCACTTGGATCAACCATCACCTGCACAGCGTGGTTTTCAGCCTTGGCCGCGCGCTGCGTAAGCCGTGGGCGACCGTGCTGACCGTGGCGGTGATGGCGCTGGCGCTGGCCTTGCCGCTGGGCTTGTCGATTGCGCTGGACAACCTCAAGCATTTCGCCGGCAGCGTGCAGCAGTCGCGCGATATCAATCTGTTCCTGAAGCCCGAGCTGGATGCGGCTGCCGCGCAGGACATCGCCAAAACCCTGCGTGCGCGCGCCGACGTTGCCGAGGTGGTGCTGCGCACGCCCGATGAAGGCCTGACCGAGCTGCGGCAGAGCGCCGGCCTGGGCGAAGCCATCGACGCACTGGGCGACAACCCGCTGCCGACCTTGCTGATCGTCACTCCAGCCGACGGCAATGACGCCGCGCTGGCCGCGTCGTTGGAAACACTGCCACAGGCCGATCTGGTGCAGCACGACGCGCTGTGGCGGCAACGGCTGGATGGCTGGTTGGCGTTTGGCGCACGGCTGGTGCAGGTGTTGTCGGTACTGCTCGGACTTGGCGCGGCATTGGTGGTCGGCAACACCGTGCGCCTGGATATCCAGGCCCGTCGCGAAGAGATTGGTGTGCTGCAGTTGCTGGGTGCCAGCGACGGCTTCATCCGTCGTCCTTTCATCTATCTGGGGGCGTGGTACGGCCTGGCCGCAGGCGCGTTGGCGCTGGGCTTGATCGGCATCTGCGGGCTGGCCTTGCGGCCGCCGCTGGCCACGTTGTCGCAAAGCTATGGCAGCCCGTTCGTATTGCACGGGCTCGATCTGTTTCATTCTTCGATGGTGCTGGTCGCCACGACGATCCTGGGTTGGTTGGGGGCGTGGCTGGTGACTGGCCATTTCCTCCGGCAGACTCGCCCGACCGAAACCTGAGGCCGGCATGTCCACGCAAGAGCTCAAGCATCTGATCAGCGACGCACCACGGGTAATGGTGGTCGATGGTTCCAAACTGGTGCGTCGCCTGATCAACGACGTGCTCAAGCGCGAACTGCCCGACGTGGAAGTGGTCGGCTGCGCGAGCATCGAAGAAGCCCGTGAAGCGTTGGCGGCTGGCCCGGTGCACCTGGTCACCACCTCGCTGGCGTTGCCAGACGGCGACGGCCTGGCCCTGGCGCGCAGCGTGCGCGAAGCCGCCGGCCAAGCGTATGTGCCGGTGATTGTGGTTTCCGGCGATGCCCAGCAACATCTGGAGCAGCGCCGCTTCACCGAATACGTCACCGACTATTTCGACAAGGCGCTCGGCCACGAAGCGCTGGCGGCGTTCATCCGCGGCTATGTGCAGCCCGAGCCGGTGACCGATGCCACCGTGTTGTATGTCGAAGACAGCCGCGTGGTCGCCGAAGCCACCAAGCGCATGCTGGAGCGGCACAACCTGCATGTCGTGCATGTGCTGACCGCCGAGGATGCCTTCTCGCTGCTCACCGCCGAGTCGCTGGGCCGCACCACGCGCGAGGTGGATCTGGTGCTGACCGACGTGACGCTCAAGGGCGAGCTGAGCGGGCGCGATGTGGTCGAGCGCATCCGCATTGATTTCGGCTACGGCAAGCGCCGCCTGCCGGTGCTGGTGATGACCGGCGACGGCAACCCGCACAATCAGTCGGCGTTGCTGCAGGCCGGTGCCAACGACCTGGTGCAGAAGCCCATCGAAGAACGCCTGCTGGTCACCAAGGTGCTGTTCCAGCTGCGGCTGGCGCGCCTGGCGCAACCGGCGGTCACGCTGTGACGCAGGACGACGCGCCGCAGATCCAACTGGAACCCAGCTGGAAGGCCCATATCGGTGATTGGCTGCTGCGCCCGGACATGCGCGAGCTGTCGGCGTTCCTGCGCCAGCGCAAGGCTGCCGGTGCGCACGTATTTCCGCCCGGCCCGCAGATATTTGCCGCGTTCGACGCCACGCCGTTCGAGCAGGTGAAGGTGGTGATCCTCGGCCAGGACCCGTACCACGGGCAGGGCCAGGCGCATGGCTTGAGTTTTTCGGTGCCGCCGGGCGTGGCGGTGCCGCCGTCGCTGCTCAACATCTATAAAGAGATGGAAACCGACGTGGGCATTCCACGCGCGGACCACGGTTGCTTGATTCCCTGGGCGCGGCAGGGCGTGCTGCTGCTCAACGCGGTGTTGACGGTGGAAGAGGGCAAGGCCGGCGCCCATCAGGGCCGGGGCTGGGAAGGCTTCACCGACCACGTCGTGGACGTGCTCAATCGCGAACGCCAAGGTTTGGTGTTCCTGCTGTGGGGCGCTTACGCCCAGCAGAAGGGCAAGGTCATCGACACCCGCCGTCACCGCGTGCTGAAAGCCCCGCACCCTTCGCCGCTGTCGGCACATCGGGGCTTCATGGGCTGCGGTCACTTTTCGCAGACCAACGAGTATCTGCAGCGCCGTGGGCAGTCGCCGATCGACTGGCGCTTGCCGGCGCGGGCGGCGTTGGGCAGCGTTGGCTGAATCCCATTGATCCTTGTCATATCCGCGAGGCGCGGGGTTTGCTACGTTATGGGTCTTGCTTGAGTGGCATCGTTTCTGTCGCCTATTCATGTTTGTAAGTGAGTTTTTCGACAAAAACAGAACGCTGGAACTTTTTCTGTACCGGTCAGTCCAATAGCCCGGACTGCTAAGATGAGATCCTATGAACCTGAACGCCTCTACTGCCCTTGTGGCAAACAATCTCCCGATTCCCAGTGCGCTTGGCTCGCTGGACGCCTATATCGGTGCCGTGCACCAGATCCCGGTGCTGTCGGTCGATGAGGAGCAGAAACTGGCGCGCCGATTCCGCGATGACGTGGATCTGGACGCTGCCCGTGAACTGGTGCACTCGCACCTGCGTTTCGTCGTGCACGTGGCCCGCGGTTACAACGGCTACGGCCTGCAGCTGGGTGATCTGATCCAGGAAGGCAATATCGGCCTGATGAAGGCGGTCAAGCGTTTCGACCCGGAAATGGGCGTGCGCCTGGTGTCCTTCGCGGTGCATTGGATCCGTGCCGAGATGCACGAGTTCATCCTCAAGAACTGGCGCATCGTCAAGGTCGCCACGACCAAGGCGCAGCGCAAGCTGTTCTTCAACCTGCGCAAGTCCAAGACCCGTCTGGGTTGGATGAACGCGGCGGAAGTCAGCGCCGTGGCCAAGGATCTGAACGTCTCCGAGCGTGAAGTGATGGAGATGGAATCGCGTCTGTCCGGTCGCGATATCGGCTTTGATGCCTCGTCTGATGACGATGACGATCATGCGCCGCCGTCGCCGGCCGCGTATCTGGTCGCACGCGATGAAGATCCGTCGCAGGCCTATGAGCGTGAAGACAGCGAAGACAACCAGCTGAGCCTGCTGCGTGAAGGGCTGGCCAAGCTCGACCAGCGTTCGCGCGACATCATCGCCCGCCGTTGGCTGGATGCCGACAGCAAGGTGACGTTGCAGGAGCTGGCTGATGAGTACGGCGTGTCGGCCGAGCGTATTCGCCAGATTGAAGCCAACGCGCTGAAGAAGATGAAGGCGCTGTTCGCCGCCTGATCACGGCGCGATAGCGGCAATAAATGAAAGGCCCGGGGAAACCCGGGCCTTTTTGTTGTTGAAAGAGCGAGGGCCGGAACGGGGGATCCGCATCCTCCTTCTTTCCCGGGAAAAATTGGCTGAAGCACGGATGTGAATGCCGGCGATGACTGCAGGCGGGCCCGACCCTCTCCCCAACCCCTCTCCCGGTGGGAGAGGGGCTCAACGCGGGAACTCCCGATTCCTGCGCCACGATTGGGTTAGATTTCCCCGCTACATCCACCAGCGGAGACGACGATGAAAGGACATTGCCTGTGCGGCGCGGTTGAAGTGGTCGCCAATGCATCCCGTGAGATCGGGCTGTGCCACTGCAGCATGTGCCGCCGTTGGACCGGTGGGCCGTTTTTTGCGGTGCATTGCGATGACAAGGTGCAGTTCACCGGCGGCACGCTGAAGACGTTCCGCTCTTCGGAATGGGCCGAGCGTGCGTTCTGCGATACCTGCGGCAGCACCCTCTATTACCGGCTGGTGCCGGACGGCGAGTACTTCGTGTCGGCAGGGCTGTTCCAGGAGCACGAATTCGAGCTGGCCAGCCAGATCTTCATCGATGAAAAGCCGCCGTTCTACACGTTGGCCAACGACACGCCGATGCTGACCGGCAAGCAGGTGTTCGAGCAGTTTGCCGCCGGCGGGAACTGAACCGCCGACGGCATTGCGATCATCGCGCTGGCGTCACTGCGTCGACTCCGGCGTAACCGGTTTGCGTGACTCGTAGGGGCTGCCGAGGATGATGCGCGCGCTGCGTTGGTAGCTCCAATACGCCACGCCCCAGTTGAGCAGCACCACCAGCCGGTTGCGGAAGCCGATCAGGAAGAACACGTGCGCGGCCAGCCAGAACCACCAGGCCAGCAGGCCGGACAGCTGCAGCTTGCCGACATGCACGATGGCGGCCATGCGGCCGATGGTGGCCAGGTTGCCCTGGTCGCGATAGCGGAACGGCGGTGGCGCGGGTTTGTCGTGCAGGCGGGCGCGGATGCTGTCGGCGATGTGGCTGCCCATCTGCTTGGCGGCCGGTGCCACGCCGGGCACCGGGCGGCCGTCGTCCTGCATCAGCGAGGCCAGATCGCCCGCCACGAAGATTTCCGGGTGACCGGGAATAGTGAGGTCCGGCTGCACCTGCACGCGGCCGGCGCGGTCCAGCGGGACGTCCAGGGTGCGACCCAACGGTGAGGCGGCAACACCGGCCGCCCAGACCACGGTGCGTGCGGGTACGAAGCTGTCGCCCAGTTGGAAACCCTGCGCGTCGATGTTGTTTACCGGCGTGCCGGTGAGCACTTCCACACCCAGCTTTTCCAGCTGCTGGCGGGCTTTGAGCGAGAGCGCTTCCGGGAACGAGGACAGCACGCGTGGGCCGGCTTCCACCAGCCGCACCTTGGCCGAGGCCGGGTCGATGTGGCGGAATTCGTTCTTCAAGGTGTGACGGGCGATTTCAGCCAAGGTGCCGGCCAGTTCCACGCCGGTGGGGCCGCCACCGACCACGGCGAAGCTGAGCCAGGCGGCTTTCTTGTCCCGGTCGGATTCGGCCTCGGCGCGCTCGAAGGCCAGCAGCAGCTTGCGGCGCAGGAGCAGGGCATCGTCCAGCGTCTTCAGGCCGGGGGCGTCCTTGGCCCATTCGTCGTGACCGAAATACGCGTGGGTGGCACCGCTGGCGACCACCAGCAGGTCGTAGTCCACGGCGGTGGCATCGCCCAGCAGTACGCGACGCTGTTGCTTGTCGACCGCAACCACTTCACCCAGGCGTACATCGACGTTGTGTTGCTTGCGCAGGATGTGGCGAAGCGGCGCGGCGATATCCGGCGAGGACAAGCCTGCGGTGGCGACCTGATAGAGCAGCGGCTGGAACAGGTGATGGTTGCGCCGGTCAATCAGGGTGATGCGCAGCGGGGCACTGGCGAGGGCGCGGGTGGCCCACAGGCCGGCAAAACCGCCGCCGACGATGACCAGATGGGGCACTGGGTCGTGTGGCATGGACGCTCCTTGGGGCCGGCGAGCCGGCAATGGCGATAACAGGCGCCGACGATGATTGCATGTGACATGGCGTGAACACGAGTTGGTGATACTGGTGCTCAGCCTTTTGTCATGGAGCGCAACGTGTCCGAGCCCGAGAAGCGAATTGCACTGTTGATTGATGCCGACAACGCGCCGGCATCGAAGATCGACGAGATCCTGGTGGAAGTGGCTGGCTATGGCGTGGCCAACGTGCGCCGCGCCTATGGCGACTGGAAGAATCCACGCCTGAAAGGATGGGAAAGCGTGCTGCATGAGTTCGCGATCCGGCCCATCCAGCAGTTCGCGTATTCCAAGGGGAAAAACGCGTCGGATATGGCGATGGTGGTGGACGGCATGGACCTGCTGTATGCGCGGAACCTGGACGGTTTCGCCATCGTTTCCAGCGATGCGGATTTCACTCCGTTGGTGATGCGGCTGTTGACCGATGGCTTGAAGGTGTACGGCTTTGGCGAGCAGAAAACGCCGTTGGCGTTCGTCAATGCGTGCTCGAAGTTCATCTATCTGGAAGCGCTGGGAAACACCGAGCCTGATCTGCCGGAGGTGGCTGCGGAGCCGGCCAGTAGTGCGGCAGCGGTGCCTGCCGCAAGCAGTGGCGCGGAGAGCGCAGCGGCGTCACCGGCCGCGGAGCCGATCAAGCCGCGTTCGGGTAACGATCTCCGCGGCGACGCGCGATTGGTCAACCTGTTGCGCGGTGCGGTGGAGGCGGCGGCCGATGAGCAGGGCTGGGCGATGCTCAGTGCGGTGGGCAATCAGATTGCCAATCGGGCGTCGTTTGATTCGCGCAACTACGGTTATCGCAAGTTGAGCGACCTGATCGTCGCGATTGGTCTGTTCGAGTTGAAGAAAGTGGGCAAGGTGCAGTCGGTGCGTGCGCTGCCACGCAAGGGCGCGCGCAGTGAGCGCTAGTAGACTGCGCGGACGATTGATTGAGGAGCAGGGCGGATGCTGAAGATCTGGGGACGACGCAATTCCAGCAATGTGCGCAAGGTGCTGTGGTGCGCGGAGGAGATCGGCCTGCCGTACGAGTCGATTGAAGTGGGCGGCGCGTTTGGCGGCACGCAGACGCCGGAGTATCGCGCGATGAATCCCAATGGGCTGGTGCCGGTGATCGAGGATCACGGCCTGCCGTTGTGGGAGTCCAATGCCATCGTGCGTTACCTGAGCGCGCGCTATGCGCTGGGTACGTTGTATCCGGAAGACGTGGTGCAACGCGCGCAGAGCGAGAAGTGGATGGACTGGACCACGTCGACGTTCGCGGTGCCATTCCGTGATCTGTTCTGGGGCACGTTGCGGACCGCGCCGGCCGATCGCGATGAAGTGCGTATTGCGTCGGCCCTGCAGCGCTGTGGTGAGTTGTTGGTGCTGGCGGATGCGGAGTTGGAGCGGCAGCCTTGGTTGTCGGGCGAGACGTTTGCGATGGGCGATATTCCGCTGGGCGCGTTTGCCTATGCGTGGTTTGAAATGCCGATCCAGCGGCCGGAGTTGCCGCATCTTGCTGCGTGGTATGAGCGGTTGAAACAGCGGGCGGCGTATCGCAAAGCGGTGATGACGGCGTTGACGTGATCGTGCTTTGAGCGTTTGCCTGAAGCCCCTCTCCCGTTTTTACGGGAGAGGGGGTGGGGTGAGGGCAGCCCTCAGCTTTGCTTTCAGGGACGGCAGAGTGCTGCTTGGATTTGTGGTTGAAGAGCAACAGCAACAGCACCCCTCATCCGCCCTTCGGGCACCTTCTCCCGCACGCGGGAGAAGGGAAAATCCAATGCAGTTCGCTGGCAGCTGCAGTTCGCTGGCAACTGCCACTCTTCGCTTTCCCCCAAAAGAAACGGCAGTCGCCTGATACCAGCGCGACTGCCGTGGAGGAGCGCCCCGCGCGTGGGCGCGGGGGGTGAGGCTTAGAACTTCCAGGTCAGGCCCATGTATAGCTGACGACCTGCATAGCTGTTGGACAATAGGCGGGCTTTGGTGTCGTTGCCCAGATGGATGCGCTGCTCGGACTTGGTGGCGTTCAGCACCGAAGCGCTCAGGGTCAGGTCCTCGCGGATGTTGAAGGCCGCGTTGAGGTCCAGCTGGTCGTAGGGCTCGCTGTAGGCGTTGAAGCCGTTGTTGATGTCACCCACCACTTCGCCGCGACGGTTGTACGAGGCGCGCGCCAGGAAGCGGGCGTTCTCGTAGAACACGGTGACGTTGGCCTGGTTCTTGGCGCTGCCGACCAGCGGGGATTCACCGATGGTTTCGCCGTTGATCTCGACCGATGCCATGTTGGTGTCGTTGTAGGTGTAGTTGGCCTGGATGCCAAAGCCGAAGTCGAAGGTGTACTGACCGTACAGTTCGACGCCCTGCGACACCGCATCACGGCCGTTGGCGACGGTCCCGTAGTTCTGCACCGTCACCGTCTGCCCGCCGACGTCCATCGTCACGTCGCGCTCCACGCCGATGGTGAAGTTCTTCACGTCCTTGCGGAACAGACCGACACCGGCCACTGCGCCCGGCTTGAAGTACCACTCCAGGCTGAGGTCGTACTGGATCGCTTCAAACGGATCCAGATCCTTGTTGCTGCCCGAACCGTACCAACCCGGGTTGGTGGTGCCGCCGGTGACCAGGCGGTCGTTGCTGTACTCCTCGCTGTAGTAGCTCAAGCCGCCGGGGTAGGCGATGGAGGTGTAGCCCGGGCGTGCAATCACCTTGGACGCTGCACCGCGCAGCACGAGGTTGTCGGTGATGTCCCAGGCGATGTTGAAGCTGGGCAGGATGTCGGTGTAGGTCTTGTCCAGCGAAGCCAGTTCATAGGACTTGGTGCGGGCCAATGCGTCCGGCACGCGGATCAGGTCGTTTTCGCACTGGTAGCCCAGGCCCGCGTCGAGGAATGCACCGGCGCCCGGGTCATTGCAGGCCATCGGCGTGCCGGCGCTGTTGTCCGCCCAGTAGTCGATGAAGCGCTCGACTGAATCGCTGGACTCGGCGTGCTGTTTGGTGCGGGCCACGCGGATGCCGACGTTGCCGCGCACGCGTTCGGTGCGGAAGTTGGCCTGGAAGTAGCCGCTGTAGACCTTCTCACCTACGTTGTAGACGAAGTCGTCTTCGCGACGGCTCTGTGCTGCGCCGTAGGTCTTGTTGAGATAGTCGATGTAGGCCGGGTAGTTGATGCCCGGGAATACATTGGCATTGAAGCCGCCAGCGAGATTGCCGATCGGCTGCGACAGGAAGAAGCCCGGCTGGGCGACGCCGGCAGTGGGGTCGCAACCGGCCTGGTAGCGCTTGCTGTAGTCGCTCGGGTCGGCGCCCGGGCACACCCAATAGGTGTTGCCGGTGTTGCGATGCACCTTGCCGTCGCTGTACTTGGCGCCGAACTGGAACGAATCCAGCCAGCCGTTTTCAAACAGCTTGCTGAAGTCGGCCTGGAAGTGGTTCTGCTTGATGCTGGTCTGCATCCACGACGAGTCGGTGGAGCCGGTGTCCACTTCGGCCACGCCGTTCATCAGCTGCTGCTGCAGGTCCGGTGAGAACGTCGCCGACGGCGTGCCGGTGATGTCCCACGCGCTGTACTGGTTGCCGCTCTGCCACACGCCATCGACCTTGCGGCGTGGCTTGGCCGACATGCGGAAGCTCATCGACGGGCCGCCTTCGGACCAGGTGCGGCCGCCGGCGAACGATGCTTTCCATAGCGGGCTGATATCCCAGTCCACGCTCAAGTCGGCGGTCTGCGACAACGCTTTTTCGCGGCTATAGGTGCCGGTCAGCTGCGGAGTGGGAATGGTGCAGTCGTCCGGGCCCCAACCGCCGCCCGGCAGACCGGCTGCCTTGGCTTCGTCTTCGCTGCAGATATAGGTCTTGCCGGCCAGCTTCTCGTACTCGGCACCGGTGACGATGGTGCCGCTGGGGTCCATGGTGAAGCCGTTGAGCAGGCGGCCGCCCTCCCAGTTGCCATCGCCAGCGACGCGCGCCAGGTTCCATTCCGGAACCTTCAGCATGTTCTGGGTGTAATTGCCTTCCAGCTCAAAGCGGAAGTAGTTGGCGGTCATGGTGACGTTGTCGACCGGCTTGAACTGGAAAGTCAACTGGCCGCCGCTGCGCTCGCGCTTCTCGTCCTTCACCGCGAAGTTCACCGAGGTGGGCATGAAGAAGCCGGAGTAATGCCCACCGTTCTGATCGTAGATGCCGGAGCGGCCCCAGAACTGCGAGGCCTTGGGCAGGCGGTTGCCGTGCACGTCAGTCGCCGGGTCGCGGGTGGTGCCCGGCTCATCCCAGGTGTAGTTGTGGCTGACGTTGCCATTGGCATCGAGGCGGTCGCTGTACCACTGCCAGTCCTCGGTGCTGGCCTCCATGGTGCGGCTGCGACGGTTCTGCTGGGTGGCACCGACCAACACACCGAAGCGTTCGTCCTTGCTGTGCCAGGAGTACATCGCCGAGGCCTGCGGGTCGATACCGCTGGTGGTGTCGGACGAGGTGCCTTCGATGCTGGCGAAGCCGGAGTTGGCTTCCATGTCCAACGGACGGCGCGTGCGCAGGATGACCGTGCCGCCGATGCCGCCTTCTTCAATGCGGGCTTCCGGCGTTTTGTACAACTCGGCGGCCGACAACATGTTGGACGGCAGCAAGGTGTAATTGAACGAGCGCGAGGCTTCGTTGTTGGTTTCCGAGGTGGCGACGTAGTTGCCGTTCAACTGGGTCAGAGTGAGGTCGGGCGCAAGGCCGCGCACGCTGACGTTTTTACCTTCACCACCGCTGCGGGTGATGATCACACCGGGCACGCGCTGCAGCGCGTCGGCCACGTTTTTGTCGGGGAATTTGCCCACGTCTTCGGCGGTGATTATTTCCACCACGGCGTTGGCATCGCGCTTCTGCTCAAGGCTTTTTTCGATGGCGTAGCGGTAGCCGGTGACGTTGACGCTGTCGAGCGTGGTGGCGCTGGGCGACGGCGTAGCGGTGCCGGCTTGCTGTGCGAAAGCGCTGGCCGGCAGCATGGCTGCGGACAGTGCAATGGCGATGGCGGCGTACAGCGTGTCGCGGCCATGCGTGCGTGCGTTCTGTTTCATTCCCCTCTCCTGGATTGAATACGTGGATTGTTGCGGAAACTTGAATCGATCTAATTTTTGAAGCCGACTTCAGTGGGCGCAGGGTGCCTGGTACATGGCGTTTCGGCCATGGCGGATCAGGCCCCTGTGTCTTCCATCATTTCCGGCAATCGCGGTCGTTCGATTTGGATCGATCTAAACGATTGGCGCGGAATTTTTAGCACAGCCGGGGTGGGGTACGCATGCTGCTACGCAATATGGCCAGGTGTGTGGCGGGGGCGTGGCAGGCGGTGGTGGCTTGGATCGGGTCGAAGGGCGCAACGGTTTTGCCCGCTCCCTTGTGCAACGCGCAGTGGAGGGCCGGGGAGGGGGCTTTCGTTTTTTGCTTGGCGTTGAGTGTCCGGACCCGAATCAAAGGCACCCCTCCCCGGCCCTCCCCGAAAGGGAGGGGGCGAAAGCGGATCCTGCTCGGTCGGGCGTTGGCCGGAAGAAGCCCTCAGCTCAGCATGGTTGCGGCTTTATCGGCTGAAATTCGCCTTTCCGGCCGCCCGATGCTGCGCCGCAGAATGCATCTGCAGAAATTCCCATGCTTTACTTAAATCGATCTAAATTCTCCGGGGAGGAGGTCTGGATCGCAGAGAAAACTGCTTTCCTGGCCGCCTAATCAAGGAGATAGCGTAGTGATCCGCCCCATTTGCCGACATATCGACGCTGTTGCCAACTTTGCACAAGGGCAGCGCGTGTTGCCTTCCTGATCCCGGCACTCTCTCCCCCGTCCCTCACCGGGCGGGCCGGGTATCAGCGGTCCGGCTTCGGCCGGACCACCCTTTCACTCCATCGACATCGACCCACAGGATCCAGCACATGAGCCGCATGCCGTCCGCCACCATCCTTCACCCCGTGCGCCGCCCGTTGGCGGGCCTGGCCTGCTTGCTGGCGCTGTCGTTCGCGCCGCTGTTGCAGGCCGCGCCGGCCGGGTTGGAGCGTGAGGTCAACACCTTCATCGGCAGCAAGGACGACGGCAACACCTTCCCGGGAGCGTCGGCGCCGTTCGGGCTGATCCAGGTCAGCCCCATAGGCAGCCACTACGCCGGCTGGCGCTATGACGACGAGAAGATCCGCGGCTTCGGGCATTCCTTCATTTCCGGCGCCGGTTGCTGGGAGCAGGGCGGTCAGGTGTCGGTACTGCCGGTGACCGGCAGCATCGGCCCGGGCGGTGATTTCGACACGGCCAACGCCAAGCATTTCGACCACAAGAATTACGCCTCCAGCTACAGCCATGACGGCGAAGTCGGACAGGCCGGTTACTACAAAGTGCGCCTGACCAACTACGGCGGCATCGACGTGGAAACCACCGCGCGCACCCGTGCTGCCAGCGAGCGCTACACCTTCAGCGCCAGCAGCGACCAGGGCCATGTGCTGGTCAACGTCGGCCAGGCCAACGAGCGGCATTCGGTGATTGGCAGCGTCGTTGACGTGGTCGGCGACCGCGTGGTGGAAGGCAAGCTGGTAACCAAGAGTTTCTGTGGCGGCCACCAGTACACCACCTGGTTCCGTATCGAGTTCGACCGCCCGTTCAAGGCGCACGGCACCTGGGGTGAAGCCGGCGGCCTGCCCAATGCGCGTCACAGCATGGAAGGCGAGGCCAAGCCCAACGGTGCGTGGCTGAGTTTTGATCTGGCCGATGGCCGTGCGGTGACCGCCACCAGCGCCATCTCGCACGTCGATGCCGAAGGTGCGCGCAACAACCTGCGCGCCGATGGCATGCAGGGCAATGCGCTGCTGGGTTTTGATCGCATGCGCACGCTGGCGCAGCAGGCCTGGCGCAAGGAACTGGATGCGGTGCAGGTGCAGGGCGGCAACGCCGACGATCGCACCGTGCTGTACACCGCGCTGTACCACGCACTGCTGCAGCCGATGACCGGCAGTGATGCCGATGGTCGTTACCGTGGTTATGACGATGGCATCCATCGCGCGGATGGCTGGACGTATTACGAATATTTCTCGCTGTGGGACACCTACCGCACGCAGAACCAGTGGCTGGCGATGACCCGTCCGGACGTGGCGCGTGATATCGGCCGCAGCGTGCTGGCCATCGACGAACAGGGTGGCTGGCTGCCGCGCTGGGGCTATGCGAATTTTGAAACCAACATCATGACCGGCGACCCGGTGACGCCGTTCCTGGTGGACCTGTGGCGCTTTGGTGCGTTGACCGGCCGTGAGACCGATGCGTGGAATGCGCTGCGTCGCAATGCGTTCTCGATGCCGCCGATGAACTCGCGTTTTGCCGGCCGCTCGGGCAATGCCAGTTACCTGGCCAACGGCTATGTCGCCTACGACCGCGCCTTCCCGTCCAAGGGCATGGATGTGGATCCGCACCACGGTGGCTCGGCCACCCTGGAATACGCACTGGCCGATTGCGCGCTGGCGCAGATGGCCGATGGCCTCGGTCACGCCGATGACGCAAAGGTGCTGCGCGAACGCGGCGGCAACTGGCACAAGCTGTGGGATGTGGACGTGCGCGATACCGAGACCGGCTTCAGCGGTTTCCCGCGTCCGCGCGATGAGCATGGCAAGTGGTATACGCCGGCCGATGGCCATTACAGCCCGCGCTCGCAGCACGGCTTCCACGAAGGCACCGGCTGGCAGTACCAGTGGCTGGTGCAGCAGGACGTGCCGGGCCTGGTCGCGGCGATGCATGGCCGTGAAAAGGCCGGCGAGCGTCTGGATGCATTCTTCGCCTATGACGATCTGCTGAAAGCGCCGCTCACCGCCGCGCGCAAGGAATGGGTGGTTGGTCCGTACAGCTATTACAACCAGTACCGCTACAACCCGAACAACGAGCCGGACCTGCACGCACCGTGGATGTACACGCTGATCGGCCAGCCGTGGAAGACCGCCACCGTGGTGCGCGCCGCGCAGCAGTTGTTCACCAATGCGCCCAACGGCGTTACCGGCAATGACGACCTGGGCACGATGTCGGCCTGGTACCTGTTCAGCGCGCTGGGGCTGTACCCCGCCGTGCCGGGTAGCGGCGAGCTGCTGCTGCATGCACCGCGTTTCAGCAATGCGCAGATCAAGCTGGGTAACGGCAATACCTTGACGTTGCAGGCGCCCGGCGCCGATGGCCGCAGTCTGCAGTACATCCAGAACGTGCAGTTCAACGGCAAGCCGCAGCAGAAGGTGTGGCTGGATTGGGAACAGCTGCGTCAGGGCGGCACGCTGCGCTTCGCACTGGGTGCGCAGGCGCCGGAGCAGGGCTGGGGCACCGCGGTGTCGGATCTGCCGGTCTCGTACTGCGCCACCCCGGGCAGCGCCCTGCAGTGAGCAATGAACGCACCAAGCCGGTCATGGCAACAGCGGGCGCCGATGCGCGCCCGGGCGATCCATTAGGCTTGGCGCACCCACACCATCCAGCGGAAACGATGAACGAGAAATCTCCTGGCGCCAGCAAGGGCGTCCGCAAGGCCGGCAAGCGGGCCGTCACCGTCACCGATATCGCGCAGGCGGTGGGTGTGTCGCGGGCAACCGTGTCGCTGGTGTTGCGTGGCAGCCCGTTGGTCAACGTCGATACGCGGGCCAAGGTCGAGGCCGAGTTGCGACGTCAGCGCTATGTGTACAACCGTACCGCGGCCAATCTGCGGCGTCGTACTTCGTCATCGATTGCGCTGGTCATCAATGATCTGTCCAACCCGTTCTTCGCCGAATTCGCATCGGGCGTGGACGAGGCCTTGGGCAGCAAGGGCTATGTGACCCTGCTCGGCAGCACCGGCGAATCACCCGAACGCCAGCAGGCGGTGCTGTCGACCCTGATGGAACACACGCCCACCGGCTTCATTCTTTCGCCGGCCGAAGGCAGCGACACGCAGGCGCTGACGCAGGTGCTTGGCGTGCATGCCAACGTGCTGTTGTTCAACCGTGAACTGGCCGGTGCCGAGTGGGACTTCCTCACGCTCGACAACCAGAACGGCGCCTACATGGCGACGCGTCATCTGATCGAACGCGGCCATCGCGATATCGCGTTCTTCGGTGGGCATGCGGTGTCCAGCTCCTGCGCGCAGCGCCGTTTGGGCTATCAGCAGGCCTTGAATGAAGCCGGCTTGTCGGTACGCATGGAGTGGTTGATTGAATCGGCACCCAATCGTCTGGAAGCGGCCGCGCGCACCGGCGAGTTGTTCAACAGCGAGCAGCGTCCCAGTGCTGCGGTTTGCTACAACGACACCGTCGCGCTTGGCTTGATGCTGGGCCTGACCTCGCGTGGCATTCGCCCGGGCGGTGATTTCGCGGTGACCGGCTTCGATGACATCTCCGAAGCCGCCGTCGCGGTGCCACCGCTGACCACCTTGACGGCGGATCCGCGCGAGCGTGGCCGCCAAGCCGCTGCCTTGCTGCTGCAACGACTGGATCACCCCGATGCCGCACCGATGCGCACTGTCGCGCCGGTGCAGTTGCGTATCCGCGAAAGCAGCGCTGCACGGCCTGTCTGATTCTTTTCCCCTTCCTTTCCACCGCACATCGCACCGAGGCGCAACGCGCATGGCCATACCCACAACCCCGCTGAAAACGACCGGCTCGTCCGCCTCGGTGGTCAATCCCCGGATGGCGCTGGCGGTGGCCACCACCATCTTCTTCATGTGGGGCTTTTTGACCAGCCTCAACGATGTGCTGATTCCGCACCTGAAGGCCGTGTTCGAGTTGAACTACACCCGCGCGATGCTGGTGCAGTTCACCTTCTTCGGTGCGTACTTCCTGATGTCGTTGCCGGCCGGTCGCCTGGTGGCGCGGCTCGGTTACAAGAACGGCATCGTTGCCGGATTGGTGATCGCCGGCATCGGTGCGCTGGGCTTCTGGCCGGCGTCGACCTTGCGCGTCTACGAAGGCTTCCTCGCCTCGCTGTTCGTGTTGGCCACCGGCATCACCGTGTTGCAGGTCGCTGCCAATCCCTACGTCGCCTTGCTTGGGCCCGAGCAGACCGCGTCCAGCCGGCTGACGCTGGCGCAGGCGCTGAACTCGCTGGGCACCACCTTGGCGCCGTTGTTTGGCGGTTTGCTGATCCTCGGCACCACGGTCAAGAGCAGCGAACAGATCGACGCATTGCCGGCCGCCGAACAGTTGGCCTACCGCGTCGCTGAAGCGCAGTCGGTGCAGGGCCCGTATGTTGGCCTGGCCATCGCGCTGGTGTTGCTGGCGGTGTTTGTTTACCTGTTCCGCCTGCCGCCGTTGTCCGAGGCCACCGAACAGGCGGATACGGGTCATCACACCTTGATGGATGCGCTGCGTCAGCCGCATGTGTTGTTCGGCGTGTTGGCGATCTTCTTCTACGTGGGTGCGGAAGTGTCGATCGGCAGCTTCCTGGTCAACTATCTGTCGATGCCGGAGATCGGCGGGCTGACCGAGCAGCAGGCCACCAATTACGTCTCGTTGTATTGGGGCGGCGCGATGATCGGCCGCTTCGCCGGTTCGGCACTGCTGGTGCGCTTGTCGCCACGCAAGCTGCTGGCGGGGTTTGCCGTGGCGAACGTGGTGCTGCTGGCGCTGACCTTGATGTCCGCCGGACAGACCGCGTTGTACTGCATCGTCGCCACCGGCCTGTTCAACTCGATCATGTTCCCGACCATCTTCGCGCTGGGCATCGAGCGTTTGGGGCCGCTGACCAACAAAGCGTCCAGCCTGTTGATCATGGCCATCGTCGGCGGTGCCGTGATCCCGCTGCTGCAGGGCGTGCTGGCCGACCGCATTGGTCTGCATCACTCTTTCATCGTGCCGCTGCTCTGCTACGGCTACGTCATTTTCTACGGTCTGGTGGGCTCGCGTGCCCGTACCGGCAACGGCCAGGGAGGCTGAGGCCAGATGGGCAAGATTGTTTGTTTCGGCGAAATTTTGATCGATCTACTAGCGCAGCCGCCGGCCTCGCCGGAGACGCCGCGCGCGTTCCTGCAGTACGCCGGTGGGGCGCCCGCCAACGTCGCCGTGGCGGCCGCACGGCTGGGTGCCAGCAGCCACTTCGCCGGCATGCTGGGCCGTGACATGTTTGGTGATTTCCTGGCCGAGAGCCTGGAAGAAGCTGGCGTGAAGACCGACTGCATCGTGCGCACCGACGCCGCCAAAACCGCGCTGGCCTTCGTTGCGCTGGACGCCAGTGGCGAGCGCAGTTTCAGCTTCTACCGGCCGCCGGCCGCCGACCTGCTGTTCCGCAGTGAGCATTTCCAGGCAGCGTGTTTCGACGACACCGCCTGCTTCCATGTCTGCTCCAACAGCCTGACCGAGCCGGCCATCGCGGAAGCGACCTTCGTTGGCATGGATCGCGCGCGCGCTGCCGGTGCGGTGGTCAGCCTGGATCTGAATCTGCGCCCGGCGCTGTGGCCGGCCGAGGTCGATCCGACGCCGTGGCTGTGGCAGGCGCTGGAACGTGCCGAGCTGGTCAAGCTGTCGCGCGAGGAACTCGACTACCTGGCACAGCCGCTGGGTGAAGACGGGGAAGTGCAGGTGCTGATGCGTTTGCTCGGCGCGCGTGCGCGTTGGGTGATCGTCACCGACGGTGCCGGCGCGCTGCGCTGGTACACCCGTCAGGCCAATGGCGAAGTACCCAGCTTCCGGGTTGATGCGGTGGACACCACGGCGGCCGGCGATGCGTTTGTCGGCGGCGTGCTGGTCGGGCTCAGCGAGCGCGGCGGTGCCGGTGCCGGCTTTGCCACGTTCTGCGAAAACCCGCAGGCCATTGCCGACACGCTGCGCTTTGCCGCCGCGGTCGGTGCGTTGGCCGTTACCCGCAAGGGCGCGTTTGCCGCCATGCCCAGCCTGCACGAAGTGCAACAACTGCTGCTGCAACAGGACGCCATCGCATGAATACCACTGCTCCCGATTTCCGCTCCCCGGCTTTCCTGCGTGGGCATATCGCCGACACGATGGCCTTCTACCATCCGCATTGCATCGACCCGCAGGGTGGTTTTTTCCATTACTACCGCGACGACGGCAGCGTTTACGACGCCAGCCATCGTCACCTGGTCAGCAGCACCCGCTTCGTCTTCAACTACGCCATGGCCTACCGCGAGTACGGCAATGCCGAATACCTGGACGCGGTGAAGCACGGCGTGGATTACCTGCGCAACGTGCACCGCAATCCGGCCAGTGGCGGCTATGCGTGGACACTGCGTGACGGCAAGGTCGAAGACGACATGAACCACTGCTACGGCGTGGCGTTCGTGTTGCTGGCCTATAGCTGCGCCTTGAAGGCCGGCATCGCGCAGGGCCGCGAATGGATGGACGAAACCTGGCAGCTGCTGGAACGTCACTTCTGGGAACCGCAGCACGGCCTGTATCGCGACGAAGCCGATGCGCAGTGGAATTTCACCGGCTACCGCGGCCAGAACGCCAACATGCACATGTGCGAGGCGATGCTGGCCGCGTTCGAGGCCAGTGGTGAAGAGCGCTATCTGCAACGCGCACTGCAGCTGGCCGACAACATGACCCGTGCCCAGGCCGCAAAGGCCGGCGGGCTGGTGTGGGAGCACTACGACACCGAGTGGAATATCGACTGGGATTACAACCTCGACAATCCCAAGCATCTGTTCCGCCCGTGGGGCTTCCAGCCCGGTCATCAGACCGAATGGGCCAAGTTGCTGATGATTCTCGACCGCCACGTCGATGCCGATTGGCTGGTGCCGACCGCGCGTCATCTGTTCGACACGGCGATGGCCTGTTCGTGGGACGAGGCACGCGGCGGCCTGTATTACGGCTTCGCGCCGGAAGCGCGTCGTCAGCCGGGCATGGATGGCGCGGCCATCGGCGACGACAGCTTTGTCTGCGACGACGACAAGTATTTCTGGGTGCAGGCCGAATCGCTGGCCGCTGCCGCGTTGCTGGCAAAGCGTACTGGCGATGCGAGCTACTGGCAGTGGTACGACCGGTTGTGGGCGTACTCCTGGGAACACTTGGTGGATCACCGCTACGGCGCCTGGTTCCGCATTCTTGATGCCGACAACCGCAAGTACAGCGACGAAAAGAGCCCGGCCGGCAAGACCGATTACCACACCATGGGCGCCTGCCACGAAGTGTTGAACGTGGTGCGCGCGGGCTGACGAAGACCGCAGCCAAACGTTCAGTCGTCATCCCCGCGAAGGCGGGGATGGCTCCTGCTCCCCGCTTCAGCAGTGAACTTCAGAACACGCGCAGTTTCAGATTTTTGTTGAAGACGGTTTGACAGCCGTTGCTACTCGAAAAGACAAACCGGAAGCAGCAACAAAGAGGAAGCAGCATGCAGCAGGCGCACTCAAAATTTGGATCGATACAAATTCATGCGCAGCGCGTATGTCGCACGTTGTTGCTGTGCGCGCTATGGCTGACCTGCACTGCGCCCGCACTGGCTGCACCATTGCAGGCGCAGTGGAGCTTCCGCCTGCTGCCGGGTGATGCGCAGCTGCAGGCGCATCCGGGCATGGATGCGTGGAAACAGGCAACGGTGCCGGGCAGCGTGCATACCGATCTGATGGCCGCTGGCGTGATCGGCGATCCGTATGTGGGCGCTGCCGAAGCCAAGCTGCAGTGGATCGGCCTGGGCGACTGGGAATACCGTGCACGGTTTGACGTGGATGCGGCGACGCTGGCAAAGCGCCACAGCGAGCTGCGCTTCGATGGGCTGGATACGTTCGCCGAGGTGAGCCTCAACGGCGCGCCGTTGTTGAGCGCCAACAACGCGCACCGCACCTGGCAGGCGCGCGTCGATGGCCGCTTGAAGGCCAGTGACAACGAACTGCGCATCGTGTTTCGTTCGCCGATCCGCAGCTTGCTGCCGCAGGTGCAGGCGATGCCGAACAAGATTGCCGGCAACTATCCCTCGTCCTATGGCGATGAGCCGAAGGATGCGATGGTCGGCAACTTCGTGCGCAAGCCCGCGTATCACTTTGGTTGGGACTGGGGCCCGCGTTACGTCACCGCCGGTGTCTGGCGCGCGGTGCAACTGCAGAGCTGGGACGACAACCGCATCACCGATCTGGCGGTACGCACCGATGCGCTCGATGCGCAGCACGCCGAGCTGAGCGTGCTGCTGCAGCTGGAGCAGGCCGACGCGGCTGGCAAGGCCACGGTCGTGGTGGACGTGCTGGATCCGGACGGAAAGCGCGTTGCACGCGTTGAACGCGACGCCGCATTGCAGCCGGGCAGCAATGAACTGCAGCTGCCGGTGCGCATCGCGCAGCCGCGACGTTGGTGGCCGGTCGGTTACGGCGCGCAGGATCGCTACACCGTGCAGGCGCGGGTGGACGGTGGTCGCCGCGACGAACACAACGCCAGTATTCGCACCGGACTGCGCACGGTGAAACTGCAGCGCGACGAAGACACCGACGGCGGGCAGGGCTTCGCCTTCGTGATCAACGACGTGCCGGTGTTTGCCAAGGGCGCGAACGTGATTCCGTTCGATGCGTTTCCGGCGCGGGTCACGCGCGAGCACCTGCGTCGCGATCTGCAGGCCGCGCGCGATGCCAACATGAACATGCTGCGCAACTGGGGCGGTGGTTATTACGAAGACGATGCGTTCTTCGATATCGCCGACGAGCTGGGCCTGCTGGTCTGGCAGGACTTCATGTTCGGCGGTGGCATGCAGCCCGGTTATGACCCCGCATTCCGCAGCAACGTGGTGGCCGAGGCACGCGACAACATTCGTCGGTTGCGGCATCACCCGAGCATCGTGCTGTGGTGTGGCAACAACGAAGAAGAAACTGCGTGGAAGGACTGGGGCCACGGCAAGACGCTGCGGGACGCCGATCCCGCGTTCGCGGCGAAGGTGTGGCAGGGCTATGTCGATCTGTTCGGCAATGACCTGCGCAAGGTCGTCGCCGAAGAAGGGTTGGGCGTGCCGTACTGGTCCAGCTCGCCAAGCAATGATCTGGACAGCAAGGCCAACGATTCACGTCGTGGCGACAAGCACTATTGGGACGTGTGGGGCGGCCCGGCGTTGCCGGTGACGGCGTACTTGAACGAGACGCCGCGCTTCATGTCCGAGTACGGCCTGCAGGCCTGGCCGCAGCTGTCCACCGTGGATGCGTTTGCGAGCAGGCAGGAACAGCAGGTGGAGGGCGAGGTGATCCGCGCCCACCAGAAGTTCATGGCGGGCAAGGGCAACGAACGGCTGCTGCATTACATCGAGATGGAATACGGCACGCCGCGTACTTTTGGCGACTTCGTCTATCTCAGCCAGGTGATGCAGGCCGAAGGCATCGCGTTGGCGGCGCTGCATCATCGTGCCTCGCGCCCGTACACGATGGGCTCGCTGTACTGGCAGCTCAACGATGTGTGGCCGGGTGCATCCTGGTCGAGCGTGGATTACTTCGGCAACTGGAAGGCGCTGCATTTCCATGCGCGTCGCTTCTTCGCCGATGTGGCCGTGGCCGCATTGCGTGATGCCGGCGAAACCCGGGTCAGCCTGCTCAACGACGGCCGCGCGCCGCTGGAAGCACAGCTGCGTTATCGGGTGATGGATGTCGATGGCCGTGTTCTGCAGCAACAGCAGCAGGCGGTGACCCTGGCGCCACTGGCGGCGACGGCGTTTGCGCGCTTCAAGGATGCTGCCCTGCTTGAGGGGGCTGATCCAACGCGCACGCTGGCGGTGTTCGAGTTGCTGAGCGGCGACACGCTGCTGGCGCAGCGCATCGTCTATTTCGCTGCCGCCAAAGAACAGGCATTGACCCGCAATGCCGTACACGCCGAACTGCAGGCCGAAGGCGATCACTATCGGCTGCGTCTGCACAGCGAGCAGCTTGCGCGTGCAGTGTGGATCGACTTCGGCAACAACGCCGTGCAGCTCGACGACAACGCCTTCGACCTGCTGCCCGGTCAACCCCGTGACGTGATCGTGCGCAGCCGCGCCGATCTGTCCCAACTACGTGCCGCATTGCGCCTGGATACCCTGGGCGACGTGCTGCATGCCACCCCCGTTTCATCCCGCTTCCGTTCATCCCGCTTCCGTTCATCGCAAGACAACGCTTCCATCCAGAGGAACCCATGATGACCCGTGCCCTGCGTAGTGCCCCGTTGGTAGTCGCCGTGATGTTGGCGCTCAGCGCCTGCAACAACTCAACCGCGCCCGCCGCTTCCACCACTCCCGCTGCCCCGGCGACCGCCGCAGCAACCGCCCCGCTCGCCGCAGTGCCGGTGGTGGACGATGCCGAAGCCGCGCGCATGGCCGAGCAGGTGCGTGAAGCCACCCGCCACGCCTGGCAGGGCTACATGCAGTACGCCAAGGGCCATGACGACCTGAAGCCGCTCACCGGCAAGCCGCGCGACTGGTATCCGGTGCCGCTGCTGATGTCGCCGGTGGATGCGCTGGACACGCTGCTGCTGCTCGGCCTGGACAAGGAAGCCAACGAAGCGCGCGAGCTGATCGTCAGCCAGCTCTCGTTCGACCAGGACATCGAGGTGCAGAACTTCGAGGTCACCATCCGTCTGCTCGGCGGCCTGTTGTCGGCTTACCAGATGACCAACGACGAGCGTCTGCTCAAGCTCGCCGATGACCTCGGTACGCGCCTGTCACCGGTGTTCGACAGCCCGACCGGCCTGCCGTACACGCACGTCAACCTGCGCACCGGCAAGACCAGCGGCAAGATCAGCAACCCGGCCGAAACCGGCACGTTGCTGCTGGAGTTCGGCACCCTGGCCAAGCTCACCGGCAAGCAGGCGTATTACGACAAGGCCAAGCGCGCCTTGGTGGAAACCCACAACCGTCGCTCGAAGATTGGCCTGGTCGGCTTGAACATCAATGTCGAAACAGGTGAATGGACCAACAAGGATGCCTCGATTGCCGGCGGCATCGACTCGTACTACGAGTACCTGCTCAAGTGCTGGAACTTGTTCGGCGACGAAGACTGCAAGCGCATGTGGGACGAGAACATCGGCCCGGTCAACCAGTACCTGGCCGACGAAGTGCGCGAAGGTGAGCTGTGGTACGGCCACGCCGACATGGACACCGGCAAGCGCACCTCATCGACCTACGGCGCGTTGGATGCCTTCATGCCGGGCTTGTTGGCACTGGGTGGCGATCTGGATCGCGCCAAGCGCCTGCAGGAATCGAACCTGAAGATGTGGCGCTTGAACGGCATCGAGCCGGAGTCGCTGGACTACGCCGCAATGGAAGTGCGCTCGCCGAGCTACGCGTTGCGCCCGGAAATCGTGGAGTCGGCGTATTACCTGCACCACTACACCGGCGACGCGCGCTACCGCGGCATGGGCAAGGAATTCTTTGACGACTTCGTCAAGTACACCCGCACCGAGCACGGCTTTGCCGCATTGAAGGACGTGCGCAGCAAGGAGAAGGACGACTCGATGGAGAGCTTCCTGTTCGCCGAAACCTTCAAGTACTACTACCTGCTGTTCGCCCCGGCCACGGCACTGGATTTCGACGGCGTGGTGTTCAACACCGAAGCGCATCCGCTGCGGAAGACCTGGTAACCACCAGCGCAATGCTGCTCAAAGCCCCTCTCCCGTTTACGGGAGAGGGGTTGGGGTGAGGGCAGCATTGGAGTGAATGGCAACAAGTTGTAGAGCTTTCCCTCATCCGCCCCTTTGGGGCACCTTCTCCCGCATGCGGGAGAAGGGATGGGGTGCTCAGATGTCTCAATACAAATCCATCGGGTCCACATCCAGCGACCAGCGCACGCGCCTTGCCTGCGGCAGTGCATACACCTGCGCCATCAACTGGCCCAGCACGCCATGCAATGGCCGCCGCCGCTCCGCCGACAACAACAACTGCGTGCGCTGAAATCCAGCACGACGCGGCATCGGTGCCGGCATCGGCCCAAAGCGTTCAACGCCGTTCTGCGCGGGAATCAGCTGTTTCACTGCCGCCAGAAATTCATTGGCCTGTTCCACCTGCTTGGCCTCGGCACGCATCAGTGCCAGGTGCGCGAACGGCGGAAAACCCGCCGCCTCACGTTGCTGCAATTCGGCCTCGGCGAAGGCGTGATAACCGCCGTTGACCAGCGTGTGCAGCAATGCGTTATCTGGATGATGCGTCTGCAACCACACTTCGCCTGGGCGTTCGGCACGGCCGGCGCGACCGGCCACTTGAATCAGCTGCTGCGCGAGTTTCTCGCTGGCGCGGAAGTCCGCTGAAAACAGGCCTTCATCGATGCCTACCACCACCACCAAGGTCAGCTTCGGCAGGTCATGGCCTTTGGCCAGGATCTGCGTGCCGACCAGAATGCCGGGCTGGTCGCCGAGCGTGGCCAAGGTTTGTTCCAGTGCATCGCGGCGCGTGGTGGTGCCACGGTCGATGCGCAGCACCGGGACATCCGGGAACAACTGCAGCAGCCGTTCTTCCAATCGCTCGGTGCCGATGCCCTGCGGCTGCAGCGCGAGGCTGGCGCAGTCCGGGCAGGCCAACGGCACCGATTGGCGTGCGCCGCAGTGATGACATTGCAGGCGACGGCCGCCGCCGTGCACGGTCATCGGCGTGGTGTGCAGCGGCGTGCTGCAGCGTTTGCACGGCGCGGTCCAACCGCAGTCGTGGCACAGCAGCACCGGTGCATAACCACGTCGGTTCTTGAACACCAACACCTGGTTGCCAGCCTTCAAATGCTGCGCGATACCGGTCAACACTTCCGGCGACAAGCCATCCTGCAGCGGACGCTTGCGCACATCGAACACGCGCACGCCCGGCGGCTTTGCATCGCCGGCACGTTGTTGCAGGCGCAGGTGCGTGTAGCGACCGCTGCGCGCGTTGTGCAGCGACTCCAGCGAGGGCGTGGCGCTGCCCAGCACCACCGGCACGTTCAGCGCCTTGCCGCGCACCAGCGCAAAATCACGCGCGTGATAGCGGATGCCATCCTGCTGCTTGTAACTGCCGTCGTGTTCCTCGTCGATGACGATCAAGCCGGGCTGCGGCAGCGGCGTGAAGATGGCCGAACGCGTGCCGACAATCACCCGCGCTTCGCCCCGCGATGCGGCCGCCCACACCCGCGCGCGTTCGTTGTCGTTCAAGCCCGAATGCAGCGCGTGCACCGGAATGCCCAAGCGGCTGCGGAAGCGGGTCAGCATCTGCGGGGTCAGGCCGATTTCCGGCACCAGCACCAACGCTTGCTTGCCTTGTTGCAGGCACTGGCTGATCGCCTGCAGATAGACCTCGGTCTTGCCGCTGCCGGTGACGCCATCCAGCAGGAACGGCTGGAAGCCATCGCAGCCGTTGATCGCATCAATGGCGGTCTGCTGCTGCGGGTTGGGCGTCGGCCCCGGGCGGGTATCGGCCTGCGGAATCAGCGCCGGCACATCCACCCGGTCGGCAAAGCCGCGCTTGGCCAAGGCGCGGGCCGCGCTGCGCCAGTCATCGAGCTGGTCGTCCAGCAGGTCTTCGTTGACCGCACCGGCTTCCAGCAGCGTTGCCAGCCGTTGCGGGCGGGTGCCGGCGCGCAGTTTGGCCAGGCCATCGCGGCCGGCGTCGGTCAGCTGCCAGGCCCAGCCGTGGGTATCCGGCAATGCCTCGCCGCGGCGCAGGGGCGCCGGCAGCGCGGTGGCAATCACTTCGCCTAGCGGGGCGTGGGTGTAACGCGACAACCACTGCAGCGAGCTGGCCAGCTCACCGCCGATCAGCGGCACCGGGTCCAGCCACTCCAACGCCGCACGCAGCGGAGCGCCGTCGTCGGCCTGGCCGAGGCTTTCCACCACGCCCACCAGTTCACGCGGGCCAAATGGCACCCGCAGGCGCCGGCCCACATCGCCGGGGGCGGGTGGCGGGCTGCCTTCTGGCGGCAGGTAATCGAACAATTGCGGCAGCGGCACCGGCAAGGCGATGCGCAGGGTGGGGCAGGCAGGCATGGCGGGCAGTGTAGCGTCAGCGGGCAGGTGGCCTGCGCTCATTGGCTTGCGTTGTGTTGCTGTGAAGGCCCACATAAATGGCGCGTAAACACCGGCCCTGATTAGGGATTTTGGCTTATCCACATTTGCTGTGGATAACTCTGTGGGTGAACAATGTGCTCCACGCGCTTTGGACGACAGTTCAAGCCTCAGGGTCAACTTGGTCAAAAAATAGCCACATTGAATAGTGTAGTTTAATCAATGACTTGGCCGTGAAACAAAAACGAAACGTCGCTGTACCCTGCTCCATGCCCAGTGTCTGTTACATGGTATTGACGCTGTGCACAACTTGCGGCAGAGGCCGTGATGTGCGCTGTGAAGGCTGTGTGCAGGCGTCGCAGCCAATCATGCGCTGGGTATCATTCCCGGGATGATGGAGTTCACATGACGGCTGCACCCGCTTCTCTTTCCCCAGCCGCAGCCAATGCACTGTCCGCCTTCCTGCGTGGCGTCGAGCGCCGCGCCTTGGTGGTGGCCGAATTGCAGGCCGGCGATGCGGCCCTGGCCGAACGCGCGGTGGCCGTGGCCATGCGCGCCTTTGTCGGCCACGCCGCCAACCTGCAGATGGCCGATTGGCCGGCCCGTTTCTGGGGCCTGCTGTGCAGCACCCCGCAGTTGTTGGCTCCGCCAGCCGGTGGGCACTGGCCCGAGTCGGTAGCGCACCTGCAAGTGCTGGCCCCGGCCGAGCGGCTGGCAATGCTGTTGCGGATCGGCGCTGGCCTGGACGAGCCGGCTGCCGCCGCAGTGCTGGGCGTCGAGGCGGATGCGTATCGCCAGGCCCTGGCCGGTGCCTGCCCACGCGACGCCGAGGGGTATCCCGATGCAAGCGGCTGGCGGCAGTTGGCCGAAGACGTGCAGGCGCGGATCCGCGATCTCTCCCAGCCGCGTCTGCAGCAGTTGGAACAGCTGCGAGACTCGGTCATCAGCGGTGTGCTGCCGAGCAAGCCGGCGCCAGCACCCACGCTGACGTTCCAGGACGACCGCCGCAAGCCCGCGCCGCGCCGTCGCCAGCGCGCGCCTTGGCGCCTGCGTACCTGGTTGCTGCTGTGCGTGCCGCTGTTGCTGCTGGCCGTGGTGTCGTGGTGGTGGTGGCGTTCGCATACGTCAGCCGCCATCGATGCCAATGCCGGTAGTGGACTGAGCGACACCGGCCCGGTGCAGGTCGAAGAATTGCCCGATGACAGCACCCCGCTGGCCCCCGGCGAGGACGCCCATGTCGCCACCGACGCCGCCATGCTGGCCGATCCGCGCCTGGCATTGGCGCGTGATGCGGATTTCCTGGCTTGGTACGCCGCCGGTGGTCCGCTGCCGGTGGACGAATCGCAACCGCAGCCGAGCCGACCGGAACCGGCCGGTGCCGCACTGGAGACGGTAGATGCTGAAAATTGATTGCCGTTGGCTGTGCGCGCCGCTGCTGTTGAGTGCCGCGCTGGTCACGCAGGCCGCCGTGCCCAGCGCCTTGCCGGCATCGGTTGAACCGGCAACGCCCGCTACCAGCGTACAAACGCCGCAGGCCGCATGGGCGACGATGACGCCGTCGGCCAAACGCGAACTGCGCGCCCGTTATGCCGCCTGGCAGGCGCTGCCTGAAACCGAGCGTCAGCGCATCGCGCAAGCCGCCGCTGCCTTGGCCGGCATGTCCGCCGCGCAGCGCGATGCCCTGCAGGCGCACTTCCAAGGCATGGACCAGATGCACCGCGACGGTTGGTTGCTGGGGCCGCGCCTCGGTGCGCTTTACGCCAAGTTGCAGCCCTTGCTGGGCTACCTGCCGGCCGAGCAGCGCGAACCGATGCTGGCCTTGCTGCATCAACTCGATCCCGCACAGCTGGAACAACTGAGCCTGATCTCGCAGCGCACGCCGCCGCAGGAACGGGTCGCACTGCGCGAACAACTGCTGGCGCTTGCCCCGGCGCAACGTGCCGCTTGGCTGCAGCAGAACGTGGCGCGCTGAGACCTGCGCGGGCCGTTTAACGGCGGGGCAGGCGAGTCACGGCCTTGCCACGCTAGAATGCGCACACTCCGCAACCCGGCATCGCTGCGCTTTCCGCGCCGGCCGCAGTCTGCGTCTTCTGTATATGTCTACTTCTCCCGCTACCCCGCGCTTCATGCAAGAAGTGCGGACGACCGGTCTGCTCGCCTTGCCGTTGGTGCTGGGCCACGTCTCGACCGGTCTGATCGCTTTCGTTGACAACACCATTGCCGGCCACCACGGCACCGATACCTTTGCGGCGGTCAGCATCGGCACGGCGCTGTTGTGGCTGCCGATGCTGGTGCCGATTGGCACGCTTATCTCGCTCACCGCCTCGGTCTCGCAGCTGCACGGCGCAGGCCGCGAGCGCGAAATCGGCCCCTTGTTCCGCCAGGCCTTGTGGCTGGGCGTGGGCTTGAGCGTGCTGATGTTCCTGTTCCTGAGCATCGTGCCGGCGTTCCTGCCGGCGTTCGGTATCGCCCCGGAAATCGTGCCCGGCGCCACCAGCTTCCTGCACGCCATCCGCTGGGGTGTTCCGGCGCTGACGCTGTACTTCTGCATGCGTTATCTCAGTGAAGGCATGCATTGGACCTTGCCGACCATGCTGATCGGCTTCGGCGGATTACTGGTGCTCGGGCCATTGGGTTACGCGCTGTGCAACGGCAAGTTCGGCTTCCCGGAAATGGGCGCCGAAGGCCTGGGCATCGCCTCGTCGGTAACCATGTGGGTGCAGGCGATCGCCTTTGCCACCTACCTGTGGACGACCAAACGCTTCGCCCACCTGCAGTTGTTCAGCCACTTCGAGTTGCCGCGCTGGCGTGCCATCTGGGACCTGCTGCGCACTGGCTTGCCGATCGGCATTACCGTGCTGATGGAAGGCGGTTTGTTCATCATCACCGCGCTGTTGATCGGCCGTATCGGTGCGATTGAAGCCAGCGCCCACCAGATCGCCATCAACGTGGCGCAGCTGTGTTTCATGATTCCGATGGGCGTGGCCGAAGCCACCACCGTGCGCGTGGGCCATGCCGTGGGCAGCAACGATCCGTTGGGCGTGCGCCGCGCCACCTGGGCCGGCTATGCCATCGTCATGGTCACCCAGTTGCTGTCGATCACCGGCCTCCTGCTGGGCCACGAAGCGGTCGTGCGCTTGTACACCGACGACCTTGCCGTGGCCGCGCTGGCTTCCACGCTGCTGCTGTACGCGGCCACTTTCCAGATTCCCGATGGCATCCAGGTGCTGTCGGCCGGCGCGCTGCGCGGGCTCAAGGACACACGCGTGCCGATGTTCATCGCCATGTTTGCGTACTGGGGCGTGGGCATGCCGCTGGGTGCGGGCCTTGGCCTTGGCCTGGGCTGGGGACCGCAGGGCATGTGGGTGGGCCTGATCATGGGCCTGAGTGTTGCCGCAGTCTTGCTGGGCTGGCGTTTGCGGGTCAGCAGCCGGCGCTTGATCGCCCACGCGACCCCCTGACTTAAAGGCCATGCCGGTCTGCGTGGTTCTGAGTATCCTGCTTTGCAACAAGCCCCATTCGGAGCGTCCATGAATCCCCCACCCCTGCCGCGTCGCAATCCCATCGCCAGCTTCTTCATCGGTCTGTGGGATGTGATGAATTTCACCCGCCGGTTGATCCTCAACCTGGTGTTCTTCGGCCTGTTGCTGCTGTTGTTGATGGTGTTCGTTGCCGCGATGGGCATGAGCGCCTCTTCGACCAAGGTGCTGCAGGACCGCACCACCTTGGTCATCGCGCCCGAAGGCCGGCTGGTCGAGCAGTTCAGCACCGATCCGGTCAGCCGCGCGCTGGGCAAGGCGCTGGGCGACAGCAATGCCGAAGAGCTGCAGCTGCGTGACCTGATCCGCGCGATTGAAGCGGCCAAGGACGACAAGAAGATCGAGCGCGTGGTGCTGAATCTGGACAAGCTCCAGCCCAGCGGCTTCGCCTCGATGCGCGAAGTGGCCACGGCGCTACAGGAGCTGCGTGCCGCCAAGAAGCAGGTGGTCGCCTACAGCGAAAACCTGAGCCAGTCGCAGTACCTGTTGGCCGCGCAGGCCGACGAGGTTTACCTCGACCCGATGGGCAGCTTGCTGCTGGAGGGCCTGGGCCGTTACCGCCAGTACTTCCGTACCGGCCTGCAGGAAAAGCTGGGCGTGGACGTGCACCTGTTCAAGGTGGGCGAGTTCAAGTCCGCCGCCGAACCGTATGTGCTCGACGCCGCGTCACCGCAGGCCAAGGAAGCGGACCTGTTCTGGATGAACGACGTGTGGCAGCGCTACCTGGGCGACATCGCCAAGGCGCGCAAGCTCGATCCCGCACAGCTGGCGGCCGGCATCGACACGCTGCCCGAAGGCATTGCCGCGGTCGAAGGCGACCTGGCCCGCTTCGCCCTGCAGCAGAAGCTGGTGGACGGCCTGAAGACCCGCGAGGAAGTGCAGGCGCTGCTCACCGAGCGCGGCGCAGCCGACAGCGATGCCGATGGCGGCTACCGCCAGATCGCGTTGAACGATTACCTGCTGCAGGTCGATACCCGCCGCTCGCCGATGGACTCGCGTCCGCAGGTGGCGGTGGTGGTGGCCGAAGGCGAAATCGCCGGTGGCGACCTGCCGGCTGGCCGTGTTGGTGGCGAATCGACTTCGGCGCTGCTGCGTGCGGCCCGTGACGATGACGACGTGAAGGCCGTGGTGCTGCGTGTGGATTCGCCGGGTGGTGAAGTCTTCGCCTCCGAGCAGATCCGCCGCGAAGTGGACGCGCTCAAGGCCGCCGGCAAGCCGGTGGTGGTGTCGATGGGCGACATGGCCGCATCCGGTGGTTACTGGATCAGCATGAACGCCGATCGCATCTACGCCGACGAATCCACCATCACCGGCTCGATCGGCATCTTCGGCATGATCCCGAACTTCGCCCGCAGCCTGGACAAGATCGGCGTGCACACCGATGGCGTCGGCACCACGCGTTTTGCTGGTGCGTTCGATGTGACCCGCCCGATGGACCCGGCCGTGGGCCAGGTGATCCAGTCGATCATCAACAAGGGCTATGCCGATTTCACCGGCAAGGTCGCGCAGGCACGCAACAAGCCGGTCGAAGCCATCGATGAAGTGGCCCGTGGCCGCGTCTGGAGTGGTGCACAGGCCAAGGAGCGTGGGCTGGTGGACGAGTTTGGCGGCCTCAAGGCGGCCGTGGCCGACGCTGCCGACCGGGCCAAGCTGGGCGACGCCGAGAAGTTCCGCGTGCGTTACATCGAGAAGAGCGCAACCCCGTTCTCGCAGTTCATGACCGGCTTTGCCGGCAGCCGCATGGGCGCCTGGATGCTGGCCGACTCGGGCGTGGCACGCATGCTGATCGCCCGTTCGATGCCGGAGCTGGACACCCAGCTGCGCTTCGTCGAAGACGCAGTGAAGGACCGCAACGGCACCCCGGTAAAGTCGCTGGCGTATTGCTTCTGCGGTTTCTAAGCGAGCCGCAGTTTCAGCGACAGACAACGCCGCCGCAGGGCGGCGTTGTTGTTTGCGCGCCCGAAGCCCCTCCGGCAAGCGCAACCTAAAAGCCCCTCTCCCTTTACGGGAGAGGGGTTGGGGAG
>NZ_JBOHXW010000004.1:0-452153 GCF_050737575.1 Stenotrophomonas sp.
CTGCCGAGCATGGCTCGGCACTACAGCTCCCTCCCTTTGCCGTAGGCAAGGGGAGGGCGGGGAGGGGTAAACGCCTGTGCTCAGAATCCAACGGTCACGTTGGGATTGCGCGTTGCTCATCCCACCCTACGGCTGCATCTCACGAAGAGATGCTTCGCCAGCGACGCTTCAACGCGCCGCCGGCTGCTCAGCCACATCCTCATCAACGTCGGCTTCCACTTCCGGATTGGCATCGGCCACTGGCGATGGCGGGGTCGAGGGCACTTCTGCCGGTGTGGCCAGTGCATCGACTTCGTGTTTCTCCAGCATCTTGGCCTTGCGCCAGTTACCCCAGCGGTAATAGGCCATCACCATCACCATCGAGCAGAACGCGCTGACCGGGAAACTCCACCAGATCGCGTCCACGCCCAGCACCGGTTGCAGCCATTTGGCGAACGGCACGCGGATGCCCCACATCGCGACCGCCAGGATCAGCAACGGCGGCACCACCGCGCCGGTCGAACGAACCACGCCGGACACCACAAAGGTCACGCCGAAGAACAGGAACGACCACACCGAAATGTGGTTGAGGTGGCGGCCGATTTCCAGCGCCGGGCTTTCGCCGGGCAGGAACAGCGCCAGCGTGCTTCGATCAAACAGAATGATCGGTGCGATCAACGCGCCGGTCAGCAGGAAGTTGAACAACACGCCGGTACGCGCGGTGGCATGCACGCGGTCCCAGCGGCCGGCACCGACGTTCTGTGCGGCCATCGACGAACACGCCGCGCCAATGGCCATTGCCGGCATCTGCACATAGGTCCACAACTGCAGCGCGGCGCCATAGGCCGATGAGGTCTCCACGCCGTATGCGTTGACCATGGAGATCATCATGATCATCGCCAGCGAGATCAGCACCATCTGCAGGCCCATCGGCACGCCCTTGATCACCAGTGCCTTGAGGATCACCGGGTCGATCTTCAGCAGCGCGGCATCCTTGCGGCCCAGCCACAGCATGTGACGCTTGTTGCGCAGGTACAGCAGCATCGCCGCCAGCGCCAAACCCTGTGCGAAGAACGTGGCCCACGCGGCACCGGCAATGCCCAGTTCCGGGAACGGGCCAAGGCCGAAGATCAGCAACGGGTTGATGCCGATATCCAACAGCACCGACAGCAGCAGGAAGCGAAACGGCGTGCGTGCATCGCCGGCGCCGCGCAACGCCGCAGTGAAAAACGCGAACGCGTAGATCAGCGGCATGCCGAGGAAGATCACCTTCAGGTACGCCTCGGCCATTGGCAGCGATTCGGCGGGGGTGCCCATCGCCAACAGCAAGCGATGTGACAGGAACCAACCGGCCACCGCGATCACCACCGACAGACCGATGAAGAAGGTCGCGCTGGTGCCCATCACCCGGCGCGCCTGCGGCAGGTCTTTGGCGCCGATGGACTGGCCGATCAGGATGGTGGCCGCCATGCCGATGCCGAACACCGAGCCGATCAGGAAAAACATGATGTTGTTGGCGTTGGCCGTGGCGGTGAGTGCTGCCTCGCCGAGGAACTTGCCCACCCAGATCGCATTGACCGACCCATTCAGCGACTGCGCCATGTTGCCGGCGAGAATAGGCAGCGAGAACAGCAGCAGACTGCGCCCGATCGGACCTTCGGTAAGGGAGCGGGCTTGGCTTGCTTTCGACATTGGACGCCGCTGTTTGAATCGAGGCAGGCACACTAGCATCTTGCCGGTGACGACGCCGACGACTGGTATGCATCCCCCTGCGCCTGCGCAACCGGCTCTTGAAACGGAGACAACAGGAACACGATGAACCCCGAAGTCGCACCGATCCCCAGCATCCGCCTCGATGTGTGGCTGTGGGCCGCACGTTTCTTCAAGACCCGCAGCCTGGCCAAACAGGCGGTGGACACCGGCAAGGTTGACGTGGAAGGGCAGCGTCCGAAATCCTCGCGCGCCCTGCGCATCGGCGATGCCTTGCGCGTACAGCGCGGCGAAGAAGTATTTGAGCTACACGTCCTCGGCTTGAGTGACACGCGCGGCGCAGCACCGGTCGCGCAGGCGTTGTATCTGGAAAGCGAAGCCTCGAAGAAAGCGCGAGAGGAAGTGAGATTGCGCCGTGCCGCCGAGCGCACAGGTTATCGCGCGCCGGAACACAAACCGGACAAGCGTGCCCGGCGATTGATCCGCGCACTGGGTGATCTGGACGCCCTCTGACACCCGTCGTGCCGAGCCATTCCCGGCAGAAGCATTACCGGGAAAGCCCGTCGCCGAGCATGGCTCGGCACTACGCAAATAAAAACGCCACCTTGCGGTGGCGTTTTCGATCAACCTGCGGCAACTCGGCTCAGCGCTTGCCGCTGCCCAGCAGGCCGCTGCCCAGTTTGATCAGGTCGCTGACGCCGAACTGACCGTCGCCGTCCTGGTCCATCACGCTGGCCAACAGGCCGCCGCCGATGCCGCCGGCCTGCGTTACCTGCTGCTTCTCCTGGCCGAGCAACTGGGCCAGTCCACCGGCATCGGCCTGACTACCGCCGCTGGTCATGCGCTGCGCCAGGAAGGCCATCACGATCGGGGCCAAAATCTTCAACAGCTGGCCGGAGCTGCTCGGGCTCAGGCCGGTCGCCTGGGCCAGGCCGGTTTCAGCGCGGGTTTCGTTGCCGCCAAAGATGTGGCCAAGAATGCCAGCGCCATTGGCCGCCGCGCCGCCACCGCCACCGCCCAGCACCGAGCCCAACACGCTGCCGATATCCAGCCCGCTGTGATTGGTCTGCAGCGCGCCGAGCAGCGCTTGCGCGCCCTGCGGCTGGGCCGCGTTGTTGCCCAGTGCACCCATCAGCAAGGGCAGGGCCGCGCTGATGGCGCCGGACGCCTGCTGCGGATCCAGGCCCAATTGCTGGGAAACCTGCTGCAGGGGCGCGCCTTGCAGCTGGGAGAGAAGGTCGTCGGTCAGGCTCATGTCGTAGATTCCTTGCAATGAGTAACAGAGCGGGATGTTAACCCCGGATAGGGTGCTTGCGTGGGGGGCTTACATCAACGCCCGGGATGCATCAGCTGCAGCCCGGGCGCGGTGGTAACCAGAACGCCCCGCCGTATGGGCGGGGCGGGTGAATCAAAGCTCGATATCCTCGGCGCCTGGGGTGGCGGTCGGGAAATCACTGCCCGGGTGCGGCGGCGGTGCGAACGGATCGGCCGGGGTGGCTGCGGCAGCCGTCAGCTTCTGCAGCGATGCGGCAATACCGGCGCCGTAAGCCGGGTCGGCCTTGTTGCAGTTGTCGATGTGGCGCTGCTTGATGAAGTCCGGCGCATCGCCAAGTGCACGCGCGGTGTTGTCGAACAACCGCTGCTTCTGCTCGGCGTTGTAACTGCGGAACAGCGCACCCGGCTGGCTGAAGTAATCGTTGTCGTCTTCGCGGAAATTCCAGAAGTCGGCATCGCCACGGATCTTCAACGCCGGTTCGCGGAATGCCGGCTGTTCCTGCCACTGGCCGTAACTGTTGGGCTCGTAATGCGGCAGGCCATCGTAGTTGCCATCCACCCGCATGGCGCCATCGCGGTGGTTGCTGTTGACCGGGCAGCGCGCCGCGTTGACCGGGATCTGGTGGTGATTGACGCCCAGGCGATAACGCTGCGCATCGCTGTAGGCGAACAAACGTGCCTGCAGCATCTTGTCCGGCGACGGACCAATGCCCGGCACCAGGTTGCTTGGCGCAAATGCCGACTGCTCGACATCCATGAACCAGTTGCCCGGGTTGCGGTTGAGCTGGAAATGGCCCACTTCGATCAGCGGATAGTCGCTCTTCGGCCACACCTTGGTCAGGTCGAACGGATGGACGCGATAGGTTTCCGCATCCAGCTCCGGCATCACCTGCACGAACAACTTCCACGACGGGAACTCGCCGCGTTCGATGGACTGGAACAGATCACGAGCGTGGCTTTCGCGGTCCTTGCCGACCAGCACTTCGGCCTGCGCATCGGTCAGTGCCTGTACGCCCTGCTGGGTGACGAAGTGGAACTTCACCCAGAAGCGTTCGCCGCCTTCATTGATGAAGCTGTAGGTATGCGAGCCAAAGCCGTTCATGTGGCGGAAGCTGCGCGGGATGCCGCGGTCGCTCATCACCACCGTCACCTGCATCAGCGCTTCAGGCAGCAGGGTCCAGAAATCCCAGTTGTTGCGCGCGCTGCGCAGGTTGGTGTGCGGGTCGCGCTTGACCGCCTTGTTGAGGTCGCCGAACTTGCGCGGGTCACGCAGGAAGAACACTGGCGTGTTGTTGCCGACCAGGTCCCAGTTGCCTTCTTCGGTATAGAACTTCAGCGCGAAGCCACGGATGTCGCGCTCGGCATCGGCCGCGCCGCGCTCGCCGGCCACGGTGGTGAAGCGGGCGAACATTTCAGTCTGCTTGCCCACGGCCGAAAACAACTTGGCGCGGGTGTACTTGCTGATGTCATGGGTGACGGTGAAGGTGCCGAACGCACCGGAACCCTTGGCATGCATGCGGCGCTCGGGAATGACCTCGCGATTGAAGTTGGCCAGCTTCTCCAGCAGCCACACGTCTTCCATCAGCAGCGGGCCACGCGGGCCGGCGGTCTTGCTGTTCTGGTTGTCCACCACCGGCGCACCAAAGGCGGTGGTCATCGGCGTCACCGGCGCATCGCCATGCTTCTGCGTGGGCGTGGTGCTGGTGTCGCGCTGTGCCTGCGCGGCCTGCTCGGGCGAGGGGGCGGCATGGTACGGACAGGTAGGTTTGGTGTCGCTACTGCTCATGGCTGGCTCCAGCTGGCTAAGGGTGAATCTTGAACCGACTGTAGGCATGAACAGGTGAAATGCCTAATCGAATGATCGATTCGCACCCATAGGATTTATCTATCGGAGTGGCTGGGATGAATATGCACCGTTTCTGGTCATGACAGGTCTGCTGTCATCAAGGCCAAATGGCAGCGGATGGAGCCGGCCCGCTATGCTGCGCGGTCTTCCCTTGCGGCAGTTGTCATGACCCAACGCGCCACCCGATTGCTGCACCTGCTCGATGAGCTGCGTCGGCGCCGCAAGCCGGTGCGTGGTGCTGAATTGGCGCAGCGGCTGGAAGTGAGCCTGCGGACGGTCTACCGGGATATCGACGCATTGCGCGGACAGGGGGCCGATATCGCTGGTGATCCCGGGGTCGGCTATCAGTTGCGGCCGGGTTTCATGCTGCCGCCGATGATGTTTTCGGCCGAAGAACTCGAAGCGGTTCTGCTCGGCGCGCGCTGGGTGGCGTCGCATGGCGATCCAGAACTGGCGGCAGCGGCCGACACCGCCCTGCAGCGGATCACCAGCGTGTTGCCGGAAACCCTGCGCCTGCAGGTGGAGACCAGCGGCCTGTTCGCACCGCACTGGCATGCGGTGCCGCCGGAACCGTGGTTGCCCGCGTTGCGACGTGCCATCCGCGACGGCAATGCCGTGCGTATCCAGTACCGCGATGTCGAAGGCAGGGTGAGTGAACGCATGATCTGGCCGTTCGCGATGGCCTTCATGGCCGATGTCCGCATGCTGGCGGCGTGGTGCGAGATGCGTGCTGATTTCCGGCACTTCCGTGCCGACCGCTTGTTGGCGCTGGAAGACACCGCGCAGCGCTATCCGGCGCAACGCCATCAACTCTTGAAGCGTTGGCGCGCGCAGTGCCTCACCGACAAGTGATGCATCACTGCTGACAGCGGCTGTCAGCAGCCCCTACGCACACTGTGGGCTCCTTACCACGCAGGTGCCTGACATGTCCGACACGCTCACGTTCCATACCCACCCACAATCGCGCGGCCGCATTACCCGTTGGATGCTGGAGGAAACCGGCCTGCGCTACGACGCGGTGATACTGGAGTACGGCGCCAGCATGAAGTCCGCGCAGTACCTGGCGATCAACCCCATGGGCAAGGTGCCGGCGCTGCTGCAGGGCAGTACGGTCATCACCGAGAACGCAGCGATCTGTCTGCACCTTGCGGATCTGGCGCCCTGGAAGGGATTGTTGCCGCCGGTGGGCAGCGCCGAACGCGGTGCGTGCTACCGCTGGGTGTTGTTCGCGGCCGGCCCGTTGGAGGCGTTCGTCACCGACCGTCGTCATGGCGCGCTGGCACCGCCGATGGAGGCCGGTTACGGCAGCGCCGCCGATCTGATGCACACATTGGAAACGGCGGTGGCCGGCAAGCGCTATCTGGTGGGCGATAGCTTCACCGTCGCCGATCTGTATATGGCGTCCTTCCTGAGCTACTACATGCGCATCGGTGAGCTTGAGGCCAAGCCAGCGTTCCAGCAGTACTGCGCGGTGCATCTGCAACGGCCAGCGTCCGTGCGTGCCGGTGAACTGGACGATGCGCTGGTGGCGGAGGGCGCAGCCGCTGCTTGAGCCGCCTTTGGGCAGGTCGTACTGAACAGCGCTGACGCAGGTGGCTCCCTTCTCCCCTTGCGGGACAGCAGCCGCCTTTTTGGGGGAAGGTGCCCGAAGGGCGGAAGAGGGGCGGCGTGCACCGCATGCCTGCGTGGTCACCCATTGGAGCCTTGAGTGAGTTGGCCGGCTACGAGGCGCCCTCTCCGCAACCCCTCTCCCATGAAGGGAGAGGGGCTTGAAGCAGTGGGCTCGCGCCTCGACTAGATCAACGACTTCACCCGGTACAGCGCTTCCAGCGCCTGCTTCGGCGTCAGTTCGTCCGGGTCAATCGCCTGCAGTGCGTCCAATGCAGCCGAGTTGGGCGCGGCGAACAATCCAAACTGCTGCGGTGCGTCCAATGCCTGCGGCGCCATTGATGCCGCCTGCGTTTCACCGCCGCGCTGCTCCAGTTCCGCCAGGCGGCGCCGTGCCTGCGCCACGGTGGAACGCGGCAGGCCGGCCAGTGCGGCCACCTGCAGGCCGAAGCTGCGATTGGCTGGGCCATCCTTCACCGCATGCATGAACACCAGGCGCTCACCGCCGTTCTTGTCGGTGTGTTCCACTGCATCCAGGTGCACGTTGGCGATGCCACTGGCGCCGCCTTCGTGGCTTTCATCGGCCAGTGCGGTGAGCTCGAAGTAATGCGTGGCAAACAGCGTGTAGCAACGGTTCTGATACGCCAGATGACGTGCCACTGCATCGGCCAATGCCAGGCCGTCATAGGTGGACGTGCCACGGCCGATTTCATCCATCAGCACCAGTGAGTGCGCGGTGGCGTGATGCAGGATGTAGCTGGTCTCGGCCATCTCCACCATGAAGGTGGATTGGCCCTTGGCCAGATCATCACCGGCGCCGATACGCGTCAGGATGCGGTCGATCGGGCCGATCACCGCGCGGCGGGCCGGGACGAAACTGCCGATATGCGCCAGCAGCACGATCAGCGCGTTCTGCCGCATGTAAGTGGACTTACCGCCCATGTTTGGGCCGGTGATGACCAGCATGCGGCGGTCCGGGTGCAGGTCGATGTCGTTCGGCTCGAACGGCGCATCGCGCACGGCTTCCACCACTGGATGACGGCCGCGTTCGATGCGCAGGCACGGTTCTTCCTGCAGTTCCGGTTGCGCCCAATCCAGCGCCTGCGCACGTTCGGCGAAGGCGGCCAGTACGTCCAGTTCGCTGAGGCCGGCAGCGCAGCGTTTGAGCGGCTCCAGATGCTCGGCAACGATGTCGAGCAGGCCTTCGTACAACAACTTCTCGCGGCTGAGCGAACGCTCGCGCGCGGACAACACTTTGTCCTCGAAGCTCTTCAGTTCCTCGGTGATGTAGCGCTCGGCATTGGTCAGCGTCTGCCGGCGGGTGTAATGCACCGGCGCCTTGTCGGCCTGACCCTTGCTGATTTCGATGTAGTAACCGTGCACGCGGTTGTAGCCGACTTTCAATGTGGCGATGCCGCTGGCTTCGCGTTCGCGTTGTTCCAGGTCGATCAGGAACTGGTCGGCATGCGTGGACAGTCGGCGCAGTTCGTCCAGCTCGGCGTCGTAGCCTTCCGCGATCACGCCACCGTCGGACAACTTCAGCGGCGGTTGTTCGGCAATCGCGCTGGCGAGCAGATGCGCGCTTTCGTCATGCGAACCCAGTTCGGCGCGCAGCTGCTGCAGGCGCGGCGAATCCAACCCGTCCAACAGTGCGTTGATGGCCGGTAGCATGCCCAGGCCATCACGTAGCGTGGAGAAATCACGCGGGCGTGCCGAGCGCAAGGCCATGCGGGTGAGGATGCGTTCGATATCGCCGAGCGCGCGGAAGCTTTCGCGCAGGTCGGCATCGGTGCCGCGATCAATCAGCGTGGCGACCGCATGATGACGCTGCTGCAGCACGTTGCGCAGGCGCAGCGGACGGTGCAGCCAGCGGCGCAGCAGGCGCCCGCCCATCGGCGAGACGGTGCTGTCGAGCACACCGAGCAGCGTGTTGCGGGTGTCGCCGTCCACGCGTGTGTCCAGTTCCAGATGACGACGCGTGGCGGCGTTCATCGCGATCGCTTCGCCGGCGTTTTCCATCGCGATGGATGTCAGATGCGGCAAGCGCTGCTTCTGGGTTTCCTCGACGTAGCCGAGCAGGGCGCCGGCAGCGGCGGTGGCGCGCGGTTTGTCGTCCAAACCGAAGCCGGTGAGGTCGTGCAGTTTGAAGAAGTTCAACAGTTGCCGACGGCCGCTGTCAGCGTCAAACAACCACGGCGCACGCCGACGCACGCCGTTGCGCTGGCGCAGGAACTCGGGCCAGTTTTCCTCATCGGGAACCAGCAGCTCGGCCGGCTCCAGACGGGCCAGCTCGGCTTCCAGTGCATCGTCGCTGTCGACTTCATTGACCAGGAAGCGGCCGCCGGCCAGATCGGCCCAGGCCAGGCCGTAGCCAACCTTGTTGCGTGACAACGCCATCAGCAATGTGTCGCGGCGCTCGTCCAGCAGCGCCTCGTCGGTGACGGTGCCGGGCGTGACGATGCGCACCACCTTGCGTTCGACCAGGCCCTTGGCCAGCGCCGGATCGCCGATCTGCTCGCAGATCGCCACCGATTCACCCAAGGCCACCAGACGCGCCAGATAGCCTTCATACGAATGCACCGGCACGCCAGCCATCGGAATCGGCGCACCACCGGAGCTGCCGCGCTGGGTCAGGGTGATGTCCAGCAAGCGCGCGGCCTTGCGCGCGTCGTCGTAGAACAATTCGTAGAAATCGCCCATCCGGAAGAGCAGCAGCAGGTCCGGATAATCGGCCTTGGCGGCGAAGAACTGCTTCATCAACGGGGTGTGTTCGGGCTTTTTCTCGGTCACGCGGAGTCCACTTCAATTGCCGGGCAGGGAGCTGCCATAAGGGCGCCATTGTAGGCGCTGGCCCCTGTAGGGCGAAGCGGCGGATGCGCAGTGTCCGGGGGACGGCTATCCGCCCTTGGCCACGTCCAGCATCCGCCGCCGGAAGAACGGGTACAGCGCCGCGCTGAACAGCATCGCCACGGTGGCGTAGGCCAGCAACTGGGCGTCGGCGCCGAGCAGGGCGTACAGGCAGTAAGCGACGGCGGCGGCTGCGGTGAGCAGGCAACCGGCGCGCAGCAGGCCGGTTTCGTTGCGTTCCAGCGTGGTGGCGGCCAGTGCGCCGGCTGAGAACAGGTAGGGAATGATGGTCAGCAGTACCGCGATGTTGGTCAGCTGGTCGAATTGCCGGGCCAGCGTGGGCGAGGAGGTCGCCAGCAGCAGGATGCTCATCAGCACCGCCACGATCATCAACCCGACGCCCGGCATGCCGTGGCGGTTGAGCCGGCAGAACACGCGCGGGAACAAGCCGTCCTCGGCCGCCGCCTTGGCCGATTGCCCGACCAGCAGCATCCAGCCGCCGAGCGCGCCCAGCGATTTGAAAATGGCGCACAGGGCGATCACCACCACGCCCCAGGGGCCAACCATCAACTGCGCGACATCGGCGAACGGCGCCGACGAATCACGCAGCTGCTCCATCGGCACAATGCCCATGATGACCAGCGAGCAGCTGATATAGATCACCGCCGCCAGCGCCAGACCCAGCAGGGTCGCCAGCGGAATGTTGCGCTTGGGGTTGTCGATGACATCGGCCGATACCGCCGCGCTCTCCACGCCCATGAAGGCCCACAGCGCGATGGATGCACTGCGCGAGATCGCCGCGCTGTCTTCCATGCCACTGACGTTCCAGCCAGCCTTGAACAAGGTCGCATCGAACCACCACCAACCGGCGATGGCGATGCTCAGGATCGGAATCAGCGCGAGCAGCAGGGTGCCGGTTTCCAGCGCGCCGATCCAGCGGGCGCCGCGTGCGTTGGCCAGGCTCAACAGCCAGATCACCGCCAGGGTGAAACCCAGTCGCGGATACAGCTCCTGCAGCAACGGCCACAGATGACTCAAGTAGCCGGTGACCACCAGCGCGATGGCGACGTTGCCGATCCAGTTGCCGAACCAATAGGCGTAGTTGCTGACAAAGCCGATGTAGTTGCCGAACGTGTCGCGTGCATAGGCGTAGGGGCCGCCGGGTTGCGGATTGAGTTGCGACAGGCGTGCGAACACCAGCCCCAGTGCGATGGCGCCGGCCGTGGCGATCAGCCAGCCAACCGACGAGATGCTGCCGACCGTGGCCAGATTGGCCGGCAGCAGGAACACGCCGGTGCCGATCATGTTGCCGGCGACCAGCATCGTCGCCATGGTCAGGCCCATCTTCTGCGGGGCAGGGCGGCTCATGTCCACGCCGGGTCGGAAGTGAAATCGATGGTGAGCCAGAACCGGCCCGAACGCGCGTCGAGACGGGTGGCGATGTCATCGCGCAGCCGGTCGACGTCGCCGATGCTGCCCAGTTGGGTTTCCGGCGTTGTGAGGATGTGGATCTCGATGAACTGCATGCGCCCGATCTTGGCGACATGGCTGGTGAAGCTTTCAAACTGATGCTCGCTGACGAACTGCTGCATCACCTGCTGCACATGCCGGTCCAGATCATCCGGCGCGACCTGCAGTACCTCGCGTGCCGCCTTCCACGCTGCGCGCAGCGGCACCGGCAGCGCGACCAGACTGATGCAGGCCAATACCAGCGGATCCATGTAGGGAATCCAATGCGCATACGCGCCACCGCGCAGCGCCAGTGCGATGACAAACGACAGCACCACGGCAAGGCTCATCAACCCGGTCAACAGCCACGCGCGCGCATCCAATGCCAGCAATCCGGATTGCAGGCGGCGCGCATGATGGCCGATCCACACCGCCATGGCCAGGTCTACCACGGCCAGCAGTGCAGCCCAGACCAGTCCCGGGCCCAGCCGTGTTTCGTGACCATCCCCGCTGAAGCCGATCACTGCATTGGCCAGCGCATAGACGCAGGCCAGACTGAGGATGGCGCCGCCCAGTGCTTCGACCATGGGTTCCAGATGCCAGAACCCGTACTGGAAACGCGGGCTCTGTTCGTTGGCCATCAAGCGCAGCACGGCCAACGCGACCAGCGTCAATGCCACATCCACCAGGCTGTAGATGCCATCGAACAGGATCGCCTGCGAGCGCGCCAACATGCCACCAACGAAGCCGATCGCAGCGACCAGTACGGTCCCTGCGATCGACAACTGCAATACCCGTTGTTCCTGGCGTGTGCTGGTCATTGGAGGGAGACGTGGCTCTCGGCTTGTAAGCCCCTCTCCCGTTCACGGGAGAGGGGTTGGGGTGAGGGCGCGTTTGATTGCGTTTTGCTGTTGCGAGAGCAAAGAGCGAAGTTCAAAGAGCAAGACGCCCCTCACCCGCCCTTCGGGCACCCTCTCCCGTGCACGGGAGAGGGGAGTGGCAGGCACTGCCGCAGCCACAGCCACCGCACACGCCTTAAAGCTTCAACACCTCCACCTTGTAACTGGGCTGCTCGCCGCTGTTGTCGATGATCAAGCCATGCACATCCGACTCAAAGCCGGGGAAGCGCGCGTTCTGCTCGCGGGCGATGCGCAGTGACTGGATGATCGGCTCATCCTGGGCGCCGAAGCGTTCGCCCGGCATGATCGTCGGGATGCCCGGCGGGTAGGGAACGAGCATGGTGCCGGCCACGCGACCGCTGATCTGGTCGATGTCCACGCGCTCGATCTCACCTCGAACCAGGTGGTTGTATGCCTCGGCCGGCGTCATGACCGGCTCGGGCAGGTCCACATACATCTCGCGCATCACCTCGGCCACACGGAATTCACGGTTGAAACCATGCAGTGCATCGCACAGGTCGCGCAGGCCCCAGCTGGCGTAAGCCTCTGGATAGTCCTGGGCCAGGATGGGCAGAGAGCGGCTGAGCGGTGTGTTGGCATCGTAAAGATCCTTGAACGCCATCAACTCGGTAACCAGCGTGCTCCACTTGCCCTTGGTGATGCCCATCGAGAACAGGAACAGCACCGAGTACAGATTGGTCTTCTCCACGGTGATGCCACGCGTCCACAGGAACTTGCTCAGCACGGCGGCGGGAATGCCCAGCGTGCCCATCTCGCCATCCATGGACAGACCGGGCGTGAGCAGGGTGACCTTCACCGGATCGATCAATACATAGTCGTCGGCGAGATTGTCGAAGCCATGCCAGCGGGCATCCGGGCGCAGATACCAGTCCGGGCGCGAAGTAACCATTGGTTTGGCGCTGTCACCCTTGGCGAGCGTGCGCTCCACGCCGTCGGGCTGCCACACCTTGAACCACCACTCATCGCGGCCAAGATCCTCACTGACGTGCAGCATCGCGCGACGGAAGGCAATGGCTTCATCGTGCATCTCCTGCACCAGCGATCTGCCGGCCTCACCTTCCATCATTTTCGAGGCCACATCACACGCAGCGATGATGCCGTAGTGCGGGCTGGTGGAGGTATGCATCATGAAGGATTCGTTGAAGCGCTCGGCATCCAACTCGCGCGTGGCAGCGTTGCGGACATGGATCATCGACGCCTGTGAGAACGCCGCCAGCAGTTTGTGCGTGGAGTGCGTGGTGAAGATGATGGCGTCCTGCTCGCGTGGCTTGCCCTTGGCCATGCCGTAATGGTTCTCGTAGAACGGATGGAAAGCGGCGTAGGCGTACCACGCCTCGTCGAAATGCAGGAAATCCACGGCCGAACCGAGGTTGTCGGCAATTTTCTCGGCGTTGTAGCAAAGCCCGTCATAGGTGGAGTTGGTCACCACGGCGATGCGTGGTTTGGCGCCGGGCTTGGCAGCCTTGCTGGCCAGCGGGTTGGCCTGGATCATCTTCTGCAGCGCCTCGCCGGAGAACTGGTCCAGGCTGATCGGGCCGATGATGCCGTGCGCATTGCGGCTGGGAGTGAAGTACACCGGGATGCCGCCGGTCATGATCAAGGAGTGCAGCAGCGACTTGTGACAGTTGCGGTCCACGAACACGATGTCGCCCCGCGCCACGGTGCCGTGCCAGACAATCTTGTTGGCCGTGGAGGTGCCGTTGGTGACAAAGAAGGTGTGGTCGGCGCCGAAGTTGCGGGCTGCCTCGGCTTCTGCGTCGCGGATCGGGCCAGTGTGATCCAGCAGCGAACCGAGCTCCGGCACCGAGATCGAGAGATCACTGCGCAGCGTGTTTTCGCCATAGAACTGATGCAGCGCACGACCCACCGGCGATTTGGTGAACGCCACGCCGCCGGCATGGCCCGGTGTATGCCAGGAGTAATTCGATTCGGCGGCGTGGTGGATCAGTGCCTTGAAGAACGGCGGCAGCAGCTGCGCCATGTAGTCGTCGGCCGCACGCATCACCTGGCGGGCGATGAAGCTCTTGGTGTCCTCGAACAGGAAGATGTAGCCGTGCACGTACTTGAGCAGCTTGCTCGGTATCTTCTCGATGGTGCGGCGCTCGCCGTACAGGAACACCGGCAGGTTGGCGCGACGCTGGCTCTGCTCACGCAGGAAGGCGAGCAGGCGCTGGAACTGGTCGCCGTCGTCCTCGGTGCCGTCGATGGAAATCAACACCGCTGACGCCGCCACATAGGTGCGCGCACCGGCGCGTGCGTCATCCAGGGTCAGGCCGCACAGCACGCGCTGGTCGTTCTTGCGCAGCTCATCGGCCAACGCGCGGATCAGGATGCCGTTGATGCGTGGCGACTCGTAATCGGCATCGATGATGACGATCGGGTAGTCCAGGGATTTGAAGTACATGGTGGTTTTCCTTTTGCTTCCGAGCGGGGGAATCAGTTCGTGGACGCACGCGTAGCACCGGCCGGCGTGAACCTGGCCAGGCGTTGCTTGCGGCGCTCATCGCTGAAGAACGGGTAGAAGACCGTGATGAACAGAACGAACAGGAAGGCGTACTGGACGATGCTGCCGGACGAGCCATAGATCGCCCACAGGCAGTACACGACCGTGATGCTGGTCAGCACCCAGAACGCGCCGGTGTGAACCAGCGTGTGCGAACGCTCCACCACGAAGTAGCAAGCCACGCAGGAGTAGATGTAAGGCAGCAGGGTCAACACCACCGCGGCGGAGGTGATGACATCGAACTGCGCCGATGCAGTCTCGGAAGTGGAGGTGATCAACACCGCCAGCGTCATCAGCACTGCGACAATCAGAACGCCTTTGACCGGCACTTCGTCTTTGTTGAGCTTGCTGAAGATGCTCGGGAACAGGCCGTCATCCGATGCGGCCTTGGCGCTCTGCGCGGTCAACAGAATCCAGCCACCCAGCGAGCCGGCTGCACCGACGAAGGCGCACAGGCTGACCAGCGCACCGCCCCAGCCGCCAACGGCATTGGCTGCTGCCAGTGCGAACGGTGCATCGGATACCTGCAGGTCCGCATTGGGCACCATGCCCATGATCACCGACGAGCTGGCGATGTAGGCGATGGCAGCCAGGAACACGCCGGCCAGCGTTGCGCGGGCGACGTTCTTTTCGGGGTTTTCGACCACGCCGGCCGTGACCGACGCCGATTCCACGCCGATGAAGGCCCACAGCGTCAGCGCCGCTGCGCTGGACACCGCGCCGAAGTTGGATTCGCCCGAGACGTTGTAGGCGCCCTTGAAGATGGTCGGGTCAAAGAAGAACCAGCCGAAGATCGCGATACCCAGGATGGGGACCAGCGCGAAGCTGGTGGTGACCGTCTGCACACGGCTGACGAACGACGGCCCGATCACATTGGCGAAGCTCAATGCCCAGACCAGCGCCAGGACCGCGATGCAACGCGGCAACGGTTCGGAAAGAATCGGGAAGAAGTAGCTGAAATAACCAACCGCCGCGATTGGAATGGCGACATTGCCGATCCAGTTGGCGAACCAGTAGATGGTGTTGGTCTGAAAGCCCATGTACGGGCCGAACCAGTCGCGTGCATACGCGTACGGGCCGCCCGCTTGCGGCGCGAGCTTGCCCAGTTTGGCGAACACGAAGGCCAGCAACAGTGCACCGGCGGTGGTGATCAGCCAGCCCCAGATCGAGGCGGTGCCAATCTTGGCCAAGCTTGAGGGCAGTAGAAACACCCCCGAGCCCATCATGTTGCCGGCAACCAGGAAGGTTGCTCCAACAACGCCTATTTTTTTCTGACCAGCCATGAGATGTCTCCTTTCGCCGGCACTGCCGGAGCGTTTTCAAGAGGGTGGACGGTGTGTGGATTACGGTGCTGGCTGCCGGTGCCGTAGCGGCCGGCTGGATGCTGGCATTGCTACTTGATGAAGCTGTATTGAAGGCTGCCTTGCACTCGCAAGGTGTCGGCGTTGCGGCCGTCCTGGAGCTGCTGTTGGCCGTAGAGCACTTCCATGCCCATCGTCCAGGACGGGGCAGGGCTCCACAGCAGGTTCAACGCGCCATAGCGGCTGCGGCGGAACGCGTCCAGCGCAAGCGCATTGCTGTCGTCCATGTGCAGTTGCCCGTAGATCAGGTTGGAGCGCCACATGTCCGACCAGTAATGCGTGTAGCCGAAGAAGCCGCCATACAGCGGCAATGCCTTGAGCTGGCCGTTGGCATCGATGGCCGCATCCAGGCCAGAGCCGGTGAGGTCGGCGGTGTAGCGCGCGATACCTTTGCCGCCGACCAACCCGAACAAGAGCAGGTCGCGCTCGGCGACCGCCAGTGAGCCGCTCAGTTGCAGGCCGCCACCGAAGGTGCGGTCGCGACGGCCATCACCGTCATAGCCGAGGCTGCGTGCCACTGCGCCCAGCTGCAGGTGACCCCAATCCCGTTCCATGCGGGCAACCAGGGTGACATCGGGCATCCGCTCGACCGAGGTGTCGGTCTCGTTGGTGTTGGCCAGCTGGGATTCGGGGTCCTCAGCCGCCAAGGTCAGGGTGTTGCCCTTGCCCAGCGAGAAGCTGTGGTGGATACCCGCCACCAGCAGATAGCCGGCGGCACCGGGGCCGGCGAAGTCCAGCGTGTCGGGCAGAGAGTCGGCATCCATGAAGGTGGAATAGCCGTAGCCGGCATAGGTATTGCCGAGCTGGCCGTAGGCATGCCGCAACCGGAACTGATAGCTGTCGCTGCTGCCGAAGAAGTCGTTTTCCAGGTAGAAACGCAGGTTGCCGCTGGTGGTTGGCCGCCGCGCCTCGAAGCTGAAACGCGTCTGCTTGGCATGCATGCCGAAATGGGAGACATCGCGGTGCGGGCCGCCCACCGGAATCGAAGCGGGGATGAATTGCTCGGTATCACCGGCAGCGCGGCTATCGGCAATCGCGTCAAGCTTGGCGTAGCCGCCCAGGCGGATCATGGTTTCGGTGCCGGGGATGGCGAAGAAACCTTTCAGTTCCGGGTCGGTTGGCGAGGGCGCGTTGTCCGGTCGCGAGGCGCCGGTGGATGGATCGGCCACCGAATCGCGTGGCGGAAGAATGGCGGCCGATGCGACGGCGGTGCGTTGCGGCGCGGCTGCTCTCTGCGTGGCTTGCGCGGCGTTGGCTGAAAGCGGGGTGTTTGGCTGTGCGGGTGGAGCAGTGGGCGGCGCGGAGGGCGGTGTTCTTCCATGTTCCCGCTCCAGCGCATCCAAGCGCTGGTTGAGCGACTGTAGATGCAGCTCAGCGCGGCTGATCTCTTCACGCAGGGCAGCGAAGGAGTCCTGTGCAACGGCCCATCCCGGGGCCAGTGCAAGGGGCAGCGCAATAGCCAGGGTTCGTGGTTTCATCGCCTATTCCAAGGAGAAAAAAGCACCACACGCAGCCCGCGTCAATGCCGGCCACGGCGTTTGCATTCATGTGACAAATCGCGCTCGATCGTTCCCGACAAGTGCGGCGAACCAACCTCTTCACGTTGTCCGAAAAGTGGTGATGGAGATGTGAATCAGGAGGGCTGAATCACAGAATCTGCGCGCTTTCTGATGATTCATGACAAGGGCGCGCGGAATGCGTTGCGATAAACGTTTCCGAGTGTGATTTTCGGAGATGTACAGGCGCCCTCGGGCCTGCGGCTGTCGCCTCGGTGTCGCAAATTGCAACGCTCGTGCAGGCCGCTCATTCAGTACGTATGGCAGGCACAGAGGTGCCTGCTCATGCCGCTGCGTCGTTCGTACGATGCGCTTCCCTACAAATGCGTCTTGGCGTTTTCCATCAGTGCGATCAGGCAGGTCAGGAACGAAACCGGCAGGTGCTTGGACAGCTCGACCATCTGCAGCTCCAGCGTCGAGCGGACCCCGGTCGTGATGATGGCGGTGGTTTCCGCCTGTGCGGAGGTCAGCCAGTCGACACCGATCTGCAAGGCCACGCTGATGGCGCGCAGGTGATCGACATTGGGATTGAAGCCGTCGTCGCGTTCCCAATGCGCGATGGTGGCGCGATTGACCCCGAGCAGCTTGGCAAGATCGGTCTGCGACAGCCCGCGATTGACGCGTGCGGTACGGATTCTGTCTGCGATCAATCGGTGCGGGTGACCGATCACGTCGCCGTGATGTGCATAGCTCATTGAATACTCGCTGCGTGCTGTCGGAAAACGTGTTGTCTATCGCCGGCAACGCAATGGCGTCAATTCAACTTGAACGTGACGAGTAGCGATGTGTGGAGAAAACCGCCTGCGCTGGCAGGTTTTCAATGAACTGCGATTTTCGCTGGATGCTCTGATTCTGGACACAGAAAAACGCGGCTCTCGGCGGCGATTCCTGGCCCGTGAGTGTGCGCTGACGGGTGGGCCGTCCCGCAGGCCGCACACCACGAACGCGTCGTGCAGCAGTCCACAGAACACCGGAGCGATACCAGCACAGCTCAATCGTCAGTCCCGATCACACCTTCAGCCAACGGCACGCGCGTGCCGTCCAGCAATCCCCGGCTGACCTTGCCGTTCTCGATGAACAGCAGTTCGCCGTTCTCGCCATTCTTGATGCTGCTGTCGATGGCGATGACGCGGCCGCCGTGAAAACTGCTGACGTGCGGCATCGAGGTGTGTCCGACGACGATGCGCTGCAGGCCCAGTTGATCCAGTACGGACTGCACGCCTGCCGTATCCAGGCGTCCATCGAAATAGCCGCGATACCAGATCGGGCTGGTCTTGCCGTCGTACAGTGGTGCGGTGCTCGGGTCGGCTTTTACTTCAGCTTTGGCGCGCCCCAGCGAGGCCTGATACGCCGCATTGGTTTGCTCCGGCTGCAGTGCCAGCTGCACGGCTTCTGGCGATATGCCGCCGTGCAGGAACAGTGTGTCGCCGATGCGCAGCAGCACCGGACGGGTGCGCAGCCACTGGCCGATCACCGAGTCGGCGCCGTACAACTGCGCGTAGCTGCGACCGAGCAATTGTGCGCTGCGCAGGTATTTCGGATTGACGTAGCGCAGGTCGTCGTACAGCACCATCGTCTCGTGATTGCCGAGCACGAAATGCACCGCACCGCCTGCGTCGGCCGCTTGTTGCTGCAGGCTGTACAGCAGCCAGAACGCCTCGGTCACCTGCGGGCCACGGTCGAAAACATCACCGGCAATCACCAGCGTGTCAGTGCCCAGGGCCCACTGGTCATTCGCGTCAATCACGTGGTTGGCGCGCAGCAGGTTCACCAGCAGCGCGTACTGCCCATGAATGTCGGACACCGCAACGATGCGCGGCACGGCAGGCAGCGTCGAAACCGATACCGGCGCAGACGGCTGCAGCGTGATCGGATGCGGATAGCCACACAGGGAAGTGAGCGTGGTGGGCGTATCAATCAACGTGCGCGCATACACCTGGTCATTGCAGATCCAGCGCGCCAGCAGCGCATCGCCGTTGCGGAATACATACGGGCCATCCGTATCGACGTGGTCGGCAGGTGCCGGCACTTCCTTGGCGGAAGCGGCCAGCGGCAACAAGGCGAGCAGGAGCAGGGTGCGGTGGAGGATGTGCATCAGGCGGGGCTTTCGGTAACCGATGCGGTGTGCATCGCCCCGCAGCCTACGCCGCCCTCAGCGGGGCGGCATGTGCTATCGGTTTGCTTTGACAGGCGATTGATCGCTTCAGTTGCGTTGCAGCGCCGCTCGGTCAGGCGGCGGTGGCAGGGCTTCATTGCCCAGTACAACGCGGTTGCGGCCTTGCTTCTTGGCTTGATACATGGCCGCATCGGCGCGCGCCATCACCCGCTCGTAGTCGGGATGTCCGTCGTACAGCGCCACGCCAATGCTGGTGGTGATATTCAAACGCAGGTCATCGCTGAGCGGCACCGGGGAATCGGAAATGCGCTTGCACAGGCCATCGGCGATCACCAGCGCCTGTTGCTCCTGGATCGCCACCAACACCACGACAAACTCTTCGCCACCGTAGCGGAACACGTAATCGCTGCCCCGGGTGAACTGGCTGAGGATGCTGGCGACGTGCTGCAGTGCGCGGTCTCCTGCTTCATGGCCGTGCGCATCGTTGATCGCCTTGAAGTGATCAAGGTCCAGCAGCAGCACTGCGAAACTGCCCTTGGATTTTTCGGCCAGTTCAATCTCGCGGCGCAGCACCGTCGGCAGGAAGCGACGGTTGAGTAGATTGGTCAGTGCATCGGAACCGGCATCCAGCTCGCCGATGCGCTCGAACAGCATGCCGAGCAGGGTGCGCATCTGGCCCACTTTCGCCCGCACATCCAGCAACTGCGCCGCGCGCTCCTGCGGTGTGCTGTCGCGTTGCAGCGTGTGCTGCAGCAACGCATCGATAGCAGCGATCAGGTCGTTGATCTGCTGCGTCTCACTGCTCTCGCCGAAACTCGGTATGCCCTTGTGGGTGAACCACAAACCAAACTCTGATTGCGCCAAGGATTGCGCGCCATCCACTTCGCCCTGGCTGGCCAACGCGTAGAGCAGCGTGTTCTCCCAATCCAGCAGCAACGCCCGTTGACGCTCACGCTCGGTGCTGACGTTCTGCACCAGCGAGAACAGGCGGTACGCAGCGTCGGTGCGCGAGGAGCGGTCGCGTGCGTTGGAATAGGCCAGCGTCATGCCTTCCAATGCGATATCGAATGACGCAGTGAGGCTGGCGATGGCCATGTGTGCAGCTTCGCCGTGCCCGGCGTGTTCGGCGATCAGCGCGAACATCCGTTGCTTCAATATGCGTGTGCCGCGGGTGACCAGATCCACCGGGATGCCGATGCGCGCATGCACGTCGCCTACCACACGCTGGGCAGCGATCAAGCTTTCCACGTTGTCAGGGTTTGCCTGCAAAAGGTTCGTTATCCAGCGCTGCATGGCCGGCTGCAGACGCTCCCGCACCTGGTCATGCGACAACGAACGCGACGCGCGCTTATCGTTCATCATCACCTTGTAGAAGTGCGCAGCCAGCTCCGCAGCGTCGCGGTCGCCCAGCTCGGCCAGTACCAGGCTGGCCTCCGGGCCCGTCGCGGCGAGGCTCTTCTTCCAGTCGCTGATCAGCGCTGCGCTTTCTGCGTCGGCGTTGTGGGAGGTTACGTTGTTCATGCGTAGGATTGTGCGGCTGCCAACGGGCAGAGGTGGGTTATCGGCAAGTATCGCTGTTGGTTGAGGAGAAACTGTGCAGAACTTGGTGTTGTCTGACCCTGCGGTTGCCTGCAGGGCCATTTGGGCGGGGGGCGGACGATGATCAGCGCCGGCCCGTTTCCGTTGATGGCATTGGTGGCGTTGCTCGCGCTGGGATTGGGCTGGGGCTTTGCCCGCGCACTTTCCCCGGCCGCTGACGGCCTGCGCAGCCGCGCCGGTGCGGTGGTGCTGGATGCCTTCCTGCTCGGCTTGCTCGGCGCCCGCCTGGCCCATGTGGCGCTGCATGCGCGGGATTATCTGGCGCAGCCGTTGTCGATCATCCGCCTGGGCGACGGCGGTTATTCGATCTGGGCGGGCCTGCTGGTCGCTGCCGGATACGCATTCTGGAAGACCCGCAAACAGGCGCCGCGCAAGCCGGTGCTGCTCGGCCTGGCCGCCGCAGCGGCGTTGTGGGCGATTGGCGGCATGACCTTGTTTGCGGTGCAGCGCTCGGCGATTCCATTACCTGATGCGGTGCTGGTGGACATGCAGGGCCAGCCGGCGCCGCTGACCGGTTTCCTGGGAAAACCGGTGGTGATCAACCTGTGGGCGACCTGGTGCGGCCCGTGTCGGCGCGAAATGCCGGTGCTTGCAGCGGCTCAGAAATCCCACCCGCATGTGCAGTTCGTGTTTGCCAATCAAGGCGAAACACGCGAAGAAGTCGTTGCCTATCTGGCATCCGAGCAGATGCTGCTGGATAACGTGTTGCTGGATGACACCTCCGCGGTGATGCACCAGACCGGCGCGCGAGCGCTGCCGACCACGTTGTTCTTCGGCGCCGATGGCCGTCTGCGCAACGTGCACATGGGCGAACTTTCACGCGCGACGCTGGAAACGCGTTTGCGCGAGCTGCAGTGATTCCCTTTTTTTGAAGAGGTAAACAATGATTCGATCGCATTCAATGCTGCTCCTGCTGGCCACCGTCGCACTGGCCCCCGTTGCCTGTGCCCGTGACGCTGAACCGGCCAAGCCCGCACCGGCTGCTGCGATGGCAACGGCAGCAGCCACTGCCAAGCCCGCCGACGCCAACGAGCCGGCCGTGGTGAAGACCCTGCGTTCGCAGGGCGTGGAATTCATGGGCACCTTTGAAACGCCGATCGGCCTGACCGGTTATGCCGGTGTGGCCGGGCAGCGTCCGCTGGCGGTGTATGTCTCCAAGGACGGCCAGTACGCCGTGGTCGGCACGCTGGTCAACGCCAAGGGCGAAGACGCCAGCGCCGACAAGCTCAAGGAACTGGTGTCCGGCCCGATGGGCGCGCAGGCGTGGACCAAGGTGGAAGCCAGTCATTGGGTGGCCGACGGCAAGGCCGATGCGCCGCGCATCATCTACGCCTTCAGCGATCCCAACTGCCCGTACTGCAACCATTTCTGGCAAGCAGCACAGCCGTGGGTGGAATCGGGCAAGGTGCAGATCCGCGAAATCCTGGTGGGCGTGATCCGCGAGGACAGCGCCAACAAGGCAGCCGCGATTCTGGGCGCGAAGTCGCCGGAAGCGGCGCTGCTGGAGAACGAGCGCAACTTCGCCAAGGGCGGCATCAAGCCGCTGGCGACGGTGCCGGTTGAAGTGCAGGCCCAATTGCGCGCCAACGAAGCGCTGATGCTGGAGCTGGGCTTCCAGGGCACGCCGGGCATCCTCTTCAAGGACGCCGATGGCACCGTGCAGATGCGCTCGGGCATGCCGCAGGGCAACGACCTGCAAACCGTGCTGGGGCCGCGCTGATTCCAGCGTGGGCGCGTGCGGCGATGTAATAGTCTCCGCCGCACGCGCCTGACTAAGCTGGCCCCGTTTTCCGGAGCCAGCCAGCCATGAGCCACGACCACAACCACCTGCCCAACGAAATCCGCCACGAGAAGCCCCTGTGGTGGGCCTTGGGGTTGACCACTTCCTACCTGGTGGTGGAAGTGATCGGCGCCTTCTGGACCAACAGCCTGGCGCTGTTGTCCGATGCCGCGCACATGGCCACCGACGCGCTCGGCCTGATGATCGCGCTGACCGCCGTGCGCTTGAGCCGGCGCCCACCCGATGCACGTCGCACCTACGGTTACGCGCGCCTGGAAGCCTTGGGCGCAGTGACCAACGGCCTGCTGTTGTTTGGTGTCGGCATCTACATTTTGTGGGAAGCGGCCGAGCGCTTCCGCGAGCCGCAGGCCATCGCCTCCACCGGCATGATGTGGGTGGCGGCCTTCGGCCTGGTGGTCAACCTGATCGCCATGCGCCTGCTCAGTGCCGGTAGCGGCGAGAGCCTGAACGTCAAAGGCGCCTACCTGGAAGTGTGGAGCGACATGCTCGGCTCGGTAGCGGTCATTGCCGGCGGCCTGATCATCCACTTCACCGGCTGGACGCTGGTCGATCCCATCCTCGCGGTACTGATCGGTTTGTGGGTACTGCCGCGCACCTGGGTACTGCTGCGCGAGGCGATCAATGTGCTGCTGGAAGGTGTGCCCAAGGGCGTGGTGCTGGGCGATATCGAACAGGCCCTGCGCGGCCATGCCGGTGTTTCAGGCATCCATGACCTGCATGTGTGGGCCTTGGCTTCCAGCACGCCCGCACTGACCGTGCATGTGGTGATGAACGATGGATACGCGCCGGACGCATTGCGTCGCGAACTGGCTGATCTGCTGCACGAGCGTTTTGAGATCGACCATGTGACGGTGCAGGTGGAAACCGACCACTGCGGTGATGACTGCGCGGAAGTGAAGCAGCATGCTGATCACGATCACGATCACGATCACGAAGGGCATTCGCATGGTTCGGATCGACAGGGGCATCACGGGCATGTGCATCGTTGAGTGACGCGCCCCCTCTCCCCAACCCCTCTCCCGCGAGGGGAGAGGGGCTTTAAAGCTGTAGTTGCCAGCATTGCTTCAACTCGCGGGAAACCAAAGCCCCTCTCCCCTCGCGGGAGAGGGGTTGGGGAGAGGGGGAAAGCGCGCAGCGCTCCCTCCAACTCCCAGCAAAAAAGCCAAACCCCCCAACGAAAAACGGAGCCAAAGGCTCCGTTTCTCATTCACTCACTCAATCATCCAAACCCACTCAAGCCACCGGCTCACGCAACTCCGGCATCTCCCAGCCCTGACGCGGTGCAAACCGATCACCATGACGCGCCTGCAAAACCTTCAGCTTCTCCACCAGCGAATCAGCGCCGGTAGCGCGAATATGCTGGATCGGGCCGCCACGGAACGGCGCAAACCCGGTGCCGAAGATCACGCCGGCATCCAATAGATCGGCGTCAGTCACCACGCCATCGTGCAGGCAGGCCACCGCCTCGTTGAGCAGCGGCAAAATCAAGCGATCCTCCAGGTCCGATGGCGCCTGGTACTCCTTGGCAACCTCCGGCTTCACCGCGCGGCCGTTCTCCCATTTGTAGATGCCCTGGCCGTCCTTCTTGCCGCGTTTGCCCTGCTCAACGCTGGCCAGCGCCGCCGGAATCTGCAGACCCAGGAACGGCGCCAGCTCCTTGCCCACGCCAGCGGCCACGTCCAAGCCGACGGTGTCGAGCAGTTCGATCGGGCCCATCGGCATGCCGAATTTCACCGCAGCCTTGTCGATCACCGGACCGGGGATGCCTTCGGCATACGCGGTGGCCGCTTCCAGCATGTACGGGAACAGCACGCGGTTGACGAGGAAACCCGGCGTGCCGGCCACCGGCACCGGGAACTTGCCCAGCGCCTTGCAGAACGCGGCCAGCCGCTTCTCGGTTTCCGGCGCCATGCCGTCGTGGTGGATGATTTCCACCAGCGGCATCTGCGCCACCGGGTTGAAGTAATGCAGGCCAGCGAACTGCGCCGGGTGCTGGATATGGTCACGCAGCTCGACCAGCGGGATCGACGAGGTGTTGGTGGTCAGCAGCGCATCGGCCTTCATCTTCGGCTCCAGCGTCTGGTACAGCTCACGCTTGGCTTCCGGGTTCTCGATGATGGCTTCGATCACCAGATCGGCCTGCGCCACGCCGTCACCGGCCAGATCGGCTTTCAGGCGCGCGGCCACGTCCGGGCGCTTGGCCGGGTCTTTGACCTTCTTCTCGAACAAGGCCTGCGCGCGGGTCATGGCCGGGTCGATGAAGCGCTGCTCGCGGTCCTGCAAGGTCACGTTGAAGCCCTTGTAGGCCGCCCACGCTGCGATATCACCGCCCATCACGCCGGCACCGACCACATGCACATGCTGGATGCCAGAATCCTTGCCGCCCAGGCCCTTGAGCCGTTCGGTCAGGAAGAAAATGCGGATCAGATTGCGCGCGGTCGGGCTGCTGGCCAGCTTGACCACAGCGCGGCGCTCGGCATCCAGGCGCTTCTGGATCGGGCTGCCGCCGGTGCGCTCCCAGGTGCTGATCAGCGCATACGGCGCCGGGTACTGATCCTTCTTGGCCTTGCGTGCGACCTGCTTGGCCATCTGCGGCGCCAGAATCTTGCGCGCCGGCCAGGTGTTGGTGGCCCATGCAGTAGCGCGCTGCTTGAACGGCCGGGTCACGCCCGACTGCAGTACCGACACCGCGGCATCCACCAGCACCGCCGGTGCCGCCACCTTGTCGACCAGTCCGATGCCGCGCGCGGCCGAGGCCGACAGGGTGCGGCCGGTCAACATCATGTCCATCGCCGCCGGGGCGCCGACCAGCTGCGGCAAGCGCGCGCTGCCGCCCCAGCCCGGGAAGATGCCCAATTGGGTCTCCGGCAGGCCGATCCGGGTCGAAGCGTCGTTGGACGCCACGCGATAACGGCAGGCCAGCGCCAACTCGGTGCCGCCGCCCAGGCAGTGGCCGTGAATGGCGGCAACGGTCGGGCAGGGCAGTTCAGCCAGCTTCTGGTAAACGTTCTGACCACGGCGGATGGCGTCATTGACGGTGCCGCGCCGGTCGAACTCCTGGAATTCCTTCAGGTCCGCGCCGGCAATGAAGCCAGCCGCCTTGGTCGAGCGCACCACCACACCCTTGGGCGGGTCGATGGCCAGGCGCTCGACGATGTCACCCAGTTCCAGCAGCACGTCCTGCGACATCGCATTGACGGGGCTGTCCTTGCGGTCGAGGCTGAGCACGGCGATGCCGTCCTCGCGCAGTTCGGTGTGCCAATGATTGAAGCGGAGCCCGTCGAAGCCTGAAAGCATGGGACGTTCCATCCGGTTGTGTATGGAGAAGATCGCTATGATCCAGAGGTTGTTTCCCCGGCGTCAAATCCCAATGCTTTGGAAGGTGATGCGTTCGCGCCGGCAGCAGCTTCCCGACAGCCTAGCCGAACGGGAGTTAAAAGCCGGTGCGCCCCCCTCCGGCGAGGGGACTGAACTTTTTCCGCGAGCAGCGGTCTCATTGCCCGACGTCGGTTGGGCTGACAGGAGTGCGGCCCGTTATGGCCGAGGTTGAAACACCACAGGAGTTGGACCTGGAACTGGTCCGGCGCGTGCAGCACGGCGAAAGCGCAGCGTTCGATGTCCTGGTTCGCAAGTACCAGCACCGTGTCGTTGCGCTGATCGGGCGCTACATCGCCGACTGGAGTGAATGTCAGGACGTGGCCCAGGACACTTTCATCCGCGCTTACCGCGCGATTGGAAATTTCCGTGGCGACGCCCAGTTCTATACCTGGTTGCATCGGATCGCAGTGAACACCGCAAAGAACTACCTGGCTGCACACAACCGGCGCCCGCCGACGGACGATGTCGACATCGGTGACGCCGAGCAGTTCGACAGCGGCATTCGTCTGCGCGACACCGACACGCCCGAGCGTGAATTGATGCGCCAGGAATTGGAACAAACCGTGATGAAGGCGGTCGAAGCGTTGCCTGAAGAGTTGCGTTCGGCTATCACGTTGCGAGAGGTGGAAGGCATGAGTTACGAGGAAATCGCACAAAAAATGGGTTGTCCGATTGGCACGGTACGTTCGCGGATATTCCGCGCACGCGAAGCCATCGACGTTCAACTGCGGCCCTTGTTGGATACCGCCAGTGCAACCCGTGAACGGAGCCGTACATGAACAGCACACGCCAGACCCCGGAGATCATGAACACCAACGCCGACAAGTTTGAGCTTCACTACCAGCAGCAGCTGTCTGCATTGGTGGACGGCGAGCTGGCTGCCGATGAGGCGCGTTTCATGCTGCGCCGCCTCGAGCACGACGCGGATCTGTCCGCGTGTCAGGAGCGTTGGCAGATGCTGGGCGATACGCTGCGTGGGCAGGCCTGCGCGCCGGCGCCGATGGATTTCAGCGCGAAAGTGCGTGCGGCCATTGCGGCCGACATCAAACAACATGGCCCGGTGCAGATGACGCCTCAGCGCCCGGCGCGTAGCGGTTGGATGCGCTGGAGCGGTGGTGCGGCATTGGCGGCTTCGGTCGCCGCGGTGGCTCTGTTCATGGCCCGCGAACAATTGCCGGGCGAGGCCTTGCCTGATCCGGTGATCGCCACAACCGCGCAGGTTTCGAGCATGCCGGTGCAACCAGCGCCGGACGCCGGTCAGGTCGTCGGCGATGCCGCTGCCCTGGTCGCTGCCGCACCGGCTGTTGCGGTGGCAGTGGCACGCCGTCAGGACGCTACGCAGCGCCGGGGCAGTGCCACCCGCACCCAGCAAGCCGCACGCGCCTCGTCGATTGCCCGCGTCACCGAGCCGCAGCGCGCGCTGGCAGCCGCACCGGCCTTGCCGGTGCCAGCGGTTGCGTCAGGCTTGCAGCGTGATCCGTTTGCCGCTGCTGGCAATCTGCAGGCCCGGCCGTGGCCGCGTTCGGCGCTTTCTCAAAGTGGTGCATTGAATGCCAGCTTCCCGGTGCGGGAGCAGGGCGGGGCGACGTTCTACCCGTTCGAGCCGCGCTTGCCGGCCCATGAAGCCGACGCCGCCGAGCTGCCTCGGCTGACGCCGCGTCACTGAGTTTGCGGTGCCGGTCGGCGTCTGCTCACCGGCACTTCCCCCTGATCCTGCCAACATGCCGTTGCCCGGCGTGGTCGCGCAGGTCTTTCTTTCCGTATCCCGATGAACCGGAGGCTCGCTGCCGATGACGCACCGTATCCATTCCAAGATTTTTGGCCTGCTGGCGATGACTTTGCCGCTGGCGGCCTGTGCCCAGACCACTGCGCCCGCCGCGCCGGCTGAGCAGGCCGCCGCCGCGCGCCCGGTGGCGCCCGCGCCGCAGTTGGTCAGTGGCTTGCCGGATTTCACCCAGCTCGTCGATCAGGTCGGCCCGGGCGTGGTGAATGTGGAAACCATCATCGGCGCTCGCCGTGATCCGCGCATGGCCAGCAACCCGGACATGGACCAGATGCCGGAATTCTTCCGCCGCTTCTTCGGCCCGGATTTTCCCGGCCCGGGGCAGCAGGGTCCGGGCCCGCGTGGGCAGGACAATGGGCCGCGCGGTCGCGGCATGGGTTCGGGTTTCATCATTTCCAATGACGGTTATGTGCTGACCAACCATCACGTTGTCGATGGCGCAGAGTCGGTCAAGGTCAAGCTCAGTGATCGCCGTGAGTTCACCGCCAAGGTGATCGGCAGCGATGCCCAGTACGACGTGGCGCTGCTGAAGATCGACGCCAAGAACCTGCCGACCGTGCGGGTGGGCGATTCCAATACGCTCAAGCCGGGTCAGTGGGTATTGGCCATCGGTTCGCCGTTCGGTCTGGACCATTCGGTCACCGCCGGCATCGTCAGCGCTACGGGCCGCAGCAATCCGTATGCCGACCAGCGCTATGTGCCGTTCATCCAGACCGACGTGGCGATCAACCAGGGCAACTCCGGTGGCCCGCTGTTGAACACGCGCGGTGAAGTGGTCGGCATCAATTCGCAGATCTTCTCCGCCTCGGGCGGCTACATGGGCATCAGCTTTGCCATTCCGATCGATCTGGCGATGAATGCCGTCGATCAGATCAAGAAGACCGGCAAGGTCAGCCGTGGTCAGCTGGGCGTGATGGTCGGTGCGATCACCGCCGATGCCGCCGAAGGGCTGAAACTGCCGGACGGCCGTGGTGCGCTGGTCAACCAGATGGTGCCGGACAGTTCGGCCGCCAAAGCCGGCATCGAAGTGGGTGACGTGATCCGCTCGGTCAATGGCACCGAGATCAACTCCTCCAGCGAGCTGCCGCCGTTGATTGGCGCCATGCCGCCGGGCAGCAAGGTGCGTTTGGGCATCGTGCGTGACGGCAGGCCGCGTGACATCACGGTGACCCTGACCGAACTGGCCGAGGACGCGCAGCGTGGCGGTGGTTCCGCTGAAGGTGCCGACGAGGGCAAGCCGCAGACCGGCGCCAATGCCTTGTTGGGTCTGGAATTGGCCGACCTGACCGCCGCCGAGCGTCGTCAGCTGGGGCTGGGTGCGGGCGAGGGTGTGCGCATCATCGGTGTGAACAGCCAGGCTGCCCGTGAAGCGCGGTTGTCCCCGGGCGTGGTGGTGATGCAGGTCGGCCGCACCCCGGTCGGCAGCGTTGCCGCGCTGAACCGCGAGCTGGCCGGCGTCAAGAAGGGCGATGTGGTGATGTTGCTGGTCCGCAGTGGCGCCAACAGTGCCTTCGTGGCGCTGCGGGCGGGCGACTGATTCGCTCCAAACCCTGCTGTAGCAACGGGAGCCGCCTTCGGGCGGCTCCTTTCGTTCAGCTCCGCGCAGCGCGTGTGCGGGGCCGTGTCCGGGCGTGCGATAATGCCCCGTTATCCTGCCGACGCCGCGCCGACGCCGCTACCTATGCCCCACGATTCAATGCGGATGATCCGCAACTTCTCCATCATCGCCCACGTTGACCACGGCAAGTCCACACTTGCTGACCGCATCATCCAGTTATGCGGCGGTTTGAGTGCGCGCGAAATGGAAGCGCAGGTGCTCGACAACAATCCCATCGAGCGCGAGCGTGGCATCACGATCAAGTCGCAGTCGGTGTCGGTGCCGTATACGGCCCGCAACGGCGAGACCTATTTCCTGAACTTCATCGACACCCCCGGGCATGTCGACTTCTCCTATGAAGTCAGCCGCTCGCTGGCCGCCTGCGAAGGCGCGCTGCTGGTGGTCGATGCCGCGCAGGGCGTGGAAGCGCAGTCGGTCGCCAACTGCTACACGGCCATTGAACAGGGCCTGGAAGTGGTGCCGGTGCTGAACAAGATCGACCTGCCGACCGCTGATATCGACCGTGCCAAGGCCGAGATTGAAGCGGTGATCGGCATCGATGCCACCGACGCAGTCGCAGTCAGTGCCAAGACCGGCCTGAACATGGAAGAGGTGCTGGAAGCCATCGTGCACCGCATCCCGGCGCCGGTTGACCGCGGCAGCGACAAGCTGCAGGCGCTGATCATCGACTCGTGGTTCGACAACTATCTGGGCGTGGTCTCGCTGGTGCGCGTGATGCAGGGCCAGATCAAGCCCGGTGACAAGATCCAGGTCATGTCCACCGGCCGTTGGCATCTGGTCGACAAGGTTGGCGTGTTCACCCCCAAGCGCAAGGAAATGCCTGCGCTGCGTGCCGGTGAAGTGGGCTGGATCAACGCCAGCATCAAGGACGTGCACGGTGCACCGGTCGGCGACACCCTGACCCTGCAGTCGGACCCGGCGTCCGAGCCGCTGCCCGGTTTCCAGGAAATGCAGCCGCGCGTGTTCGCCGGCCTGTTCCCGGTGGATGCCGAGGACTACCCGGACCTGCGCGAAGCGCTGGACAAGCTGCGCCTGAACGATGCCGCGCTGCGCTTCGAGCCGGAAAGCTCCGAGGCGATGGGCTTCGGCTTCCGCTGCGGCTTCCTCGGCATGCTGCACATGGAAATCGTGCAGGAGCGTCTGGAGCGCGAGTACAACCTCGATCTGATCAGCACCGCACCGACGGTGATCTACGAGGTGCTCAAGAGCGACGGCACCATCGTGATGATGGACAACCCGGCCAAGCTGCCGGCGATCAACACCATCGAAGAAATCCGCGAACCGATCATCCGCGCCAACATCCTCACGCCCGAGGAGTACATCGGCAGCATCATCAAGCTGTGCGAAGAGAAGCGCGGCAGCCAGATCGGCATCAATTACATGGGCAGCCAGGTGCAGATCAGCTATGAGCTGCCGATGGCTGAAGTGGTGTTGGATTTCTTCGACAAGCTCAAGTCGGTCAGCCGTGGCTATGCCTCGCTGGAATACCACTTCGTGCGTTTCGACGCCGGCCCGTTTGCGCGTCTGGACGTGCTGATCAACGGCGACAAGGTCGATGCGCTGTCCTTGATCGTCCACCGCAGCCATGCCGACCGGCGCGGTCGCGAGCTGTGCGAAAAGATGAAGGATCTGATCCCACGGCAGATGTTCGACGTGGCCATCCAGGCCGCTGTGGGTGCGCAGATCATTGCCCGTACCACGGTCAAAGCCATGCGCAAGAACGTGTTGGCCAAGTGCTATGGTGGCGACATTTCGCGCAAGAAGAAGCTGTTGGAAAAGCAGAAAGAAGGCAAGAAGCGCATGAAGCAGGTTGGCCGCGTGGAAATCCCGCAGGAAGCCTTCCTCGCTGTGCTGCAGATGGACAAGTAACAGTGAATCGGGATGCGGAATGGGGAGTGTGATGTGCCTGTTTGGGCACTCGTTTTCCCCGTCCGTTTCCCCATTCCCATTCCAAAGGAACACGAATGAAATGGTTTGAAATCGCCCTGGTAGTACTGACGCTGGGTTCGGGTCTGGTGCTGCTGTTGGACAAGCTGTTCCTGGCCAAGCGCCGCGCCGCCAAAGCCAGCCTGTTGGACAGCGAAGAACCGGTGGTCGTGGATTACTCGCGCGCCTTCTTCCCGGTGCTGCTGGTGGTGTTGGTGCTGCGCAGCTTCATCGCCGAGCCGTACAAGATTCCGTCCAGCTCGATGATGCCCAACCTGCTGATCGGCGATTTCATCCTGGTCAACAAGTTCTCTTACGGCTTCCGTCTGCCGATCACCAACACCAAGGTGATTCCGGTGTCCGAGCCGGCGCGTGGTGACGTGGTGGTGTTCCAGTTCCCGGGCCATCCGGGACAGCCGGACGATCCGCAGATTGGTGAGAACTTCATCAAGCGCGTGATCGGCCTGCCGGGTGACCACATCAGCTTCCATGGCGACTCGGTGTCGATCAATGGCCAGCCGGTGTCCTATGACGTGAAGGGCGAATATCTCTTCAACGGCAAGCCGACCAGTCAGACCTTGCTGACCGAACATCTGCCGGGCCGCTCGCACACCGTGCTGGAGCAGCTGGGCGTTGCTGATCCGCGCAGCCAGGGCGAGTGGAACGTGCCGCAGGGCCACTATCTGGTCATGGGCGACAACCGCGACAACAGTGATGACGGCCGTTTCTGGGGCGTGCTTCCCGAGCAGAACCTGCGCGGCAAGGCATTCCTGATCTGGCTCAATTGCAGCGGCTGGTTCTGCAAGAACAGCTTTGAGCCGTCCCGGATCGGGACGCGCATTCAGTAATCGGCATGCAGCCTGTCCAGCGCCGGCGTGCCAGCGGAGGGATGCGACGTAGTCGTGCTCACGTCGTCCCCTGCGTGCCCGGGCAGGTTCGAGCCAGGCGCGTAATTGGTCTGTCGGCTGGCCGGATGGGTTTTCGCGGCGCTGCCCTGACCTTCTGCGACGCGCCCGTGCAACGTGGCCATTACCGCTTGGCGGCCCACTATCCGGGCGCCGACCAGTTGACCGAATGGCTGTCGGGGCGTACCCATACGCTGGCGGAAATGTCCGGTTTGCCCAACTCCGATAGTCAGCCGGATTGGGCGGCAACGCTGGGCCAGTCCTGTGTGATGGGGGACAATCGCGCCAAGGCTGGCGGCCCGCATTTGTGGTCGGCGGACAGTTCGCCGTGCCGTGAACGCCCGAAGAGCCGGGTCTTCGGGGTCGGAGAGCGGTTCCAAGCAGTGTTGCACCACCCATTCCGAGCCGACCCTGTTGGGGGAACGCATTCAATGATCAACAACGTGTATCTGGGGAGATCGCAATGAAGTACAAGCAAAATGGCATGACCTTGACCTCGTTCCTGGCCGTGCTGGCCGTGGTGGGGTTTGCGCTCTATATCGGCATGAAGCTGTTCCCGATGTACCAGGAGTTCTATGCGGTCAAGTCGTCGATGAAGGCGCTGGCCAAGGAGAGCGGCAGTGCTGACATGGCCCCGGCCAAGGCGCAGGAGCTGTTCTTCAAGCGCATGGACATGAATTATTCCGAAAGCGTCAAGCGCGACAACATCAAGTTCGAGCGCATTGATGGTGGTTGGCGCATGAACGTCAATTACGAAGTGCGCCGTCCGTTGGTTGGCAATCTCGATATCGTCGGCCGTTTTGAAAACTCCCAGGATCTGACTTCGCGCAGTGTTGAATAAGACGTTCCAACGGGGTGACCTGATCGGTCATCCATTCAAGAATCAGGATCTGCTCAAGCAGGCCCTGACTCATCGCAGTGCCGGCGCTCCGCACAACGAGCGTCTGGAGTTTCTGGGCGACAGCATCGTCAACATGCTGATCGCCGAGGCGCTGTTCAGCCGCTGGCCGAAGGCCGACGAGGGCGCGTTGACCCGCGCCCGCGCCATGCTGGTCTGCGAAGGAGCGCTGGCGGTCATCGCGCGTACCTTGCAGCTGGGCGAGCGCCTGACGCTGGGCCCGGGTGAGATGAAATCCGGCGGCCATCGGCGGGATTCGATCCTTGCCGACACCGTGGAAGCGGTGGTTGCCGCCATCTACCTGGACGTTGGCTTTGATGCCTGCCGCGTGGTGGTGCTGCCCTGGTTCGAGGAATCACTGGCCGCGGTGCCGGTGGGCAAGCCTGAAAAAGACCCCAAAACACGCCTGCAGGAATGGTTGCAGGCCCGGCAGAAGGGGCTGCCGGTGTACGAGCTGGTTTCGGAAACCGGTGACGACCACGCCAAACACTTTCAAGTGTGTTGTCGCGTGGCAGACCCTGCCGTGGCTACCGAGGGCGAAGGCACTTCGCGCCGGTTGGCTGAACAACAAGCGGCTGCTGCCGCAATAGCGCAATTGGAATCCAAGTGAACGACACCTCCCCCCATCGCTGTGGCAGCGTCGCTGTCATCGGCCGTCCCAATGTCGGCAAATCGACCCTGACCAATGCATTGGTTGGCGCCAAGGTCAGCATTGTCTCCAACCGTCCGCAGACCACGCGCCACCGTCTGCTGGGCATTGCTACTTACCCGGAAGGCCAGCTGGTGCTGGTCGACACGCCCGGGCTGCATCGCCAGCAGAAACGGGCAATGAACCGGGTGATGAACCGCGCCGCGCGCGGCTCGCTGGAAGGTGTCGACGCCGGCCTGCTGGTGATCGAAGCCGGCCGCTGGGATGAAGAAGATACGCTGGCCTTCAACGTGCTCAGTGATGCCGGTGTCCCGGTCGTGTTGGTCGTCAACAAGGTTGACCGGCTCAAGGACAAGGGCGCGCTGCTGCCGTTCCTGCAGGAAATCACCGTCGGCCGCGAATTCGCCGCCGTGCATCCGATCTCCGCACTCAAGCGCAACGGTCTGGACGCGCTGGTGCGTGACCTGATCGGGCTGGTGCCGGAAGCACCGCCGATGTTTGGCGAAGACGAAATCACCGACCGCAGCCAGCGCTTCCTCGCCGGCGAACTGGTGCGCGAGCAGTTGATGCGCCAGCTCGGCGAAGAGCTGCCGTATGCCACCACGGTGGAGATTGAACGCTTCGCTGAAGACGGCGAGCTGCTGCGCATCGGCGCGGTGATCTGGGTCGAGCGCGAAGGCCAGAAGGCCATCGTCATCGGCAAGGGCGGCGTCCGCCTGAAGGACATCGGCGCCAAGGCGCGCATGCAGATGGAGCGTTTGTTCGGGGCCAAGGTGTTCCTGGAAACCTGGGTTCGCGTACGCGAAGGCTGGTCGGACGACGAAGCCGCACTGAAGGCCTTCGGTTACGGCGAGTAAGGGTTGAAGGCAGCGAGCGGGAAAGAGGGAACAAGGAAGCCGGGATTTGCCGGCGAAGCGTTTCCCTCCCGCTCGGGCCTGAGTGTTTTTCCTTGGCATCGGCGACCCGCAACACGTTCCGCGCCGTTTAGCCGCATTCCCAGTTCCCCGCCCCTCGTTCCCCGCCCTCGATGCGCATCACAGACCAGCCCGCCTACGTCCTGCACGCGCGCCCCTGGCGTGAGACCAGTTTGCTGGTGGAAGTGCTGACGCTGGAGCACGGCCGTGTGGGTTTGTTGGCGCGCGGTGTGCAGGGGCCGAAAAAGCAGGCATTACGCGCGGCTCTGCAGCCGCTGCAGTCCATCAGCTTCGATGCGGTGATGGGTGGCGAATTGGCGCAGCTGCGGCGCGCCGAGAGTCAGGATGTCGCGCCGCGCCTGCACGGCAATGCGATGCTGGCCGGCTTCTATGTGAGCGAGCTGGCGATGCGGCTGGCGCCGCGCAACGATCCGTCCCCCGAGCTGTACGTCGCCTACGGCGTGTTGCGTAGCCGACTGGAGGCGATGGAAAACTTGGCGTGGTCGCTGCGTTGCTTCGAGCGCGATCTGCTTGAAGCCTTGGGCGTCGGTTTCGATTGGACCTGCGCGGCCGATGGTGAAGCCATCGATCCCGCCGCGCGTTATCAGCTGGATCCGACACAAGGACCGCTGCGGCAACTCAGCGAGCGCAGCAGTGCGGAGCGTCGCGGTCTGGCGACCGGCAGTGCCTTGTTGGCGCTGGCCGAAGACAAACTTCCCGCCGCGCCCGACTTGGCCAGCCTGCGCCTGCAGATGCGCGCCGTGTTGCTGCACCACCTGGGCGGTCGCGGGTTGAAATCCTGGGAGATGCTGGGCGACCTGAGTCGCCCGGCGGAGTGAAGCGCCGCTCAGCCGAGCAGCGCGCTTACCGCACTGTCGAACTGCTGCCGGGCGGCAGGTGCGCCGGGCGTGTTGTGCAGCTGGCGTACCGCCCGTGCCAGTTTCAGTGCACCGACAAAACCGCAGCTGGCCTGCAAACGGTGCAGTTGGTTACGCAGTTCAGCGTCATCGTGCCGATCAAACGCGCGACCCACCGCGTCGCGGGCGCTGGGTAATTCGGCCAAAAACAACTCGCGTAGTGCACGCAGATGCGCCTGTTGTCCGTTCAGTGCGGCAAGCGCAACGGCTTCGTCCCAATGCGGGATTTCCGTCGCTTCGCAGCTGTCGCTGCCTGCGGTCGACTTGGCCAACGTGCGGCGGATTGCTTTGAGCAGGGTGTCGCGGGTCATCGGCTTGATCAGCGTTTCGCTGAAGCCGGCCTGTTGCAGCGCTTGTTGGACCTCGGTGCTGGCATCGGCGGTGTGCGCCAGTGCCGACACGCGTGGATGCTTGGCGCGCAGCCGTTGCAGCAGGCTGGGACCGTCTCCGTCGGGCAGGTTGACGTCGATCAGCCAGAGATCGTAATGCGCGGATTCGGCGCGCTGCAGCGCGCTTGCGAACGAGTCGGCGATATCCACCGTCGCGGGCAGTGATTCCAGTGCGAACTGGAAAAATCCCTGACTGGTCATGTCGTCCTCGACCAGTAGCAGGTGCGGAACGGATCCCTGTGTCTGCGTATTCATCTGCTGCCTCCATGCCAGCGCGTTTTGTGCATATTAGCGAGGGGGCCAGTATCTGCAAGCGGCGGGAGAGGTTCGGCCACGCTTCTGCGACAATACGCCCCCTTTTGCCCGCAGCCTGTTGCCACGTGGCCCGATCCAGAACCCCCCGCATAGACAAGACCCCGTTCCAGACCGACATCCTCGACCTGAGCCACGATGGCCGTGGCGTTGCACGCCGTGAAGGCGAGGGCGGGAAGGTCACCTTCATCAGCGGCGCATTGCCGCAGGAAACGGTGATGGTCGAGCAGACCGGCAAAAGCCGTCACTTTGATGAAGGCCGCACCCTGGAGGTGCTGAAGGCATCGCCGCATCGCGTGGAAGCGCGTTGCCCGCATTTCGGCGTGTGCGCCGGCTGTGTGCTGCAGCACCTGGACGAGTCGCAGCAGATCATCGCCAAGCAGCGCGTGTTGATGGACAACCTGGAGCGTATCGGCCATGTGAAGCCGGGCGCCGTGTTGCCGCCGCTGGCTGGCGACAGCTGGGGCTACCGCCGCAAGGGGCGTTTCTCGGTGCGTCGCGTCGAGAAGAAGGACAAGACGCTGGTCGGTTTCCGCGAGTTGGATCCGCGTTTTGTTGCGGATCTGTCGCAGTGCCTGACGGTGATCCCGGAAATCGGCAGCAAGGTGTCGGCGCTGTCGGAGTTCATCGAATCGCTGGATGGCAAACGCGATATTCCGCAGATTGAATTCATTGCCGGTGACGCCGCCATCGCGCTGACCGTGCGTCACATGCAGCCGCTTTCCGCTGCCGACACGGAAGCGTGGAAGGCATTCGGCGAGGAACATGGTTTCGCCATCTATCTGCAGTCTGGTGGCCTGGAAACCGTGCAGCCGTTGTGGCCGGCCGAAGGCGTGCCATTGTCGTTCGCATTGCCACAGTGGGACGTGGAACTGGCGTTCCGACCGCTGGATTTCATCCAGGTCAACGCAAAGCTCAACCAACAGATGATCGCGCACGCGCTGACCTTGCTGGACGCACAGCCGGATGAGCGCGTGCTTGATCTGTTCTGTGGCCTGGGCAACTTCACCTTGCCGTTGGCGCGCACGGTGCGCGAAGTGGTGGGCGTGGAAGGTGAAGCGGGTCTGGTCACGCGTGCCAAGGAAAACGCCGCGCGCAATGGTTTGGACAACGCGCAGTTCTTTGCCGCTGATCTCACCCAGGACCAGCGCAACACGCCGTGGATGAAGCAGGGCTTCGACAAGCTGCTGCTGGATCCGCCGCGCTCTGGCGCGATCGACGTGCTGCAGCAGCTGCCGTTGAAGCAGTTCAAGCGCATCGTCTACGTCAGCTGCCATCCGGGTTCGCTGGCACGTGATGCCGGTTACTTGGTCAACGAGCAGGGCTTCACGCTTGTGTCGGCCGGTGCGATGGACATGTTCCCGCACACCGCGCACGTCGAAAGCATTGCCGTGTTCGAGAAGAAGTAAGTCATGGGCATCGAGATCGAACGTAAATTCCTGGTCACCAGCGATGCCTGGCGCGCTGCCGCGCATGCCGTCATCCCGATGGCGCAGGGCTACATCAACGACATGGCGGCGATGGACAACGGCACGCAGAAGGCCTCGGTGCGCGTGCGCATCCAGGGCCAGGACGCGTACTTGAACATCAAGTCGCGCGAGCTGGGCCACACCCGCCAGGAGTTCGACTACCCGGTGCCGGTGAGCCAGGCGCGCGAGTTGCTGGCGCTGTGCGTGGGCGGCCTGATCGACAAACGTCGGCACATGGTCAGCTTCGGCGGCCTGCTGTGGGAAGTGGACGAATTCCTCGGCGACAACGCGGGTCTGGTGGTGGCCGAAGTCGAACTGGAAAGTGCCGATCAGCGCTTCGACAGACCCGATTGGGCCGGTGCCGAAGTCACCGACGAACTGCGTTACTACAACCTGGCCTTGGCCTCGCGCCCGTACAGCGCGTGGAGCGACGAAGAGCGCAGTCAGGGCAACGCTTGAGTTGAATGCTGCCTAGGCTGGGATGTGAATCCCAGCACCTGGACGCCGAGGTCTTCGCTGGGATCCGCATCCCAGCCTACGGCGCTGGGATGTCGCTTTTGCCTCCCTTGCGCCGCAGGCGGAGGGGAGGGTTGGGAAGGGGTTGAGCTTCCGCCTGTCTGCGGCAACACAGACAAACACGCCGTCGTGCAACGGAAGGTTCCATGTATCGGCACGGGCTCTCCGTTACGCTGCGACTCCCTGCACGACAACGGAATCGCCCCATCATGCGCATTGATATCTGGTCCGACGTGGTCTGCCCTTGGTGCTGGATCGGCAAGCACCGTTTCCAGCGTGCGCTGGCGCTGATGGGCGACAAGGCACCGGACTTGGACGTGCATTGGCATCCGTTCCTGCTGGCGCCCGACGCCGATGCCAACCCGGTGCCGCTGCGTGAGGCCTACGCGGCCAAATTTGGCGGTATCGAGCGTACCAACCAGATGCTGGCGCAGACCCAATCCACCGCTCAGGCCGAAGGCCTGCCGATGGATTTCGACCGGGGCCAGGTCAAGGTCACCACGCTGCCGGCACATCGGCTGATGTGGCTGGCCGGCACGCTGGATGTGCAGGAGCCGGTGGGCGAAGCCTTGTTCCGCGCGCACTTCGAGCACGGCCGCAATCTGGCTGATCCGTTGGTGCTGATCGAAGCGGCTGCGGCCGGCGGTATCCCGGCTGAGCGCGTCACCGCGATGCTGGGCTCCGACGAGGGGTTGGCGGAGGTCCGCGCCGGCTTGGGTCAGGCGCAGGCGTTGGGTATCCAGTCGGTGCCGACTTTCGTCATCAACGGCAAGTACGCGGTGCAGGGTGCGCAGCCGCCGGAAGTGATCGCCGAGGTGCTGGCGAAAGTGGCCGCCGAGTTGGCCCCCGCCGCACCCGCAAACGATGAACAGGGCTGCGGCCCGGATGGCTGCAGCGTCTGACGGCAAAGGCGCCATCTGCGACAATGCCGGGCTACACCGCAGCCTGCGGTGACCTGGAGTCCTTGCATGCTTTTGATCGGCGTTGCCGGCACCGAATTGACGGCCCAGGAGCGAGACTGGCTGCAGCACGATGCGGTGGCCGGCGTGGTGCTGTTCAAACGTAACTTTGCCTCCCGCGAGCAGGTGGTCGAGTTGACCTCGGCCATCCGCGCGGCCACCGCGCGGCCGCTGCTGCTGGCCGTGGATCAGGAAGGCGGGCGCGTGCAGCGCTTCCGGGAGGGTTACACCGAACTGCCGCCGCTGGATGGCCTCGGCAAGCTGTACGGCACCGATCCGGATGCCGCATTGGCGCTGGCCGAACAGCACGCCTGGTTGATGGCCAGTGAAATCCGCGCCAGTGGCTTGGACCTGAGCTTCGCCCCGGTGGTGGATGTTGGCCACGGCAACCTGGCCATCGGCAACCGCGCTTTCGGTGAAGACCCGCAAGCCGTGGCCGCACTCACCGCCGCCTATGTGCGCGGCATGCATTCGGTGGGCATGGCTGCCACGCTGAAGCATTTCCCCGGGCACGGCACGGTGCGTGAAGACACACATGTGGACATCGCGATTGACCCGCGCTCCCTGCAGGAAATGGAAACCCTTGATCTGGTACCGTTTCGCGCAGGCATCGCCGCTGGCGCCGATGCGGTGATGATGGCCCACGTCATCTACCCGCAGGTTGCGCCGGAACCGGCCGGTTACTCGTCGCGCTGGATCAACCAGATCCTGCGTCAGGACATGGGGTTCCGCGGCGTGGTGTTCTCCGACGACATCGGCATGGCGGCGTCATTCGCTGCCGGTGGCGTCAAAGCCCGGGTCGATGCCCACCTGGATGCCGGCTGCGATGTGGTGTTGGTCTGCCACCCGGAGCTGGTCGAAGAATCGCTGCAGGCCGTTGCTGGCCGCAGCCTCAATACCGCTGCGCTGCTGGGCTTGATCACCCGTGGCGCGATGGCCTGGGGCGGCCTGTTGGCCGACGGCCGTCATGGCGATACCCGTAACCGTTTGCTTGAAAACCTTGGAAGAACCGTCTGATGCCCAACCTCACTATCGAACAGGCCCTGGCCCAGGCCGACCTGCTGGTCGACCGTCCCACCATCGACAAGGCCATTGCCGGCATCGCCGACGCGATTGCGCGCGATTACAAGGGTGAAGTCCCGGTCTATCTGTCGATCATGCACGGCGCGCTGCCGTTCGCCGGCCAGCTTGCGCTGGAACTGGGCGCGCGCGGGCAAGACCTGCAGTTCGACTACCTGCATGCCACCCGCTACCACGGCGAAACCGGCGGCGATCTGGTGTGGAAGCACCGTCCAGCCACCGCGCTGTTCGGGCGCCGCGTACTGCTGGTCGACGACATCCTGGACGAAGGCTTCACCCTGCAGGGCGTGCGCCAGTGGTGCATGGAGCAGGGCGCCACCGACGTGCGCATCGCCGCGATGACGGTGAAGAAGCACGACCGCGCGCTGCCGGACGTCAAGGCCGATTACGTCGGCGTCGAGCTGCCGGACCGCTTCGTGTTCGGCTTCGGCATGGACGTCAACGAATCGCTGCGCACCCTGCCAGCCATCTACGCGATGAAGGAATAAGCCGCGCCGCACCGGGGCGCCTTGTGCACTCCGGGCTGCCGCTGGCAACGATACGGCCCGGGTGCGCCGACGCGCCGCCCGGGCCGCTGGGCAACACCGCATCAGGAATCAGACATGGAACCTATCGCCCTGGCCGTGATCGGCGGCACCGGCGTCTACAAGCTGGCCGCGCTGGACGATGTCCAGACCCATGAGGTCGAAACCGTTTATGGCGCGCCATCCGGCCCGGTCCGTATTGGCCTGTTGAACGGCCAGCGCGTGGCCTTTCTGGCCCGCCACGGCGAGGGTCATTCGATCCCGCCGCACAAGATCAACTACCGCGCCAATCTGGCTGCGCTCAAGCAATTAGGCGCCACCCGCGTGCTGGCGCTGAATACCGTTGGCGGCATCGGCGACAACTTCGGCCCGCGCGTGCTGGCCTGCCCGGATCAATTGATCGATTACACCTGGGGCCGGATATCCACGCTCAGCGAGGAAGCCGGCAGCGAGGTGCTGCACGTCGATTTTGGCCATCCCTACACGCCGTCTTTCCGCGACAAGGTGCTGGCTGCGGCCAAGGCCAAGGGCGTGGCGATGCAGGACGGCGGCTGCTATGGCGCCACCCAGGGTCCACGGCTGGAAACCAATGCCGAAATCGCGCGCATGCGTCGTGACGGCTGCGACCTGGTCGGCATGACCGGTATGCCTGAAGCGGGTTTGGCCCGTGAGCTGGGCTTGGAGTACGCCTGCTTGGCCATCGTCGCCAACTGGGCGGCCGGCTGTGGCGAAGCGGGGGAAATCACGATGGCAGAGGTGCTGGCAAATGTGGAAGCCGCCTCGGCGGGTTTGCCGACTTTGGTGGGTGAACTGGCGAGGGGGTGATTGTCATCCCGGCTTAAGGTTTGCATACTCCGCCAGTACGCTTCATTCAGCGTGCATCAATCCATTCATCGAACAAGGTCTCGCATCACCATGCCGAACGGTACCGTCAAGTGGTTCAACGACGCCAAGGGATTTGGCTTCATCTCACCGGAGGACGGCAGCGCCGATGTCTTCGCGCACTTCTCTGCGATCAACTCCAAGGGCTTCCGCAGCCTGCAGGAAGGCCAGCGCGTCAGCTATGACGTGACCGATGGCCCGAAGGGTGCCCAGGCTTCAAATATCACGCCGGCCGAGTGATTCACCCGGTTGTGCCGAAAAACCCCGCTTCGGCGGGGTTTTTTTTTGGTTGAGTGGTGTCAGCTAAGAGCTTCCCCTCACCCCACCCCCCGCTCCGCGCCCCTGACCTTGCGCTGGCGCAAGGGCGTTCGAGGAGCAGCGAACCAGTGGTTCGCAGCCTGCTCCTCTCACCCCGCTTGCGGGAGAGGGGCTCAGTGCTGCTCGCGCTGGCGGCTTAAAGCCTCTGCTGCTTGCGGCTTAAAGCCCCTCTCCCGCATGCGTGAGAGGGGTTGGGGTGAGGGGGCAGTTGAAGCTGGAAGTACGAAGGAACGCAATGAACAAACCATTGGATATCGCCATCGTTGGTTACGGCACCGCCGGGCAGGCCTTGGCGGTGCTGCTGTCGCGCGACGGCCATCGGGTGCAGGTGTTTGAGCAGGCGGCCACGCCGGGGCCGGTGGGTGCGGGCTTCCTGCTGCAGCCCAGCGGCCTGCAGGCGCTGTGGCAGATGCAGTTGCTGCCGCAGGTGCTGGAACACGGCGCGGTGGTGCGCCGGCTGTACGGGGAAACCCCGTGCGGGCGCGCGGTGATGGACATGCACTACGCCGGGCTGGATGCGCGCTTGTTCGGCGTGGGCATGCAACGCGGCGCCTTGTTCTCGTTGCTGGACGCGGCCTGGCAGGGCGCGGGCACGCTGCATGTGGACAGCCGCATCACCGCCATCGACGACAGCCTGCAGCGCGTGCAGGACAGCCACGGCCACTGGCATGGGCCGTTCGACCTGGTGATTGCCACCGACGGCTCGGCCTCAGGCCTGCGCGCGCAGGTGCAGGGCACGCGGCTGGATCGCATCTATCCGTGGGGCGCGCTGTGGTGCCTGCTGCCGCGCGGCGATTGGGCGTTCGGCGACGAGCTGCGTCAGCGCTATGTGGCCGCGCGCAAGATGATCGGCCTGCTGCCGGTGGGCACCCGGCCCGGCGACGACGAACCCCGCCTGAGCTTTTTCTGGAGCCTGCCGCGCGATGGCTTTGAGCGTTGGGAACAGAATGGTTTGGCACCCTGGCTGGATGAGATCGAAACCTTGTGGCCAGACGCGCGGCAGCGGCTGCAGGGTGTCACCGTGCAGACGCAGTTGGCACGCGCCAGTTACCGCGACGCGGTGATGGACCGCTGGTATCGCGGCCGGTTGGTGTTGGCGGGGGACTCAGCGCATTCCATGAGCCCGCAGCTGGGGCAGGGCGTGAACATGGCGCTGATGGATGCGCTGGCGTTGCGCGATGCCTTGCGTGCCGAAGCGGGAATCGACGCGGCGCTGGCGCGTTATCAGACGCAGCGCAAGGCACATGTCGGCATGTACCAGTTCTGGAGCCGCTGGCTGACGCCGGTGTTCCAGTCCGACCGCGATTGGGTGGCCAACGCCCGCGACCTGCTGTTCAAGCCGATGGGACGCATGCCTGGCGGCCGCGGGCACATGCTGCGCGTGCTCAGCGGCACCCAGCACGGGTTGTTCGGCAAGCTGGCGCTGGAAGACGCATTCATCGCCGCGCTGCAGGAGCTACCAGCCGGGCGATGACACGCGCACAACGGGGGCATGCGGCAGAATCAGCGGTGCCATCGAGGAGCCGCTGCCATGACGCTGCAACTGCCCGCGTTTGAAACACACGTCGTCGACAACCAGCCGCCGCCGTTTGGCGGTCGCAACCTGTGGCGCGATGACCGCGCGCTGCAGGAGGCGATGACGCGCGAGGGCGGCAAGGCGTTCGTGATGGCGCTGTCGCATTACGGTGAACTGGCCGGTGGCGATCTGTACCGCGCTGGCTTCGAGGCCAACCGCCAGCGGCCGCTGCTGCGCACGCACGATGCGCAGGGCCATCGCATCGATACGGTGGATTTCCATCCGGCGTATCACCAGCTGATGTCCACGGCCAAGACGCACGGGGTGGCTGGGCTGTCCTGGCATGCCCCGCAAGCCGGTGCGCATGTGGCGCGTGCGGCGCTGAGCTATCTGCATCACCAAGCCGAAGCCGGCACCAGCTGCCCGTTGACCATGACGCACGCCGCGGTGCCGGTGTTGCGGCAGGAGCCGGCGCTGGCCGAATGGGCCAGCAAGGCCGCCATGCCGTTCTACGATCCGCGCGATCTACCCATCGGTGACAAGGCCGGCATCACCCTCGGCATGGGCATGACCGAGAAGCAGGGTGGTTCGGATGTCCGCGCCAACACCACCACCGCAACGCCGTTGGTCACGCCCGGCGAATACAGCTTGGTAGGCCACAAATGGTTTTTCTCCGCGCCCATGTCCGATGGCTGGCTGGTGCTGGCGCAGGCGCCCGGCGGGCTGACGTGTTTGTTGATGCCGCGTCGTTTGCCCTGCGGGCGGCGCAATGCGTTTCATCTGATGCGGCTGAAAGACAAGCTGGGCGACTGGGCCAATGCCTCCAGCGAAGTCGAGTTCTGCGGCGCGTGGGCACGGCGCATTGGTGAGGAAGGTCGCGGTGTCGCCACCATCATCGAAATGGTGATGCTGACGCGGCTGGACTGCATGCTGGGCGCGGCAGCGGAAATGCGCATGGCGTTGGCGCAGGCGCTGCATCATGCTCGGCACCGGCGGAGCTTCGGCAAGCGCTTGGTCGAACACGCGTTGATGGCGAACGTGCTGGCGGATCTGTCGCTGGAATCAGAAGCGGCCACGGCGTTGTCGATGCGGGTGGCGCGCGCGGTGGACGTCGCGCCGCAAGATCCACGCGAGGCCGCGTTCGCTCGCATTGCCACGGCCATCGGCAAGTTCTGGGTCTGCAAGCGGGCACCGGCCTTCGTCAACGAAGCGCAGGAATGCCTGGGCGGTGCGGGCTATGTCGAGGAGTCGATGTTGCCGCGCCTGTATCGGCAAGCGCCGCTCAATTCGATCTGGGAAGGCAGCGGCAATGTGCAGTGTCTGGATGTGCTGCGCGCCTTGGCGCGTGAGCCACAGGCGCGTGCGGCGTTGCTGGACGAGCTGCAGCAGGCGAGTGGTCAGGCAGATGCATACGATCGCGCGCTGGTCGCTGTGTCGCCGGCATTGTCCGGTGCTGTGATTGCCGAGGCCGATGCGCGCCGTCTGGTCGCGCAGTTGGCGGTGTTGCTGCAGGCCGCAACGTTGTTGCGCGCGGGCAGCCCGCTGGCCGCATTGTTCGTGCAATCGCGGCTGGGCGGCACCGGCCATGTCTACGGCGTATTGGATGCCGCGACGCCGTTTACCGACATCCTGGCGCGCGCGCTGCCGGCCGATTGATCAGCCGGCGCCGTCGAGGTTGGCGTCGAACGGCAACACGCGGTTACGCCCGCTGCGTTTGGCGCGGTACAGCGCGGCATCGGCTTTGCGCAGCAAGGTGATGCCAGCCACGCCATCGACCGGGTAAGTTGCTACACCCAGCGATACCGTGATCGGCGGCAGCGTCTTGCCGGAGAACGGCACGCTCATCTGCGACAGCGCGATGCGTATTTCCTCGGCATAACGCAGTGCCGAGGCGCGATCGGATTCCGGCAGGATCACCGTGAATTCTTCGCCGCCGTAACGGCAGGCAATGTCTTCGCCACGCAAGCGTGATGTCAGCAACTGGCCGACCGCCGCCAGCAGCGCGTCACCGCCGCCGTGGCCGTGGGTATCGTTGAATTGCTTGAAGTGGTCCACGTCCAGCATCAACACCGACAGCGGGAAATCACGGCGTCCACAGCGGGCGATTTCGCGCGCCAGCGACTCTTCCAGATAGCGCCGGTTGTACAGGCCGGTCAGTGGATCGCGGATGGATTGCAGGCGCAGCGATTCGCGCAGGCGCAGGTTGCTCAAGGCCAGCGACAGCTGTTCGACGGCGGACTCGGCCACCGGCAGTCGCGGCAGTGGCCCGGGCCCGGCGCCACAGAGGAACAGGAAACCCAATTGCGCACCTTGTGCCGACATCGGAATGCAGGCCGTTGCCACGCTGTTGCCGGGTTCAGGGCGGGCGATATGCGGGCAGCCCGCATCGCGATGCAGGTCATCGATGAAATGTGGTTGGCCGCGACGGATCGCCCAGCAGTCGCTGGGCACCAGGAACGCACTGGTTTCCACCAGTGGCGTGCCCCAGTGAACGATGTTCTCCGCGCGGTCATTGGAGGCACGCAGCAGGTACACCGAACCGGCGACCTCCGGCAGCAGCGCTTCCAGCGTGCGCGCGGTGATCTCCAGGGCTTCCTCCGGATTGGCACAGCTCTGCAGCAGGCCGGTGTAGCGACCGAGCGTCTGCAGGTCGGCGCTGGAGCGCTCGAGGTGTTCGAGGTTGATGGCCAGCTGTTGGCCGGCACTGGCCGCACGCTTTTCCGCACGCGAACGGCGGCGCAATTCCGATAGCAGAATGCCGTATACCGAGGCCACCACCGCCAGACCAAACGGGATGCCGGCGAAGGCCAGGCCCAGCAGCAGATCAGCGCTGCGGCGCGAGCTGGCGGCGCGCTCCACCAGCAGCGCCTGTTCGGCCTGCACCATCAGCCGCACCTGTTCGCGGATGGCGCTGGTGGTGCGGAAGGCGTTCTGGTTGATGGCCGCACGCGCCGGTTCCAGCCCCTGGCTGTCGTAGATGCCGACCACATGCTGGATCTGCGCCAGGCGGCGACCGACCAGCTCTTCGAGCTTGCGTGCGTTGGCGGTCTGCTCGGGGTTGTCGGCGATGGAGCGGGAAAGCGTTGTCAGTACCAGTGGCAGGCGCTCAACGCTCATCTGGTAGTCGAGCAGATAGGCCTGACTGCCGGTGAGCAGGTAGCCGCGTTCGGCCGATTCGGCATCCAGCACCATCGACTGGATTTCGTCGATGCGGCCGATGACTTCATGGGTATGCGCGACCAGGCGTGCGTCAGCGATAAACCAGCGGGCACCGACAAACACGCCAATGCCAATGGCAATGAAGACGAGCGCGGAGAATGCCAGTGCGAACTTACTGCGGGTGCGTTGTTGCATCGCCACCTTGATTGCGTATTGGGTGAAGCCGGTGCATCCCCGCGCCAGCCTGTCTGACCAATCTAACTGATTCCCGGGATTCCATTTCCCCGATGGCAACGCATAGGCGCTGCACGCTACGCAGCCACCGAACGAACGGTGGCTGCGCGGCAAAGTCTATCAATGCTTGGCTTGGTCCGCCTTGTCGCGCGCGTCCTTGGCGACGTCATGTGCATGGTCAGCGACCTTCTGCGCGGCATTGGCGGTAGCGGCACTGGCATCGGCGGCAGCCTGCTTGGCGGAGACCGATGCGTCCTTGGCAGCCTCGCTGGTAGCGTCAGCGGCTTTGTCCAATGCCTGCTGTGATTCGGCAGCGGCATTGCGGGTGGCCTCTGCGGCCTGGCTGGCAGCATCGCGGGTGGCGTCGGCAGCGGAATGAGCGGCATCCCGGGCGGCTTCGCCGGCAGCGGCGGCGTCACGCTTGGCCTGTTCGGCGGTGTGGTCGTTGCAGCCAGCCAATGCCAGAACCAGGCTGGATGCGAGCAGGGGTACAAACAGCTTCATTGCGTTTCTCCTGTGGGGACCGACAACCGCAGCCTAGAGGCTGGCGTATTCAGAACGCGTCAACGCGCTCCGCACGTTGGGCAGGCGTGTTAGACCAAGCTTGATGCAACTGCATTGCGTAAGTCTGTGTGGCAGAACACAGCGGGAAACAGGAATAAAAAAAGCCGCTGGCGAACCAGCGGCTTTTCAGACTTGCGTCGAAGAAGAAGTTATTACTTCTTGGCTTCTTCAGCAGCGTCCTTGGCTTCGGTTGCGACGTCCTTAGCGGCTTCGGCAACGTCAGCAGCGGCGCCAGCAGCGGCGTCGGTAGCAGCGCCGGCGGTAGCAGCAGCGGCTTCGCCAGCAGCGTCAGCAGCGGTGGCGGCGGTGTCAGCAGCAGCCTGTGCAGCGTCAGCGGTAGCAGCGCCGGCGGTGGCAGCAGCGTCAGCAGCGCCCTGTGCTTCGGTGGCGGCAGCGTCGGCGGTAGCGGCGGCGTCAGCAGCCTGCTCCTGCTTGGAGCAGGCGGTCAGGGCCAGGCCCAGGGCCATCGCGATCAGCAGCTTGTTGATGCTCATTGTGTGAATCCTCGTCGTGAAATTAGGCAACGCGCCATTGCGCGCCGGGAACATGATGACAAGCCCATTTCGACTGTCAAGCGCTCCCGCATTCATATTTCTAAAATTCTCAAATTTCCAAATTAAATCAATTCGATGGCAATGGCAGTTGCTTCGCCGCCACCGATGCAGAGTGATGCAACACCTCGCTTGAGGCCGCGTGTGCGCAATGCGTTTACCAGCGTAACCACCAGTCGGGCACCCGATGCGCCGATCGGATGACCCAGTGCGCAGGCACCACCGTTGACGTTGATCTTTTCATGCGGAATACCCAGCTCGCGGATCGGCGCCATGGCCACCACCGCGAAGGCTTCGTTGATCTCAAACAGGTCGACGTCCTCGATTTTCCAGCCGGCCTTGTCCAGCACTTTCTTCATCGCGCCGATCGGGGCGGTGGTGAACCATTCCGGTTCCTGCGAGAACGTGGCGTGCCCGGCAATGCGAGCCAGTGGCGTGACGCCGCGGCGGGCAGCTTCGTCGGCCGACAGCAGCACCACGGCAGCAGCGCCGTCGGAAATGCTGGAAGAACTGGCGGCGGTGACGCTGCCGTCTTTCTTGAAGGCCGGACGCAGGGTCGGGATCTTGGCGATGTCGGACTTGCCCGGCTGTTCGTCCTGGCTGACCTCCACGTCGCCCTTGCGGGTGGACACCGTGACCGCAACGATTTCATCGTTGAACGCACCGTTGGCTACCGCTGCCTGCGCGCGGGTGACCGACTCGATGGCGTAGGCGTCCTGCTCTTCGCGGGTGAAGCCGAACTTGGCGACGGTGCCTTCGGCGAACACGCCCATGGCCTGGCCGTCATACGGATTGGTCAGGCCGTCCCACGCCATGTGGTCCACCGCCTGGAAGTTGCCGTAGCGGTTGCCGGTGCGGGAGTTGGGCAACATGTGCGGGGCGTTGGACATGGACTCCATGCCGCCGGCCACCACGATGCTGGCCGAGCCGGCCTTGATCAGGTCATGGCCCAGCATGATGGCCTTCATGCCCGAACCGCAGACCTTGTTGAGCGTGGTGGCGCCGGTGCTGGTCGGCAGGCCGGCAGCCAACGAAGCCTGACGGGCCGGGGCCTGGCCCAGGTTGGCAGGCAGGACGCAGCCCATGATCACTTCGGAGACGTCGGCGGCGGGTACACCGGACTGCTCCATGGCTGCGCGGATGGCCGCTGCGCCGAGGGTCGGCGTGGGAACGCCATTGAACTGACCAAGGAATGAGCCAATGGCGGTGCGTTTGGCGGCGGCGATGACGATGTCGGACATGAGCAATCTCGGTTATACCTTGCGGCAATTATCGAACGTCGCCGGCGCGGGGCCCATTGGACCAACGGCACATTCGGCGGACAGTGGATTGTCGTTGCAGTATAGAAGGTCGGTACCACGGAGCTGGTCACCGGTAATACCTGAATTGGCAGCAGCACCAACTAAGGAAAGGGGCGGTATGAACACGAAGGTATGCGTGCGTGGTGTGCTCGCCAGTTCGCTGGCGCTGGTATTGAGTGCGTGCGGCGGTGGCGGTGGCGGCACCAAGTCGAGTCCGCCGGTATCGCCACCACCGACGACTCCGCCGCCTCCAACCACCCCGCCGCCTACGATTCCACAGCCAGCATTTGATGCCCATCTGGCGCTGACAAATGCCAAGGCCGCGCAGGCCATGGGCCTGACCGGTGCCGGTTACCGCATCGGCGTGGTCGACTCGGGCGTGATGCGCAATCACCCGGCGCTGGCCGGGCGCGTGGTGGCCAACTATTTCTATCTGGACCCGACCAAAAACAACGCCAACATCGATGACGTGGTGGGTCATGGCACCGCTGTGGCTGAGCTGGCAGCGGGTGCGGCAGTGGGTTCGTGGCCGGGTGGCGTTGCGCCGGGGGCGGAGATCGTGTCGGCGCGCATCATTTCCGATACGCGGCCAACTGACGATGGCTCGGGGCAGGGCAACGAGGTCGATGGTGCACTGGGCTTCGCGCCGATCCATAACGACCTGATCCGCGCTGGCGTGCGCATCATGAACAACTCCTGGGGCGGGCTGTACTGGAGCAAGCCGACTGCTACCGCGCCCATCGCCGCCGAGTACCGGCCTTTCATCATGGGCAACGACGGCTTGGTGGTGTTTGCCACCGGCAATGAATCGGGCGTCGATCCCTCGAACATGGCGGCACTGCCAAGCCAGCCTGGCCCCAACGGCACAACACCAGCGGCGGACCTGGAGCGCGGCTGGCTGGCGGTGGCTGCATTGGATACCGCCAATCCCACGCAGCTGGCCTATTACTCCAATGCGTGTGGCATAGCGAAAAACTATTGCCTGGTTGCGCCGGGCACAGCGGCTTATGTCAGTGCTGGCAGCACTGCGGGGAACCTGAGCTACCAGTACAACAGCGGCACCTCGTTCGCTGCGCCGTTGGTGTCCGGTGCTGCGGCGCTGGTCTGGCAGGCGTTCCCGTACTTCAACAACGATCTGGTGCGGCAGACGCTGTTAGGCACTGCAACCGATCTGGGTGCGCCCGGGCCGGATGCGCAGTTTGGTTATGGCCTGCTCAATATCGGTAAGGCCGTGAAGGGGCCGGGGAAGTTCGATTGGGGCGATGCGGTGGTCACCGTCAATCAGTTCGGGCTGGAGTCGGTGTGGAGCAATGACATCAGCGGCAGTGGCGGGCTGGTGAAGCGCGGCGATGCGGCGCTGAGTTTGTCGGGGAACAATTCCTATAGCGGTGCAACCCGCATTGAGCGCGGCACTTTGGCGTTGCGTGACGGCGGGTCGATCCGCTCCAACGTCACCATCGCACCGCAGTCCAGCCCGTCAGCTGCCGGGTTGCAGTTCCTCAATGGCGACACGCGCGTGGTTGGCAACATCGACAATGGCGGCAGCGTGCTGCTGCTCGGTGACAACAGCAGCGGCACCATCGACGGCAACTACGTGCAGCGCGCAGGCGCGCAGTTGATGATCGCGCTGGGCGCCAAGGCATTGCAGGTGAGTGGGACGGCGACGCTGGACGGCGGCGTGTTGATCAATGGCATGGTCAGTGGCTACGTCGCGCAGGATGGCAAGCGCCAGGATCTTGTGCATGCCGATGGTGGTGTCAGTGGGGTGTTCGCCACACCCGCCACCGTGACCCAGAACACGGGCCTCAGTTTGTTGAGCAGCCATTACGGCTACGACCCCAACAATGCATGGCTGATGCTCGACCAGGTAAGTGTGACCAGTGCGGCGCGTTCGGCGGGGCTGGGCATACAGGCCATGTCGGTGGCGCAGCGGGTGGAGGAGGCGTTCGAGCTGTTGAACGGCGATATCGCCTTGCAGGGCAGTACGTTCGGCGCTGCGGCGGCGGCCGTGCAGCAGGTCGGTGGTGGCTTCAATGGACTGGGCAGCAGCTTGGAAAGTCTGTCCGGCAAAGCACATGCCGCTGCAACTGCGATGACCTTCGACAGTGTCGACATGAATCGCCGTGCGCTGTCGGCGCAGTTTTCCGATGCGTCGTTTGCGCCGATGCAGGCGCGCAGTTGGACGCGTTCGCTGGGTGGCGGCGGACAGGGGGGCTATCTCGGCAGTGACTACAGCGTGAGCGGTTGGATGATGGGCGGTGAGACGGCCATTGCTGGCAATGGTGTGCTCGGTTTTGCATTCGGTGAGACCCGCGCCAACACCACGGCCGGGGTGGCGCAGGACCGCAGTCGTGACCGGCAAGCGCAGTCGCAGTTGTATGCAGGTTGGCGAATGGGCGATGCCTATGTATTGGGCCAGGCGGGCTTTGGTCAGTACCAGCGTGCGTTGGATCGCGGCCTGCTGCTCGGCAGTGAGCGTGCTGGCGTGCATTCGCGTTACAGCGGCAACTTCCTGTCCGGCAGCGTGGAAGGTGGTTATCGCGTTGGACATGGCAGCGCCACGCTCACGCCTTATCTGGGGGCGGAATTCACCCGCATCGACAATGACGCGTTCCGCGAACAGGGCGGCTACGGTTTTGGTCTGCGTGCGGATGATTGGAGCAGCAGCCGCAGTCAGGCGTTGGCCGGCCTGCGCGGACAGCTTCTGTGGAAGCGGGTTGCGTTCAATGGCTATGCCGAATGGCAGCAGATGCTGGATGGCACTGGGTTGACGCTGGACGCCAGCTTTGTCGGTGTGGATGCTTGGGCGCCGATGGCGGGACTGCAGCCGTCGCGGTCGGGCGGTCTGCTCGGGCTGTCGGTGGATTCGTGGCTGTCACGCAACACGCGATTGTCGTTGGGTTACGACCAGCGCTTCGGCCCACGCGGTGATAACCGGCAGGTGTCGTTGCGGTTGCAACGGGAGCTTTAAAGCGGGCGATCGAGCTGGGCGGTGAGCAGGGAGTGCAAGGCGTGGCCTTGGCTCCCGGTTCTTGGATGCGGCCCATCTGCATTGCGATGTGCATAACGAAAATGAGGAGTGAAAGAACGCAAACACGCGCTTCTCTCACTCCTCATTGTGGTTCGTCAGTGTGGGCTTATTCGCCTCGCAGGCGATTCATGCGCGGGGTGGCGCGGCCCATTGGCAGCTTCAACTTGCCGATGGCTTCCAGGCGGCTTTCGGCGATGCGGTCGGCTGCGCGTTGCGGGGAGATGTCCTCGCGCTCGGATTGATCGAAGACCTTGCCGAGGTTGTGATAAATGCTGCGGATCAGGCGCATCGCACGTTCGCGGTTGTAGCCGTCGATTTCCAGCGACACGTTCATCACGCCACCGGCATTGACCGCGTAATCCGGTGCCCACAGCACGCCGCGCTTGTACAGCTCATCACCGACGGCATGGCTGGCCAGCTGGTTGTTGGCGGTGCCGCAGATCACTTTGACCTTGAGCCGATCCAGCGTCGCCATGTCGATGGCGCCTTCCATCGCGCAGGGAGCGAACACGTCCGCTGCCACGTCGTAGATCGCGTCCGGCTTGACCGCTTCGCAGCCGTACTCGGTAACCGCGCGCTGCACCAATACTGGATCCAGATCGGTCACGTAGAGCTTGGCGCCGCGTTCGCGCAGCAGCTTTACCAGCTCCATGCCGATGTGGCCCAGACCTTGTACGGCGATGCTGACCTTGCCGACTTCTTCATGGCCGAACTTGCGCTTGATGGACGCCATCAGGGCCTGCAGCGCGCCGTACGCGGTGAACGGTGCCGGGTCGCCCGAGCCGCCATGCACCTGGTGTACGCCGGTGACATAACCGGTTTCCAGGTAGATGTTTTCCATGTCGTTGACGTCGGTGCCCACGTCTTCGGCGGTGAAGTAGCGGCCGCTCAGGGCCTCGACCTGGCGGCCGAAGGCGCGGAACAGCACTTCGCTCTTCTCGGTCCGCGGGTCGCCGATGATGACCGCTTTGCCGCCGCCGACGTTCAGTCCGGCAAGCGCGTTCTTGTAGGTCATCGTCCGGCTGAGGCGCAGGACATCGCGCAGGGCGTCATCGGTATTGGCATAAGGGCGCATGCGCACGCCGCCCAGTGCGGGGCCCAGCGTGGTGTTGTGGATGGCGATGATCGCCTTCAGGCCCGCTTCGCGGTTCTGGCAGAACACGACCTGTTCGTGGCCGGAAGTCTCGAGGGTTTCGAAAAGCATGGAAGCTCCGATGGCGGTTATTGCCACAACGTCAGTGATCGTGCAGCCAAAATGGCGGCCCTTAAAACAAAAATGCGACTTCGTCGTTGGGGTGACGGGTCGCGAGGCCGCCATTCTAATCCATTCCCGGTACGGGAATGTTCAGGCTGCCATACCTGACCCGGCCCCTTACTTTGCCCCCTACTGGCCTTCACGGGTGTTACCGATAGCGCAAACCCCGAAAAGGTCACGCTGCGCTGCAACCTGACCTCCCGCGCGCGCGGTTCTATGATCGGTTGCAACAGAAACCGGATGTTGCACGGCCCATGAGTACCCCCGCCTCACAGCTCCCGCAGGCGCAGCCTGAAACCACCCCGCTGCGTTTTGTCACCGCCGCCAGTTTGTTCGACGGCCACGATGCGGCCATCAACATCATGCGCCGGCTGATCCAGGCGCAGGGCGCGGAGGTGATCCACCTGGGCCACAACCGCAGCGTCGAGGACGTGGTGCGTGCCGCGCTGCAGGAAGACGCCGACGCGATTGCCTTGTCGTCGTATCAAGGCGGGCATGTCGAGTACTTCAAATACATGGTCGACATGCTGAAAGAGCGCGGCGCTGGGCATATCAAAGTGTTCGGCGGCGGTGGCGGCACCATCACGCCGGAAGAGATCCGCGAGCTGCAGGCCTACGGCGTGGAGCGCATCTATCACCCCAACGACGGCATGAAGATGGGGCTGGTGGAGATGATCGAGGATGTGGTGGCGCGTGCCGGTGGCGCGCGGGAGCAGGGCGCGGGGAAGCTGGAGGACGATGCGCCTGATATCAATGACGAAATCGGCATCGGCCGCGTGTTGAGTGCGCTCGAAGACGGTGGCTACACCGATGCCGAGCTGGAGAAGCTGCGCAAACAATGGGCGAAAGCGGACGGTCATTCCCCGTTCCCCATTCCCAATTCCCCGCAGGCATCAGTCATCGGCATCACCGGCACCGGCGGCGCCGGCAAGTCGTCGGTGACCGACGAATTGTTGAACCGTTTTCTAGCCAACTTCCCGCAGATGCGCATTGCGGTGATTTCGGTGGACCCGACCCGTCGCCGTACCGGCGGTGCGTTGTTGGGCGACCGCATCCGCATGAATTCGCTGCGCTCCAAGCGCGTGTACATGCGTTCGATGGCCACTCGCCGCCAGCATGCGGCGATCAATACGGTGCTGCGTGATTGCATCGGCTTCTTGAAGTCGCTGCATTTTGATCTGGTGATCGTGGAGACCGCCGGTATCGGCCAGAGCGATTCGGAGATTGTCGATCTGGTCGACTTCCCGATGTATGTGATGACCAGTGACTTCGGTGCGCCGAGCCAGCTGGAAAAGATCGACATGCTCGATTACGCCGAGCTGGTAGTGTTGAACAAGTTCGACAAGCGCGGCGCCGAAGATGCGCTGCGTGACGTGCGTAAACAGTGGAAGCGCAACCGTGTCGCTTTCACCATGAAGGATGAAGATGTGCCGGTGTATCCGACCATCGCCAGCCAGTTCAACGACCCCGGCATCAGCTGGATGTTCGCCAACCTGTGCCGTTTGTTGAATGAGAAGAAAAACCGGGGTCAGAGTGCAGTTTCGACAAAACCCGACGCTGACCCCGGTTTCGTCCCCAACATCGACACGAGCTTGAAGGAGCCGCGCGCCACGGTGTTGATCCCCGGCAGCCGCGTGCGCTACCTGGCCGAGATCGCCGAGCAGGGCCGCGGCATCAATGCGCGTATTGAATCGCAGGCCGAAGTGGCCGAGCGTGCGCAGAGTCTGTGGCAGGCGCTGAAGGAGTTGGGCGATGCGGCGCTGCCGGTTGCGTTGGATCTGTATGCGGGTGACGCGCTGACCGATGTGGGTGTCGACAACAGCGTTCGCACCCTGCGCCAGCGCTACAACGATGCAGTGCAATCGCTGGATTCCGATGCGCTGCGCCTGCTGCGCGAATGGCCGGCGCGTTTGAAGTCGATCACCGACCCGGTCAACGAATATCAGGTGCGCGGCAAGACCATCCGCGTGGAGAACTATCGCGAGTCGCTCAGCCATCAGCAGATTCCCAAGATCGCCGCGCCCACCTATCGCAGTTGGGGCGAGTTGCTGGTGTTCCTGCAGAAGGAAAACCTGCCCGGTTCCTATCCGTATACCGGAGGCGTGTATCCGTACCGCCGCAGCGGCGAAGATCCGATCCGCATGTTTGCCGGTGAAGGTACGCCGGAACGCACCAATCGCCGCTTCCATTACCTGAGTGTTGGCCAGCCGGCGGCGCGTCTTTCGACCGCGTTCGACAGCGTCACGCTGTATGGCGAAGACCCGGCGCCGCGCCCGGACATCTACGGCAAGATCGGCAACTCCGGCGTCAACATTCCCACGCTGGATGACATGAAGAAGCTGTACTCCGGCTTCGACCTGTGCGCGCCGACCACCTCGGTGTCGATGACCATCAATGGCCCGGCGCCGATGATCCTGGCGATGTTCATGAACACCGCCATTGATCAGCAGATCGAAAAATATCTGAAGGAAGATCCGGCACGTTGGGCCGAGGCGGAAAAGAAGATCGCCAAGCTCTTCGACGGCCGCAGCCAGCCGCAATACCACGGCGAAATGCCGCCGACCAACAATGGTTTGGGTTTGGCATTGCTGGGCGTCACTGGCGACCAACTGGTGGATGCGGAGACTTACGCGCGTATCAAGGCCGAAACCTTGTCCACGGTGCGCGGTACGGTACAGGCCGACATCCTCAAGGAAGACCAGGCGCAGAACACCTGCATCTTCTCCACGGAGTTCGCGCTGCGGATGATGGGCGACATCCAGCAGTATTTTGTCGACCACAAGGTGCGTAATTTCTACTCGGTGTCGATCTCCGGGTATCACATCGCCGAAGCCGGCGCGAACCCGATCAGCCAGTTGGCTTTCACCCTGTCCAACGGCTTCACCATCGTCGAGTACTACCTGGCGCGTGGCATGAAGATCGACGACTTCGCCGCGAATCTGTCGTTCTTCTTCTCCAACGGCATGGATCCGGAATACACCGTCATTGGCCGCGTTGCGCGGCGCATCTGGGCGCGTGCGATGCGTGAGCGTTACGGCGCCAACGAGCGCTCGCAGATGATGAAGTACCACATCCAGACGTCGGGCCGTTCGCTGCACGCGCAGGAAATCCAGTTCAACGATATCCGTACCACGCTGCAGGCGCTGTATGCGTTGTTCGACAACTGCAACAGTCTGCATACCAATGCCTACGACGAAGCGATCACCACGCCGACCGAAGAGAGTGTGCGGCGCGCAGTCGCGATCCAGATGATCATCAACAAGGAGCTGGGGCTGAACTTCTGCGAGAACCCGTGGCAGGGCAGCTTCATCGTCGACAAGCTCACCGACATTGTTGAAGAAGCGGTGTACAAGGAATTCGAGGCGATCAGTGAGCGCGGTGGTGTGCTCGGTGCGATGGATACGATGTATCAGCGCGGCAAGATCCAGGAAGAGTCGCTGTATTACGAGCACAAGAAGCACGACGGTAGCCTGCCGTTGGTAGGCGTCAACATGTTCCTGCCGAAGGAGCATGCGGGCGAGATCGCGACCGAGATCGAGTTGATTCGTTCGACCGAGCAGGAGAAGGGCCAGCAGATCGAGAACGTGCACAACTGGCAGCGCAGCCGCAACGTATTGGCGCCGGCCGGTGAGACATCGCATGCACATGAAGTCGTGCAAGGCGGTGGCAACGACGACGAAACACATGACGGTCACGGCCTTGCGTACCTGCAGAAGACCGCGCGTGATCGCCGCAACGTGTTTGAAGCGCTGATCGAAGCGGTGAAGACGCATAGCCTCGGCCAGATCAGTCACGCGCTGTACGACGTGGGTGGTGAGTACCGCCGCAACATGTAAGTCATCACGCTGGATTGTCCGGTCAGGGGAGCGGTTGCTACTCTGGGCCGGACATTTCAGCGGCGGGCGGCAACATGGACAGACGGCGTTTCATCGGCGGTACGGCATTGGCAGCGGCGCTGCCATTGATCGGCATGCAGGGCGCGGCGGCCGCGTCGCGCGGGCGCTTGCTGCCGCCGGGGTTGAACAAGGGCGACACGGTGGGGCTGGTGAGCCCGTCGTCGGCATCCAGTGACCGACTGAGCCTGCAACTGGCACGCGAGGCGATGGAGGCGTTCGGCTTCAAGGTGAAGACGGGCGAGCACTACGCTGCGCGCCACGGCCACTTGGCCGGCACCGATACCGAGCGCGCCGGTGATTTGAACGCCATGTTTGCCGACAGGCAGGTGAAAGCGATCATCTGCGTGCGCGGCGGTTCCGGCGCTGCGCGGCTGCTGCCATTGCTGGATTACGACCGCATCCGCGCCAATCCCAAAGTGCTGCTGGGCTACTCGGACATCACCGCGCTGCACAGCGCCATCCAGGCCAAAACCGGCTTGGTGACCTTTCATGGTCAGATCGGCTCGGGTAGCTGGAATCGCTTCAACGCCGACCAGTTCGAGCGGCTGTTCTTCAAGCGTGAGTTGATGGACTACCGGAACGTGGTGGTGGATGGCGACGACGAACTGGTGCCGCGCAAGAATCGCGCGATCACCTTGCGTGGCGGCATTGCACGCGGTGAGCTGGTTGGCGGCAATCTCACTGTGCTGACGGCGCTGGCCGGCTCGGCCTATCTGCCGGATTTCAGCGGCAAGATTCTGTTTCTGGAAGATGTGGAAGAAGCGCCGTATCGCATCGACCGCATGTTCACCACGTTGAAGCTGATGGGCGCGTTGGACAAGATCGCGGGCTTCATCTTTGGCGAATGCACTGATTGCAACCCGGGTGACGGCTATGGATCACTCACACTCGACCAGATTTTCGATGACCACATCCTGCCGTTGAAGATTCCGGCCTATCGCGGCGCAATGATCGGCCACATCCGCGAGCAGTTCATCGTGCCGGTGGGCGGCAAGGTGGAGATGGATGCTGACGCGGGCAGCTTCCGCATGCTGGAGCCGGTGTTCGCGTAAGTGCATGGGCAGGGTGTGGCCATGTAGGGCTGGGCTTCGCACTACGGAAAACGGGCGCCTTTCGGCGCCCGTTCTGGTTTGAAGCTCTGCAGTCCTTCTCCCTCTGGAGGGAGAAGGTGCCCCGTAGGGGCGGATGATGGGAAGCTCTCAATGGTTCGCCTTCAGGGCGCGTGGCGACGCGTTCTTCATCGCTGCGGTTTGATGAGCGTTGAGGCGCCCCTCACCCCAACCCCTCTCCCGTGAACGGGAGAGGGGCTCTTGGCGCTGCAGCCTTGGCGTGGACCGCCTGGCCGATCAGTAGCGGTAATGGTCCGGCTTGAACGGGCCGTCGACCGGCACGCCGATGTAATCGGCCTGTTCCTGGCTCAGCGTGGTCAGCTTCACGCCGATCTTTTCCAGGTGCAGACGGGCCACTTCTTCGTCCAGCTTCTTCGGCAGCAGGTACACCTTGTTCTCGTAGCTGTCCTTGTTCGCCCACAGGTCGATCTGTGCGAGCGTCTGGTTGGCGAACGAGTTGGACATCACGAAGCTCGGGTGGCCGGTGGCGCAGCCCAGGTTGACCAGGCGGCCTTCGGCCAGCAGGAAGATCGCGTTGCCGTTCGGGAAGATGTACTTGTCCACCTGCGGCTTGATGTTGACGTGCTGCACGCCCTTGTAGCCCACCAGCGCATCGACCTGGATTTCATTGTCGAAGTGACCGATGTTGCAGACGATGGCCTGGTCCTTCATCGCGCTCAGGTGCTCGATGCGGATGATGTCCTTGTTGCCGGTGGTGGTGACGTACAGGTCAGCGCGGCCCAGGGTGGATTCGATGGTGTTGACCTCGAAGCCTTCCATCGCCGCCTGCAGGGCGCAGATCGGGTCGATCTCGGTGACCACCACGCGCGCGCCATAGGCACGCAGCGAGGCGGCGCAGCCCTTGCCCACGTCGCCGTAGCCGCAGACCACGGCCACCTTGCCGGCCAGCATCACGTCCATCGCGCGCTTCAGGCCATCGGCCAGCGACTCGCGGCAGCCGTACAGGTTGTCGAACTTGCTCTTGGTGACCGAGTCGTTGACGTTGATCGCCGGGATCAGCAGGGTGCCGGCCTGGGCCAGCTGGTACAGGCGGTGCACGCCGGTGGTGGTCTCTTCAGAGACGCCCTTCCAATCCTTGACCACGCGCGCCCAGTAACCCGGGCGCTCGGTGGCAACGCGCTTGAGTAGGTTCTTGATGACCTGCTCTTCGTGCGAGGAGGCCGGCTCGTTGACCCAGTTGCTGCCGTTTTCGAGCTCGTAGCCCTTGTGGATCAGCAGGGTGACGTCGCCGCCGTCATCGACCACCAGCTCCGGGCCGGTCAGGGTGCCGTCGGCCAGGGTGAAGGTCAGCGCGTCCAGCGTGCAGTCCCAATATTCTTCCAGCGACTCGCCCTTCCAGGCGAACACCGGCGTGCCGGTGGCGGCAATCGCGGCGGCTGCATGGTCCTGGGTCGAGAAGATGTTGCACGAGGCCCAACGCACGTCGGCGCCGATGTCCTTCAGCGTCTCGATCAGCACCGCAGTCTGGATGGTCATGTGCAGCGAGCCGGTCACGCGCACGCCCTTCAGCGGCAGCTCGGCCTGGTACTTGCGGCGGATCGACATCAGGCCCGGCATCTCGTGCTCGGCGATGTCCAGTTCCTTGCGGCCCCAATCGGACAGCGAGATATCGCGGATCTTGTAGTCACCTTCCTGCGAGAAGGTCTGTGCAGCAGCATTCATGTGGAGCTCCGGTGTGGTGCGAGCAGGCTCGCGTTCGCCGGGCGCCGTTGTTGCATGAAAGCCGTCCGAGCCTGGCCGTTTGGAAAGTCCGCACAGTGATGTGCGGGCTCTTGTGGAGTGATCCACCCAACGGTCGCAGCGCCCCTCGGAACGGGCTGGCGATTATATCGCGGCTGCGGCGCAGCGCCCGCGGCCCAACCAACGGCAGGGGAGATTATCGACAGACATTGTTAAGTTGGCCGATTGCCCCGTTTCACAAGGATTGCCATGAACACGTTCCCCCTTCGTCGCGCCAAGCGGACCTCGGCCGTACTGGTGTTGTGCGCCGGCCTGCTGCTGGCGGTGCCGCCGGTGTTGGCACTGCCCCCGCCACTGGCGCAGAAGGCGGTTCAGGGCGAGGGCTATCGCCTGCCGTCGGCTGCCTTGCAGGCGGTGGTGGACGCCCCGCGTGCGCCCAGCCTGTACCTGTCGCCCAAGAGCGACCTGACGGCGTTGCTGCAGACCCCGGCGCTGCCGTCCATCGCCCAGGTCGCGGCGCCGGAGCTGAAGCTCGGCGGCCTGCGAATCAATCCGAAGACCGTTTCCGACAGCCGCTTCTCGTTCGGCAACAAGTTGTGGCTGGTTTCCAACACCGATGGCGCCGAGCGCCAGATCGCCGGCCTGCCGCAGCCGCTGTCGGTGGCCTCGCTGGCGTGGTCGCCTGACCAGAAGTACCTGGCCTTCAACCAGTTGAACCCGGCTACCGGCGCCAATGAGCTGTGGCTGGTGGACGTGGAATCGGCCAGTGCCCGCCGCGTCGCCGAAAACCTGAACAGCATTATCGGTAACGGTTACGCCTGGCTGCCGGGTGGCGAAGCGCTGCTGGTGCTGCAGCGCCCGGCCGGGCAGGGTGAGCCGCCGAAGGGCGACGGCATCCCGACCGGCCCTGCGGTGCAGGAAACCGTCGCCGGTCAGGGCGTGCGCACCGTGCGCACCTATCAAGACCTGTTGAAGGACGAAGACGACGCGCGCCTGCTCGAGCACTACCTCAAGGCGCAGCCCGTCCGTGTTGCGATCAATGGCCAGGCCACACCGATCGGCGCCCCCGGGATGTTCCTGGGGTTGTCGTCCTCGCCGGATGGCAAGTACCTGCTCAGCCAGCGCGTGGAGCGGCCGTTCTCGTACGCGGTGCCGGTGAGCCGTTTCCCGCGTCATATCGATGTGTTGGACGCGCAGGGCAAGGTGGTGCACACCGTCGCCAAGCTGCCGCTGGTGGATGGCCTGCCGACCGGCAACGACGCGGTGCCGACCGGCGTGCGTTCGATCAGCTGGCGCGCCGATGCGCCGGCCATGCTGGTCTGGGCGGAAGCACAGGACGGTGGTGATCCCGCGCGCGACGCCGCCATCCGCGACGCGGTGCTGGTGCAGGCCGCACCGTTCGAGAAGCCGCCGGTCACGCTGGCGCAGCTGGGCTCGCGTTATGCGGGCATCACCTGGAGCAGCGGCGATGTCGCATTGCTGGACGAATACTGGTGGAAGAGCCGCCAGGTGAAGCAGTGGAAGATCAGCCCCGACAATCCGCAGCAGGCGCCGGTGTTGTTATCGCAGCGTTCGGAAGATGACCGTTACAGCGACCCGGGTGAGCCGCTGTTGCAGGCCGATGACGCGGGCCGTTCGCGTCTGCAACTCAGCGCCGATGGCAGCAGCTTCTACCGTATCGGCAAGGGCGCTTCGGCCGAAGGTGATCGCCCGTTCCTGGACCGCATCAACCTGGCCAGCGGCAAGAGCGAGCGCCTGTTCCATTCGCAGGCGCCGTACTACGAAATGCCGTTGACCATCATCGAAGGTGACAATGCGCGCATCCTCACCTACCGCGAATCCAACGATGTGCCGGCCAACCTGTTCGCACGCGGCCTGAGCGCCGATGCAACGCCGGTGGAGTTGACTCACTTCGCCCATCCATTGCCGCAGCTGCGTGGAGTGAAGAAGGAACAGATCCGCTACACGCGCAACGATGGTGTTGAACTCACCGCCGACCTGCTGCTGCCGCCCGGTTACGACCCGAAGAAAGATGGCCCGCGCCCGGTGCTGATGTGGGCCTACCCGGCGGAGTTCAAATCGGCGGAAGACGCCAGCCAGGTGAGCGGTTCCAAGTACCGTTTCAATGCGGTCAGCTACTGGGGCCCGCAGGCCTTTCTGGCCAAGGGCTATGTGGTGCTCAACAACCCGACCATGCCGATCATCGGTGAGGGCGATGCCGAGCCGAACGACACCTATGTTCAGCAGCTGGTCGCCAGTGCGGAGGCGGCGGTGAATGAAGTGGTCAAGCGCGGCGTCGGTGATCGCGAACGCATCGCGGTCGGCGGGCATTCCTACGGCGCCTTCATGACCGCCAACCTGCTGGCGCACACGCGCTTGTTCAAGGCGGGCATCGCGCGTTCGGGTGCATACAACCGCACGCTGACGCCGTTCGGCTTCCAGGCCGAGGAGCGCAATTACTGGCAGGCGCAGGAGGTGTATCTGAAGATGTCTCCGTTCAACTATGCGGACAAGATCAAAGATCCGATCCTGTTCATTCATGGCCAGGAAGACAACAACTCCGGTACGTTCCCGGTCCAGAGCGAACGCATGTTCGCCGCGGTGAAAGGCTTGGGTGGAACCTCGCGCCTGGTGATGCTGCCCAACGAATCGCACGGCTACCGCGCCCGCGAATCCATCATGACCATGCTGGCCGAAAGTGAGTCGTGGCTGGACAAGTGGTTGGCCGCACCGAAGGCCGGTGAAGCGAAGCGTTGAACACCTCGCGTAATCAGAAGGCGTGAGCAGAAGGCGTGAGTAGAACAACCCCCTCCCTTTCGCGCAGCGAAGGGGAGGGCGGGGGAGGTAGCTTTCGCAGTTCATCTGTAGTGCCGAGCCATGCTCGGCATGGGCATTACCGATACAGCCTTGCCGAGCATGGCTCGGCACTACAGGTGAAGCGTTGCCATTTCGTCATGTCCACGAACTGGCTGATCAAACATGCTTTCCTGTCCAGATGGACAGCTGTCAGACAACATTCAAATGCAACTGTTTCAGGTTTGGTGCACTGCAAAATTGTGCTGATTTTTGCGGTAGGCTTGACGGGTTTCCGCTCTCAAGGCTTGTGCGTCTTCGATGAACGAGTACCGTAGCAGCGTTGTCTTTGCCACCCCCGACCTGCCGTTGCGCGACGATGTGCGCCGCCTTGGCACCTTGGTCGGCGATCTCCTTTCCGAACAGGTTTCGCCCGGTTTCCTCGATGAAGTGGAAGACGTGCGCACCGCTGCCATCGCGCGCCGCGAGAGCCAAGCGCCACTGGTTACGTTGAGTACGCAACTGGCCGGCCGTTCACCGCGTGAAGCCGAAGCCTTGGTGCGTGCGTTCAGTACCTATTTCCAGGTAGTGAACATCGCCGAGCGCGTGCACCGCATCCGCCGCCGCCGTGACTACCAACGCGCAGGCACCAAACGTCCGCAGCCGGACGGGCTGCACGACGCGCTGCTCGCGCTCAAGGCGCAAGGCGTATCGCTGGAAGAGTTGGCGCACTGGTTGCCGCGCATCGATATCGAACCGGTATTCACCGCACATCCCACCGAGGCCGTGCGTCGCGCGCTGTTGGAAAAAGAACAATTGATGGTGGCGTCGCTGGTCGATAACCTCGACGGCCAGCGCACCCCGGGTGAGCAGGCTGCCGATGCCGCACGCTTCCGCATGGCGCTCACCGCATCGTGGCAGACCACGGATTCCTCGCCGGTGCGTCCCACGGTTGATGACGAGCGCGAGCACGTGGGTTTCTATCTCACGCGTGTGCTGTACCGGGTAATTCCGGTGTTCTACGAATCGCTGGAACAAGCCTTGCTCGACACCTGGGGCCGCACGCTGCCGCTGCCGCGTCTGCTGCGCTTCGGTACGTGGGTCGGCGGTGACATGGACGGCAATCCCAACGTGGATGCCAGCACCATCACGGCCACCTTGAACGCACAGCGTGTTGCGGTGTTGGAGCTGTACATCAAGGACATGCTGGGGCTGGCGAGCCTGCTCAGCCAGTCCACGGAATTGATTGGCGTCAGAGATGCGGTGGTATCACGCGTGGCTGAGTATCGCCAACTGCTGCCGAACGTGGAATCGCGTCCGCGTCATGCCGACATGCCGTACCGCTTGCTCAATGACCGCATGCGCGCGCGGTTGCAGGCAACCTTGGCCGATGCGCCGGGCGCGTATGCCGCACCGGAAGAATTCATCGGTGACCTCCAGTTGATTCTCGACAGTCTGGAAGCAAACAAGGGTAAGCACGCTGGCTGGTTCTCGGTGCGTCGTCTGTTGTGGCGCGCGCGTACCTTCGGCTTTCATCTGGCGCGGTTGGATGTACGCCAGGAGTCGAGCGTGCATTCGCGTGCCCTGGCCGAAGTGCTGGGCGGGCAAGAAAATTTTGATGCGTTGGATGACACGGCGCGCGCGCAGCTGCTTTCCGCGTACGCCTCTGGCGAAGCAACGCTGGCGCCGGGCGCCGATGAAGCAGGTCAGCGCTTGGACAAGGTATTCGGTGCATTGGCCGACGCGCGTCGTCGCCACGGTGCCGATGCGTTGGGCAGTTACATCATCTCGATGGCGCACGATCGCGGCGACGTGCTGGCGGTATTGGCGCTGGCGCGGCGCGGCGGCTTGCTGGATGCAAATAGCGCCGTGCCGCTGGATATCGCGCCATTGTTCGAGACCGTGGATGACCTGCGTCGCGGTACGGCAACGCTACGCGATCTGTTGGCCGATCCGGTTTATCGCGCACACCTGACGGCACGCGACGACGTGCAGATGGTGATGCTGGGTTACTCGGACAGCGGCAAAGACGGCGGCATTGCCGCGTCGCGTTGGGGGTTGCAGCAGGCGCAGGTGGAACTGCTGGAAGTGGCCAACGAATTCGGCGTGCACCTGACGTTCTTCCACGGCCGTGGCGGTTCGATCAGCCGTGGCGGCACCAAGACCACGCATGCGGTGAACGCATCGCCGCGCGGCAGCATTGATGGTCGCCTGCGTGTGACCGAACAGGGCGAAGTGATCCATCGCAAGTACGGCATTCGTGCATTGGCGCTGCGCTCGCTGGAGCAGTCCGCCGGTGCGGTGCTGCGTGCAAGCCTGCGGCCGCGTGAGGCCGAGCCGCGCGAGGAATTGTGGAAGCCGGTGATGGGCGTGGTCGCTGAGCAGAGTTCGCGCGCTTACCGTGCTTTTGTTGGCGACGCCGAGTTCATGAGCTACTTCCGCCAAGCCACCCCGATTGATGTGATCGAGCGCATGACGCTGGGCTCGCGTCCTTCGCGTCGTTTGGGTGAAAACGCGGCGTTGACCAACCTCCGCGCGATTCCGTGGGTATTCGCATGGAGCCAGGCGCGCGCGGTGATTCCCGGTTGGTTTGGCGTGGGCAGTGGCCTGCAGGCCGCGGCTGATGCGGGGCACGAGGAGCTGCTGCGCGAGATGGCACACGACTGGCCGTTCTTCGAGACCTTCCTCGATGACATGTCGATGGTGCTGAGCAAGGGCGACATCCATATCGCCGAGCAGTTCTCGCGGCTGGCGGGCCCGTTGCATGAGCGCTTCTTCCCGTTGATTCGTGAAGAGCTGGCGCTGACCGCGCATTGGGTAAAGCGCCTGAGCGGTCAGCAGGAATTGCTGGACCACGACCCGCGACTGGCGTTGTCCATTCGCTTGCGCAACCCCTACATCGACCCGATCAGCACCTTGCAGGTAGATCTGCTGCAGCGCTGGCGTGCCAGTGGGCGCGAGGACGATGCATTGCTGCGCGCGTTGGTCGCCTGCGTCAACGGCGTTTCGCAGGGCGTGCAGAACACGGGCTGAAGCCGTTCCTGTAGTGCCGAGCCACGCTCGGCAGAGGCTTTACCAGGAAAGCCCAAATGTAGTGCCGAGCCATGCTCGGCACTACAGATATGTCGGATGCATTGCCCGCTTCGCGGCTGACGCCGCTCCTACAATCCGGGTGCTGAAAAATCCGCTTCCCCAGACGGATTGCTCTTCAGCAACTCCAGATGCCGTTGCTCCATTTCCTGCCGCAGCTGACGGCGGATCTGCGCGGCAGCGTGGCGACGCTTCTCGTCACTGGTTTCAGGTAGCAACGGCGGCACCGGCGTCGGCCTGCCATCGTCGTCCACCGCCACCATGGTGAAGAAACAACTGTTGGCGTGGCGCACACTGGCCTTGCGGATGTCTTCGGCCACCACCTTGATGCCCACTTCCAGCGAAGACGTGCCGGTGTAATTCACCGAAGCCAAAAAGGTGACCAGCTCGCCGACGGCGATGGGCTGGCGGAACATGACCTGGTCCACCGACAGCGTGACGACATAGTTGCCGGCGTAGCGGCTGGCGCAGGCATAGGCCACCTGGTCGAGCAGGCGCAGTACCGAGCCGCCATGAACTTTCCCGGAGAAATTGGCCATCTCCGGCGTCATCAGCACGGTCATCGACAACTGGTGGGATTTGGGTTCGGACATGATGGCAACACCACGACAGCGGGAGCCGCAGGCTACTCCAGCGCGAGAGGCGGTGATAGTCCGGGCGTGGGGATGATGCGTTCCCGTTTTTCCGTTGCGACGGGAGGCAGGTGGGTTGCGAGCGATTGGTTTGTGCAGTGACTGAACAGTTTGCTCGCTTGCTACGGATGCCCGAGCTTGGAGAATTCCTTGGGGGCCAAGCACCGCTGCCTTCGCTCATGCCCTCACCCCAACCCCTCTCCCGCTTGCGGGAGAGGGGCTAATAGTCTTCAAGCGCGCGAAGGTGCTATCAGCGCTCGCGATGCTTGAATGGCTCCCTTCTCCCGCAAGCGGGGTGAAGGCATGCGGCTTACGAGCCACTGGCTCGTGCATGGCTGAACGCCACGCACGCTGTGCGTGGCTGGGGCGCGGAGCGAGGTGCCCGAAGGGCGGAGGAGGGGGCTTTGGCTTTGGGCTTTGAGGCATGCCGCAGAGCATTGAAAGCTGCCCTCACCCCAACCCCTATCCCGCTCGCGGGAGAGGGGCTTAGAGCAGTTACTGGAAGTTGTATCGCACCACATGGAAGAACACCGGCGCGGAAAACACCACCGAGTCCAGACGGTCCAGAATGCCGCCGTGCCCTTCGATCATCTCGCCCCAGTCCTTGGCGCCGAGGCTGCGCTTGACCGCCGACAATGCCAGCCCGCCGAGGAAGCCGCAGATCACGATCAGCAGTGACAACGCCGCCGACTGCAGCGGTGTGAACGGGGTGATCCAGTACAGTGCAGCGCCGACGCCGGTTGCGGCCAGCCCGCCGCCGACCAGTCCTTCGACTGTCTTGGAAGGACTCACCAGCGGCGCCAGCAGATGCTTGCCGAACAACTTGCCGAACACGTACTGCAGCACGTCGCTCAACTGCACGACCAGCAACAGGTAGAACAGCAGCATCAGGTTCTGGCCTTCGTAGCCGGGAATGCGCAGCAGCATCAACGCCGGTGCGTGGCTCAGGCAGAACACGGTGAGCATCACGCCCCACTGGATCTTGGTGTTGCGCTCCAGGAAGTTCTCGGTGTCACCGGACAAGGCCGAAACCGCCGGCAACGCCAGGAAGCCATAGACCGGAATGCACATCACGAACAGGCCGTACCAGTCGATGCCGATCAGCCAGTACTGCAGCGGGATGGCGACGTAGAAACACAGGCACAGCGCAAGGTGATCGCCGCGTCGCGTTGGCGTCAGCGAAATGAATTCACGCAGTGCGAAGAACGACAGCAGGCCGAAGAACACCAGCGTGGCGATCTTGCCGAGCACAAAGCAGAACAGCAGCACGCCGGCCATCACCCACCACGCACGGATGCGCGCGTTGAGGTTGTCGACCACCGAGCCGGGTTTGATTCGGCCAAGAATGAAGCCGATTGTGCTGGCGAGGATCAGCACGCCAAACACGCCGCCGATCATCCACCAGAAACTTGGCGGCGCGCGGTCGATGGCTTGGCGAAGGAAGCTGCCCAGCGGCAGCTGTTGGAATACGTTGCTCATGCCAGTTCCACCACCGCCTGCCGGGCGCGTTCCAGGAAGTGCGCCTTGTCTTCATCGGGAATGCGGTTGAGCGGGGCGCCGAAGCGCACCGTGCAGACCAGCGGCACCGGCACCATGCTGCCCTTGGGCAATGCACGTCGCGCGTTGTCCAGGTGCACCGCCACCAGTTCCACATGCGGATAACGCTGCGCCAGGTAGTACAGGCCCGCCTTGAACGGCAGTGGCGTTTCTTCGTGATTGCGCGTGCCTTCCGGGAACAGGATCAGCGAATCACCGGCGTCCAGCGCGTCGTACAACGGCTGCAGCGGATCGCCTTCGCATTTGTTGCGGTCACGCTCGATCAACACCGCGTTGAAGCCTTTGTTGGCGATGACCTTGCGGATGCCTTTGCTCCAGTAGTCACGCGCGGCAACCGGGCGGGTGTGTTCGCGCAGGGCAGGCGGCAGTGCCGACCACAGCGCCACCGTATCCAGATGGCTGGAATGGTTGGCGAAGTAGATGCGTTGCGTATCGGTGGGACGACTGCCGACCCAGCGTGGATAGGCGCCAATGAAAACCTTGACCGCTGCGACCAGCAGGCGCGACAGCATCAGGAGCGCACCTTGAGTTGCGCGGCGATGGCGCGGGTGCGGGTGATGCAGGTCAACAGTGAGCCTGCTGCAATGACGGCTGCGGCGGTTGGCAGGACATAGGCGGTGTGCGTGGTCAGCCGCTCGACGATGGCAAGCATGCAGGCGATGGTCAGCACTGCCATGCGGTGCTGCTTGGCCATCGGTCCGCGAAAGTCCTGCGGCAAGCCGAGGCTGGCGCCGGACAAGCGCACATAGGCGGTGAGCGCGGCAAGCAGTGCGCCCAGCCAACCCAGCCACGGCATACCGGCGGCGTAACCGAGCGCGACGATCAACAGCGAGTCGGCGATGCGATCGGGATACTCGTTGTAGAGCGCACCGGTCGGCGTCTGCTTGCCGCCTTCCATCGCCACCATGCCGTCGAGCAGGTTGCAGATCAGGCGCAGCTGGATGCCAATGGCACAGGCAATCAAACCGGGAATGCCCGGCCAGTACAGCAGCGCAGCGGCGGCGCCGCCGGCGAAGAAGATGCTCAGTACCGAGATCTGATTCGGCGTGATGGAAGAACGTACCAGCGCGGCACTCAGGGCACGGGCCCAGCCGGTGGAACGGGCGGCAATTGGTCTACGGTCATCCTTTCCCATGCCGGCGATGGTAGTGCATTGGAGGGAGAGAGGGAGTGCGAAGGGGGAGGAAGGGCGGGAGGTAGTGTTAGAGGCAGCGCTGGAGGCAGTGCTGGAGGCAGTGCATGCGAGGGCGGAGTCGCGCTTGTCCCTTCTCCCGCGTGCGGGAGAAGGTGCCCCGAAGGGGCGGATGAGGGGGCTCTTTGCTTTTGGATGTAGAGCCTGAAAGAGCTACTGCCAATGCAGAATCAAAGGCGCCCTCATCCCAACCCTTCTCCCGCTTGCGGGAGAAGGGCTAAGGCAGAAGCCTAAGCAACAGCTACCCCCCAAAACAGAAAGGCCGCCCTCGCGGGCGGCCTCTCATTTCAACACTTGCTCGAAACCTTACTTCAGCTTTGCAGCCTTGCGCAGGGCTTCGGCGCGGTCGGTGTTTTCCCAGGAGAACGCAGTCGCGTTCTGGGTCTTGCCGTCACCGTCGATGTACGAGAAGTCCTTCGGCTTGCGGCCGAAGTGGCCGTAGGCAGCGGTCTGCTGGTACATCGGGTGGATCAGGTCGAGCATCTTGATGATGCCGTACGGGCGCAGGTCGAAGTGCGCGCGGATCAGCTTCTCGATCTGTGCGTCCGAGATCTTGCCGGTGCCGAAGGTGGTCACCGAGATCGAGGTCGGCTCGGCCACGCCGATGGCGTAGGAGACCTGCACTTCGCACTTGTCGGCCAGGCCGGCAGCAACCACGTTCTTGGCCACGTAACGGGCAGCGTAAGCAGCCGAACGGTCAACCTTGGACGGATCCTTGCCCGAGAACGCACCGCCGCCGTGACGGGCCATGCCGCCGTAGGTGTCGACGATGATCTTGCGACCGGTCAGGCCGCAATCGCCCACCGGGCCGCCGATCACGAAGATACCGGTCGGGTTGATGTGCACCTTGTTCTTCGGCAGCTTTTCCAGCCACGCCTTCGGCAGCACCGGCTTGAGGATGTGCTCGCGCACGGCCTCGATCAGGTCCTTCTGCTTCACGCCCGGGTCGTGCTGGGTCGACAGCACCACGGCGTCAAGACCTTCGATCTTGCCGTCCTGGCCGTAACGCAGGGTGACCTGGCTCTTGGCATCCGGGCGCAGCCACGGCAACGGCGAGTTCTTCTTCTTGCGGACCTTGGCCTGCTGCTCGACCAGACGGTGCGAGTAGTAAAGCGGCGCCGGCATGAATTCCGGGGCTTCGTTGCAGGCGTAGCCGAACATCAGACCCTGGTCGCCAGCGCCTTGTTCTTCCAGCTTCTTGGCCTTCTTGCCGCTGCCATCAACGCCGGCAGCGATGTCCGGAGACTGCTTGCCCAGCATGTTGATGATGGCGCAGGTGTGGCCATCGAAGCCGACGTCCGAGTTGTCGTAACCAATCGAGTTGATGACGTTGCGGGTCAACTCTTCGATGTCGACCCACGCCGAGGTGGTGACTTCGCCGGCCACGATGGCCGCACCGGTCTTGACCAGGGTTTCGCAGGCTACACGGGCGCGCTTGTCCTGGGTCAGGATCGCGTCCAGCACCGCATCGGAGATCTGGTCGGCAATCTTGTCCGGATGGCCTTCGGAGACCGATTCGGAGGTGAACAGGTAGCTGGACATCGGGCTATATATCCTTTGATTCGGATGGAAAGATGGGCGCGAATGATACACGGCATGACCGCAGGGTGCATTGTGCGCTGTGCCATGTTGCCGGTCGTTAAGCAATTTGGGGCATCCGGGGCCTGAAGCTGCAATGGGCTTGCTAGCATCCGCGCATGGATTCCCTCAGTCAGATTGTTCTTGGCGGCGCCATTGCCGCTGCCATCGCGCCCGCCGCACATCGCCGGGCGGCCTTGCTGGCCGGCGCAGCGCTGGCCACGCTGCCCGACCTCGACGGTTTGTTAATCAAGGCCTTTACCGATAACCCGGTGAGCCTGATGACGGTGCACCGCAGCTTCAGCCATTCGCTGTTCGTGCTGCCATTGCTGGGCACGCTGATCTGGTGGCTGTACAAGCGCTTCGGCCACGGCCGCGTTGCGGCGGCGCCGGGCCGCTGGTGGTGGGCGATGGTGCTGGCGCTGGTCACGCATCCGCTGCTGGACGCCTTCACCGTTTACGGCACCCAGCTGTGGTGGCCGTTCATGCCGCCGCCGACCATGTGGTCCAGCGTTTTCATCATCGACCCGCTGTATACGATCTGGCTGTTGATCGGCTGTGCGGTGGCATGGTTTGCCCGCGCACGACCGGTGGCGCAGCGGGCGTTGGTGCTCGGTTTGGTGCTGAGTACGGGTTACCTGGGCTGGTCGCTGGTGGCCAAGGCGCAGGTGGACCGTGCGGCCGATCAGGCCTTGGCCAGCATGGGTCTGGCCGATGCGCCGCGTTTCTCGGTGCCGATGCCGTTCAACACCTTGTTGTGGCGCGTGGTGGCGATGACGCCGCAGGGCTATGTGGTGGGCGACCGTTCGTTGTGGGCGGATCATGGGCCGATGCGGTTCCAGGGATATCCGTCGAATGTGCAGGCGCTGCGCCAAGCGGCCGACGTGCCGGCGGTGCGGCGTCTGCAATGGTTCAACCACGGCTTCATGCGCGCCCAGGTACAGGACGGCGAGCTGGTGCTCAGCGACCTGCGCATGGGATTGGAGCCGGACTACAACTTCAATTTCGCCGTGGCCGCCGAGCACGACGGCCAGTGGCAGGCCATCGCGCCACAACAGCAGCGGCCGTCGTATCGCGAGGCCGGCAACCGGGGTGTCCTCAAGCAGCGTCTGGCGCAGATGTGGCAGCGGATCTGGCAGGCACCCGAGCACACGCCCACTGCGGTCAGCACTCAGTAGACCGTGGCGCTGGCCTGCACGAAGGAATAGAAGAACACCGCGTTGGGGTCGTTCTGCACCTGGTTGAATTCCCGGCGCATGCCTTCGACCGTGGCCGCATCCACCTTGCCGGCTTCCAGCAACTGGTCGGCGGCTGACAGCAGCAATTCTTCCCACAGCGCGAACATCACCTTGCGCCGTGCCGGCTCGCGGTTGTCCAGGTGCACGGTTTTGGTCTGCGTCTGCACGTCGCGGAAGCCGCCTGCCAGCAGCAGGTTGCCCAGCTTGGCGCCAACAAACGGGTCGCCACCGCTGTCGATCTGGAAATCGTTGAACGCCATCCAGTAGCGCCACAGGTTGGGCGAGTACGGATCGAGCAGGAAGGAGGCGTTCATCACCTCGGTCACGAACACCGGCGAGCCCGGGCTGAGCACGCGGCGCACTTCGGCCAGGGCGCGGGCGGGCGAGGGCACGTGTTCCAGCACCCAACACAGGAAGGCGCCGTCGAAGCTGCGCGGCTCGAACGGCAGGTCGGTGGCGTCGGCACGCTGGAACTCGCAGCGTTCGCGCAACCACGGCGTCTGTGCCATGTGCTCGTTGGCGGCGGCCAGCTGACGCTCGTTGAGGTCCACGCCGGTGATGCGCAGGTCGGGAAAGCGGCGCAGCAGGATCTCCGTCTGTGCACCGACGCCGCTGCCCACTTCCAGCACATGGCGGGCGTTGCAGAAATCGATGTCGTGGAAGATGGCCGGTTCAAACAGGCGCGCTTGTTTGCGCAGCCGAGCCTGCTCGTTGGCGGAGAAGCCGTGCAGGTAGGGGAAGTCGTTGAGCGTCATGAGTACTGCGTCTTGCAGGAATCAGGGAAGTATCACCAGCAACTGTTATCGCGGCGCATGCAATGCGGGAACCCAGCATTGCGGTGTGGGTGGTAATCCTTGCAGGGCGGGCCTTTGCGGCCGATTGCGGCTGATAGCCAACGGTTCTGAGCTTGGAAGTGGATGGAATCAGTGGTGATTGAGATTCGAGGGCGCCGCATGCAGTGAGGTCACGGCAGCGTAGGAGCCGCTCCTACAGGCTATTGGGCGCGTTTGGTCTTGCGATTTGTTCTGAAAATGAAATGATTCGTTGGAATTTAAGTAATTGTTCTAATTTTGCAGGCAAATAGAATGGCCGCCAACAAGAAGGGTCGGCGCTGTTGCCGATCTACCTTTCCCTTAAAGGAAACGATCATGAGCAGCCAAGCCATCTCCCTGTACAAGAAGCGTCGTTCTCAGTACGCGCTCGGCAAGACCCTGCCGATCAGCCAGAACGACACCACCCACCTGATCAAGCAGGCCGTGCGTGAAGCGCCGTCGGCGTTCAACGCGCAGTCCTCGCGTGCGGTGATCCTGTTCGGCGCCGAGAGCCAGAAGTTCTGGAGCCGGGCCAAGGACGAGCTGCGCAAGATCGTCCCGGCCGATGCATTCGCGGGCACCGAGAAGAAGATCGACAGCTTTGCTGCCGGCGCCGGCACGGTGCTGTTCTTCATCGACACTGACGTGGTGAAGGGCCTGCAGGAGCAGTTCGCTCTGTACGCCGACAACTTCCCGGTGTGGGCCGAGCAGTCCAACGGCATGGCGCAGTTCGCGGTATGGACCGCCCTGGCCGAAGCCGACATCGGCGCCAGCCTGCAGCACTACAACCCGTTGGTGGACGACAGCGTGCGTGAAGCCTGGGGCATCCCGGCCAGCTGGACCCTGCGCGCGCAGATGCCGTTCGGCTCCAACGAAGCTGCCTTCGGTGAAAAGGCCTACGTGGAAGACGAAGCCCGTTTCAAGGTGTTTGGTTGATCAAGAAGGTTTGATCCGCACCGGCGCGACTCTCTCCCCCGCGCGCCGTGTTGCAGCCGCACCCGCCCGCCAGCTTTGCTGGCGGGCTTTTTTGTTTGTGGTGAGGTGGCCGGGCAGTGGCGAGCTCAGTGGTGTTCGGCGGGGTGTTGGTTGATACGACGCATGGTTCTGCGCTGCGCGACGATGGAGGTTGGGGGTTTTTTGAGGTTGAAGCATTCCCCCTCTCCCCAACCCCTCTCCCGCCAGGGGAGAGGGGCTTTAAAAGCTGCAGTTGCCAGCGATGCTTGAACTCGCAGTGGGCAAAGCCCCTCTCCCGCCAGGGGAGAGGGGCTTTAAAAGCTGCAGTTGCCAGCGATGCTTGAACTCGCAGTGGGCAAAGCCCCTCTCCCCCCGCGGGAGAGGGGTTGGGGAGAGGAGCTTTAAAAGCTGCAGTTGCCAGCGATGCTTGAATTCGCAGTGGACAAAGCCCCTCTCCCCTGGCGGGAGAGGGGTTGGGGAGAGGGGCTCTAAAAAGCTGCAGTTGCCAGCGATGCTTGAATTCGCAGTGGGCAAAGCCCCTCTCCCCTGGCGGGAGAGGGGTTGGGGAGAGGGGCTTTAAAAGCTGCAGTTGCCAGCGATGCTTGAACTCGCAGTGGGCAAAGCCCCTCTCCCCCCGCGGGAGAGGGGTTGGGGAGAGGGGCTCTAAAAAGCTGCAGTTGCCAGCGAGGCTTGAATTCGCGGTGGGCAAAGCCCCTCTCCCCTTGCGGGAGAGGGGTTGGGGAGAGGGCGCTTTTCCGCAAGATGCCGCTTCACACCAATAAAAAAGCCAGCCGGTTCTCACCGGCTGGCTTTTCTTCAATCAGCACTCAGTTGATGCGCAGGCCGAATCAGGCCTCCACATCTTCCTTGTACGCATCCACCGGGATGCAGGCGCACATGATGTTCTTGTCGCCGTAGACGTTGTCCACGCGTGCCACCGGCGGCCAGTACTTCTGCAGCTTCAGCGACGGCAGCGGGAAGGCGGCCAGTTCGCGCGGATATGCGTGGGTCCACTCGCTGGCCGACACGGCACCAGCCGTATGCGGTGCGTGCTTGAGCGGGTTGTCCTCGCGGTCCAGGCGACCATCTTCGATGGCCTGGATTTCTTCGCGGATCTGGATCATCGCGTCGATGAAACGGTCCAGCTCGTGCTGCGATTCGCTTTCGGTCGGCTCCACCATCAGCGTGCCGGCGACCGGGAAGCTCAGGGTCGGGGCGTGGAAGCCGAAGTCGATCAGACGCTTGGCCACGTCCTCGGCGCCGATGCCGGAGGTCTTCTCCAGCGGACGCACGTCGAGGATGCACTCGTGTGCCACCAGACCGTTGCGGCCGGTGTACAGCGTCTTGTAGTGCGGGGCCAGGCGCTTGGCGACGTAGTTGGCGTTGAGCAGCGCCACCTGGGTGGCCTTGCGCAGACCGGCGGTGCCCATCAGCGTGATGTACATCCAGCTGATCGGCAGGATCGAGGCGCTGCCGAAGCTGGCGGCGCTGACCATGCCGACCGGGCCGTTGTCACCCAGCTTGCCCGGCAGGAACGGGGCCAGGTGCGACTTGACCGCACACGGGCCAACGCCCGGGCCGCCGCCGCCGTGCGGGATGCAGAAGGTCTTGTGCAGGTTGAGGTGCGACACGTCCGAGCCCCACTTGCCGGGCTTGGCCACGCCGACCAGGGCGTTCATGTTGGCGCCGTCGGTGTACACCTGGCCGCCGTGCTGGTGGATGATCTCGCAGATCTCGACGACCTCTTCCTCGAACACGCCGTGCGTGGACGGGTAGGTCATCATGATCGCGGCCAGACGACCGCTGTACTTCTCGGCGTTGAGGCGGATGTCATCCACGTCGACGTTGCCGTTGGCATCGGTCTTGGTGACGACGACGGTCATGCCGCACATCTGTGCCGAAGCCGGGTTGGTGCCGTGCGCCGAATCCGGAATCAGGCAGATGTCGCGATGGCCTTCGCCGCGCGACTGGTGATACGCACGGATGGCCAGCAGGCCGGCGTACTCGCCCTGCGCGCCGGAGTTCGGCTGCAGGCTCACCGCGTCGTAGCCGGTGCATTCGACCAGCATCGCTTCCAGGCCGTCGATCAGTTCCTTGTAGCCGGTGGCCTGGTCGGCCGGAGCCAGCGGATGGATATTGGCGAATTCCGGCCAGGTCACCGGGATCATCTCGGCGGTGGCGTTGAGCTTCATGGTGCAGCTACCCAGCGGGATCATGGTGCGATCCATCGCCAGATCTTTGTCGGCCAGTGAACGCAGGTAGCGCAGCATTTCGTGCTCGCTGTGGTGCGTGTTGAACACCGGGTGGGCCAGGAACTCGCTGGTGCGCAGCAGGCTCTGCGGCAGTGCGTCGGCGGTGCTGGCGTCCAGTGCGTCCACATCGACCGTGGCGCCAAACAGCTGGCCCAGCGCGACGATGTCGGCACGGGTGGCGGTTTCGTCCAGGCTGATGCCGACCGAGCCGGCGTCGATGATGCGCAGGTTGATGCCGGCGGCTTCGGACTTGGCCTTCAGTGCGGCCGAGTCAACGCCGGTGATGTGCAGCGTGTCGAAGAAGTCGTTGCCGACCGCGACGCCCTTGCCACGCAGTGCGGCGGCGAGGATCGAGGCCAGGCGATGGGTGCGACGGGCGATGCGCTGCAGGCCCTGCGGGCCGTGGTACACGGCGTACATCGAGGCCATCACCGCCAGCAGCACCTGTGCGGTACAGATGTTGGACGTGGCCTTCTCGCGGCGGATGTGCTGCTCGCGGGTCTGCAGGGTGAGGCGGTACGCGGCCTTGCCTTCGGCATCCACCGACACGCCGATCAAACGGCCCGGCATCGAGCGCTTGTAAGCATCGCGGCAGGCCATGAAGGCCGCGTGCGGGCCACCGAAACCGAACGGCACGCCGAAACGCTGGCTGTTGCCGACCACGATGTCCGCGCCCCATTCGCCGGGTGCGGCGATCAGGGTCAGCGCGAGCAGATCGGTGGCCACGGCGACCAAGCCCTGACGTGCATGCACGGCATCGACCAGCGCCTTGTAGTCGCCAATCTGGCCCAGGCTGTCCGGGTACTGCAGCAGCAGGCCGAACGAGTCAGCGGTCAGCGCTTCAGCCGGGGTGCCGATCTGCAGTTCGATGCCCATCGGCTCGGCGCGGGTGCGCAGCAGTTCCAGCGTCTGCGGGTGCACGGCGTTGTGCACGAAGAAGGTCTTGGACTTGGACTTGGCCGAGCGCTTGGCCAGGGTCATCGCTTCAGCCGCGGCGGTGGCTTCGTCCAACAGCGAGGCGTTGGCGATTTCCATGCCGGTCAGGTCGGCGACCATGGTCTGGAAGTTGATCAGCGCTTCCATGCGGCCCTGCGAAATCTCGGCCTGGTACGGCGTGTACGCCGTGTACCACGCCGGGTTTTCCAGGATGTTGCGCAGGATCACGTTCGGCGTGTGGGTGCCGTAATAGCCCTGGCCGATGAAGCTGCGCAGCACTTTGTTCTTGTCGGCGATGGCGCGGATCTTGGCCAGCGCTTCCACTTCGGTAAGCGATTCGGGCAGCGCCAGCGGCGCCGGCGACTTGATCGAGCCCGGCACGATGGCGTCGGTCATCGCTTCAAGCGACTCGTGGCCAACGGTGCGCAGCATCTGCGCGATTTCGGCATCGTTGGGGCCGATGTGGCGGTCAACGAACGCGGAGTGGTGTTCGAGTTCGCGCAACGAAGGGATGTTCTTGGGCATGGCTGACGTCCGGAGAAGGCATACGGGGCAGGTGAGCCAGGTCAGCCCCGTTGCCGTCAGGATGCCGCGCACGCGACACCTCAGCCGGCAAACCGGTGGCTTACCTCGCGCCCCTCTGTCCTTTTGCCTGAGAGTTTGGAAGCGACGCGACGAGGATCGTGCGCTTCGTGCACCTTCGGCGCCGGAATGAACCGGTCTCTCCAGAGTTTTGTTACGGGTGGTATCGGGCCTGAGCGATTCACGGGCGTTTGCGCCTTCGGCAGCGGGGTGAACCGCTTCTCCCACCGTGTTGCATGCAGCGGCGCGATTATAGCCCGGGGCAGACCTGCGCACCGGCTTGGATTACCATCTGCGTCCCGGTTTCAATGCCGCGCGTTGCACGCGAATGGCCGGGGCGCCGGAACCGCAGGCTGAAGCGGGTGAATGTCCGGACAATTTGACGCATCATGGCCCCGTGCCGCCGCAGGCACCCGGCCCTGTTCATTTTTGCCATTCCCCTGCATCGGCCATTACGCCGGTGCCGTCGCACGTTGTTTCACAGGAACTCATGGAAGCTAGCAAACAGGTTTCGCTGCGCCGCATCGCCGTGCTGGTCGGCGGGTTGTCGATGTTCGGCCCGTTCGCGATTGACGCCGTATTCCCGGCATTTCCGCAGATCGGCGCCGATCTGGGCGCGGACAAGCTGGCGATGCAGCAGGTCATCAGCATCTATCTATTGGCCTATGCGCTGATGAGCCTCGTGCATGGCGCGCTGTCTGACGCGCTGGGCCGCAAGCGGGTGATCCTTGGCGGGCTGGCGGTGTTCATCGGTGCCTCGGTGGGCTGCGCGCTGGCCACCGACATGGCAACGCTGCTGTTCTTCCGCGCGCTGCAGGGCCTGTCGGCCGGCGTGGGCTACATCATCGGGCGCGCGGTCATCCGCGACCTGTACGACGGCGACGATGCGCAGCGCCTGATGAGCCAGGTGTCGATGATCTTCTCCATCGCCCCGGCCATCGCCCCGATCATCGGCGGCTGGCTGCTGGGCTGGAGCAACTGGCAGGGCATCTTCTGGTTCCTGGTGGCGTTCTCCACGGCCTTGCTGTTGATCACCATGACCTGGCTGCCGGAAACCCATCCGCCGCACGCGCGTCTGTCCTTGCATCCGGCGCGCTTGATGCGCGACTACCTCAGCATCGCCCGCAATCCGCGTTTCCTGCGGTTGGCGGCGGCCGGCTCGTTCGGCTTCGGCGGCTTGTTCCTGTACATCGCCTCGGCACCGGCCTTCATTCTTGACCTGCTGCGTTTGAACGAGCGCGAATTTGCGTGGCTGTTCATTCCGACCATTGGCGGCATGGCGCTGGGCGCTTACGCCTCCGGCCGCGCCGCAGGCCGCATGGATGGCGCGCGCGCAGTGCGCATCGGGTATGCCTGCATCGCTGTGGCCACGCTGTACAACATCGGCTACAACGCGCTCGCGCCGCAGATGAGCGTGCCGTGGGCAGTGTTGTCGCTACCGCTGACCTCGTTCGGCGTGGCGCTGATCTTCCCGATCCTGAGCCTGGACATTCTGGATATGTACCCGCGTCAGCGCGGTACCGCCTCGTCCATGCAGGCATTCAGTACCTTGCTGACCAACTCGATCATTGCCGGTGTGCTGTCGCCGCTGCTCAGCCGTAGCGGGCTGTGGTTGGCTATCGGCGCCGGCTTGTTTGGCGTTGCCAGTGGCCTGGCGTGGAAGTGGGAGCGCAACAGTCAGCGCGCCCAACGTGCCGCAGCGCAACCCTGAGTCACCACCGCGTCATCACCCCGATAAGTGACAATAAGCAGGCCGCCATCAGCGGCGACGGTAGAGAGCCCCCAACGATGTCGATCCAATCCAAAGGCCGCCGCGAGGCGAAGAAGAAGCTGGCCGAGCGCGAGCGCAACCAGGCCGAAGCCAATCCCGCACCGAAGGCGAAAGTGGAGCCGCATGCGGAACTGCGCGACCAGGACCGCACCTTGCTGGCCGGTATCGTGCGCCGTGACGGAGAGTGGGTGCTGGGCATGAACGGCAAGATCGCCGGTGAAACCACCAGCGCCGCCCGCGTCCTGGCGCTGATCATGCGCGCCGCCGAACTGCACGAGCGCAACAACACCCCCGTGCGCCTGATGTACTCGGACGCCCTCAAGGACGCCGCCCACGCCGAAGTGGCAGAGCAGGGCATCGACTTCGATGCCTACAAGCGCAACCTGGCCGAAGAGCTGAGCGTCGGCACCAAGAGCGCGGCTGTCACGCATTGAATCCAGTGCGTGGGTCGTGAATGAACAAGGGCGCCGAGAGGCGCCCTTGTTGTTTGTAATGCCGAGGATTCCGCGACCGGCCAGGAGTGCTACTGCCCACTACACCAATGCGCGATGGCCGCTTCGTTCTGCCGTTCGTGAGCGAGCGTGCAGTTCTCTTTGATGGTTTCCGCATCTGTACCCGGAGGTGCCACAGTCGAGGCATGTGACTCAACACGAGCAATCCGCACAACATCATTGGAATGATTGCTGCAGATTTCACCATCACGCTGCAGAGCCCTCGTAGTTCCATAGTGGGCGGAACGCCGCGCGATGCAGCCATGCCAGTACGGCGAGATAGCAGAAGTGGAACGTTCCCCAAGGCCATTGCTGATTGAGGAACAGGTGGAAGATGAAGATGCCGGTGACCAGCGGAGCCAGAACGGCGATACCCAGCGGCGCGGTACGGCGGAACAGCAACAGAACACCGCCGGCCAAACAGGCACTTGCGATCAGTGGATCCACAATGCCGCTGTCGCTCAACGCAGTCGTGAGTACCTTGGCCGCAGGCGCTTCCTTGTGATCCGGCCAGGACGTACCGAAGAGTTTGTAGGAGAACCAACTGGCGCCGACATAGGCATAGAACAGGCCGAACAACCAACGTGCGACAGCGACGATCTTGTTCATGCGATCTACCCCGGATGTTCTGGATAACGCAGGGATCAAGCCGAACCGCGAAGCAAAGGCTTGAGCGTGTTGTTCGGTGAAAGTGCCGCAGACATCATTCCGCCAATCGCCACGTGCAACGCAAGCTGCCTCAAATAACCCCCGGAAGCGCTGAAGACGAGTTGCGAAACGTATCGCAGAATGCGCCTTCCCCAGCGCTGGTACAACTGCAGGAGATAGGGCCAAACGGTACTGCCGATCACCACGCTCAGCTGGGCGGAAACCAGGTAGATCAAAACATCCAATCCCAGCGCGTCCAGCACCGGCACAAAGACCGAAAGCTCAGGATTGGATGCGATGCAAAGAATCACCAGGGCCGTAAGCAGTGCGACCACTCTGTGCTGCCAAGGTCCACTTCTGAACTTCATCAAGGGCATGATTCGAGCCTGTCGAAAGAAAGAAGGGTACAGAAGTCAGTAGCCCTGGTCGCTGGCGACAAGCTGATCATCGACATAGATCATGTAGTTCTGCGTCCTGAGCCCACCCATGATCTGTGTGCGGGTTTTCTCCACGCGAACAATCCTTCCCTCGATTTCCCGCTCCCACGCATTCTTGGTCTGAAAGGAGAAGTGTGTAGACAGATTCAGCGGATGCTGGAGCCAGATGGACCGTGCGGCAGTAATGATCTTCATGCCACCGAAGAAGCTGTCGCGGGAGAGAGTTGCAGGTGTGGTGCCAATATGGAAATGAATCTTCATCGGGTCTCTTGAAGGCGGATCTGTAAGGCTGCGTTGGTGTGGAGCATTGTTGTTGAAAGTTCTGAACAACTGTCCCGTGCCGGAATTAAGCCGATCCGCGCAGCGGATTCGGCTTGATTGCTAGCCCTCATCTGCATCTGGCTGAAGCAGAAGCCGCTCTCAAGTTGCGCTGGTGGAATTCCGGTGGGCCTGCCAGCCAACGGGAAGATCAGCTAGCTCCACGACACTCTTGTCGTGTTGATACGCACAACCGTGGTCGTGACTGACCAGCAAAACCGGATACCCCTCGCGCAGGGAAAACACGGCTCAGGGTCGGGTTCTTCAATAACTCAACTCTGACCCCTGTTTTGTCAATTAAATTTCAACGACTTGTCCTTGGCGACTGCTAGCTCTGAGTGTCCGGCGCGGGTAGACTGACTAATGTCCTAGAGGGCAAAGACCGTGCTGGTCTCTTAAGTGGTGCCATTGACTCCGTAGAGGTGAGCGGAGCGCCAGGGGAGGGCGAATGAGGCGTAGTACCCAATTCGATGCGTGCGAGTATTTGCTGACCCATCTCTGTACTCGGGTCGAGGTGCGCGGGAAGCTAAACATCTTGAACTTGCACGTTCACTGCGAAGACTTCTACGCGGGGCTGCTGAATCGTCTCTTGGAACTGCAACTCGAGAACATGAACGCTCAAGCTCATAATGCTGAGGGTATCGATCTCATCGATTCTAACGCGAAGGTTATTTTTCAGGTTTCCGCCACCGCCACAAAGGGCAAAATCGAATCAACTCTTTCTAAGGATCTGTCGAGCTATGCTGGGCATGGATTTCGTTTCATGTCCATTTCTAAGGATGCGGCGAAACTCCGGACGCAAAAATACAATAACCCTCACAAGCTTACATTCGATCCGGCGAACGACATTCACGACGTCGTTTCTCTTCTCGACATCATTCTCCACATGAACCTCTCTGGACAGCGAGAGATTTACGAGTATCTCCGAGACGAGTTAAGTGAACCTGATGCCTGTCGCTTCATGGAAGAGTCCAACCTGGCGGAGATCATCAACTCTATTTCGAGGCAGAACTTGGGCGCCGTCTCAACGGGTGCGACGACAAACGAGTTCAATGTGGAAGAGAAGATTGGCTTCAATAAGCTTCAAGCAGCTGCCGGAGTGATCGAAGACTACAAGATATGTCACCCCATTGTTGACAGCATATATACGGAGTTCGACAACAACGGGGTCAACAAGAGTAGGTCGGTACTTGATGCATTTCGAGGCACTTACCATAAGTTGAGTGTCAAGTACTCAGGTGACGATCTCTTCTATCGGATCGTCGATGAGGTGGTGGAATCGATACGTGGTGCTTCCAATTACTCCCCGATTCCGATTGACGAATTGCTTTTGTGCGTGAATATTCTTGCGGTGGACGCCTTCATGCGGTGCAAAATTTTTAAAAATCCGTCTGGAACGAACCATGTTGCTGCCTGATAACATCCATCCCGAAAGTACTGCGGTCTATAATGGTGCCCTAATAGTGAAGGCTCTACGAAAGATCGGGGGTGCATCCTTGATGGATTTGTACGTAGAGGCGAGGAACGAAAGCAAGATGACTATGCCTCTATTTGTACTTTCCCTCGATTGGCTCTACTTAGTTGACTGTGTAAAGCTCGATGAGCTAGGGAATGTATCGCTATGTTCTTGAGATCTTTGAAGATAGAAAATGCGAACGGAGTTATTCGCGAAATTCAGTTCCATGCTGGTCTTAATCTCATTGTCGACGAGACCCCTTCTGACGAAAATTCCAGTACCGGCAACAACGTCGGTAAGACCACTGTCCTCAAGCTGATCGACCTGTGTCTCGGCGGTGATCCGAAGAGGATTTTTACCGACCCCGAGGATAAGAAGTCGGAGTACGTCGAGGTAAAGAAATTTCTGATTGATACGAAGGTCCTGGTCACCTTAATCCTCTGTACGTCGTTAGAAGGAGTGACCCAAGGTGACATTCGAATCGAACGGAATTTTCTTTCGAGGAATAAAATTATTCGTCGAATCAATGGTGTCAACTACACCGAGGAAGAGTTTGAGACCTACATGCGGTCCACTTTGTTTCCCGAGTATAAGAGCAAGAAGCCAACATTCAGGCAGATCATATCGCACAACATTCGATACAAAGAGCCTGGCCTGAGTAATACGCTGCGAACTTTGGATGAGTACACGCGTCCAGAAGAGTATGAGGCGCTCTATTTGTTTTTACTAGGTTGCGACTTTGATCAAGGTGATGCGAAGCAAGTGCTGCTTACGCAGTTGCGCACCGAATCTTCATTCAAGAAGCGTCTTGAAGCCCGGCAAACTAAGTCTGCTTATCAGATTTCTCTTTCTTTTCTACTTGATGAGATTAAAGAGCTTCAGAGGGTGCGAGCTTCTTACAAGGAGGTGTCCGAGCTGGATTCGAAGATCGCGCGTCTCGGTGAGGTCAAGTATCAGCGGAGCGTGGTTGCTGGTGACTTGGCAAAAGTTAAGCTGCGGCATCAGCTCGTGCAGGAGGCGGTCCATCAAGTTCGGTCTCAGAAGAGCCACGTAGATACCAAAGAGCTGTGGTCGCTCTACAGTCAGGTCGCTGCAAATGTCACCAAATTGACCAAATCATTTGAGGATCTGGTTGCATTTCACAACCGAATGGTTGAAGAGAAAGTTCGCTATATCGCGAAGGATCTTCCCCAGTTGGAAATCGAAATTGAACGTAAAGAGTTCGAGCTTGCCGCACTGGCAAGGCAAGAGGGTTCTTTAGTTGATGAGGTGTCAAAGGATGCGGCTTATAACGACATGGAGTCAATTATAGCTGACCTGAATGAAAAGCATGGCCGTCGTGGCGAGTATGAAACAATCATTGGGCAGATCACCGCAGTGGATGAATCAATCGGAGAAATTAAGAAGGGGCTTGCAGAGCTGGATAGATCCCTCTTTTCGGATGAGGCCAAGGTTGTAATTGATTCACAGTTGATAAAGCTGAATCGCCACTTTACGGCGGTGTCGGAAGAACTTTACGGCGAGAAGTACGCCCTCAAATGCGAACGCATTATTTCCAAGAAGACAGATCAGCAGGTTTACGAGTTTAGCTGCTTTGCAACGAACTTTAGCACTGGTAAAAAGCAGGGGGAAATTGCCTGCTTCGACATTGCCTATACTCTGTTCGCGGACGAGCAAGAAATCCCCTGCTACCACTTCCTGCTGAACGACAAGAAGGAACTGGTCCACCACAACCAACTTGAGCGAATCGGGCAGCTAGTTAACCGTAAGGGGGATCAACTCCAGTTCGTTGCTTCAATTTTGCGTGACAAGCTTCCGCTTTCACTTAACAAGGAAAGCTACATCGTTGTGAAATTGTCGCAAGTCGACAAACTGTTCCGCATTGAGAGCGCAGGTCGAGCGCCTGTAGAGAATGAGGGGTACGGCATCTTCTAGCCTATTACAGGCTGAATTATTGGTTCGGCCTGATCCTGTCTGGCTCAAATTTAATCTAATTCCAGTGTGTGTCGCCTGCCCGGAAACAGGAAGGGCGCCGTGATGGCGCCCTTCAGGTGTTGCGGTATTGCCCTGCGTCTTATCCCGCCTTGGCCTGCGTAGCCGGAGCAGTCGGGGCCGTTGGTGCAGCGGCCGGAGCTGCCGCCTGCCAACCACACATCTGCCCTTCGTTCTGCTGCTTCAGCCATTCCTGCAGTGGAGCGAAGTATTCCAGCATCGGGGCAGCGTCGAGTTTCTCTTCGCCGGTCAGTTCTTTCAGCGTGGCTTGCCACGGCTGGCTGGAACCCTTGCTCAGCATTGCCCAGAACTTCTGGCCGGCTTCCTTGTTGCCGTAGAAACTGCACTCGTTGAGCGGGCCGGTATAACCGGACGCGTCGCACAGGCCCTTGTAGAACTGGTACTGCAGAATGCGCGCCAGGAAGTAACGCAGGTACGGGGTGTTGCCCGGTACGTGGTACTTGGCGCCGGCGTCGAAGAACTCCTCGCCGCGTGCGCCGGCCGGGGCCACGCCCTGGTACTGCGCCTTCAGTTCCCACCACTTCTGGTTGTACTGGTCCGGCTTGATCGAGCCGTCGAACACGCCCCAGCGCCAGCGGTCGATCATCAGGCCGAACGGCAGGAACGACACGCCCGACATGGCCATGCGCATCTGCGCGTTGATGGTGGCTTCGCGGCTTTCCTGCTGCGCGCCGACCAGGCCGATCGAGTTCAGATACTTCGGCGTCATCGCCAGCACGATGGTGTCGCCGATGGCTTCGTGGAAGCCGTCATTGGCACCGCCCTGGAACAACGGCGGCAGCGGGTTGTAGGCCAGGTCGTAATAGATGTGGCCCAGCTCGTGGTAGATGGTGGTGAAGTTCTCTTCGTTGGGCGTGATGCACATCTTGGTGCGCACGTCGGCGCCGATGTCCTTGCCGTCGCCACCCATGTTCATGTCCCAGGCGCTGGCATGGCAGACCACGTTGCGGTCCAGCGGCTTGATGAACTGCGTGTTCTGCCAGTAGCTCTCCGGCAGCTTGGGCATGCCCAGCGACACGTAGAAGTCCTGCGCGCGTTCGGTCATCTGCTTGGCGGTGGCCAACTCGGCCTCACGCTGCGCCTTGAAGCGTGCGGACACGTCGGCGTTGCCGTCGAGCTTGCGCAGCGACGCGCTGAGGTTGGTCTGGTACTGCTTTTCCAGCGCGGCGGTGATGTCCAGGCTGCCCGCGTTCGGGTACGGCGCGGTCATGTCCCACAGGTTGCTCCAGTCCTGCTGCCACATGTTGCCGGTGAGGTGCGCGGCGATCATGCCGCCGGCCACTTCGGCCTTGTCCTTGCCGTATTCCTTGTCGAGCTTGGCGCGGGTGTAGCAATGCAGCTGTTCGTACAGCGGCTTGACCTGGTCCCACAGGCGGTCGGTTTCCGGGCCAACCTGATCGGCCGGCATGTCGTAGCCGCTGCGCCACATCTGGCCGGCGTCGCTGTAGCCCAGCTCGCGGGCGCCTTCGTTCACCAGCTCAACAAAACGCTGGTAGTTGGCGCGCGACGGCACGGCGGTGGAATGCCAACCCTGCCAGGCATCGAGTTGTTTGTCGTAGTCGCGCGAACGCGCCAGCACTTGTTCCAGGTCGCCCAGCTGGCGGCAGTTCTGCTTGTCGCCTTCGCCCACGCAATAGGTGCCGGCGCCGTAGTCGCCTTCCAGCTTGGTGGCGATGCCGGCCAGTTCGGCCAGCTTCTGCGGGTCGCGCGGTGCGGGCATGGAGGTCATCAGCTTGAGCAGGCTGATGGCGCGCGCGGTGTCGGCGCTCATCGGCTGGCCGTCGTACGTGTTGGCCTGCTCGATCCAGCCATTGAGCACGGTCAGCCAGCGCTCGTTGGCCTTGGCGGCCACGCGTGCGGAATCGTCATTGATGTAGGTGGACGACAACCACTGCGCCGAGGTCATTTCCGGGTACATGGCCTTGTATTCGGCATTGACGCGGGCGACGAACTGGTCGGCGCTTTCGGCCGGCGCGGCAGCGGTGGTGGCCGGCGTGGCGGCGTCCGGTGCGGCGTCCTTTTTACAGGCAGCCAGCGAAAGTACGGCCACGCCTATGGCGGCGGCCAGCAACAGATGACGATTCTTCACGTATATCCCCGGTAATGGTTACAAGTACCGGCGAAGGCTAGTGGGGCGGCGGCGGGGCCGCAAGTGGACGAAGGCAGGGCGGGCGCCTGCCGAGCCGTAATTGAGATGATTCCGAGGCTCAGGTTCCCGGGGCGCGGAATGGATGTTTGTAGGAGCAGCCTCGGCCGCGAAACAACGGATGTCGCCGTAATCGTGCGCTCCACCTGTTCGGGCGGAGCGCTATAGGCGCCGCGCGGGGATTACGTCTTGCTCACCGGCTCACAACCGGCGAACACATCGCGACTACGGTCGTACAGCGAGGTGCTTACCTGCATCAACCCGAGTACCGAAGGGAACAGGTTGTCGTGGTCGGCGCGTTGGCTGGCGCGTTGGCGCAGGCATTGCAGATTCAATCCGCGGTCGCTGGCGAAGCTCGGCGAGAACCACATCAGCATCGGCACGCGGGTTTGCTCTTCCGGCGCGATGGCGTACGGCATGCCGTGCAGATACAAGCCCTTCTCGCCCAGCGATTCGCCGTGATCGGAGAGGTAGATCATCGCCGTGTCGTAGTCGTCCATGCCGCGCAATGCAGCGATGGTGCGGCTGAGGAAATGGTCGGTATAACGAATGGCGTTGTCGTAGCTGTTGACGATTTCATCGCGGTTGCATTTGCCCAGGTCCGCCGTCTCGCAGGTGGGGGTGAACTGGCGGAACTGCGCCGGGTAGCGTTGGAAGTAGCTGGGACCATGGTTGCCCAACTGATGCAGCACCACCACGCGGTCGCCGGGCTTGGCACGCACCTGCGTGGCCAGATCGTTGAGCAGGATTTCATCCATGCAGCGGCCATCGGCGCACAGGCCGGGCAGGGTGTCGTCGTCCAGACGCTCAATCTGCAGCTGATCGCACACGCCTTTGCAGCCGGATTGGTTGTCGCGCCACAGCGTGCTGATGCCTGCGTGTTCCAGAACATGCAACAGCGATTGATGGCCGCGGATTCTCTTCTCGTCGTAATCGTGGCGACCATACGGCGAGAACATGCACGGCAGCGAGACTTCGGTGCTGGTGCCGCACGAATGCATGTCGGGGAAATTGATGGCGCCCGTCTGCGACAACTCCGGCGTGGTCTGGCGCGCATAGCCGTTCAAGCCCCAGTTCTGCGCGCGCACGGTTTCGCCCACCACCAGTACCAACAGGCGCGGTTTGCTGGTGGCTGCACGCGGCAGGGCTTTGGCGTCGGTGCCGATCGGCAACTTGGGCTGCTTGCGGATCGGGCTTGCGCTGCTCATGTTCTGCTTCAGCGCGATCAGGTAGTTGACCGGCGTTGCCAGGTAGCGCACTTCACGGTGGTTGCGCATCAGTGCCGAGATGTCCTGGAACGAGACCATCGTGCCGGCGCCGCCCACCATCACCACGCCCAACAGGAAGACGATGCGCCACAGTAATGCGCGTCCCACGCTGCGCTTGCGGATGCGCACGCGCCACAACAACAGCGTCGGCAGCACCGCATAGCCCAGCAGCGGCAACAGCAGTGCGGGGGTCATCAACTCGCGGGATTCCTTGCGGTCGGTGGCCAACACGTTGCGCAGCATGTCCGCGTCCAGATAGACGTTGTAGCTGTTCATGTAATGCACGGCGAAGGCGGTGGTGATGAACAGCACGGTCAACAGCACCTTGGCATTCCAGCGCCACAGCAACAGGCCGAACAGCAGCGCATGCACGCTCATCAGCAAGGCAAACAACGAAGTGGCAAACAGCACGCTGCCGGGATGTGTGGCCATCGCGCTGCGCCAGAACAAGCTGTTGCACACCAAGGCGAAGAACGCGCTGGCCAACAGGATCAGCATTTCGCTGCTGATCTCCGGCCGCCAGCTGCGCAGCGCGCTCCACGACATTTCCTGCAGACGGACGCGGGGGGCGACGACGCTCATGCAACTTCTCCATTGTTGAGCAGGCGGGTACGTGCCTGCGCCGCCGGAGCGGTGACCGGGCCGAACATCCACAGCGACAACAACGCGGCGACCGCCCAGCTGATTGCCAGCGACCACAGGTCATGCGAAAGAAAATGCGCGCCGCGCAATTGCTGCGCGAAGCCGAACGCCGCGCCGGTTGCGAGTGCGGCGGCCAGGGCGGGCCAACGCCACTGCGGACGTATCTGCAGCATGAAGAAGTACAGCGCCACCCAGGCATAACCCGCGCTGGCGTGACCGGCCGGGAAGCAGGCCGCGTGGCCCATCGATATCGGTCGTGTTTGCAGTAAGCCAATGAACGGACGCAGCCCACCGTAGCGCTCCAGATCCCACGGGCAATCCATGTGCGTCCAGCTCTTCAGCAACGACACCACACCGGTCGAAAGCGCGACCGACAGCAGCAGGTAGAGCAGCGGCTTGCGCAGCGGGCGCCAGCGGGCGTCGAAGCGGGTGCGGATCAGCCCCAGGATCACCAGCAATGCAGCGAAGGTGCTGAGGTTTCTGCCGCCCTTGTGCAGCAGGTGGCTGGTCCACCAGGCATCGCGCAGCAGCCACTGGCTGCCTTGCCAGCGGTAGAGCTGGTCGGCAAGCCACTGGTCGCCACCGCCGGCCATCAGCACCACGCTGGCGATCACCAGGACGACGGCGGGGATCAACAACGTCCGGTTGATGAAATCCAGCCGGGCGCTCGATAGGGCAGCGGTAAAAGGGCGTGCAGACGTGGGCTGGGACATGGAGCAGGCGTGCCATCAAGGTTGATGGCGGCATGCTGTTCCCGGCGCTGTCGGAGCGCGGTCGGAAGCCTGTCGGATTTATGTTGGAACGCGTAAGGACGTGTGGTGCGGTTCAACGTGCGGTGCGAACCGGGCTGCCCGGCGGGCTCCGGGCAGGCAGCAACAGCCGGCCCGGCTTAGTCGTTGTTGTCCTCAACGGCTGCATCGCCATTGGGTACAGCGCCGTGGGTACGCGCGATGCAGTCAGCATCCAATGCGGTGCCTGGTAGCAGCTGCCAGTGGTTGCGGTTGGCGCTGCCGATGTCGATGACCTGTGCGGGATCGGCACAGGGCGACATTGCCGCGTCCAGCACAAACAACCAGCGTTGGTTCGGCGCCTCGGCAATCCAGCGCGCAGCGTCTTGCCATTGCTCGGCGACCGGTCGTTTGAAGCCGAAGTCGGTGGCTTGTGGATCGGTCTGCAGCAGGTTCTGTTCACGCCACGCCACCATGCCCAACTCAGCGTCCGCGCCGATGCGCTCGCGCACCTTGTCCATCACCAATGATGCCGAGCTGTAAGGATCCAGCGCTGGCATCGCGCCCAATCCGTACATTGACCACAGCAGCACGGTGGTCAGCACCACCGCCAAACCGACGCGTCGCAGCCGCAGCACGGCGGCCAACAGCAACGTCGCCGCAGCAAAGCCGATCAGCCACCAACCTACGCGCGGCAGCACCCACAGATCGATGGCGCGTTTGACGGCGTTGCGTTGCGCCCAACCATCGCCATGCACCGCGCCGTAACCGACGGCCAGTGTTGCCAGTGCCAATACCAGCACATACAACAACAGCACCCAGCGCACGCCGGTACGTCGCAGCAGGCCGGGCAGCAGTGGTGCGGCAGCAACCGCCAGCGCGGGCAGCATCGGCAGGATGTAGACCTCACGCTTGCCTGGGCTGGCGCTGAAGAACAGCAGCACCAGCAGTGCCCATCCCAACAGCAGGAGATAACGCGGATCCGCACGGCGGCAGCGGCGCCACCATGCCGGCGCCAGCCAGGGCAGCAGCAAGCTGCCGGGCAGCCACAGGGTGATCATCACCTGCAGGTAGTACCAGACCGGCTGCGTGTGATGCCAGGCGTTGGTGTAGCGGGTGCCGGTCTGCTTGAACAGCAGCTCATGTGCGTAAGCCTGCAGACCGGGGTCCGGGTTCCTCAGCAGGGCGATGGCCAGCGGCCCCAGCCACACCGCCAAGCCGGCAATGAAGGCCGGCAGCAACAGCCACCACGCCCAGCTGCGGCCCGGGCCGGGCGCCTGCGGATGGCGCCAGCGCCAGGCCAGCCACGGCAACAGCATCAACAACGACAGGAAGCCAACGCCCTTCGTCACTGTGCCCACGCCAGCGGCAAACGCAGCCAGTGCGAGCGCCGCCCAGTTCGGGCCCAGCAATAGATGGCGGACCAAGCCCCACAAGGCCAGCGTGGTCATGCCCAGCAGCACCATGTCGATCTGCGCCCGCTTGGCCATCAGCCCGAACTGGATGCAGACGAACAATCCCAGCACCGCGTAGCGCGCCACCTGCCGGTTCCATAGCCGGCGCGACATATCCCAGGTCAGCCACAGCGTCAGCAGTGCCGCCAGCAGCGAGGGCACCAGAAAGGACAGGTTCCAGCTGCCCAACAGTTTGTAGCTGGCGGCCTGCATCCACATGAAGGTCGGCGGCTTTTCGGCATACAGCTCACTGCCGCGATGGGGCAGCAACCATTGACCGGTTTCGACCATGTGCTTGGCGGCCAGCACGAAGCGGGGTTCGTCCGGCGGCTGTGGTGAGCGCATGCCGAGCCCGGCCAGCAGGCTGGCAACGACCAGCGCAATGACGATGGCAAACCACAATGAGGTCGAGTTGGGGCGGGAATTGGACGGGCGCACGGAGGGCTCGTGGGATTGGACGGCACGATTCTGACGGTGCGGACGTTGGAAGCGCGTCAGAATCCCCGCCGGTCGCTTCGACGCTATTCCGACGCCCCCGGCGCTAGGATGTGCAGGTTCGCCCCGGCTTGCGGGGCCTTGAAGGTCTTGCCTGCATGCGGCTGCTGGTCATTGAAGACAATCGCAATCTGATCGCCAACCTGTTCGAGTACTTCGAGGCGCGCGGTCATGTGCTGGACGTCGCCCCGGATGGCGTCACCGGCCTGCACCTTGCGGGCACCCAGAGTTACGACGCGATCCTGCTCGACTGGATGCTGCCGCGCATGGAAGGCCCGGAAGTGCTGCGCCGCCTACGTGAAGAACATCGCTCGGAAGTGCCGGTGATCATGCTGACCGCGCGCGACGAACTGCCTGACAAAATTGCAGGCTTCCGTGCCGGTGCCGACGATTACCTGACCAAGCCGTTCGACCTGCCGGAACTGGAAGTGCGCCTTGAAGCAGTGATGACCCGCATCAAGGGCCGCAACCCGCGCAAGGTGCTGGAAGTACACGACCTCACGCTGGACATGGGCACGCTGGAAGCGCAGCGCGGCGGACAGGTGCTGCATCTCTATCCGGCGTGTCGCAAGTTGCTGGAACTGCTGATGCGTGCCAGCCCGGCCGCCGTCACGCGAGATCAGTTGGAGTTCGCGCTGTGGGGCGATGAGCCACCGGACGGCGACATGCTCCGCTCGCACATCTACGAACTGCGCCGCGCCGTTGATGGCCCGTTCGAGCAGAAACTGCTGCACACCTTGCCGCGCGTCGGCTACCGGTTGTCGGCACCGAGCCGGATGGAAAAGGCGCTATGAAGCGGCCCACGCTGCGACGCAAGTTGCTGGGTTGGCTGGGCGCGTATCTGGCGCTGATCACGCTGGCGGTATTTGGCGCGGCCAACTATGTGCATGAGCACGCCGAGCACGCGGTGTGGCGTTCGCTGTTGAACACCGAGCTGGACAGCATCCTCGCGCACATGCGTGTTGATCCGGATTACCACTGGCAGGATTCGGACACGTTGTTTTTCTTCGACGGCAGTCCGTCGCGGCCATTGCCGCAAACGCTGCTTGAACTGAGGCCGGGCCTACATGACGGCGCGCTGCTGGAAGGCCGCAAAAGTGCGGCGATGGTGCGCGAAACCTCCGACTTCGGTCGCGTGGTGCTGGTGCTCGATATCACCGACTTTGCCGAGCTGGAACACTTCGCCACCCGCTGGGCCATGCTGGCTGGCGTCGCCTTGGTATTGGTGACCTTGGTGATGGCGTGGGTCGGCATGAATCGTCTGGTGCGGCCGCTATCAACGCTGGCGCAGGACATCGGCGCATTGCGGCCAGAGTTGCGCGGGCAGAAAGTGACCGTGAGTTCGGGCGGCAGTGCCGAGCTGGAAGTCATTGCCGGCGCCTTGAACGATTATCTGCGCCGCAACGAACACTTCGTCGAACGCGAACGGATGTTCATCAGCACCGCCAGCCATGAATTACGCACGCCGATAGCAGTCATCGGCGGCGCGGCGGAACTGGCGCTGGAACAACCGGATCTGCCGGTAAAAGCGCGGCAGCCGCTGCAGCGTATTCGCAGCACCACAGTCGGTGTCGAGCAGCTGATCCAATTGCTGCTGGTGCTGGCGCGCGACCCGGCCAAACTGGCTGCAATGAGCGAGTTGGTGGCATTGGATCAACTGCTACCGGAGATCGTCGAGGACCACCGTTATCTGGCCAACGGTAAGGAACTGGAACTGGCCCTGCAGCAACTCGACGAATGCCGCGTGCTGGCGCCGCTGGGCGTGGTGCAGGCGGCCATCGGCAACCTGCTGCGCAACGCCATCGAGAACAGCGATCGTGGCGTGATCCGTCTGGCGGTATCGGCGCGCGCGGTAGTCATCATCGAAGATCCCGGACACGGTATGAGCCCGGAAGAAGTGGCGCAGGTGTACGCACGCATGGCCAAGGGCGAGCGCAACATGCGCTCCGGAATCGGTTTGGATTTGATCGCCCGGTTGTGCGATCACCTGGGCTGGAAGCTCGACATCCAGTCGCAGCCCGAACGCGGCACCCGCGTCACCCTGGACATGAGCAGCTCGTTACCCTCGACTTCGGTGTAAGAGCGGCCTCGGCCGCGAAACCAAAAATGCATAACGCGTCGCCGCGTTGAACCTTCCCTTGCTTGAGCAAGGTTGTTCCAGCAATCGATCAGATCGTCAGAGTCCCGCTTTCACCCCCTCCCTTTCGCACAGCGAAGGGGAGGGCGGGGTAGCTTTTGCTTTTGCCAAAAAAGCCCTGAGCACTCAACCCGCCAACAACTCCCGCTCAATCAACCAACACCGCGCATCCTCCGCGTCCTGCTCAAACCACGCCTGCGTCGAGCCAAGTCGATACGTGTAACCCCACGCATCCATGTCGGCCATCAGACGCGCGCTGCCAACGCCGGGCAGCTGTCCGGCCAGCACAATCTGCAGATAACAGGTCGCATCTTCTTCAGGCACCGAATCGGTCGCATCGGTATGCACCTGCGCGCGCCGCTCGGGCGGCAGCACGATCAGGTGGCAGGACTCATGCAGCATCGAATGGACCGGCGTGTCGTCACGCACGTACACATCGCAGGCGATGATGCCGGCCTCGGGTTCGCCCCAGTAACTGCCGGGGATTTTCTCGCCAGCGGCCACATGATTGAGGCGCAGGCCGTAGCGGCCGAGCAGGGCGGCAGCGTCGTCCCAGTGGATATCACCCACACACAGGATGTCGGCGGCGGAGTCGGGTTGGGTCAGGTCGGGCATGGATTTCAAAACCAACAGGGCCGCTGGATTCAGCGGCCCTGGAAGGATGTTGCGGGTATCAGGCCTGGGGGCCTTCAGGCAGGGCCACGGAAATATCAAGCACATCGTGCTCGCCATCCTTGACCAGATCCACCCTGACCGCATCGGCGTCGATGTTGACGTATTTCTTGATCACTTCCAGCAACTCGCGCTGCAGCAGCGGCAGGTAATCCGGGCCGCCGCGATGGCTGCGTTCCTGCGCGATGATGATCTGCAGGCGGTTCTTGGCGGTTTCTGCGGTGGTCTTCTTGGCCTTGAGGAAATCAAAAAGTCCCATCTTCACCCTCCGAACAGCTTGCTGAAGAAGCCCTTTTTCTCAACCGTGATGAAGCGCATCGGGCGCTCTTCACCGAGAATGCGTGCGACGGCATCGTCGTAGGCCTGGCCGGCCGGCGATTCGCTGTCCAGGATCACCGGCTCGCCCTTGTTGGAGGCGTTGAGCACGTCACCAGATTCGGGCACCACGCCGATGGCCTTCAGCCCCAGCACTTCTTCCACGTCGGTGATGCTCAGCATTTCGCCGGTCTCAACACGCGACGGGCTGTAGCGGGTGAGCAGCAGGTAAGCCGGCACGCTCTTGCCGTTTTCGGCATTGGCGGTCTTGGAGTCGAGCAGACCGATGATGCGGTCCGAGTCGCGCACCGACGACACTTCCGGGTTCACTACGACAACGGCGCGGTCGGCGAAGTACATCGCCAGGAACGCGCCCTTCTCGATGCCGGCCGGGGAGTCGCAGATGATGAAGTCGAAGCCGTCAGCGGCCAGATCCTTGAGGACCTTCTCCACGCCTTCCTTGTTCAGTGCGTCCTTGTCGCGGGTCTGCGAAGCAGCCAGCACGAACAGGTTGTCAAAACGCTTGTCCTTGATCAGCGCCTGCTTCAGCGTGGCTTCGCCGTGGACGACGTTGACGAAGTCGTACACCACGCGCCGCTCGCAGCCCATGATCAGGTCAAGGTTGCGCAGGCCGACGTCGAAGTCGATGACGGCAACTTTTTTGCCGCGACGAGCAAGTCCGCAGGCGATGCTGGCGCTGGACGTGGTCTTGCCAACGCCACCTTTGCCGGAAGTGACTACGATGATTTCAGCCAAAGGATCTCTCCTGAATGTTGCTTGTGAGCTGCGTCAATCCAGCGCAGCGATCATGATCTGGTCCTGTTCCAGCCACACCTGCACGGCTTTGCCGCGCAGGTTGTCGGGAATATCGTCCAGTACCTTGTAACGTCCTGCAATGGCGACCAGTTCAGCGTGGAAGTCGCGGCAGAAAATCCGCGCGCCCTCATCGCCTTGTGCGCCTGCCAGTGCACGGCCCCGCAGCGTACCGTAGATGTGGATGCTGCCGTCGGCGATCACCTCGGCGCCGGCGCCCACTGTTGCAAGTACGGTCAGGTCGCAGTTCTCGGCGTACAGCTGCTGGCCGGAGCGTACCGTCGCGCGCTGCATGCGTCCGGGTTGCGGTGCGCTTGCGGCAGCCGCGGCCGGCGCGGCCTTGGTTTTGGGTTCGGCCGCACGCGGTGGCGGTGGAGCGGGAGCCGGTGCCGGCTCGCCCGCCGCACGTTCGTACTGGGCGCGGAACTTGGCCAGCAATGGCAGGCCAAGTTGTTCGGAAAGCCGTTCGGTTTCCTGTGTGCCGTAGGCCAGTGCAACCGGCAGTACGCCGGCCTGACGCAGGCCATTGAGCAGTTCCTGGGCGGTGGCCAGGTCCGGCAGCTGGCTCAGCCCGCCGAAGTCCAGAATCACCGCCGCACGCCCGAACAACTTCGGTGCGCGTGACACGCGCTCGTGCATTTCCTGGACCAGTCGCGCCACATCAAGGGTGCGGATACGCAGGTTGGCGATGCCCACCTGCCCAATTTTCAGCTCACCGGCTTGTTCGTAATCCAAATTCACTGCCATCTCAGGTTCCCGTCGGCCGTTGTTGCAGCGGCCGACGTGTGTTGCCTACCCAGGGAACGTCGGGCAGGTTGTCGCCGTAGGTTTCTTTCACCCATTCATAGCTGCACAGTTCCTTGAGCAGCATGCTGGCGCGTACATCCACCGACGGCATGGTGTTCTGGCCGACTTCGCGGAAGCCGAAGCTGCCATGGAACAGCAGCGCGGCGTCGGCGCCGTGGTCCAGGAATACCTCGCAGGCCATCTGCGGGTAACGCAGCTCGGCGTAACTCTGGGCATCGGCATAGAACGCACGGCCGACACCACCACCACGGCGGCGGCTGGCCACCACGATGCGGTCGATATAGAAGAAGCTGGGGTAGCGCTGCTGGAACCAGGCGAAGTTGCAGCTGTCGTGGGGGCTGTGGCTGCCATATCCCACCAGGAACCCGGCCATGTTGCCGTCACGTTCGGCGACCCGGAAATACTCAGCGGTCTCGTAGAAGCGCCGGACTTTGGCGGCGTCGAGCGGCAGGATGGCAAGACCCGCGTTGTTGTTCAGTGCCAGGACGGAATCGAGCTCATGCTCGCGCACGTCGCGGATGACAATCGACATTGTGACTCCGTGGGGTAAAGCGGTGGACCCTGAGGCTTTGCCGGCGATTATCGCATGGGGTGGCGGGGCGGGCGAGCACCGGCCGTGCCGGTTGGATACATGACTTCCGTGGGAGGGCGCAAAGTGCCCGCTGTCCTTACCATGCGTGCATGTTGGTACATCTCAGTCACACCCGCGTTCTCCGTCTGGCCGGCCTGTTCACCTGGGCCCTGGTCAGCTTGCCGTTGGTCTACACGCAGTACGCGCCCGAAGAGGGGATGATCCAGCCCGGCGCCGGCGAGGCAACCTGGCTGTTTGCGGCGTATCTGGCGTTTGGTGGCTGCTACTTCTGGCTGACCCGCGGGCTCAGCGCCGCGGGTCATACCGGCTGGTATGACCGCCTGGCCCTGCTGGTGCTGACCATTTCGGCGCTGGCGGTGAGCTACATCTCCGGCACCGGCCTGGGCAGCATCTTGATGATGGTGGCGGCCGGGGTGATCCCGTGGCTGCTGAGCAAGCGGGTCGGCGTGATCTGGCTGGTGGTCAGCCAGCTGGCGGTGCTGCCGGTCTACAGCCTGATCATGGGTCTGCCGTTGTTTGAGGCGCTGTTGCAGTCGCTGCTGTACGGCGGCTTCTCGATGTTCGTGTTCGTGACTAGTTTGGTGGCGCGGCAGCAGACCCAGGCCCGTGAAGAGCAGCGCCGGCTCAACGCCGAGCTGCGCGCCACACGCCTGTTGCTGGCTGAAAGCGCCCGGGTCAACGAACGCACCCGCATTTCCCGCGAGCTGCATGACCTGCTGGGCCACCACTTGACGGCGCTGAGCCTGAATCTGGAAGTGGCCGGGCATATCACCGAAGGGCAGGCGCAGGAACACGTCCGCCAGGCGCATACGCTGGCCAAGCTGCTGCTGACCGACGTGCGAGAGGCGGTCAGTCAGCTGCGTGAAAGCGGCGCCATCGACCTGGCTGCTGCGCTGCGGCCGCTGACCGAGCGGGTGCCGTCGCTGGACATCCACTTGCAGGTGGACGCACCGCTCAGCGTCGACGACCCCGAGCGCGCCCACGTCCTGCTGCGTTGCACCCAGGAGATCATCACCAACGCGGTGCGCCATGCCGGCGCCCGCAATCTGTGGATCCGGGTCGAGAAGGAGGGCGGCAATATCGTCATTGATGCGCGTGATGACGGCATCGGCGGCGAGGTGGATGAAGTCCTGCCCGGCAATGGCCTGCGCGGCATGCGTGAGCGGCTGGCCGAGTACGGCGGTGGCTTTGATGTGTCGGCGCGTCGGGGCGAGGGTTTCCACCTTCGCGCCAGTCTGCCGGTGGTAACCAATATGATGTTGGCCTCGGGGCCCCAAGGAGTGAGTTGATGATCCGTGTCTGCCTGGTCGACGACCAAACGCTGGTAAGGCAGGGCATCCGCTCCTTGCTGGCGCTGGACGACAGCATTGAAGTGGTGGCCGAAGCCACCGACGGCCGCCATGCGGTGGAGGTGATTCCCGTCGTCAAGCCGGATGTCGTGCTGATGGACATGCGCATGCCGATGATGTCGGGCCTGGAAGCGCTGCAGACCCTGAGCCGCCTCGGCCAGCTGCCGCCTTCGATCATCCTGACCACCTTCGACGACGACCAATTGGTGCTGGCCGGGCTCAAGGCCGGCGCCAAGGGCTATCTGCTCAAGGATGTGACGCTGGAGCAGTTGGTGGGGGCGATCCGGACGGTGGCCGGCGGCGGCTCGCTGGTGCAGCCGGCGGTGACCCAGCGCTTGTTGTCGGGGCTGGAACACATGCGCAACGAGTTTGTCAGCCTTGATCGGCCCGACCCGCTGACCGACCGTGAGACCGAAATCCTGCGGCTGATGGCCAGCGGCTTCTCCAACAAGGAGATTGCCAACTCGCTGGGCGTGGCTGAAGGCACCATCAAGAACCACGTTTCCAACATTCTGTCCAAGCTCGGCGTGCGCGACCGTACCCGGGCCGTGCTGAAGGCCTTCGAGCTGCAACTGGTCTGAGCGACACAATCGCTGGCCCGCCGCCAATGTGCGGCGGGCCAGCGATGCCTGTGAGCGGCGTTTTTTGGACGCTGCGAATGTGTGCCACCGGCCTTCAGCAGGGCTGGATTTTGCCGATGTTGGCTTTCACTGGCACATGGCAGCGGCTAGGCTGTAAAAAAACATGCATAAATGCTGGTGCTCGCCTGCGGACTGAGGCGAAAATGGACGGCAGGGGCCGTCCTACGGCCCGTGCTATCGCTTGAAGGCGCGTATCGTTGGTAATGGATGCGTTACCTTGCGCCAGAGCGATGGGATGCCGTGATCGGGCAAGGAAACCGGTACGCCATTTGTAATGAACAACGTGCGAAAAGCCTGCTAGGATGGGGGCTTCGCTTCAATCAACCCGGCCGTGGGATCGGCCACGGAGACTCCTGAATGACCCGTATTATCGAGTTCCTGATTGCCTTGGGGATCGTGGCTGGCCTGTTCGTCATCATTGGCGTGTGTTTGCCCGGTGAGCGCCATATTTCTGAAAGCATCGAAACCAACCGCAAGATGACGATCGTGTATGACACGGTCAACAGTCTGCGCCGCTTCAAGGACTGGAACCCACTGGCACTGCGCGATAAGAGCGTGGAGCTGAAGTTCAGCGGTCCGGACGCCGGCAAGGGCGCCCGCATGGAATACAGCTCCAAGGACAGCACGCTGGGCCAAGGTAGCTGGCAGATCACCGACAGCGAGAAGAACAAGCGCGTCGAGATCGCCATTGATGACCAGACCCGTGGTCACGACAAGGTCACCACCTTTACCCTCGAGCCGACCGGCAAGAACGACCGCAACGTCAAGATCACGCAGGAATACAGCGTCAAGTACGGCTTCGACCTGTTCGGTCGCTATGCCGGCCTGTACGTGAGCCGCCACATTGGTGACGACGTCAAGCTGGGCCTGTCGCGTATGGCCAACATGCTGGCTTCGGTGCCGAACGTGGATTACCGCGCTCCGGATGCACCGCTGACCGACCTGAAGGTTGTGGACGTGCCGGCAGAAGATCTGCTGGTGGTCAACGCCGGTAACATCGACCGCAACAACGACACCATCCGGAAGTCCATTGAGGACAACCAGGAGTGGATCAAGCGTGCGATGGAAGCCAATGGTCTTGAAGCCGCCGGTCCGGTGCGCATCGTGACCACCGACTTCGGTGCCGAGAAGTACGCGTTTGACGTGGTGCAGCCGGTGCGCAAGCGCAGTGGTGCTGCTCCGGCCGCCGACAAGAAGGAAGGCGAGGCTGACAAGGCCGCTGCCGCTCCGGTTGCCGTGGCTGCTGCTGATGGCAAGTTGAATGTGAAGATCCCGGCGGGCAACCCGGTCAGCTACGTGCATGCAGATGCCCGTCGCGCCGCGTTCGCTTCCTACACCGGCCACATGGCAGGTCTGGATATCGCTCGTAACGCACTGCGTGCCTGGGCGACCACCACCGGCAACGAAGTGATTGATCGTCCGTACGAGTCCTGGAAGGGTGGCGTAGCCAAGGGCTTCACCACGGAAGGCAGCTACGACATCTACTGGGCTGTGAAATAAACACCCGGTTGTTGACGATGAGTTGATTGTCAAAAAACGCGCCGCTTCCTGCGGCGCGTTTTTTTTGTGGCCATCGAAACTGGCCATCAGATGATGGGAGCACGACATGTTTATGCAGGAGCGACGCAAGACCAAGCCTTCCTTCCTGGCATTTTGTGGAGGGCTGTTGGCGGCGGTGGCGGTGGGGCTTTCGGCCTATGCCTCGCATGGAGTGGCTGAGCCGTTGGCGCAGTCACATCTGAACACCGCGGCGATGTATGCGTTTGGCCACGGCGTGGCGCTGGCCGCGCTTGGCGTGGCGACGTTGAACTCGCTCGGGCGCATAGCGCTGTGCGTGTTGCTGGTGGGGACGCTGTTGTTCTCCGGCAGCCTGGTTGGCAACGTGCTGATGAAGTGGCCGACCACGTTGGCGCCGTTCGGCGGCATGACCTTGATGGGCGGCTGGATTCTGTTGGCTTTCAGTTCGCTGAAGCGCTGACGTCATGCCCCGCTATGCGCGCGGCTTCGATATTGAGCAGGCGCTGGATCACCTGCAGCGGAAAGACCGGCGGCTGGCGGCGTGGATACGCCGGCTCGGTCCGTTGGCCGCACCCGAAGGCTGGCGGAAATCGTTTGATCCGGTAGACGCGTTGGCGCGCGCCATTCTGTTTCAGCAGCTCAGTGGCAAGGCTGCCTCGACCATCGTCGGGCGGGTGGAAGCCGCCATTGGCAGCAAGCGCTTGCATGCCGACACCTTGGGCGCGATTGATGACGTGGCGTTGCGTGCCTGCGGTGTTTCTGGCAACAAGGCGTTGGCATTACGCGACCTTGCGCGCCGTGAAGCCGCCGGTGAACTGCCGTCGTTACGGCAGATGTCGGTGATGAATCACGAGGACATCATCAATGCGTTGGTGCCGGTGCGGGGCATTGGCCGCTGGACGGTGGAAATGATGTTGATGTTCCGTCTGGGCCGCCCCGACATCCTGCCGATTGATGACCTTGGCATCCGCAAAGGCGCGCAACGCGTCGACGGCGCCGAGGTGATGCTAACGCCCAAAGCATTGGCCGAGCGCGGCGAACGCTGGGGGCCGTATCGCACCTATGCGAGTTTGTACTTGTGGCGCATCGCCGATTTCAGCGCGGGCCCAAAGCTCAAGACCAATCGTTCGCAGGATTGAGCCGCGTAGCGCATGCGCCGAGCTGTTCGCGTGCTGCAAACGATGACGTTGGCCATTGTCCGTGTGCGGGCTAGGCCGCTTACCTTGCGTCTACATCTGGGCGCGGCGGTCTGCACGGGCCGCTTCGGTAGCAGGGGCATCAATCGCGGCATGTGATTGCAGACAACACATGTACGCTGCCAAGGGCGAGCCTGCAATGACCTCAGTAACCCCCGCCAATCCAACACCAATGCCACGGTTCGTAGACGATGCCGTATGGATTGTCGCGCGGATAACTCATGTGGAAGCCGTACGCGCTGGCATGTGTCTGCAGCCAGGCGAAAGCATCGGTGTGCTCGAATGATTCTTCTGCCGGCGGCTCGCCGGGTGCGCCGATATCCAGTGCGTTGCCGCCGTGGTGTTCGCTGAAGCCGGGCGCGGCGTTGACGGTGAGGATTTCGGCCACGCTCAGGCCGCGTGCGCGTTTTCGCTCGAAAATGCCCAGCTGATAGTCGTGGCTGCGGTAGCCGGAAATCGCATCCATCGCGATGCCGTCGATAGCCGCGGCATCACGCATGCGCTGCCAGCCGCGCGCTGCGGGCCGGGTCAGCCACAGCGCGCGGCGGTAACGGTCGAAGCCTGCCAGCGCCAGGTGCGCGGGTTCGGCGACCAGCCATAGGCCGGTGTCGGCGGCATAGTCGTCGCTATCCAATCCCAGTTGGTCCAGACGCTGCTGCAGTTGATGCAGTGGCAATTCGCCCTGCGCGGGCGGGATGCGCGCCGGCTGCGACAACTGTGTGTCCAGCGCGGACAAGGCCTGTTCGATGCCCGGTTCTTCCGGCAGACGCTGGATCAGCGGCATCAAGCCGCGTGGCAGTTGCACGGCGAGATAGCGGCCATCGCTTTTGCGGCGCAGGACATGACTGGCCTGCGCCAGCAAGCGCGCGTCGTGATTGCTGCGCGCGCGCAGCAGGCCGCCGGGCCAGATTTCGATGTCCGGCGTGTTGATCAGAAGATGGGGAGCGTTGCGCATGTGCGCAGCTTAGGCCCGGTTGCGGTTGTCGGCCAGTTGATTGAGTGCATCGAGCAGGGCGCGTGGCTTGTCGGGGCTGACCATCACCACCGAGCCATCGCGCAGCGGCAAGATCAATACGCGGTGATTGTCGGTGATCAGGCAGAAGCCCTTGCCGCCTTCGGCCGTGCGGAAATGGCCGGAGCGGAAGCCGGGCAGCTGGAAACCATTGCTTTTGGCGCCGGGTTTGAACTCCGGATATTCATCGAAATTCACCACGCGGGCGCGATCCAGACGCAGATTGTTCAGCGGAATCTGCTTGCGGTAGAACGTGCTGACGACCTCCAGCTGCTGCGGCGTCAATGTGATACCGCGCCGACGGTAGAGCAGGGTCAAGGCGATGCCCACCAAGGGCAACGTTAGTACCGATGCCAAGGACGTCAACGTCGGCTCGACAATGGGCTTGCCGGCAAACAAGCGGGTCAATGGATCGATGCTCGTGATCAGCAACAACGGCCCCCACAACCACCAGAGCGTGATTGCCGATGACGCGGCAATCTTGATTGGCTTCGGGTAAGGCGAGGGGTTGGCTGTCTTCATTACTGCGCCTTGATCCAGCTGGCGATGTCGTTGATCAAGGCAGCATCAACGTGACCGGCTTGCTCGTACTCGGCCATGCCGCCCTTGCCATTGCTGGTGATGCCCAGATGGTTGAGGGCAGGGTAGTGATGGAAACGGTAGCGCTCGCCCTGCAGGCCTTTTTTCCACAGCTGCCATTCGGCATCGACCACCTGGAAATCGCGTCCGCCCTGCAGCAGCAAAACCGGCAGGCCGCTGTTGCGGACATCGGCGACCGGATCGACCTGTTCCAGTTGCTGCCAGAAGCTGCCCGGCAGGTTCATCAACGTCGCGGTTGGATCGCGGCGAACCGTGGCGATGGCGGCATCCAGTGCGTCCAGATGGGTTTGTTCCTCGGCGCTGATGTTGCCGTCCAGATTGACCAGATAGCGGTTCTGTTCGGCCAGGATGTCGAGGATGGGGCGCACCGGTGCGGCCAGTAATATCAAGCCGGCAAGTTTGTCGCCGCTGGCCTTGGCGATGCGCCCGGCCAACATGCCGCCCTGGCTGTGGCCGAGGACGTACAGGTGCTTTGGATCGATGCCGGTGGTGTTGGCAAGCGCCGTGACGGCGGACACCGCATCGTCGGTGGTTTCATCGTCGATGCTGAAAGCACCAGTGAAATCCTGCGGCCGTGCATGCGTGCGTTTTTCGTAACGCAGCACGGCAATGCCCTGCGCGGCGAGGCCGCGCGCGATGTCCAGGAACGGCCGGTTCGGGCCGGTGGTTTCGTCGCGATCCTGCGGGCCAGAACCGTGCACCAGCACCACAGCAGGGAACGGCCCCTTGCCCTTGGGCAACGCCAATGTAGCGGGCAGGCTGTTCTTTCCATCCGCGCCAATCGGCACGCTGAACGGCTGTTCGATGAAGCTTGCATCGGCAGCCGGCGCAGCGGCTGCTGGCGGCGCGGCCGGTTGCACCAGGAAGCCTGCAACCTTGTCGTCCTTGTCCAATACGATGCGCGCTTGCAGGTGGCCGTTGGCGTAATCCAATGGGATGACGACGATGCGGTAACCGTCGGCCTCGCTGATCTGCGCATCACCGCGTTTGCCGGCGGCGCCCATTTGCGCGGGCAGTGATTCCCACACGGCCTTGAGCTTGTCGGCGGGGACGGCGGCTTTCATCTCTGCCGAGAACATGGCCTCGGCTGCGCTGTATTGCGCCGCGTCGAGCTGGTCGAGCAGGCGCGTGGCCAGTGCACTGGGGGCTTCGGCGGCAAACGTGCTGGCGGATGCCATGAGCAGCACGGCGGAGATCCATCTGTTGAGCCGCTTCATCAGTGTTCCTTCTTGAAGATCAACACCGCAGGTGACAGCTGCCCGTAATGCACCATGTTGACCAGCTCCCAGCCCAGGTTGCCCTGTTTGGTGAGCTCGGCCTGCACTTTTTCTGCGGGCGGGCCACCTTTCATCAGTGAGGCGGGCATTTCGATGGTGAGGTACTGCCAACGCTTGCTCATGGTTCCTCCACGTTGCCCTTGTCGGGCTTGGGTTTGGGTAGCCGCCCGGCCTTGCGCAGGGCGTCGCGGATCACGTATTCGATCTGCGCGTTGAGGCTGCGCAGTTCGTCGTCGGCCCAGCGCTGGGTCGCGGCCAGGACGTCGGCGTTGATGCGCAGCGGATAGGCCTTTTTCTCACTCACTTTCTGGACGCCCCGTTGTTGTCGGCGCGGCGCAGGTACAACACCAGCGACACGCCAAGCGCGTTGACCGCAACCACCAGTGCGATCACCACGCCATAGGCGATGTTGCGGTTGTCGCCAGCCAGGTACACGCCGATGGCGCCGACAAACAAGCACAGCGCGATCAGTGCCCAGCGCAGCCCCACTCCGCGTGCATGCGCGGTACCGGGGCGGCCGCTCCAGGCGGCGAAGCACAGGGCGGGGATGCCGGTGGCGGCGATGATCAATGGAGCAACTGCATTCACGGGTATTTCCTCAGTACAACGAACCGGCGTTGACCACGGGCTGGGTGCCGCGGTCCGAACACAGCACAGTGAGCAGGTTGCTGACCATCTGCGCCTTGCGTTCTTCGTCCAGCTGGACGATTGCGTTCTTCTGCAGCTCCATCAGGGCCATTTCGACCATGCCTACCGCGCCGGCAACGATCTGCGTGCGGGCGGCAATCACCGCGCTGGCCTGCTGGCGCTGCAACATGGCCTGGGCGATTTCCGGTGCGTAAGCGAGGTGGCTGATGCGCGCGTCGATCACCTGCACACCGGCATCGGCCAGGCGTTCGGCAAGCTCGTCTTTCAGGTGCTGCGAAATTTCGGCCGCGTGACTGCGCAGTGCAAGCTGGCCTTCGGTGTGCTGGTCGTAGGGATAGCTGGTGGCCATCGCACGCAGCGCCGATTCGGACTGGATGTGCACGAAGCTCTCGTAGTCGTCCACGTTGTAGACGGCTTCAGAGGCATCCACCACCTGCCAGACGATGACGGCGGCGATCTCGATCGGCGAACCGTCCAGCTCGTTGACCTTGAGCTTGCCGCTCTCAAAATTGCGTACGCGCTGGCTGACGGTGCGCTTGCTGAAGAACGGGTTGTTCCAGCGCAGGCCGTTGTCCTTGACCGTGCCCACGTACTTGCCGAACAGGCTGATCACTGCCACTTGGTTGGGTTGAACCATGTACAGGCCGCAGCTGAGGAAGATGCCAACGATCACCAGCACGATGCCGCCGAGCACCATCGGCCCGCCGCCACCGGTGCCGTTTTTGGTGACAACAACCGCGCCGATGATGGCGGCTGTGCCGGCCAGCATCATCAAGAGGGTGCCGAGCAGGGTGGGAATGCCGGACATGGAACCGAGGGACTTCTCTTTCATGGCACATCTTCCGTGGTAGTTGGATTGGAAGATATCAAATTGATATCAGTCCGCAAGTGCCGGGCGGGAGGCTCGGGGCAGGGCATCGAGCCGCCCCGCAGCTGGGGTCGGCAGAGCGCAGCCGGGGTGTGATCGCCGCCAGCCCGGCCAGATGGGCCGTGGTTTATGGGGAATGGCGCCACAGTGGCATGCGGCGGATGGCTTCCTGCTGCCCGGCGGTGACGGGCTCGCCCTAGAATGTGCGTCCTTTCTTCGCCTGCCCGGAACTGCTGATGATCACCCTCGGTACCCCGTTGTCCCCATCCGCCACCCGCGTCCTGCTGCTCGGCTCGGGCGAACTGGGCAAGGAAGTGGCCATCGAGCTGCAGCGTTTTGGCGTGGAAGTGATTGCCGCCGACCGTTATGCCAATGCACCGGCGATGCAGGTTGCGCACCGCAGCCATGTGCTCGACATGCTGGATCCAGCCGCGCTGAAGGCGTTGATCGAACAGGAGAAGCCGCATCTGGTTGTCCCCGAGATCGAGGCCATCCACACCGAAACCCTGGTGCAGTTGGAAGCCGAACAGAGCCTGCGGGTAATTCCGACCGCACGCGCCGCGCGCCTGACCATGGACCGCGAGGGCATCCGCCGTCTGGCCGCCGAAACCCTGGGCCTGCCGACCTCGCCGTATCGCTTTGTCGATACCGAAGCCGAATACCGTGAAGCGGTCGCCGCCATCGGCCTGCCGTGCGTGGTCAAGCCGGTGATGTCGTCCTCCGGCAAGGGGCAAAGCACGTTGCGCAGCGAGGCCGACATCGGCCCGGCGTGGGAATACGCGCAGACCGGCGGTCGCGCCGGTGCCGGGCGTTGCATCGTTGAAGGCTTCATCGACTTCGATTACGAAATCACCCTGCTGACCGTGCGCCACGCCGGCGGCACCGCATTCTGTGATCCGGTCGGCCACCTGCAGAAGGACGGCGATTACCGCGAAAGCTGGCAGCCGCAGGCAATGTCGGCCAAGGCGCTGGAACACGCACAGCAGGTTGCCCGTGCCATCACCGACGACCTCGGTGGCTGGGGTTTGTTCGGCGTGGAGTTGTTCGTGAAAGGCGACGAGGTGTGGTTCAGCGAAGTCTCACCGCGCCCGCATGACACCGGTCTGGTGACGCTGGTATCGCAGGAATTGAGTGAGTTCGCGCTGCACGCGCGCGCGATTCTCGGCCTGCCGATTCCGACCATCCGCCACAACGGCGCATCCGCCTCCTGCGCGATGTTGGCGCAGGGCAATGGCGTGCCGTTCTTCAGCAATGTTGCCGAAGCATTGGTGCATCCGGACTCGGCACTGCGCCTGTTCGGCAAGCCGATGGTGCAGGGCCAGCGCCGCGTCGGCGTCACCCTGGCGCGCGCGGAAAATGTGGACCAAGCACGCGCGATTGCACGTGATGCAGCGGCGGCCATTGGTATCGAATTGCGTGCATAAGCAGTAGTCATAGGCTGGGATGGAACCCCAGCGTCACGCGGCTCAATAAACTCAAGCTGGGATTCCATCCCAGCCTACGGATCTGCTTCAAGAAAAACGCCGGCATTGCCGGCGTTTTTTCTTCCATCGGAGTGCAGCCAATCGCGACGTCTGCTTTTCATTGGATGCTGTGCAAGAGCAGTTGGTACTCAACTCTGCGAATGACCGACCTTGCTCACTTTTCCGTCGATGTACTCAATGTCGAGATCGTCGTAATCCACGCGCAGTCCGCTGCACATGCCCAGGTCGTAATGGGCCATGTCGCCACGAATGCGATCTGCAGGGCCGAGCTGGCGCTCCACGTCCGCCCGTGATCTTCCCGGTGTGGCAATGGTGTCGATGATGTCGTTTGCCATTGCACCGCGGATGCAGTCACGGTCATCGTTTGTGCGGTTGCCGGTCATCCATTGGCTGCGATCAAACGTGGCGGAAGAAAACGGCCTTTCGTGCAGCCACCAGCGCAGTGTCACCAGCAGCAGAAGCATCGCTGCGACAACGGCGACAAAGCCTCCCGCGAGAATCTTTGCCGCCGTTGTGTATTTCATGCCCAGCCTCCGTGCCTGTGGCGTCTGCTACGCGGGAATCAGCGAACGTCCACCCAGACCAGGTGGTGGTCGCTGCCATCGGCGATCTTCGCTTCCGGGCTTTCATTGGCCGGCCAGAACACGCCGCTGCCGATGTGGCTGAATCCGGTCGATGGCAGCACGTAGTCCAGTCGCATCGTGCCCGAGCGTGGGCCGAAATCCCCGGTGGCGTGTTGGGGGGCGCCGCGACGGGTGATGCCCTTTTCGGCATAGGCCAAGCCGGTTTCTTCGGCGCCCTTGCTGCTCGGTGTCGGGTAGCGCAGCACGCGGTTGTGTTCGAGCAGTTCGAGGATGGCGTCGTGACGGCCGTCGCCGTCTGCCGGATCGTTGTTGAGGTCGCCGACCAGCACGAAGCGCGCATCGGCAGCCAATCCGCCACAACGGCCCTGGTCATCACACAGCCAGGGCTTGTCGCCGCCATCCAGGTATTCCTTCCACAGCCGAAGTTCGTCGTGGTTGCGAGCGGCGTTGCGCTTCTCTTTGCCATCGAACACCGGCGGGGTCGGGTGTGCAGCCAGGACGTGCACAGTACCCAGCGGCGTATTTACCGGCACATCCCAATGTGACTTGGACGACAGCCGAAGCTGCGACCACACCGCATCGGGCCAGAACGATTTGCCGGTGGTCGGATCAACCGGGCGCAACGCGCCGGGCATCGTGCTCCACTTCAGCAGCTGGAAAGTACGCACGGCCTGGTTATCGATGGGGTACTTGGAGAGCACCAACATGCCGTATTGGCCCGGATGCAAGCCGTAGCCCCAGGCATCGTTGCCGCGCTCGCGACCCTTGCCGCCGACCGTGCCGTTGTTGTCCAGGTCCAGGCCGCTGGGCACGCCGGTATTGACCGGTGCCAGGTAGCGGTAGGCGTAGTGCAGCGGCTCGCCACCGCCGGGTTGTGCGACTTCCAGGTAGCGCTTCTGGAACAGGTCCGCAGCGCGACCGGCGTCGTCGAAATCGAACTCGTTGAGCAGCACCAGGTCCGGGCGGGTCTGCTGCAGAACGGCGGCAATCTTGCGGGCGTGTTCGCTGTCGCCCTGCAGTTTGTGGATCAGGCCGCCGTCGTCGTCCGAATACAGCGACGTGTTGTAGGTGGCCAGACGCAGGTGAGCGGTGGAGGGCGTGTTGTCGGCGGCGGTGGTGGTGGAGCAGGCGGCCAGCAACAGAGTCATTGGAAGCAGGAGAGTTGGGATGCGCATGCGCGCATTTTCTCATGTCCGCATGACGAGGATGAGAAACAACAACGCCCCGGCAAGCGGGGCGTCGAGGGATTGCATGGGGGACGTATTAGAACGTGCAGCCCATTGCGCCGAAGCTGGTCTTGGCCTGGTCCATGGCGGCCGTGCACTGGGCGGCCAGAGCGGACTTGTCGGCAATGCCGGCCCATGCGCTCTTCGACTGCTCGATGCCCTGCTTCATCATGTCGCGCTGGGCTTCCGGCACCTTGTCGCTGATGCAGGCGTACACCTTTTCCAGGTACTGGTCGCACTCGGCAACGCCGGTGCCGGCCTGCACGGTATCGGTGCTCGCGGCCGGGGTGACTTCGGCAGCCGGAGTGGTGGCGGCAGCGTCAGCAGCGGGGGCTTCAGTCTTCTTGCAAGCAGCCAGCGACAGAAGGGTGATTGCAGCAATCGTCAGAATTTTAATTTTCACGTGAGATTCCAAATTGTTTCGAGGGTACTTCCATGTGCCAACGCAACCTGCGCGATGACGGCGCGAGTCTGGGGGGGCTGCTCTCAAAGGGCAAGTGCCTCATCCATGAGATTCGTCTGAATCCAGTGCCGACCGTTGTAGTGTTCCAATGGTTTGAAGCGACGCTTGTAATCCATCTTGCGATGGCCGTGGATCCAATAACCCAGGTAAAGGTGCGGCAAACCGACGCGCTGCGCCCAGGCAATCTGCTGCAGGATGCCGAACGTGCCGAGGCCGCGCTTCACTTCATCCGGGTCGAAGAAGGTGTACACCGCTGACAATCCCTGCTCGGTCACATCGGTGACGGCCACCGCCAACAGGCGCCCGCCTTGCGCGGTGGGCAGGCGGATTTCCATGAAGCGGCCATGCGCCCAACTGCCGATCAGAAACTGATCGAACTCATGCGTGCCGTGCTCGTCCATGCCGCCTTTGGCATGACGGTGCTGTAGATAGCGTTGATAAAGTGCGAACTGTTCCTCGGTGCGCTCGGCCGGCAGAATGCGGCATTCCAGATCCGCATTGGCGGCCAGGCAGCGGCGTTGACTGCGGTCAGGCGCGAACCGCGCCACCGGGATGCGCACCGGTACGCAGGCGCGGCAGCCTTGGCAGTGCGGCCGGTAGACCAGGTCGCCGGAACGACGGAAGCCCCAGCTCAGCGCCATCGGGTACAGCGTGGCCAAGCGCTCGTCCTGTGGATCGAGCACAAGGTCGCGCGCCTGCCGGTCGGGCCAGTAGCCGCAGGGATGTTCGCCGGTTTGAAACAGGCGCAGTTCTTGGTTGGGGTCGCCGTGTAAAGCCATGGCCGAAGCATAGCCGCCGTGGGTCTCAAAACATGCGCCTGTCTGCGTGATGAATACGACAGCTTGCGCAGTCAACCGTCACGCCCACCGCACGTTGACCGTAGTGAGGACGCAATGCTGCGTCTGTTCTTCCACCACGGAGCCGCACAATGACCCGACGTAAACCTCTTCTCCTGCTGGCCATGCTGCTGGCGACTTCGGCGACCGGTTTGGCCATCGCCGCCAGCCCTGCTGGCCCCACGCCGGCCCCGGCGCGTATGGACAGCAATGGCGACGGCGTGATCGACCGCCAGGAAGCGGCCGCGCATCCGCGTCTAGCCGAGCGTTTTGACGCGCTGGACAAGAACAAGGACGGCAAGCTGGCGCGCGATGAAATGCCGATGCCGCGCCATGGCATGCGTCACGACCGCCATCACGGCGGCGAACGTGGCGAGCGCGGCGGCCGCGATGGTGGCTTCATGCGCGGCATGGACACCGACAACGACGGCCGTATCAGCGCCGCCGAGTACCGTGCCCAGTTCGACCGGCTGGACGTGAACAAGGATGGTTACATCGACCGGGCGGATCGTCAGGCGCGCGCCGAACAGCGACGTGCCGAATGGTTCGCCAAGGCTGATACCGACAAGGATGGCAAGTTGAGCCAGGCCGAGTTGGATGCGGCAGGTGCCAAGCACGGCCCGCGCGGTTCACATGGTTCGCACGGCCCGCGTACGCCGATGGTGCCGCTGACTCCGGCAGCGAAGTAACTCCCCGGAGAGGCGCCGAACGACAACCGCCCCGCTGCATGCAGCGGGGCGGCTTTGTTTCAGCGATCTGCGAGGTCGTCAGTCGTATCGGCGTGCAACTGCGGGAATGGCATCCGGCCCGCGCAAACAATGCCAAGTGCAGCGCACGAATGTCTGCTTCGGGACTACTTGCCCAGGAATGTGTACAGCACCACAGCTACCGTGAACACGGTGGCGGACACCATCGCGGTACGGCCGAACATGCTGCGGTAGATCCAGCTGGGTCCGTTGCGGCCGTGGCGCGCGGCATCGCGTGCCAACATCGGCGCCATCAAGCGCGGCAGGGTGACCAGATACTGGTAGTTCAGCGTGATCATGCCGATGGCCATCACCGTCAGCGCAACCGTCAGGCTCAGTTTGAATGCCACCACGACCAATATGCTGCCGCAGAAAAGCAGCGTGGTGAGATTGTGTAGACGCAGGAAGGAGCGCACTCGCACCTGCTCGGCCGGCGTTTCCGCATAGCGCAGCAAGTACAGGCTGGCGAACCACGCGGCGAGCATGCCGATGCCGATGCCACCACCGGCGTACAGCCACAGCTCCACCGGATTGGGCATCAGGCCGTTGGCGACAGCGCCCAGCGCGCCGCCTGCAGCACCGCCGCCGAGGGTGTTCGCCCCTACGCCACCTGCGCCCACTTTGCCGGCGCCCGCCATGCCAATCGCAATGGCGCTGGCGGTGCTGGGGGCCGCCAGCATCACGGCGGAACTGACTACCGCGGCAAACGCGGTGCTTGGCGCGGTGCTGCGGGCGAATTCGCCAAAGCGCTTGAGCATCTCTTCACGCACGCTGGCTCGGGCGCGCGACAGCCGCTTGCGCACGGCGGCATCGCTCAAGCCCAGCAGCTGGGCGACCTGCTGCGAACTCTGGCCTTCGCGATAGAACAGCAGCAGCGTTTCGCGGCTGTCTTCGGGCAGGGCTGAAATGATGTCTTCGGCGGCCAGTTCTTCCTCGACCCGCACCATCGCATCGGCGCCATCGGGCGCGGGGTCGGCGGCCATGCCGATGGCGATCTCGGCCGCTTCGCCGCTCAGTGGCCGATTACGGTTGGCACGCAGCCAATCGCGGGCGAGGTTGCGGGTGATCTGTCGCAACCACGGCAGGAAGCTGGCGCTGTTGTTGAGCTGGGTGAGCTGCTGCCAGGCCTTGAGGAAGGCTTCCTGGGCGATGTCCTCGCTGGCCTGCACGTCGCGGGTGATGGCAAGCGCGATGGAGGTCACCGTGTTCTGGCAGGCCATCACGATGCGTCCGTACGAGCGCGTGCAGCCCTTGCGGGCAGCGGGCAGTTCGTCCTGCAGCATGGTTTCCAGTGTCGCGCTCGTCATGGCCAATTCCCTCGGGGTTTGCAGGACATGACGAGCGCGCGGGCCAGATGTGACCGGGCTTACTTCGCCGGAGCCGGCGGTGCGCTGGGCTCGATGCGCACGCGGACTTCTTCGGTCTGCTCCTGCGCGGGCGCCGGTTGCACCTGTTGCGTCGGCGCGTCGGCGGGCGGGGTCGGCGTGCTGCGGTGGCGCAGCATGATCACCAGCGCCACGCCGGCAATCACCACCAGCAGGGCGATACGGATGCGCCACGCCCAGCTGCGGCCGCTGGTCTGCGCGGGAACATCACTGAAGGCGTACTCGGCCGTGGGGTGGTCGCGACGGGTGGTGTCGAGCAGCCGCGCATCGCGCAGAATTTCGCGCGCGCGTGGCTGGTCATTGGCGCTCACGACCCAAACGGCAGGCTGGTTGGCGCCGTCCTGCTTGTCCAGATAACTGAACTGGCCACGGCGCTTGCTCTGGTACGAACGGCCGTTGGTGACACGCACTTCGATGCCGGCATCGCGCAGCATCTGCGCCACGCCTTCTGCGTTCTCGACACGCTGGCTGCTGAAAATCTTGCGCATGGTTCAGCCCTTGCTCGTATCGGTGTCGTCCGGCGTTACCCGGATCAGACCTTCCTGCGCGGTGCTGGCAACCAGCACGCCGTCGCGGGTGTAGAACTGGCCGCGTGCCAGGCCGCGCGAATCCTGCGCGCTGGGGCTGTCCAGTGAATACAGCAACCAGTCGTCCACCCGGAACGGACGGTGGAACCAGATGGCGTGATCCAGCGAGGCCATCTGCACATGCGGTTGGTAATAACTGATGCCGTGCGGAAACGTGGCCGTGCCCAGCAGGTGGAAGTCGGAGGCATAGGCCAACAGTGCCTGATGCAGCTCCGGCGCATCGCTGACCTTCTCGTTCAACCGCAGCCACACCTGATGGTACGGCGGACGCTTGGGCGGGTTGAGCTCGTCACGCGGATACACATGGCGGAACTCGAACGGGCCGCCGCGTGAGAGCCAGCGCTGCACTTTTACCGGCAAGCGTTCGAGCACATCCTGCGGCACCGGACGGTTGGGTTCGATGTCTTCCGGCTGCGGTACGTCCGGCATTTTGTGCTGATGTTCGGCACCGTGTTCGGCCTGCTGGAACGACGCCGCGCAGAAGAAGATCACCTTGCCGTGCTGGATGGCGGTAACCCGGCGCACGGAAAAACTGCCGCCATCGCGGGTGCGGTCGACGTCATAAATGATCGGGTGATCGATGTCGCCGGCGCGCAGAAAGTACGCATGCAGCGAGTGCACATGGCGGCCGTTTTCGATGGTGGCCTGGGCGGCGGCCAGCGCCTGACCCAGCACCTGTCCGCCGAACACGTACTTGGTGCCGATGTCACGGCTCTGGCCACGGAACAGGTTGTTCTCTAGTCGCTCCAGCGACAGCAGGTCAATCAGCTCGGGAACGACGGGTTCAGCATTGGCGGACAAGACGGCGACCTTCGGTTTAACTGGTCGCGATTATAGGCGAGGGCGGAAAGCAGGAACGTGCTGGCCGGGAGACGGGCGCCGATGACGGCGCTGCGCTCCGGTGGATACAGGTTTCTGCGTCCGCGTCTGCGTGTTCAGCGCTTGCCCAGACGGGCCGCCAGCGCCTGCAGCGCGGCCTGTGCATCGGCCGAATACCAGGCATCGACGAAGCGGTCGAGCTGAATGTGTTCCGGCTGCATGGCTTCCTGCAGATCGGCGCGGGCAATGGCGCGGGTCTGCTGCATCGGCTGCTGCGGCAGCCGGAGCTGGGCCTGCAGCCAAGCGATGGCGGTTTCCACAACCTGGGCGGCGTCATCGGCCAGCTCATCGACCAGGCCAATCTCCAAGGCGCGCTCGGCACTGACCAACTGGCCACCGGCCAACAGCACGCCGGCACGGTGCGGGCCGACCACGCGGCGCATCAGGCGCTGGATGCCTTCCGGCGCGACCAGCCCGACCTGCACTTCGTTCAGGCCGATCACATACGGCTTGGTCGGATCGACACTGCGCGCCATCACCCGGTAATCGCAGCACAGCGCCAGCACACAACCACCGGCCGGCGAATGACCGGTCAATGCGGCGACCACCGGCACGCGGCTTTCAGCCAGCGCACGCGCGGCGCCGAAAAAGGCCTGCCAGCTGTCCATCAGCTTGTGCTTGTCTTCGCCGTGGCCCAGCAGATACGGCACGTCCATGCCGCCGGTGAAAATGCGCTCGCTGCCGGACAACACGATGCCGTGCACGTCCTCGCTCATGGCCTGGGTCAGCGCGCTGATCAATGCGCGGCACAGCTCGGTATCCAGTGCATTGACCGGCGGGCGCGCCAGGCGCAGCTCGCGGATGGGGCCATGGTTGATCACTTCAATAAGCGTGGTCATGCTGCGGTTTCTCGTACGGCAGTGAGTCGTGGCTTCGATGATAACCAAACCATTCATGTGCGTACTGTTGGCTTTGTGTGCTTTTGAAGTGTCGGCACAAACGTCGGCGCCGGCCTGCGTGACCCTCGAGCAAGGCTGGGTGCGCTTGCCGCCCGTCGCCATGCCGATGGCCGCCGGCTATGCGCGCATCCGCAACGATTGCCGCAATGAGGTGGTGGTGATCGGTGCGGGCAGTCGGGCATTTGCCGAGGTGTCGCTGCATGAAACCACGTTGGTGCAGGGCATCAGCCGGATGCGTGAAATCGAGCGCTTGCCGATCGCAGCCGGCGCATCGGTTGAACTGAAACCCGGTGGGCTGCACCTGATGTTGATGCGGCCGGAAGTGCAGCTCAAGGACGGCGCGCAGCTGCCGTTGCGGCTCAGCCTGGAGGATGGCCGCAAGATAGATGGCATGTTGCAGGTGCGGGGCGCGGCGCCCGCGCGGCCGTAGCGGCGCATGCCGTATCAGGCAGGGGAATCGGTGGCCTGCTTCATCCAGTCGCGTGGTGATACCCCGGCCCGGGCAGTAAAGGCACGCGACAGCGCAGAGGCATTTGCATAACCCAGTTCATCGGCCAGTAGCTTGATCGGCTTGCCGCGACGCAGGCCGTGTTGGGCCAGGGCAATGCGCCAGTCCGTCAGGTAGTCCGCGGGTGTCTGTCCAACCCGTTCGCGGAAGGCATTGGCAAACGCAGTGCGCGACATGCCCGCACGCTCGGCCATGCGCGTGAGCGTCCACGGGTGGCCCGGCGCGTCGTGCATTGCCACCAATGCCCGGGCAAGTCGCGGCTCCGACAGTCCGGTGATGAAGCCGGGCCGGATGCCGGCTTCGTCGGGGTTGTCGAGCAACCAGCGCAGCAGTTGGATCACCACCACCTCGAACAGGCGATCAGCCAGCAGCCGTTGGCCGCAGCGCGCTTGGTCGGTTTCGGAAAAAAGCAGCTCCAACGCCATCTCCAGCCCGGGGATTCGCGACAGTGGCAGCGCGATGAGTGGCGGCAGCCCGCGCACCAACGGGTGCGCCACACCGCCGTCGAAGTCCAGTCGCGCACAGGTGAAGTCCGCGCCTTCCTGGGGTGGATTGTGGAAGCGATGGCTGAGCGGGCGAGGGTAGAACAGCAGCGTCGGCACGTCGAAGTGCATCAACGCCGGCACCTCGCGGCTGCCGGGGTGGCTGACTTCCAACTGGCCGCGGCGCAGGACGTGCAGATACGCATGGCCTTCACCGGCATCAAAGGTGGTCAGCCCGCACAGCGGCCCTGAGTGATGCAGCTGCGCCTGGAAGCGGAAGTTCTCCAGGATGCCGGCCAAGCGATCAATCGGAGCTGTGACGTCCATTTGTATCAATTGGTTTGTTTGGTGGACGAATCGTATCAAATGATTCGTTCATGGGCGCGAGACTGGCTCCGGGGGCAGCACGCCCCGGTTCGCCTCAACCCATCACGATCAGGAGATCGCCATGTCCCGCGTCAGCCTTTTATCTCAATCCGCTCCCGCCGCCAGCCAGCCGCTGCTGGCCCAGATCCACCAGGCCTTCGGCGCCACGCCGAACATGTTCAAGGCCGTTTCCAATTCGCCAGTGGCGCTGCAGAGCATGTGGGCAGCGTTTGGTGCCTTGGGCAACGGCACGCTGGGCGCCCGCCTGGGCGAACAGATCGCCGTGGCCATCGCCAACCGCAACCGTTGCGAGTACTGCCTGGCAGCACACACCGTGCTGGGCCAGAAGGCAGGCGCATCCGCTACCGAGATGAGCGACGCACAGGCCGGTCGCTCCGACGACGCCCGCACGGCGGCCGCATTGGCGTTCGCGCTGAAAGTAGTGGAGCAACGCGCGCAGGTCAGCGATGACGATGTCGCGCAGTTGCGTGCCGCCGGATTCGATGACGGGCAGATCGTGGAGATCCTGGCCCACGTCGCGCTCAATCTGTTTACCAACTACATCAACGTGGCGTTGGATGTGCCGGTGGATTTTCCGAAGGTGGCGTTGAGTTAAGTCGTTTGCGGTGAGCGTGCCCCCTCTCCCCAACCCCTCTCCCGCGAGGGGAGAGGGGCTTAGTTCCTGGCAAGTTGAAGCAATCTGAGCAATCGCAGCTTTAAAGCCCCTCTCCCCTCGCGGGAGAGGGGTTGGGGAGAGGGGGAGCATCTTCGCTTCACCACAACATGAAAAAAGAAAGCCGCCCAACAGGCGGCTTTCTCACACGCGTTAGACAGCTCCGCCCTCAGCTCGAAGCATTCCGCACAGCCTCCGGCAATGGCGCACTCTTACCGGTCTGCGTATCCATCCACACCACCACGACGTTGCCGTCCGAATACAGCTTGCTGGCATCGTTCTGGTCGACGATGCGGTGACCAATGGTCACGCTGCTGTTGCCCAAGCGCTCGACAAACAACTCCACCACGATGTCGTTGGGCCACACGATCGGCAGGCGATAGTTGATGTTGGTGTTGGCCACCACCGGCGCGATGCGGTCGGTCATCGACACGCCTTCCACGCCGAGCATCCAGCGCACGCGCGCTTCTTCCAGATACGAAACGTACTTGGCGTTGTTGACGTGGCCCATCGAGTCCATGTCGCGCCAACGCACGCTGATCGGTACCTGCGCCAGTTGCTTGTGTTCGCTGCTCATTCCGAAACCTTCTTCTTCTTGGGAGCGGCCGCCTTCTTGGTGGCCGTCTTCTTGACGGGCTTTTCCTTGCGCGGCGGGCGGGCGTCAGGCTTGTTGGCCACGGCCGCTGGACGCTCCGGGCGCGCGGTGATGGACGGCAGCATCTTGGCCAGGAACTGGCCGGTGTATGACGCCGGATGCGCCGCCACGTCTTCCGGCGTGCCGGTGACCAGAATCGTGCCGCCGCGATGGCCGCCTTCCGGGCCCAGATCGACCACCCAGTCGGCGGTCTTGATCACGTCCAGATTGTGTTCGATCACCACCACCGTGTTGCCTTCGTCGCGCAGCTTGTGCAGCACGCCGAGCAGCGCATCGATGTCGTGGAAATGCAGGCCGGTGGTCGGCTCATCGAGGATGTACAAGGTGCGGCCGGTATCGCGACGCGACAGTTCCTTGGACAACTTCACGCGTTGTGCTTCACCACCCGACAGCGTGGTCGCGCTCTGGCCGAGCTTGATGTAACTCAGGCCCACGTCGACCAGCGTTTCCAGCTTGCGCGCGATGGGCGGCACCGGCTCGAACAGGCGCAACGCATCTTCGACGGTCATCTGCAGCACGTCGTTGATGTTGTAGCCCTTGTAGAGAATCTCCAGCGTTTCGCGGTTGTAGCGCTTGCCGTGGCACACATCGCAAGGCACATACACGTCCGGCAGGAAGTGCATTTCCACCTTGATCAAGCCATCGCCCTGGCACGCTTCGCAGCGGCCGCCACGGACGTTGAAGCTGAAACGTCCCGGCGAGTAACCGCGTGCACGCGCTTCGGGCACCTGTGCATACAACTCGCGCAGCGGCGTGAACAAGCCGGTGTAGGTTGCCGGGTTCGAGCGCGGCGTGCGGCCAATCGGCGACTGGTCGATGTCCACCACCTTGTCGAACAGGTCCAGCCCTTCCACCGTTTTGTACGGCGCAATCGTGTGCGAAGCGCCGTTGATTTCATTCGCGGCCAACGAGAACAGCGTGTCGTTGATCAGCGTGGATTTGCCCGATCCGGACACGCCGGTGACGCAGGTCAACAGGCCGGCCGGGATATCCAGATCCACGCCCTTGAGATTGTTGCCGCTGGCACCGCGCAGGCGCAGCGTCATCTTCGGATTCGCCTTGTGGCGACGCGCCGGGATCTCGATCGCCCGCTTGCCCGACAGGTACTGGCCGGTCAGCGAACGCGGTGCATCCAGGATGTCCTGCAGCGAGCCCTGGCCGACGATTTCGCCGCCATGCACGCCAGCGCCCGGGCCGATATCCAGCACGTAATCGGCCAAGCGGATCGCATCTTCGTCATGCTCAACCACGATCACCGTATTGCCGAGGTCGCGCAGGCGGGTGAGGGTGCCGAGCAGGCGTTCGTTGTCGCGCTGATGCAGGCCGATGGACGGTTCGTCGAGCACATACATCACGCCGACCAGGCCGGCGCCGATCTGCGATGCCAGACGAATGCGCTGCGCTTCGCCACCGGACAGCGTGTCGGCCTTGCGCTCCATCGTCAGGTAATCCAAGCCGACATCGACCAGGAAGCCGAGACGCTCGCCGATTTCCTTGACGATCTTGGCTGCGATCTCGCCGCGCCAACCCGGCAACGACAGCTCGCTGAAGAAACGCTTGGCTTCATCAATCGGCAGCACTGCGATTTCCGGCAGTGGCCGGTCGGCGACGAACACATTGCGCGCGGCCTTGTTCAAGCGCGCGCCCTTGCACTCCGGGCACGGACGCGAGCTGATGTACTTGGCCAACTCTTCGCGAACGGCCGACGATTCGGTCTCGCGGTAGCGGCGCTCAAGATTGGGAATGATGCCCTCGAAGCGGTGCTTGCGCTGGTTGCGGCCACCGTTTTCGGTGAAGTAGGTGAAGGTCACCTGGTCTTCGCCGCTGCCGTACAGCACCGCTTGCTGCACATGCTCCGGCAGTGATTGCCACGCCGCATCCACATCGAATTTGTAGTGCTTGGCCAGCGAGGCAATCAGCTGGAAGTAGTACGCATTGCGGCGATCCCAGCCACGCACGGCACCGGCGGCCAGTGACAGCTCCGGGTGTACCACGACGCGCGAAGGATCGAAGAATTCCGCCACGCCCAAGCCATCGCAGCCGGGGCAGGCGCCCACTGGCGAGTTGAACGAAAACAGGCGTGGCTCCAGCTCTGGCAGTGCGTAATCGCACACCGGGCAGGAGTACTTGGAAGAGAACAGGTGCGGCTGCGCGTTGGCGTCATCCAGCGGCATCACCGACGCCATGCCGTCGCCCAGCTTGAGCGCGGTTTCAAAACTTTCGGCCAAGCGCTGCTTGATGTCTTCGCGCGGGCGGAAGCGGTCGATCACCGCTTCGATGGTGTGCTTCTGGCGCAACGTCAGCGCCGGCACCGCATCAATTTCATACAGCTCGCCGTCCACGCGCACGCGCACGAAGCCCTGCGCACGCAGCTGGTCGAACACCTGCACATGCTCGCCCTTGCGCTCGCGGATGACCGGCGCCAGCAGCATGTAGCGCTGCTCCGGATCCAGGGTCAGTACCTGGTCCACCATCTGGCTGACGATCTGCGCTTCCAGCGGATAGCCGTGGTCCGGGCAGCGCGGGCTGCCGACGCGGGCATACAGCAGGCGCAGGTAATCGTAGATTTCGGTGATGGTGCCCACGGTCGAGCGCGGGTTGTGCGAGGTGGACTTCTGCTCGATCGAGATCGCCGGTGACAGGCCCTCTATATGGTCCAGGTCCGGCTTCTCCATCACGCTCAGGAACTGCCGCGCATAGGCCGACAGCGACTCGACATAGCGGCGCTGGCCCTCCGCGTAGATGGTGTCGAACGCCAGCGACGACTTGCCGGAACCGGACAAGCCGGTGATCACGATCAATTTGTCGCGGGGCAGGTCGAGGTCGATGTTCTTGAGGTTGTGCGTCCGCGCGCCGCGGATGCGGATGAAATCCATCGCCATGGGAAATCCGGTGTTGACCGCTACCGGCAGGCCGGTGGCAGATGTGGGGGGCGTAGCTGACAGCCAATCAAGCAGCCTAGCGGCCTTGTGATTTGGGGGCAATTGCCGCTTTTGCCAGTCCGTGACACCTGCGCCGGTCTGTAGGCAGGTCATTGTTCAGGCTCGGGTTTTACCGTAGGGGGTGACTTGACCCGGCCGGAGGTCTGCCGTTAAAATCCCGCTCCTGTCCGCTCTCGATGGCGGGCACGGCGACCACAATAACTACAGAGGAAGTCTGGTCATGTACGCAGTACTGGTAACTGGCGGTAAGCAATACCGCGTCGCGCAGGGTGAAACCCTTCGCGTTGAAAAGCTCGACGTCGAAGCCGGCAGCGAGATCAAGTTTGACAACATCCTGATGCTCGGCGATTCCGACGGCATCAAGCTGGGCGACGCGCTGAAGGGCGCTTCGGTCACCGCAACGGTTGTGTCCCATGGCCGTGCTGACAAGGTCCGGATCATCAAGTTCCGTCGCCGTAAGCACCACATGAAGCGTCAGGGTCACCGTCAGTACTACACCGAAATTCAAATCACCGGCATCGCCGGCTAAGCACAGGAGAATCCGTCATGGCACATAAAAAGGGCGTAGGCTCCTCGCGCAACGGTCGCGATTCCAACCCGAAGTACTTGGGCGTCAAGATCTTCGGTGGCCAGGCCATCGAAGCTGGCAACATCATCGTGCGTCAGCGCGGCACCCAGTTCCACCCGGGCGCAGGCGTTGGCCTCGGCCGCGATCACACCCTGTTCGCGCTGCTCGATGGCAAGGTTGAGTTCTCGGTGAAGGGCGCCAACAAGCGTCGCACCGTGAGCGTTGTTACGGAAGGTTGATTCCGTACACGCAGGTGCCCACGCCCAGCGTGGGTAGCTGACGAAAACCCCGCTTAGGCGGGGTTTTTCGTTGGCGACAGAATTAAATCGGCGGTTTCCGTCGTTGTTTTCCCTGGCACGGTCGGGGCAGTTAGACTTTGCGGTCGGGCAGTTCGCCTGCCGCCATCAGTGGGCAACCAGAATCATGAAACTTGTAGACGAAGCGGAGATCCAGGTCACCGCTGGCAACGGCGGTAACGGCTGCATCGGCTTTCGCCGAGAGAAGTTCATCCCGCTGGGTGGCCCGGACGGCGGCGACGGCGGCGATGGCGGCAGCGTGTGGATCCGCGCCGACGCAAACCTGAATACATTGGTCGACTTCCGCCATGACCGCATTTTCAATGCGCAGCGTGGCGAGAACGGCATGGGCCGTCAGGCCTATGGCAAGGGCGGCGAAGACCTGATCATCACCGTGCCGGTCGGCACCGTGGTAATCAACGTCGCCACCGATGAGGTCATTGGCGACATGACGGTTCATGGCGATCGCCTGCTGGTGGCCAAGGGTGGCAAGGGCGGCCTGGGCAACATGCACTTCAAGAGCTCCACCAACCGCGCGCCGCGTCAGGCGCTGCCGGGCGAGGAGGGCGAAGAGCGCCTGCTCAAGCTGGAGTTGAAGCTGCTGGCTGACGTCGGCCTGCTGGGTTTCCCGAATGCTGGCAAGAGCACCTTGATTCGTGCGGTCTCGGCGGCGACGCCGAAGGTGGCGGATTACCCGTTCACCACGTTGTATCCGAACCTGGGTGTGGTGAAGGTTGAGAATTACCGCAGCTTCGTGATCGCTGACATTCCCGGCCTGATCGAAGGTGCTGCCGACGGTGCTGGCCTGGGTGCGCAGTTCCTGCGCCACCTGCAGCGCACGCGTTTGCTGTTGCACCTCGTGGACATCTCGCCGATGGAAGGTGGTGTGGAGGGCATTTCGCCGATTGAGCAGGTGCGTGCCATCGAGCGCGAGCTGGGCAAGCACGATCCGGAATTGCTGAAGAAGCCGCGCTGGCTGGTGCTCAACAAGGCTGACCTGATGTTCGAGGACGAAGCCAAGGTTGCGGCCGAGCAGGTGATCAAGGAGCTGGGCTGGAAGGAGCCGTGGTACCTGGTGTCGGCGTTGGGTCGTGAAGGCACCTGGCCGATCATGAAGGACATCATGGCCTTCTTTGATCAGCAGAAGATTCTTGAAGCGGAAGAGCGTCACGCGCTCGGCGAATAAGGTTTTCGCTGGCGGTTGATGTCTATGGAAAACCCGGCCAAGGCCGGGTTTTTTTGTTCAGGCTTCAGGCTTTGGTTTTGCTTCGGGCTTCGGGCTTTGGGCTTTGGCTTTGGATTTGGATTTGGATTTTGATTTTGAGCCCCTCTCCCGCTTGCGGGAGAGGGGTTGGGGTGAGGGCGCTAAAGAGCCAGTAAAGCTAAAAGCTCCCCTCATCCGCCCTTCGGGCACCTTCTCCCGCAGGCGGGAGAAGGGAAAGTCAGGGCCCAAGTCTGAGCCCGGGCCAAAGCCAAAGCCCAAAAGCCAAAAGCCAAAAGCCAAAAGCCAAAAGCCAAAAGCCCTTTCCGTTCCTGGATGTCTTCTTCCGCGAGCGGAAGAGGCGCATCTCGCTTCCCTGGCAATCGCCCAACAAAAAACCCGACACTAGGTCGGGCTTTTCATGTCGCGAGCCTTGCGGCTCCCGCTGAACGCGCGAATCAAGCAGCCTTGATGGCCTTGATGCGAGCGGTCAGGCGGCTCTTGTGGCGCGCAGCCTTGTTCTTGTGAATCAGGCCACGGGCGCTGAAACGATCGAGAATCGGCTGGGCGACAGCGAAGGCTGCCTCGGCGCCGGCGGCGTCGTTGGCATCCAGAGCCTTGATCACCTTCTTGACGGCGGTGCGCAGCATCGAACGCTGAGCCGTGTTGCGCGCGTTGCGCACAACGGTCTGCTTGGCGCGCTTCTTGGCGGACTTGATATTGGCCACGGTGGTGGTTTCCTGAAAATCGGTGTGGTGGGAACAGCAAGCACGCAAGTATGATGGCAGACCAAATGAACGTCAAGTCGAGTTGTCAAGGGGAATATAAGTGAGTTCACCGCGCATGCTGCGGGGGCTGCTGTCGTTCAGCAGCATGACAATGATTTCCCGGGTGTTGGGGCTGGTTCGTGACCAGGTCATCACCACCACCTTTGGCAGCAATGCGATCACGGATGCGTTCTGGGTGGCGTTCCGTGTCCCCAACTTCCTGCGCCGTCTGTTCGCAGAGGGTTCGTTCGCGACCGCGTTCGTGCCGGTGTTCACGGAGGTGAAGGAGACCCGCCCGCACGCGGATCTGCGCGAATTGATGGCGCGCATCTCCGGCACGCTGGGCGGTGTGCTGCTGCTGGTGACGGCGCTGGCGCTGATCTTTGCGCCGCAGCTGGCCTCGCTGTTTGCCAGCGCGCCTGCAGCGGACCCCGGCAAGCAGGGGTTGTTGGTCGATCTGTTCAGGCTGACCTTCCCGTTCCTGCTGTTCGTCTCGCTGACCGCACTGGCCGGTGGTGCGCTGAACAGCTTCCAGAAGTTCGCGATGCCGGCGCTGACGCCGGTGATCCTCAATCTCTGCATGATTGCCGGCGCACTGTGGCTGGCGCCGCGCCTGGGTGGGACACCCGAAAAGCAGATCCTGGCGTTGGGTTGGGCGGTGCTGGCTGCCGGCCTGCTGCAGTTGCTGTTCCAGTTGCCCGCGCTGAAGGGCATCAATCTGCTGACGTTGCCGCGCTGGGGCTGGAATCACCCGGATGTGCGCAAGGTGCTGACCTTGATGGTGCCGACTCTGTTCGGTTCGTCGGTGGCGCAGATCAACCTGCTGCTGGATACGGTGATTGCCGCGAACCTCACCGATGGCTCGCAGTCCTGGCTGTCGCTGGCCGACCGGTTTTTGGAGCTGCCGCTGGGCGTATTCGGCGTGGCGCTGGGAACGGTGATTCTGCCGGCGTTGGCGCGGCATCACGTCAAGACCGATGGCGAAGGATTTTCCAATGCGCTGGACTGGGGGCTGCGCACGACGCTGCTGATCGCAGTGCCGGCCATGCTGGGCCTGCTGCTGTTGGCTGAGCCGTTGATCGCCACGTTGTTCCAGTACAAGAAGTTCACGGCGTTCGATACCCAGATGACCGCGCTGGCGGTCTATGGCCTGAGCTTCGGCCTGCCGGCGTTTGCGCTGCTGAAAGTGCTGCTGCCGGCGTTCTATTCGCGCCAGGACACGCGCACGCCGGTGCGTGCCGGTCTGGTTGCACTGGTGGCCAACATGGTCTTCAACTTCGCCTTGCTGGCGGTGCTGTACCACGTGATGGTGCCGGAGTCGCTCAAGGCGCAGGGTGTGATGGTGGCGCTGTCCAAGCAGCCGGGCCTGCATCTGGCGCTGGGTATTGCGAGCGCCCTGTCCAGTTATCTGAACCTGGGCTTGCTCTGGTACTGGCTGGGCAAGACCGGCGTCTACCAGCGTCGGCCGGGCTGGAGCGCCTACATGGTGCGGTTGGCGCTGGCCTGTGTGGTGATGGTGGCCGTGCTGGCGGCGCTGCTGTACTGGTTGCCGGGCTTCACCGGGATGGACAAGTGGCACCGGATCGGCAGCCTGGCGCTGTTGGTTGGCAGCGGTGGCCTGGCCTATCTGCTGGCGATGGTGGCCATGGGTTTCCGCCCCCGCGACCTGCGCGGGCATTGAGGCGACCGCTATACTTCCGGGCTACACACGACAGAACCGGCCCGTATGGCCGGATCCGGATGGAATGAGCAGGCTTTTTAGAGACGTCGAAGGCGGGGTGTTGTTCCCGCAGGGAAGCGTGGTCTGCATCGGTGCTTTCGACGGCCTGCATCTGGGCCACCGGGCGCTGGTGCGCCACGCGGTTGAGCGCGCCCGCGCGCTTGGGGTTCCGGTGGTAGCGCTGGCATTTGAGCCGCTGCCGCGCGAGTTCTTTGCCAAGGACAACCCGCCGCCACGCTTGATGTTGGCCCGCGACAAGGTCGCCACTTTGCGTGAGCTGGGCGTGGACAGCGTTGGCCTGCTGCGTTTTGACGGCAAGATGGCCGCGACCAGTGCCGAGGATTTCGTGCGCGACATGCTGGTTCGCCGGCTGGGCGCGCGCGAAGTCTGGATCGGCCCCAAGTTCCACTTCGGCAACCGCCGTGGCGGCGATATCGCGCTGCTGCGGGCCATGGGCGCGGAGTTGGGCTTTGTGGCTGGCGAGATCGAGCCGGTGCACCTGAATGGCGAACGCATTTCCAGCACCCGCATTCGCGAGTTGCTGCTGGAGGGCAACTTCGCCCATGCCGGTGACCTGCTGGGGCGGCCGTATGCCATTGGTGGCCGCGTAGTGCGTGGTCAGCAACTGGGGCGCACCCTGGGTTTCCCGACCGCCAACTTGCGTTTTCCTAAAACACCCGCACTTTCTGGTATCTACGCGACGTGGGTGCACGGGGTTTTCGAGCAGCCATGGCCGTCGGTGTCCAGCTTTGGTACGCGCCCAACCGTGCAGGGCGTGGAGCCGCTGCTGGAGGCGCATCTGTTCGATTTCCAGGGCGACCTTTACGGCCGTCATATCGAAGTCGAATTTGTCGCCAAGCTGCGCGATGAAGAAAAGTTCAACGATCTACCTGCATTGACCGAGCAGATGCACCGCGACGCCGAACAGGCGCGCCGCATCCTTGGCGAGCATGCGAGACCCTCGCAACAGGCCGCACCTTTGTGTGCGGACTCCTCAACAGAAGCCGCACAACGGTAAATGCCCGTGACCCAAGACTACAAAGCCACTCTCCACCTGCCGGCAACGGAATTCCCGATGCGCGGCGATCTGCCCAAGCGTGAGCCGGGCATCCTGGCGCATTGGGAAGAGCAGGGCATTTACGCGCAGCTTCGCGAGAACGCGAAGGGCCGCCCGCTGTTCGTGCTGCACGACGGCCCGCCCTATGCCAACGGCCAGATCCACCTGGGCCATGCGGTCAACAAAATCCTCAAGGACATCATCGTCAAGTCGCGTTACCTCGACGGCTTCGATGCGCCTTACGTGCCGGGTTGGGATTGCCACGGCCTGCCGATCGAGATCGCGGTTGAGAAGAAGTGGGGCAAGGTCGGTGTCAAGCTGGATGCCGAGCAGTTCCGCCAGAAGTGTCGTGAATATGCCGAAGAGCAGATCGACATCCAGCGACGCGATTTCAAGCGCCTGGGTGTGATTGGCGATTGGGAGAACCCGTACAAGACGCTGAGCTTCGACTTCGAGGCCAATGAAATCCGCGCGCTGGCCAAGGTCGTCGCCAACGGTCACCTGGTGCGTGGCGCCAAGCCGGTGCATTGGTGCTTCGATTGCGGCTCGGCCCTGGCCGAAGCGGAAATCGAGTATCAGGACAAGACCTCGCCGGCCATCGACGTGGCCTATGCCGCGCGCGATTCCAAGGCGCTGGCCGCCAGCTTCGGCGTGACGCTGCCCGCCGGTGTGGAAGTGGCGGTGCCGATCTGGACCACCACGCCGTGGACGCTGCCGGCCTCGCTGGCGGTGTCGCTGGGTGCGGAGATCGAGTACGCGCTGGTTGAAGGTCCGGCCCACAACGGTCAGCCGCGCTGGCTGGTGCTGGCGTCGGCGTTGGCTGAGCGTTCGCTGTCGCGCTACGGCGTGAATGCCGTGGTCGTGCATGGCCATGCCAAGGGTTCGGCGCTGGAAAACCAGCTGCTGGCGCACCCGTTCTATGCCAACCGCGACATCCCGCTGCTCAACGGCGACCACGTTTCCGATGCCGACGGTACCGGTGCGGTGCATACCGCGCCTGGCCACGGTCAGGAGGATTTCGCGGTCAGCCAGCAGTACGGGCTGATGGACAACTACAACGCCGGACAGATCAATCCGGTCGACGGCCGTGGCGTGTACCTGGCGTCAACGCCGGCTGCCGGCGATGTGGAACTGGCGGGCCAGCATCTGTGGAAAGCACAGCCGCTGATCGTCGATGTGCTGCGTGCTTCCGGTGCGCTGCTGGCCTTCTTTGAAATCCAGCACAGCTACCCGCATTGCTGGCGTCACCGCACGCCGGTGGTGTTCCGCGCGACGCCGCAGTGGTTCATCTCGATGGACAAAGCCAACCTGCGCAATGACGCAATGGCGGCCATCGAAAACGTAGGCTGGTTCCCGAGCTGGGGCAAGGCGCGTATCGGCAGCATGGTGGATGGCCGCCCGGATTGGTGCATCAGCCGTCAGCGCACCTGGGGTGTGCCGATTGCACTGTTCACGCATCGCGAAACCGGCGAGCCGCATCCGCGCAGCGTCGAGTTGATGCAGCAGGTAGCCGACCGCGTGGAGCAGGGCGGCATCGACGTCTGGTATTCGCTGGACGCTGCCGAACTGCTGGGCGATGAAGCCGCGCAGTACGAAAAAGTCACCGACATTCTCGATGTGTGGTTCGACTCCGGCGTCACCCATGAAGGCGTGCTGCTTGCGCGTGGTTTCGGCAAGCCGGCTGACCTGTATCTGGAAGGTTCGGATCAGCATCGCGGCTGGTTCCAGTCCTCGCTGCTGACCGGCGTGGCCATCGACAAGGTGGCGCCATACAAGCAGTGCCTGACCCACGGTTTCACCGTGGACGAGCACGGCCGCAAGATGTCCAAGTCGCTGGGCAACGGCATCGAGCCGCAGGACATCATGAACAAGCTGGGCGCGGACATCCTGCGCCTGTGGATTGCCTCGGCCGACTACAGCAATGAAATGTCGCTGTCGCAGGAGATCCTCAAGCGCAATGCTGACGCCTATCGCCGTCTGCGCAACACCGCGCGCTTCCTGCTGGGTAATCTGGATGGTTTCGATCCGGACCAGCACCTGCTGCCGCTGCAGGACATGGTCGCGCTGGATGCGTGGATCGTGCACCGCGCGTTCGAGCTGCAGGAAAAAATCAAGGCGGCCTACGCCAACTACAACATGGCCGAGATCGTGCAGTTGCTGCTGAACTTCTGCAGCGTCGATCTGGGTTCGTTGTATCTGGATGTGACCAAGGATCGTCTGTACACGATGCGCGAAGATTCGCGCGGCCGTCGTTCGGCGCAGAGCGCGATGTTCCACATCGCCGAAGCGTTCGTGCGCTGGGTGGCGCCGATCCTGACCTTCACCGCCGAAGAACTGTGGGGCTACCTGCCGGGCAAGCGTGCCGACAACGTGCTGTTCACCACCTGGTACGAAGGTTTGGCCCCGCTGCCGGCCGATGCACAGCTCAATGCGGCTGATTTCGAGCAGCTGTTGGCGCTGCGTGAGCAGGTGTCCAAGGTGCTGGAGCCGATGCGTGCCAATGGTGCTATCGGTGCGGCGCTGGAAGCGGAGATCACCGTCGCTGCGAACGAAGAGCAGGCCGCACGCTGGCAGCCACTGGCCGAGGAAATGCGCTTCCTGTTCATCAGTGGCGATGTGAGCGTGCGACCGGCGACCACCGACGAGGTGTTTGTCAGCGCGCAGCCGACCGAGAAGTCCAAGTGCGTGCGTTGCTGGCATTACCGCGCCGATGTGGGCTCGGTGGCAGCGCATCCGGAACTGTGTGGTCGCTGCGTGACCAATATTGACGGCGCTGGCGAAGAACGTCGCTGGTTCTGACGAGCAGTATCCGTGAGTGGTGGGGAACGAGGAGTGGCAACACCTTCGTTCCCGTTCACTCTGTCGCGGCTTAGTACAGGCGTATTTCATGCAAGAAAAATCAGCTAAACCCAATGCCTTGATCTGGCTGCTGCTGTCGGTGGTGGTGATTGGCCTGGACCAGTGGAGCAAGGCGTGGGTGCTGGCGAGCCTGCCCGAGTTCACCCCGGTGCCGGTGATTGATGGTTTCTGGAACTGGTACCGCACCTACAACACCGGCGCGGCGTTCAGCTTCCTCAGCGACGCGGGCGGCTGGCAGCTGTGGTTCTTCACCGCTCTGGCGGTGGCGATCAGCGGCTTGATGGCCTACTGGCTGTCGCAGACCACGCGTGCGAATTGGCGCGCCGCGCTGCCGTACGCGCTGGTGATCGGCGGGGCCATCGGCAACGTCATCGACCGTCAAGTGCACGGTCACGTGGTGGACTTCATCCAGTGGTATGTGGGTGACCATTTCTGGCCGTCGTTCAACCTGGCCGACGCGGCCATTGTCGCCGGTGCCATCGGCATCGCGGTGTTTGGCCTGTTTGACGGCAAGTCCGGCAAAAAGGCCGGATAATCCCTTTACCTGTTTCTGCATGACCGGCTGAGGCCGGCTGGACTGCCTGACTGATGGACGTACTGCTCGCCAATCCCCGTGGTTTCTGCGCCGGTGTCGACCGCGCCATCGAGATCGTCAAACGTGCGATCGAGACGCTGGGCGCGCCGATCTACGTGCGCCATGAAGTGGTGCATAACCGTTTCGTGGTCGATGACCTGAAAGCGCGCGGTGCCATCTTTGTCGAAGAACTGGACGAAGTACCGGACGGCAATACGGTCATCTTCAGCGCACATGGCGTCTCGCAGGCGGTGCGCGTCGAAGCGGATCGCCGTGGTCTGAAAGTGTTCGACGCGACCTGCCCGCTGGTGACCAAGGTGCATCTGGAAGTGGCGCGCCACTGCCGTGCTGGCCGCGACGTGGTGCTGATCGGCCATGAGGGTCACCCGGAAGTGGAAGGCACGATGGGTCAGTGGAGCCGCGAGAAGGGCAAGGGCCACATCTATCTGGTCGAAAGCGTGGAAGACGTGGCCGCGCTGCAGGTCAGTCAGCCCGAAAACTTCGCCTACACCACCCAGACCACGCTGTCGGTGGATGACACGCGCGCGGTGATTCAGGCGCTGCGTGAACACTTCCCGATGGTGCAGGGCCCGAAGAACGACGACATCTGCTACGCGACGCAGAACCGCCAGGACGCCGTACGCGACCTCGCACAGCGTTGCGACCTGGTGTTGGTGGTCGGTTCGCCGAACAGCTCAAATTCCAATCGTTTGGCCGAACTGGCCAGCCGTGAAGGCGTGGAGTCGTATCTGATCGACGGCGCCCACGAAATCAAACCCGAATGGGTGGTTGGCAAGCAGCACATCGGCCTCACCGCTGGTGCCTCCGCACCGCAGGTGCTGGTGGATGGCGTCATCGCGCGTCTGCGCGAGCTGGGCGCCGACGGCCTGTCGGAATTGGATGGCGAGCCCGAGTCGATGGTGTTCGCGCTGCCCAAGGAATTGCGCCTGACGCTGGTGGACTGAGCGGTCAGTCCAAGCTACATGGGGATGACTTTTGAGCGGGGCCATTACGACGATGTTGAGGTGGATGGCGCCGCTGATGGCACCATCTGTGCGTTCATTCAGGCAGCCAGATGACGATTCCGCGCGAAGTGCATTGACCTTCCGGTTCTGACTCGCCTACAATTCGCGGCTCGCCGGAATAGCTCAGTTGGTAGAGCGGCGCATTCGTAATGCGTAGGTCGTAGGTTCGATTCCTATTTCCGGCACCAGTAACAGAAAGCCGACTGCTTGCAGTCGGCTTTCTGCTTTTCCGGGCGCGAGAATGCGCGCGCAGTGCGACAACATGTCGCACGCTGGAAGGCGGCTTTACTGCGCGAAATCATTGTCAATGCCTATCTTAAGTGTTGCGTGAAGGCCTAAAATTGCGCTGCTGAGATTCGGCACCCCCTGCACGCGTTCCCCCGGTGGCAACCTCCGGGCGGGCGTCCGCGTTAGCGCGCATGGGCGGCCGGGTCAGGTACTCCCTCGCAATTGGATCGACCGATGATTCCGTTGAAAACCCTTGGGCGCATGCTGCGCCCGGGCCTTATTGTCGCTATGGCCGTCATGATGACGGGCTGCGACTGGGCCTTGTTTGACCCCAAAGGCCAGATCGCCCGGGACGAACTCACGCTGCTGATCACCTGCACGGTGCTGATGCTGCTGGTCGTCATCCCGGTGATCGTGATGACACTGCTGTTCGCGTGGCGTTATCGCGCATCCAACACCAAGGCCCGTTATGAACCCAACTGGTCGCACTCCACCGCCATTGAAGTGGTGGTCTGGTCGATCCCGTGCATGATCATTCTGGTGCTGGCAGTGCTGACCTGGCGCTCCTCGCACGCCCTTGATCCGTACAAGCCGTTGGTATCCGATGCCAAGCCGGTGCAGATCGAAGCGATCTCGCTGGATTGGAAGTGGCTGTTCGTCTACCCGGAAGAGAACATCGCCGTGGTCAACGAGCTGACCTTCCCGGTCGATACGCCGCTGAACTTCAAGCTCACTGCCGATACGGTGATGAATGCGTTCTTCATTCCGCATCTGGGCAGCATGATCTACTCGATGGCCGGCATGGAAACCAAGCTGCATCTGATCGCCAACGAAGCAGGCAGCTATGAAGGCCTTTCGTCGCATTACAGCGGCGCCGGCTTCAGCAAGATGCACTTCATGGCGCATGCAGTGAGCAATGACGAGTACCAGGCGTGGTTGGCCAAGGTGCGCGGCGATGCGAAGGTGCTGGACCAGAAGTCCTTTGCCGAACTGGCTGCCGAGAGGAACCACGACTATTACCCGGTGACCTACTACGGCAGCACCGAGGCCGGTCTGTTCGACGCGATCATGGCCAAGCACATGGGCGAGAGCAAACACTTCGGCATGAAGCACGACAAGGCGATGTCGCACGAGGCCATGGGCCACGGTGCGAAGCAAGCCGAGCCGATGAATCACGAAGCGATGGACCATGAGGCCATGAACCACGAGGCCATGGGTCACGAAGGTCATGACGCCGCTACCGCTCCTGCCGCCGCCGAGGCCGCTGGCCACGACGGTCACAATGCAAACGAGCCAGCCGAAGCCGCACATGCCGGCCACGGCCCCTCGGGAGAATGACGATGCTTGGAAAACTCTCTCTTGATTCACTGCCGCACGATCCGATCGTGCTCACCACGCTGATCGGCGCGATGCTCGGTGGTCTGGCCATTGTTGCGGCCATCACCAAGTTCAAGCTGTGGGGCTACCTGTGGAAAGAGTGGTTCACCTCGGTGGACCACAAGAAGATCGGCGCGATGTACCTGATCGTGGCGTTCGTGATGCTGCTGCGCGGCTTCTCCGACGCGATCATGATGCGTGCCCAGCAGGCGCTCGCCGCCGGTGGTGCGGAAGGCTATCTGCCGCCGCATCACTACGATCAGATCTTCACCGCGCACGGCGTGATCATGATCTTCTTCGTGGCCATGCCGCTGATCACCGGTTTGATGAACCTGGTGGTGCCGCTGCAGATCGGCGCACGCGACGTTGCCTATCCGTTCCTGAACTCACTGAGCTTCTGGCTGTTTGTCGCAGGCGCAGGCCTGATGATGATCTCGCTGTGGATCGGTGAATTCGCCGCGACCGGCTGGCTGGCGTTCCCGCCGTTGTCCGGGTTGGAGTACAGCCCAAGCGTCGGTATGGATTACTACATCTGGGCGCTGCAGGTTGCAGGCCTGGGCACCACGCTGAGCGGCATCAACTTCTTCATCACCATCCTCAAGATGCGTACCCCGGGTATGCCGCTGATGAAGATGCCGGTGTTCAGCTGGACCGCACTGGTCACCAACGTGCTGATCATCGCCGCCTTCCCGGTGCTGACGATCACCCTGGTGCTGCTGACCCTGGACCGTTACCTGGGCACGCATTTCTTCACCAACGACGGTGGCGGCAACGCCATGCTGTACATCAACCTGATCTGGATCTGGGGTCACCCGGAAGTCTATATTCTGGTGCTGCCGGCGTTTGGCGTGTTCTCTGAAGTCATCGCCACGTTCTCGCGCAAGACGCTGTTCGGCTACAAGGGCATGGTCTATGCCACCTGTGCGATCGGTGTGCTGTCGTTCCTGGTGTGGCTGCACCACTTCTTCACCATGGGCTCGGGTGCCAACGTCAATGCCTTCTTCGGCATCACGACGATGATCATCTCGATCCCGACCGGCGTGAAGATCTTCAACTGGTTGTTCACGATGTACCGCGGCCGCGTGCACTTCACCTCGCCGGTGTTGTGGACGATCGGCTTCATGGTCACCTTCACCATCGGCGGCATGACCGGCGTGATGTTGGCGATCCCGGCCATCGACTTCGTGTTGCATAACTCGCTGTTCCTGATTGCACACTTCCACAACGTCATCATCGGCGGCGTGGTGTTCGGCATGTTTGCCGGTATCACCTACTGGTGGCCGAAGATGTTCGGCTTCAAGCTGGATGAAACCTGGGGCAAGCGCGCGTTCTGGGGCTGGTTCATCGGCTTCTATGTGGCCTTCATGCCGCTGTATGCACTGGGTTTCATGGGCGCAACGCGTCGCCTGCAGAGCTACCCGAACATGGAATACCAGCCGTTCTTCATCGTTGCCGCCATCGGTGCTGCGATCATCGCCCTGGGCATCCTGTGCCAGGTGATCCAGATCGCCGTGTCGATCCGCGACCGCAAGAAGAATGCCGACCTGACCGGCGATCCGTGGGATGCCCGTACCCTGGAGTGGGAAACCGCTTCTCCGGTGCAGTTCTACAACTTCGCCGTCCTGCCGAAGGGCGAGGAACTGGACGACTTCTGGCAGCGCAAGCAGCGTGGCGAAGCCTGGGTCAAGCCGGCCAAGTACAGCGACATCCACATGCCGCGCAACACCGGTACCGGTGTTGTCATCGGCGCCTTCAGCCTGGTGCTGGGTTTTGCGATGGTCTGGCACATGTGGGTGTTCGCCCTCATTGGCCTGGCCGGCATGATCGGTACCTTCATCTACCGTACCTTTGACAAGGACGTGGATTACTGGGTGCCGGCGGCTGAAGTGGAACGTATCGAAAACGAACACCGCAAGCACCTGGTTGCCCAGGGCCTGGTGAAGACCGAGGTGAAGGCATGAGCAGCAACGCCCACACGATGACCCACGGGTCGGCCCACGCGGCCGACCATGGGGACGATCATCACGAGCATCACGACGCCGGCGAGAACACCGTCTTCGGCTTCTGGGTGTACCTGATGAGCGATCTGCTCATCTTCGCCACCCTGTTCGTCACCTACGTGGTGCTGTCCGGCGGCACCAACGGTGGCCCGGCGGCGAAGGACTTGTTTGACCTGTCCTTCGTGGCATGGGAAACCGCGCTGCTGCTGGTGTCCTCGCTGACCTTCGGCCTGGGCATGATTGCCCTGCACCAGTCCAAGAAGGGCCTGATGTTCTTCTGGCTGGCCGTTACCTGGTTGCTGGGTGCCGGCTTCATGGCGATGGAAATCTGGGAGTTCAACCACCTGATCCATCAGGGGCACGGCCCGGACAAGAGTGCCTTCCTGTCGGCGTTCTTCGCCCTGGTCGGTACCCACGGTCTGCACGTCAGCGCCGGCATGTTGTGGTTGCTGGTGATGCTTATCCAGCTGAAGAACGACGGCCTGACTCCGCGCAACAAGACCCGCATGGCGTGCCTGAGCCTGTTCTGGCACTTCCTGGATCTGGTCTGGATTGGCGTGTTCTCTGTCGTCTACCTGTCGGGAGCTATGTAATGTCCGCACATGACAATCATGCACACGGTGCCGGTGGCGAGAGCCACGGCAGCGTCAAGTCTTACCTGGTTGGCTTTGTGCTGGCAGCGGTGCTCACCATCATCCCGTTCTGGGTGGTGATGAGCGGCGGTCTGTCCAGCTTTGCCACCGGTGCGGTGATCGTGGTCGCCGGTATCCTGCAGTTGCTGGTGCACCTGGTGTTCTTCCTGCACCTGGATCGCTCCTCGGCACAGCGCTGGAACGTCAGCGCCGGCCTGTTCACCCTGGTGGTGATCGGCATCATCGTGCTGGGCACGCTGTGGGTCATGTGGAACATGAACTACCACATGATGGGCTGAGCGATCAGTTCGTCACCGCAGTAGAAAGAGGCCGCCGCAAGGTGGCCTTTTTCGTGGGCATCCGTGAGTCGGTGTCGAAGAGGGCGTAAGCGCTGACCGGGTGATGCCGGTGCGTCCAAGTGGGCGACGCTTTGCCGGCCCGACGGAACGGTGCTGTTTGCGGATTCGCGGCTGTCTCACTCCGGCTCACTCCCTGCCGCTCTTTGCTACCCTGTCCGTCTTTCGGACTAGTCCCCGGTATTCCTATGGTGTGGTTGCGTGTCGCTCTGCTTCTGCCGCTGATTGCCCTCAACACGGTGGTGCATTGCCTGCCGCTGTTCGTCGTGGCACTGGTCAAGGCGGTGCTGCCGTTCCAGGCGGTGCGCCGGGCCTGCAATCCGCTGCTGACCGGTTTGGCGGAAAGCTGGATCGGCGTGAACAGCGGCATGATCCGGCTGTTTACCCGCACCCGTTTCGATGTCCGTGGGCTGGAAGGTCTGGATCGCGATGGCCACTATCTGGTGCTGGCCAATCACCAGAGTTGGGTGGACATTCTGGTGCTGCAGAAAGTGTTCAACCGCCGCATCCCGCTGCTGCGCTTCTTCTTGAAGCGCTCGCTGTTCTGGGTGCCAATGTTGGGACTGGCGTGGTGGGCCTTGGATTTCCCGTTCATGGGCCGCTATACGCGCAAGCAGATCGTCAAGAACCCCGAGTTGGGGCGCCGTGATATGGAAGTCACCCGCAAGGCCTGCGAGAAGTTCAGCAGCATGCCGGTGGCGGTGATGAATTTTGTCGAGGGCACGCGCTTCACCCAGGAAAAACATGACGGTCAGAGTTCGCCGTTCAAGTACCTGCTCAAGCCCAAGTCCGGCGGTGTGGCGTTTGTGCTCGATGCGATGGGCAAGGGCTTGCATGCATTGCTGGACGTGACCATCGTCTACCCGAAGGGCATCCCGTCGATGATCGATCTGATGGCCAACCGTCTGCCTGAAGTGAAGGTGCTGGTGCGCAAGCTGCCGATTCCTGCTGAATTGATGGGCGGCAACTATCAGGATGACCGCAGCTATCGTGCGCAGTTCCAGCAATGGATGAACAGCATGTGGTTGCAGAAGGACGCCGACATCGCAGCGATGCTGGAAGGCAAAGCCTGAGGTTTGCCGCAGCGGTGAAACAACAAAGGCCCCGAATGGGGCCTTTGTGTTTTTCAGCCTGGCGCGGGTCAACGGTAAACGCGTTCGCAACGGGTTTCGACGGCGCGCTGGCCGTTACGTTCCTGGTTGCGGCCCTGCACATTGCGGCCGACCATGCCACCGGCCACGGCACCTGCGGCAGTGGCGAGCTTGCGGCCGTTGCCCTTGCCGACCTGGTTGCCGAGCAGGCCGCCGATCACCGCGCCGGTGGCGGTGCCGGCAATGCGGTTCTGGTCGCGGGCGTTGTTGACCACTTCAACCTTGCGGCATTCCACGCGGCTGCCGTCATTGAAGCGGCGGCCTTCATCGCGCGGGCCGTAGGTTTGGGCCTGGGCACTGGCGGCGAACAGCATTCCCAGTCCGACAAGCGTAGTCGCAAGTTTGGTGTGGAAAGTGCGCATGATCTGCTCCTTGTGCGTGTTGATGTCGTGGACCTGGAGTCTCACGCAACAAGCCTGCGTGCGTGCGGCAAAACATGAAGTGAAAGTGGGGTTGGCGAGTTGAAGTGCGGTTCATCTGCGCGGGCCGCTGCAGCTGAATGTGTCGGTGGCTTGGGTGTAGAGTGCGCGCCTGACCGTCATCTTCAACGAGGTATTGCATGAACACTGTTGCCGCTTTCTATCCGGTGGGTACGCCGGGCCAGCCGTGGGGTGCGCCGGAGCGTGCGCAGTGGTTGGAACGCCAGGTGGTGCAGCGCAGTCATGCCGATGAAGTGGTCGCCAGGATTGATGCACTGCGTGCGCGTTTTGACGTGTCGCAGTATGGCGAACTGGACTATCCGAGTGGCCGCTATCCGTTGTTGGCGGTGCGTAGCCGCAACTGGAACGACAGCTTGCCGGTGATGCTGGTCACTGGCGGCGTGCATGGTTATGAAACCAGTGGCGTGCAGGGCGCGCTGCAGTTCATCGACCAACATGCGGCCGATTATGCGGGCAAGTGCAATCTGCTGGTCGTGCCTTGCGTCAGCCCGTGGGGCTATGAGCGCGTGCAGCGCTGGAATGCATTGGCGTTGGACCCGAACCGCTCGTTCGTGACCAACAGCCCTGCGCCGGAATCGGCCGCGTTGATGGCGCTGGTAGCACCGTTGAAGGGCCAGATCGTGATGCATATTGATCTTCATGAAACCACCGACACGGATGAGACCGAATTCCGCCCGGCGCTTGCTGCGCGCGATGGCAAGCCGTTCGAGCCGGGTGAAATTCCGGACGGTTTCTATCTGGTGGACGATAGCGAGAACCGGCAGCGGGCGTTTCAACAGGCGGTCAATGCCGAGGTGGCCAAGGTCACGCATATCGCACCGGCAGATTCGCGCGGCGAGATCATCGGTTCGCCGGTGGTGGCACCGGGCGTAATTGAATACCCGCTCACGGCACTGGGGCTGTGTGCCAGCGTCAGTGGCGCGCGTTATACCACCACCACCGAGGTGTACCCGGACAGCCCGAGTGCGACGTCGGAGCAGTGTAATGATGCGCAGGTAGCAGCGATTATTGGCGCGCTGGAGTTTGCGTTGAGTAATGGCTGAGGGTGATTGTTGATTGGTTGAGGCGCAAAAGCGGAACAGCGCCCCCAACTTCACACCACCACCGCACGCCCGCATGTGAGCATCACCGCATGAAACGACGATTGATGATGTTCCTGATCCTGGCGGTGGCCAGCATGAATGCATGGGCCGGTGAGGCACCGGAGTACGATCGCCCCGGCATCGGCTTTTCTACCAGCACGGTGGGGAAGGGGGTCTTCGTCTGGGAGCAGGGCTTGCCGGATGGCAGTCGCGACCGCAGCGATGGCATCACCACTACCGCATGGACGGCCGATACGCTGCTGCGTCTGGGCTTGTCTGAAACCATCGAAGTCCAGTTCGGTGCCGACACCTGGAGTGGCCTGCGCGTGCGCGGTGCGGGTATCGATGCGCGCGACACGGGTGGCGGTGATGGCAGCATCGCGGTGAAGTGGGCGCCGGCAATGCGGGGCGATCAGCTCTCGCTGGCGTTTAAAGGCGGTGCAACGCTGCCGTGGGGCCGCGCACCGTTGGGTGATGGCGGCAATGACTACGATCTTGGCGTTACCGCTGCCTGGGCATTGCCCGGCGATACCAGTCTGGCGTTGTATGCGGATCGGCAATGGGGCGACAGCGGCAGTGGTTGGTTGTTCTCACCCAGCTATGGGTTTCCGCTGGGCGAGAACGTGTCGGCCTATGTCGAAGGCGGTTATGGCACCGGCGCGCAGTACATGCGTGCGGCCGGTGCCGGCATGACCTGGATGGCCACGCCGCGCCTGCAGCTGGATGCGTCGTTCCTGCGTGGTCTGGATGATGAAACCATCGACTGGCAAGGCGGCGTGGGTATGGCGTTGTACTTCGATTGAATCGATTGCTCAGCGGTTGACCACTGGGCCATACACGCCGCTGTAACCAGCGCCACAGTTGCTGGTGCAGTCGCTGTTGAGCATGTTGCGCACGATCACACCGGCGTTGTTCTTCGAGCGGAAGTGGCCGACGCCATTGCTGGTGTCACCGCCGCCGAAGTTGTACGGACCGCCATCGCTCCAGTCCCAGTCGAAGCTGTAGGCACTGCTGCCTGCGCCGACATCCACCTGTGCGTAGACATTGGCCGCGCTGTTGAACAGCGCGCCGTCGCTGCAGCCGCTGCTGTAGCTGGTGGTGAAGCAATGCACCTGATCGCGCAGGCCGGCGGTGATCGTATAGAAGCGGATGCCGGTGTACGTCGCCGGGAAGCTGCGCAGGCTGCCGCTGCCACTGCCGGTCCAGCGGTTGTAGCCGTAGTAGGCCACGCCGGTGCTCGGGTACAGGCCGAATGTGTAGTAGTCATATGGGAAGACATAGGCCTCGGCATTGCAGGTGGTCGCCAAGGTCGATTGATAGCCGGTGCTGCGACAGGTCTGCAGTCCGCGCAGCCCGCCGGCAATGTTGACGAAGCGGCGCACGCTGCTCTGATTGCCGTGGTACTTGATCATCGCCAGCGCCATCGTTGAACCCAGCGAATGTGTCACCAGATCCACCTGGCTTTTGCCGGTGTACGCCTTCACCTTGTCGATGAAGGTTTTGAGGACTTGATAGCGGGACGGCGAGTGGTAGTTGTACTGAGGCGCCGCGCGTTCGCTGGCGCTGAGGTAGGTGATACCGAACAGCTCGCAATCGTTGTAGCCGGCGGCTTTGAGTTCGGCATAGATCGAGCGCGGCGGTGTGGTGTAACCGCTGACCGCGCCCGCCGGCATGTCGAAGCTGATGGCGCTGTCGCCGTTGCCGGGGATGAATACCACCGGTGTTTTCGTTGCGATGCAGCTGCCACCACCAAAGCCGCCCTGACCGACGCCCGGGTTGAAACCGCCGGCATATTGATTGGCGGTGCCGGCGCAGGTGTAGCCATTGTTGCTGCCGCAATCCAGCGCGCTGGCGTTGCCCGGTGCCAACAGCGCGGCGGCGAGGGTCAGCGGCGCGGCGACGGTGCCGAGCAGCCACGACGCGATGACGGGAAGGGATCGGGTGATCGACATGCGGCAGCTCCGGTTGGGTGACCCTGTTGGATCACCCCAGCATCGGGCTGCAGGTAGCGGGCCGGCAGTGTCCTTTGGGGAAACTTGCAGCGCAGCATCGCTGGCGCGTCACTTGCGGCTGCGCACCAGCATGGTTGAGGCCTGCAGGATGGCGCGGGTCAGCAAGGCCATGGTTTTGACCTCGCCCTTCCAGTGCTGCCAGTACAGCGGCACGTCTTCCCAAGCGCGGGCTTTGACGTAGACCAAACGGCCGCTTTCCAGATGGCGGTGCACCAGCGGCAGTGGATTCATGGTCCAGCCCAGCCCGCCGAGGTTGGCGTGAACGAAGGCGCGGGTGGAGGGAATCCACCAGGTGGCGGCCTGCAGTGGTTGCTCGATACCGGCCAGACGGCGCGCGTAGCGGGCCTGCATGTCGTCCTTGCGGTTGAACACCAGCACCGGTGCCTGCGCCAACGTTTGGGCGTTCACGCCCTTGGCGAAGTAGCGTGCGTGAAATTCCGGAGTGCAGGTGGCGGCGTAGCGGATGCTGCCCAGCGCATGGATCTGGCAGCCCTGCACGGGCTCGGACAGGGTGGTCACCGCGCCCAATACCGCGCCCTGGCGCAGCAGGGCGACGGTGTGGTCCTGGTCTTCGGTGTGCAGGTCCAGCGTGGTGCTGGTGGTCTGCGAGAAGCGTTGCACCGCCTCGGGGAACCAGGTTTCCATGCTGTCGTGGTTGACCGCCACCGGGATGCTGGCGCGGGGCAGCTCGGCGTCGGAGATGCCGATGCGCTCGAATGCGTCCCGCTCCAGCAGGGCGGTCTGCTCGGCCAACTGCACCAGCACCTGGCCTTCCAGCGTGGCTTCGGTGGGGATGCTGCGCTTGACCAGCAATTTGCCGACGCGGTCCTCCAGCGCCTTGATCCGCTGCGAGATGGCCGAGGCCGTGACATTCAGCGACTGCGCCGCGCGCTCGAAGCTGCCTTCGCGGATCACGGCGGCCAGCGCCCGCAGTTGCGAGTGGTCAATGCGCATGAATTAAGTTTCGCTAAAGATGGTTAACGAAGTTTAGCTCTACTTTTCGATGTTGCGCTGCGACAATTGCCGCATCCGGTCGCTGCGGTGGTTGCTCCCGCCGGCCCTCCCCCAAGTAAAGGCAGTTCCCCATGTTTTCCGTTATTTCCGCGCAGGCCGCCGGTAGTGCCTGGCTCAGTGGTGCCGGTATCGGTATCGGCCTGTTCGCCATCGTCGGTGCGCAGAGTGCGTTCATCCTGCGGCAAGGCATCATGCGCCAGCACGTCATTCCGATCATTGCCACCTGCTTTGCCATCGACGGGATCTTCATCCTGGCCAGCGTGACCGGGCTGCGCACGCTCACCGACCAGATGCCGTGGCTGACCACCGTGCTGCTGTGGGGCGGCGTGGCGTTCCTGAGCTGCTACGCGGTGCTGTCGGCACGGCGGGCGATGCTGGGCGGTGGAGGCATGCAGCTGGACGACAACGCCGAGCAGTCGCTGCGTACCGCGTTGCTGGCGGCGGCGGGTTTCTCGATCATCAATCCGCACTTCTGGCTGGACATGATGGTGATCGGCTCGATTGCCGACAATTTCGGCGAGTCGCGCATGGCCTTCGCGGCCGGTGTGATCACCGCAAGCGGCGTCTGGTTGACCGCGCAGGGCTTGGGTGCACGCCTGCTGGCGCCGTTGTTCACCAAACAGTCCACCTGGCGCGTCCTCGACGGCACCATCGCGGTGATCCTGAGCGTGCTGGCCTTGACCCTGGCATTGCGCGGCGTCGGCTGAGCCGCAGTGCCACGCGGCAACCGGCAAATAGAGGGCGATCCTGCAGGCTGCAGGGTCGCCCTTCTGCTATCCGGTGTTGGGTGCTTCAACGCGTGCGAGGGCGCGCAGGCCTGATTCGGCCGATGAATCGCCGTGTGACTACCTGCGCCGCTGGGCGAACATCCATTCCCACATGGCGGGGTTGCGATAGGTCGGGTCCCAAGCGTTGTGCTGGGTGTCCGGATACTCGGTGTAGCGAAAGCCGGCCTGCAGCTTGTCGCTGGCCTGTGCGATGGCGCGGTCATCGTGCGGGAGCACCAGCGCATCGAGCGCGCCATGGAACATCCAGACCGGCACGCCATGCAGGCGCGAGGCGACTGCCGTGTAGGGATCGGCGAGGCCGGCGACTTGGTCCACGATCAAGCCGGTACGTTCCGCGCGCGGGGCCAGCAGTGCGCCGCAGATCGGCACCACCGCTGCGAACTGGGTTGGCCGGCTCAGTGCCAACTCCCAGGTGCCGTAGCCGCCCATGGAAATACCGCTGAGATAGATGCGCGCCGGGTCGGTGTCGAACTCTGCGTTGGCCGCATCCAGCGCTGCCAGCGCCATGCGCGCGTTGCGGCCGCGCCACTCTTCTTCGTCGGGCACCTGCGGGAACACCGCCAGCCCCGGGAAACTGTCCATGTGCTGGCTGATCCACGGGCCGACGCCGGCCTGCGTGGGCTTGATGCCGTCCTCGCCGCGTTCACCGGAGCCGTGCAGGAACAGCAGCACCGGCAGCGGGTGTGGCACCTGCGCGGCCGGCACAAAGACCTGATAGCGGAACTGGCGGCCTTCAAACTCCAGCTCGCGCGTGACGAACTGACCGCCCGCATTGCCGGGCAGGGTGGAGCTGCTGGCGCAGCCCGCCAACACGGACAGTAGAAAAATCAGCATCAGCTTGCGTCGCATGGCGGGTAATCACGTCAGGGCGGTGGCCGCAGCCTAACCCAGCCAAGGTCGCGTGCAGATGGCGATATGCCAGAATTGCCGGCCAATGCCTTCGCTGCCACGGCAGCACTTTCAGGAAGATGCCCGCATGAGGAAATTGCTGATCGCCACGCTGGTCCTGCTGCTGGCTGCCTGCAGCCAAGGCCCGCGCGGCACCTACAGCGATTCGGCGCAGTTGCTGCGCTATACGTTCGAGGCCGATGGCAAAGCCACGGTGTCGGCGATGGGGCAAGTGCAGCAGGCTGACTATGTGCGCGAAGGCGACACGGTGACGGTGCGCGTGCCAGGTTCGGAAGGCGCGCCGGTGGTGTTCAGCGTCAACCCGGATGGATCGCTGCTCGGGCCGATGGGGATTCGTCTGGAGCAGGTGGAGCTGTAATGCGGGACGCGACGCTCAACACCACTCGCTGTCGCATGGCTGAAGAATCCGACGCGTCTGTCGATAAGGTTTGCACCGGTTTGCATGAGGCTTTTCGACTTTCGGCATGGTGATCCTTTCGGCAATCCTGGCGGCAGTGATCGTGGGCGGTATCGCCTGGTTCTGGCTGCGCGGTCGTGTGCAGACGGCGGCACCAGTGCGCGGGGTGCGCGATTCAACGCCGGCCGAATCCGACACGCCGGTTGCCATTGCGCCGGTGGCGGCAGGCGACCTGCAGCGGCGGTTCTTGTTGCACGCGCTGGCGGTAGTCGATGACGCGCCGTTGCGCGTGCAGCGGGCGGTGGTGGAAGACGTGATCATCACCCTGGGGCGCGCGGACTTGTCCTCGCGCTATACGCCGCGCCGCCCGAACCTGTTACCGCAGCTGATACAGAGCGTCAATGACAGTGCCGCATCGTCCCGCTCGATCGCGCGCATCATCGGCAGCGACGCGGTACTTGCTGCGACCTTGCTGCGCATCGCCAACAGTCCGCTGTACCGGCTGCAGCGGCAGGATGTGCAGAGCATCGAACGCGCGGTGACCTTGATCGGCAACGACGGCATCCGCCAGATCATCTCGGCGGCACTGGTGCAGCCGGTGATGCAGGCCGCCAGCGGCGACGATGCGGTGTTCGCGCGGCAGTTGTGGGATTACACGCTGGTGTTGTCGCTGGCCGCTGCCGATCACGCGCGCAGCATGGAGCAGGAAGACGGCTTTGCCGCGCAGTTGGCGGGGCTGTTGCTGGGCTTGAGCGGCGCGATGGTGATGCAGGCCACCGCCGACGTGCTGGCACGTTCGCCGCTGCGCGCGCGCGAGCCGGGCACCTTGTTGGAGGCACTGGAACGCTGCACCGGCCCAACCGCGGTGCGCATCGCCGAGCATTGGAAACTGGCGGCGCCCATCGTGCAGGCGCTGCGCGATGTGGATGGCAACGCGGCGACCGGCTTGGCGCGTTCGCTGCAGGTGGGTCGCTTGGCGGCCAGTGCGGCGATGCTGCATGCCGGCGGCCGCATGCAGGAAGACCAAGCGCTGGCAGCGTTGGCGAGCGAGCTGCCGCCGCACGTCGTGGTGTGGCTGTGGAAACGGGTGAACCGGCAGACGCCGGACGACAAAAACTAAGCGCCAATCACACCGCTACAGCTGCGACTCCAGCGGCAACCAGCTGATCGCGCGGGTCGTGGCGCGTTGCAGGAACGTGGTGTCCGGCTCGGTTCGATAGGTGACCGGTGGTGTCGCGCTGCGGTCCAGCCAGCGCAGCTCCGAGCCTTTGCTCAGGTACACCCAATAACTCTGCTCGGCGTCTGACAGGCGCAGATATTCGGTGCGCAGCCGCGCCGCCAATACCGGATCGTCGAACAGCACGCCCATCTCGGTGTTGAGATAGGCCGAGCGCGGGTCCAGGTTGAACGAGCCGACAAAGCCGCGCCGGTCATCCACCACAAACGCCTTGGTGTGCAGGCTGGCACCGCTGCTGCCGAAGGTGGAGCTGCGGGGACCTTGGTCGTGCGGTTTCAATTCGTACAACTGCACGCCTCCGGCCAGCAGCGGCCGGCGGTAATGCATGTAGCCGCTGTGCACTGCCGCCACATCGTTGGCCGCCAGTGAGTTGGTGATGATGCCGACCTGTACACCGTTCTTCACTTGCCCGACCAGCGCCTTGGTGCCCGCCGCGCCGGGCACGAAGTAGGGCGATATCAGCAGCGATTTGTGCCGCGCGCTGCCCAGTACGTCGGCGAGGTGGGTGACCAGCCAGTCATTGGGATTGGCGTCCTTGCGCTTGTTCGGTGGGTCCGAGCGGATACGCACCTGCGAGGTCCAGTGCAGTGCCAGGCGGTTGCTGAGGTAGGCATCGTCCAGCCGCGCACGCACCCGCTGCAGATACGGCGCGGCGGCCTGTTCCCGGGCCTCGATTTCCGCCTGATCGATGAAGTTGTCCATCTGCTGCTGGGTGTTGTATTGCAGCGCGCTGATCGGCACGACTTCCTGGCTGTTCCAGAACGTGTCGAATACCTGGCTTGCATCGGCGGCGACCGGGCCGGCCAGCAGCAGGTCCAGGTCACGGAAGTTCACGTCCGGGCGCGCGTCGAAATACTCCTCGCCAATGTTGCGGCCACCCACGATGGCCACCCGGCCATCGGCGATCCACGCCTTGTTGTGCATGCGGTAGTTGATGCTGAAAGCACGTTGCACCATTTCCAGCAGCCGCCACAGGCCCTCACGGTTGCGGAAGGGGTTGTACAGGCGGATTTCGATATTGGGATGGGTGTCCAGCGCCATCATCTGCGCGTCCAGCCCGGCGGCATTCATGTCGTCCAGCAGCAGGCGCACCCGCACCCCGCGCTCGGCGGCCTGATAGACATCGCTGGCGAGCAGGTGGCCGACCATGTCGTCGTGCCACATGTAGTACTGCAGGTCCAGGCTGCGGCCGGCCTGGCGGGTGATGATGGAGCGCGCGGCATAGGCTTCCAGCCCTTCGGACAGATACACCGCGCCACTTTCGCCGGGGTGTTCGGCCAGCATCGGCGCCAGTGCGCGGTCGATCAGGGTCTGCGCGGGCTGCAGCGGCAAGGCCTGCGAGGGCGTGCCGAGCGCCTTGGGAGTGAGGTGGTCACCCAGCAGCAGGCCGCTGGCGACCAGCAGCAGCAACGCAGCGACGACATAACCGAGCAGGCGCAGCAGCCGGCGGCCACGGGGGCGGGTGTTTTCCATGCGCGCATCCTAGCGGTGTTCCGGGGTGTGGTCAGGGTAATTGCGCAACCGTGACGTTCCGGAGATGCCAGCGGGGGTGAAGCTGGGAGAGAATCGGGAATTGCGTTCCCTGGGCCTTAGCCGATGACCGACCGTTCCACCTCCTCCCGCGCACCCAGCCTTGTGGTGCAGATTGTCATTGGCCTGATTGCGGGCATCGTGCTTGCAATGGCCTGGCCGCAAGGCGCGACCGCCGTTGGCCTGCTCGGCACGGTGTTCATTTCCGCGCTGAAAGCGGTGGCACCGGTGCTGGTGCTGGTGCTGGTCACTGCGTCCATCGCCAATCACAAGCATGGGCAGAAGACCAATATCCGCTTCATCCTGGCGCTGTATGTGATCGGCACCCTGGCCGCCGCGTTGGTCGGTGTCGGTGCCAGCTTCCTGTTCCCCAGCGTGTTGACGCTCAAGACCGCCGCGCAGGCCGGCATGACCGCGCCGGGCGGCATTGGTGAAGTGCTCCATACGTTGCTGATGCAGGTCGTCGACAACCCGGTGCATGCGCTGCTCAACGCCAATTACATCGGCCTGCTGGCCTGGGCGGTGGGCCTGGGCTTGGCGCTGCGCCATGCCAGTGCCGGCACCCGTGTGCTGGTGACAGATCTGTCCAACGCCATCACCTGGGTGGTGCGCGCGGTGATCAAGCTGGCGCCGCTGGGCGTGTTCGGCATCGTCGCCTCGCTGCTGGCCGAGTCCGGGCTGGGCGCGCTGAAGAGCTATCTGCATCTGTTGTGTGTACTGGTCGGCGCGATGCTGTTCATGGCCTTCGTCGGCAATCCGCTGATCGTGGCCATCGTCACCCGTCGCAACCCGTACCCGCTGGTGCTGCGCTGCCTGCGTGAGAGCGGCATCACCGCATTCTTCACCCGTTCCTCGGCAGCCAACATCCCGGTCAACATGGAGCTGTGCCGCAAGTTGGGGCTGCAGGAGGAAACCTATTCGGTGGCCGTGCCGTTGGGCGCGACCATCAACATGGCCGGTGCGGCGATCACCATCTCGGTGTTGACGCTGGCGGCGGTCAATACGCTGGGCATTGCGGTGGACCTGCCGACCGCGTTGTTGCTGAGCGTGCTGGCCGCGGTGGGAGCCTGCGGTGCCTCCGGCGTGCCGGGCGGTTCGTTGTTGCTGATTCCGCTGGCCTGCGGCCTGTTTGGTATCTCCAATGACGTGGCGATGCAGGTGGTCGGCGTGGGGTTTGTTGTCGGCGTGGTGCAGGACTCGGCCGAAACCGCGCTGAATTCTTCCACCGATGTGGTGTTTGTCGCGGCTGCCGAACAGGCGCACGGGCGGGGCTGATGCGCATGCGCGAGCGGCTGACGCCAGCGGTGCGCATTGGCCTGTCGATTGCGTTCGCCACCGGCTTGTACGGCATTTCCTTCGGTGCACTGGCGGTGGCGTCGGGTTTCAGCGTCGCGCAGACCGCGGCGCTGAGCCTGTTGATGTTCACCGGTGGCTCGCAGTTTGCCTTCATCGGGGTGATCGCCGCCGGCGGTGCGGGCGGCGCGGCGTTTGGCGCGGCCACGTTGCTCGGCATCCGCAACGCGGTGTACGGCGCACAGATCAACCGCATGCTGATGCCACGCGGCTGGCTGCGGCCGATTGCCGCGCAGCTGACCATCGACGAGTCCGCCGCCACCGCCGCCAGTCAGCGCGCGCCGGATGAACAGCGGCGCGGTTTCTGGGTGGCCGGTATCGGTGTCTACGTACTGTGGAACCTGTTCACCCTGGTTGGTGCGTTGCTGGGTGATGCGCTGGGCGATCCGCGCCGCTGGGGCCTGGATGGCGCCGCGGTGGCGGCCTTTCTGGCGCTGCTGTGGCCGCGCCTGCGTTCGCGTGAACCGGTGGCCATCGCCATCGTCTGCGCGTTGGTGACCATGCTCGCCTTGCCGTGGGTGCCGGCCGGCGTGCCGATTCTGTTGGCAGCGGCGGTGGCGGCGGTCTGGGGTTGGTTTGGCCAAGGCCCGGCCGACGAAGGATTGGAACCGGATGTGGCGCTGCCATCCGACGAGGAGCGTGGGCCATGACGCTTTGGGGTTGGATATTGCTGGCCTGTTTGGCGGCGTGGGCGCTCAAATTCGCCGGCTATCTGGTGCCGGTGCGCTGGCTGGAATCACCGCGCATGAGCCGCGTGGCCGGCACCTTGACCATTGGTCTGCTGGCATCGCTGACGACGATGAACGCCTTGTCGGCCGGGCAGGGCGTGGTAGTCGATGCGCGCATCGGCGCAGTGCTGGTGGCCGCCGTCGCGCTGGCGTTGCGCGCGCCCTTCCTGCTGGTGGTGGTGCTGGGTGCAGCGGCCGCCGCGCTGTTGCGCGTGGTCGCTTAGGCAGGGATGCCGGCGCAGCGTAATCCCGGCAATCGAATGAGGCGTTGTCGGGATGCCGGGATGTCATCCCAGTCTGTGCCGGTGTCGCGAGGCCGCTCGGCTCAGAACTTCTGGCTGGACATCAAGAAGCGCCACTGGCCTTCGGGCATCTTGCTCAGGCCGATGCGGCCAATGCGCAGGCGGCGGATAGCCGTGGCCTGCAGGCCCACTTCGTTGCACATGAACTGCAATTGGCCCGGGCGCACATCCTTGATGGCAAAACGCAGGCGTTGCTCGCTCTGCCAGCTGACTTTGCACAAGGGCAGGCTGCGCCCTTCGTAGCGCAGGCCCTGGGTCAGGCGCGACATTGCCCACGGGCTCGGCTCGCCTTCCACATCCACCATGAACTCCTGCTCCAGCGAGGGGCCGGTTTCGATCAGGTGCCGGCGCACGCGCCAGTCCTGGGTCAGCACCACCAGCCCACTGGCCGCATCGTCCAGCGGCATCGGCATTTCCAGGCGCTGGTAATGGCGCTTCAGCAGGTGCTGGGTGACGGCATAGTCGGTGAAGTGGCTGCTTTCTTCGATCAGCGCCAGCAGATTGCCCGCGCCCACACCGGCCGGCTTGTTCAGCAGGAACGTTGCAGGCTCGGCACCGTCGGTATTGGCGTTGTCGGCCAGCGTCACCACTTCATCGGTGACCATGGTCTGCGGGGTTTCCACCACCACGCCATCTACGCTGACCCAGCCGCCTTCAATGTACTGCTGGGCCTGGGTACGCGAGCATTGCAGCTGCGCGGACAGGCGCTTGTCGAGACGGATCGGCGAGGTCATGGGGTCGGTGTTCTACGGCGGGCGGCGAGTGTAGCGCCGATGCGGCGCGGTCGCGAACGCCGGGGTCAGCCCGGTTCGTGTTCCAGCGCGGTCAAATACAGGCGCAGGTCGAACTCCAGCTGGTGGTAATCCGGCTCCATGTGCAGGCACAGCTGGTAGAAGGCCTTGTTGTGGTCGGACTCTTTGATGTGCGCCAGCTCGTGCACCACGATCATCCGCAGGAACTCGGCCGGGGCTTCGCGGAACACGCTGGCGATGCGGATTTCGCGGCTGGCCTTGAGCTTGCCGCCGTGATTGCGCGAGATGGCCGTGTGCGTGCCCAGCGCGTGTTTCACCACCTGCAGCTTGCCGTCGTAGAGCACTTTGCCCAAGGGCTGGGACTGGCGCAGATGGCGGTCTTTCAGCGCCTGCACGTACTCATAGAGCTGGCGGTCGTTGCGCACCGTGTTGGGTTGCGCATAGCGACGGCGGATGGCCTCGCCGAGCTTGCCTTCAGCCAGCAGCTCGCGGGCGCGCTGCTGCAGGGGTTCGGGATAGCCATTCAGGTACTTCAGGGTCTGCATCGTGGCTTTGCGGATTTGCAGGCGGGCTGGGGAACGGGCCGCTATCATGGCAGCCATCGGCAATAGAACACGAATACGATCATGGCAAAGGCAAATCCGCTGCAGGAACAGTTGCTCAAGGCTGGGCTGGTGAAGAAGTCCCAGGTCTCCCAGGTGGCCCGCGAGCAGGTCAAGGCGCGTCATGGCAAAGGCCCGGTTGCGGCCACCGAAAGCCAGCGCGAAGCCGAGCGTGCGCGCGCTGAAAAGGTCGAAAAGGACCGCGAACTGGCCGCCGAGCGCAACGCCCAGCGTCGTGCCGACGAACTGCGCGCGCAGGCGCGGCAGATCATCAATGACCGCAAACTGCCGCGCGGTGGTGAGCTGGAATACCGCTTCAACGATGGTGAAGTCATCCGCACCCTGTTGGTCACCGAAGCCCTGCGCAAGCAGCTGGCGTCCGGTGCGCTGGTGGTCGTGCGCCACGGCGACGGTTTTGAGTTGCTGGCCCGCGTGGCCGCCGAGCAGGTGCGCGCCCGGGCCGCCGAGCTGATCGTGCTCGACCACGGCCAGAGCGAAGACGCCGTCATCTCCACCGGCAATGCCGAGGACGACGCCTATTACGCCCAGTTCCAGGTGCCTGACGACTTGATGTGGTGAGCCTGCCGTTACGGCAGCGTTGAGCTGGCACTCAGGCAATTGCGCTAGGCTGGATCCCGGTTACTACGGAGCATCCAGCCATGGCCACCGGTTGGGCGGGCGACACCGCCGTTCAGGATCAAATTGACGCCACGGTAGAAGACGCGATCAAGCGTGCCCGCAGCCGCATGCCCAGCGGCCCGGGTTTGGAACATTGCGAGGAATGCGACGCACCCATTCCCGAAGCACGGCGCAAGGCCGTGCCCGGCGTGCGTTTGTGCATTGCCTGCCAGCAGGCGCTCGATGCCGAAGAATCGGCTGCCAGCGGTTACAACCGCCGCGGCAGCAAGGACAGCCAGCTGCGTTAGTGCTTGCCCGCCTGAGGCGGCAGCAACGCATTGAGGTATTGCTTCTGCACCGCAGGCCGCAGCAGGCGCGGCCGTTCCATCAATACAAAACGCACGCCCTTGACGGTCTGCGGCGCGGCCTTGGCGACGAAGCCGAATTTCTCGTAGACCGGCACCGCCACTTCCGATGAATTGACCGTGTATTCGCAGCGGCCGTGCGCATGCAGCGCGTGTTCCCACAACCTGCGTGCGATGCCCTGATGCCGCGTACTGCGGCTCACAAACAGATGATGGATGTGGCTGCCGTCGCGCATGGCGATCATGCCGCACAGCTGGCCGTTGTCCTCGACCAGGTAATGCGCAAACTGCGGCGAGCCCAAACGCTGGGCAAAGCTGTCGGCAGTCAGCGTGGCGAGAAAGGCGTGGGCACTGGCGCCGGTGTCGGCATCGAGCAGGTGCCGCGCCAGTGGCGTGACCAGCGCGCTGAGCGCGGCTGCGTCCGTGATGGTCGCATCGCGAAGTGTGCTGCTTTCACCCATTGGCCGCCTCCGTTGCCCTGTCCCTGCGCGGAGCATAGCGGCACTGGCGGCACTGGCGGCAGGCCGGTGCGAATGTCGCCGGTCGTCAATGCGTGGCGTTGCCCAGCCGGAAACTGCCGTTCCAACGCAGCAGTGCAAACGCACACCACAGCCAGCCTGCGGTGGCGATCAGCCCGCCGACCAGACCAATGTGCTGCATGCCCAGGTGCAGGCTGACCTGGCTGCCGATCAACGCGCCAGCACCGATGCCGATGTTGAAGATGCCGGAGAACAGCGCCATCGCCACATCGGTGGCGTCCGAGGCCAGGGTGAGCACCTTGGACTGCATCGACAGCGCGAAGGAAATCATCGCCACGCCCCAGATCGACACCAGCACATACAGCAGCCACGCATTGCCCAGGCCGCTGCGCAGCAGCAACAGGCATGCGGCCAGCGTGCCGATGGCGGTCAGCAGGAAGCCGCGCGGCCAGCGCATGCCATAGCGCGAAAACAGCACGCTACCGAGGAAACCCATGCCGCCGAACAACAGCAGCACCAGCGTGGTGACATGCGCGTCGAAGCCACCGATCTTCTGTACGAACGGCTCGATGTAGCTGTAGCCGGTGAACTGCGCCGAGATCACTACCGCCACCAGCACGTACAACGCCATCAGCGCCGGGCGTCGCAGCAACAGCGGGATGCTGCTGGCCGAGCCGCTGTTCTGGCTGGGCAGGGCCGGCAGCAGGCGTGCCAGCACCAGCGCTACCAGCAGCGCGACGCCGCCGATCGCCATGAAGGTCACGCGCCAACCCAACCACTCACCGACGATGCGGCCCAGTGGAATGCCCAGCACCATCGCCACCGAGGTGCCGGTAGCCAGCAAACCCAGCGCCTGCGGACGCTTGCCCTCGGGCGCCATGCGCACCGCCAGCGACGCAGTGATCGACCAGAACACCGCATGCGCAAGCGCGATACCAATGCGGCTGGCCATCAACACCGGATAACTCCAGGCCACGCCGGACAACACATGGCTGGCGATGAACAACGCAAACACGCCGAGCAGCAGCTTGCGGCGGTCGAAATTGCGGGTGAGCAGCATGCACGGCAGCGAGGTCAGCGCGACGACCCAGGCATAGATCGTCAGCATCAGCCCAACGTGTTCGATGGGCATGCCGAACGCACCGCCGATGTCGCTGAGCAAACCGACCGGCACGAACTCGCTGGTGTTGAACACGAAGGCAGCCAAGGCGAGTGCAATCACGCTGAACCAGCGTTGGCGGTCGCTGGGCTCGGCTGGGATTACGGCAACGGGAGATGTGGTGTCTGCCGGGTAGGCAGAGCAGGGGGCGTTGGCTGGGGAGGACATCGTTTGCGCAGGGGGCGGTCGGAAAGACCGGGGAACGGGTGCGATTTTCGCATGTTGCAGCGCAGCATGAATGAGATGCTGTGATTCAGCGGCTTGCCGCTGCCGTTGGTTCAGCGGAGTGATGGCGGTGCGGGAGTTCCCGCCGGGCTAGGGCACTCACCGGAAGCCGCGAGCTGAGTCCCTCTCCCGCGAGCGGGAGAGGGGTTGGGGTGAGGGCGCCTTTGATTTTTGGCTGTTAGCTGGGATCAGTGAGAGCCAAAAGCCAAAAGCCAAAAGCCGAAAGCCAAAAGCCAAAAGCCCAAAGCCAAAAGCCCAAAGCCCAAAGCCCAAAGCCCCCTCATCCGCCCTTCGGGCACCTTCTCCCGCACGCGGGAGAAGGGAAAAGCATGTTCTTCTGCAAGTAAGGCGTTCCCCTCAACCATCCCCTTCAATCACCCCGTGCACCGCATCACCCCCACGCCAGCGGCGCAGGCCGCGCTGGAAGAACAGGCTGTTGGGGATCTGCATCAAGGTGCCTTCGGAAGGGCCGCCGATCTCGTGCAGGGTGGTGTAGATCAGGTTGATATCTACCACGCTGCCTTTCAGGCCCGGCTTCTCGCCGTTCTCCAGCAGTTCGATCTGGTCACCCAGGCGGAACGGGCGGGTGGTGAAAATCAGGAACGTGCAGAAAATGTTGGACAGCACGCTCCACGCAGCAAAGAACGCCACCGCGCCGACGGCGGCAAACCCGGTGAACGCGGTCCACAGCACCGAAGGCTGCACGCCGATCTGGTTCAGGATCGCCAGCAGGGTCACCGTCCAGATGATGAAGCTGGAGAGCCGGCGGATGGCCATCTCGATGGGTTGCGGCAAGGTGTAGTGGCGGCCCAGACGCGACAGCAGGCGGCGGGTCAGCAGGCGCAGCAGCAGTGCTATCAGCAGGATCGCGACAATGTTCAAGCCGGTGGTCAGCGGGCCGATCCATTCGTGCATCGCCGGTGGCAGGTACTGCTTCATCTTCAATCTCCTTGCGGACTGCAGGCGCGTGGCGCATGCAGCGTGCCGGTCGGCCGGCATGGGGTGTGCCTGTGTGCCAGGCGCATCGCCGCGAAGCGGTGGTGCTTGCCCGGCACCTGAATCGGCAACGGTGGGGGAGGCGATTGTCGGCGATGCGGGCGTGGGCTGCCAACGCACAGGCGTTTAAACCTTTTGCACGGTGCCTGCATCCAATGGATATGCTCGATGCCACCGTGACCACTGCAGCCCCTTCATCGCCCGCCGTGGACGACACCGCGCTGGCCCGAGCCGCCGCTGCCGGTGACGTGCACGCCTACGAGCGCATCTACCGCCGCCACGCGCCGAAGTTGAACGCGCTGCTGTGGCGGCTATGCGGCGGCAATGCCGCCCGCGCCGAGGATGTGCTGCAGGAAACCTTCATCCAGGCATGGCGCAAGTTGCCGCAGTTCCGCTTCGAGAGCGCGCTGGGCACCTGGTTGCATCGGTTGGCGGTGAACACCGCACTGATGGAACTGCGCGCCAGCGCCACCTTTGAATCACTGGATGTCGGTGAGGACGGCTTGGAACTGATGTCGGACATGGCCGCGCCCGCGCGCTGCCACGCCACCGGCATGGATCTGGAGCGCGCGCTGCAGACCTTGCCGCCGCGTGCCCGTGCGGTGCTGGTGCTGCACGACATCGAAGGTTGGAAGCACCAGGAAATAGCCACGGAACTGCGGATGGCGGTTGGCAGTTCCAAAGCACAGTTGCATCGCGCCCGCGGCTTGCTGCGGGTGCGGCTTGGAGAAGCACGATGAATCAGAACGACAACGAACACGACAACGACGAGCTGGCCCAGCGCCTGCGCGAACTGCCTGCCGAGCGCGTCCCGTCAGCAGTGGTCTGGCAACGCATTGCTGCTGAACTGCAGCAGCCACGGCAGCCGGTGCCAGTGGTGATAACGCCGTCGATGCTGCGTCCGGTCATGCACCGGCAGCCTCGTCGTTGGCCTTGGCTTGCCGGTGCGGCAGCGGCGGTGCTGGCGCTGATTGGCACGGTGTCGCTGTGGATTCCGCAGGACCGCCCCGCGCCTGCATCGCCGTTGCAGGCCCAGGCCAATGCCTTGACCCATGAATACCGGTTGGCCATCGCCACCATTCCACAGGACAGCGTGCCGGAAGAACTGCTTCCGGCACTGCACGAACTCGATACCACGGCCGTTGATATCCGCCGCGCCATCGCACAAAGCCCGCAGGCTGCATTCCTGCTGGGACAACTGCAGCGCACCTACGCGCTGCGTCTTGAACTCACCCGGCAAGGCCTTGATGGCGCCGGGCTTTCCACCTGAAGGAGCATTCCATGAAGCCCTCTCTGAGGAATCTGCTGGCCGCCACGTTGCTGCTGGCGCCCCTGTCCGCCTTCGCCCAGAGCGCCGTCAACCAGCGTCTGCCGCTGTCCAGTGGTGGCCGGGTTGAACTGAACAACATTGCAGGTGCGGTCACCGTGCGCGGTTGGGATCGCAATGAAGTGCAGCTCACCGGAACGCTGGGTGACGGCCAGCGGCTGGACGTGGAGAACAGCACCAATCGCGTGCAGTTCAAAGTGGTGTATCCGCAGGGCCACAGCAATCGCGGCGCGACCCTGGAGCTGCGGGTTCCGCGCGCCGCGCAGCTGCAGGCGAGCACGGTCAGTGCCGGCATAGATGTAGCCGATGTGGATCTACGCCGTTTGCAGACCACGACTGTCAGCGGTGCCATCACCGTCAACGGCAAGGCCGATGAGGCCGAGATCAGCTCGGTCAGCGGTTCGATCCGTTCGCAGCTGCGGACGCCGCGGCTGGAGCTGCGCACCGTGAGTGGCGGGATCAACAGTAGCGGCGGAAGTGGTGGTGAAGTGACCGCCAACACGGTGTCCGGCGGCATCAACCTGGACCTGACGTCGGTGCAGCGGCTCAATGCGGAAACCGTGTCGGGCAACCTGGGCGTGCGCAGCGCCGGCTTGCAGCCGGGCGGGCGCATCAGCCTGCAGACGGTGAGTGCACCGGTGGCGCTGACACTGCCGGCACGCACCTCGGCACAGCTGAAAGTCAGCACGTTCAGTGGCGACATCAAATCCGACGTGGGTCAGGTCGAGCGCCCGCGATATGGCCCGGGCAGCAGCCTGGACGCACGCATCGGCAGCGGCGATGGCGATATCTCCATCAACGCGCATTCGGGTGATGTGCGGGTGAGTTTGAGCGGGCGGTGAGCGCTTGAGCCCCAAGCGATCCGAGCCCCTCTCCCGCGTGCGGGAGAGGGGTTGGGGTGAGGGCATGTCGAGATCAGTTCAAATGAAAAAGTCGCCGGCGGATCCGAAGTGGGCTCCGGGCTCCCGAGAGAAATCAAAAGCACCCCTCATCCGCCCCTGCGGGGCACCTTCTCCCGCTCGCGGGAGAAGGGATGGAGTCAGGCATTTCCACTTCTTCGAGCCTCAGCCCTTCTGCTTCTTCGAGCCTCAACCCTGCGCAGCAGCCAACGCCAATCCCTGCACCACCCCAAATGACGGATCGCCATGTACCAGCGTGGCGCTTGGGAACGCTGCCGCAGCGGTGCGCTGCACATAACCGGCGCGTGACATGCCGCCGGTGAGGAACACCGCTGCCGGGTCGTGGCCGATGTCTTCGCGCACCTGCTTCAACAGGCTTTCCAGCTCGCTGAGATAGGTGCCTGCGGCCTGGGTCAGATGCGGTGCGTCGGTTTCCACGTTCAAGCCCGGCTCGATGAAATCCAGTGCGCTGGCGTGGCGATCATTGCTGCTCAGTGCGATCTTGCAGTGTTCCACCGCGCGGTACAGGCGCGCGGTATTGCCGGTGTCCTGCAGTGCCTGCATGCGCGGCCCGTACGGCGCTTCCACCGACGCGTAGTCGTGCTGACGGAAATCACGTTGGCGCGGCATGTCCTGCACCATCGCTGCTTCCACATAGTGGTGCGTCGGCACACGGGTGATGCCGCGCCCGAACAGCGGCATGTAACCGGCCAGGCTCAGCGCGAGATCGATATCGGTGCCGCCGCGTGCGATGCCCCAGGCGCGGTGAATCTGTGGTGCCTCGCTGCCGCCGACGCTGGCGTGGGCGATGTCGGTGGTGCCGCCGCCGACGTCGACGATCACCGCTTCATGGCGCGTGTCGCTGACGGCGTGGTAATGCATCGCCGCTGCGGCCGGTTCTTCCAGAAACTCCACTTCGTCGAACCCCGCTGCCAAGGCTGCGCCGCGCAGGATGTCCAGCGCCTGTGCATTGCCGGCGTCGCCGATGGAGCTGCGGAACTGCACCGGGCGACCGAGCAGCGCGCTGCGCACGTTCTGGCCCAGCTGCTTGGACGCGGTGAGACGGATGTGTTCGAGGATGTGCGTGGCGATGCCGGTGATGGTCTGCTTGGCGCGTGGATGCAGGTTGTAGCCCAGCATCGACTTGGGGCTCTGCACCAGGTTGCCTTCGTTCTCCTCGAAGTAGGCTTCCAGCGCATCGTCGCCGTAGACGGCGTTCTGCAGCAGCGTGGTGGAGCTTTGCGGCTCGCGGATGCGTTCTTCCATCCATTGCCGTCGCACCACGCGCATGGCGTCGCTGCGCAGCAGGTCGTGGCTGCGGTTGGTGCCGGCGGCGCGGGAGGCGCGACGGCCGGATTCGATCAGCTCTTCCAGCTGCTGTTCCAGCGCCGGGGTCAACTCGAAATCGTTGGGATCGCGCATCACCTCGGGGAAATACACCGTGGTGCGGAACTGCAGCGCGTCGCCGAACTGCACCGGCACCACCTTGCCGTCAACGTGAGCGGCGGCGGCCGAGTTGCTGGTGCCGAAGTCAATGCCAAGTTTCATGGAGCGGGGGGCTTCTGCGGCTAAAACGGCCGCGCACTTTACTACGCGGCCGGGCTGGAAGCGTGAGAGCGACCGTGAGCGGCTACAATGCCCGGCCCCTTCATGTTCCGGGAGCTGTCATGTCCGTCTCTTCCTGCCCGCAGTGCTCGCTGCAGAACGTCTACCCCGATGGTGCGCTGTGGATCTGCGCCGATTGCGGCCATGAATGGACGCCCGGTGAGGCGGCAGCCAGCGAACTGGTCGTGCGCGACAGCAATGGCAACGTGCTGGTGGCCGGCGACACGGTCACGGTCATCAAGGACCTGAAGGTGAAGGGCTCCTCGATCCCGCTCAAGCAGGGCACGGTGATCCGCAACATCCGCCTGGTCGAGGACGATGCCGAAAACATCGAAGGCAACTCGGACAAGATCAAGGGACTGGTGCTGAAGACCTGCTTCCTGCGCAAGGCTTGAGAAGCAGGAGTGGGTAACGCCTGAAGGGCCCGCAGCAGCACAGCCGCTACGAACCCCTCATTCCCCGCTCCCAACTCCCCGTTCCCAGCCCCAGCTCAGTGCGCCGCATGACGCGCCTCCAGGCGCCGAATGCCATCCAGCTTGGTCTGGTAAATGGCCCGTTGCTCGTCGCTGCCTCCCAGGGCGCGGGCGCGGGTCATTTCACGTTCGGCCATGCGGTTGTTGCCGCTCAGGAAATAGGCCCGCGCCAGCCCGAAATGGAACTGGTGCGCGCGGCTGTAAAGCCGCACCGCCTTGCCGTAGTAATGCACCGCCAGCGCGTAATCGGCGGCGCGTTCGGCCTGTACGCCCTGCATGAACTGGTAGAACGGATCACTGTTGCGTGAGCGCTCCAGCCGCTTCTGCAACTGCCCGGCGCGGCGCGTGTCGCCCATCTGCAGATACAGCTTGGAGGCGTTGTGCAGCGACGGGGCGTGGTCCTTGTTGATCGACAGTGCTGTCTCGAAATCGTGGCTGGCGGCGTTCAGGTCATTGACCCGCGAATTGAGCACGCCCAGGTTGCTCCAGGCCGGCACGAAGCGGGGCTCCATCTGCAGCGACAGGTCGAAGTAGCGGCGCGCTCCCGGGTAGTCGTGCTCGGCCAGCCGGTCGGCGCCACGGTTGTTGTAGAAATGTGCCAGTGCCCGTCGGTCGGATATCTGTCGCGGACCACGGCTGTCGTAGAGCACGTTGCTGTCCAAGTCCATCGTGGCGATGCGGCCGTTCACGCGCAGCCCGGCGTTGACGTGGCCGGCGTTGAAAATCAGCCCCTGTTCCTGATACCAGGTAACCACTTGGCCGACCTCCTGCACATGCGCCTCCAGCCCAACTTCGCGGGCCAGGGCGACGAACAGCAGGGTGAAGGACAGGCAATTGGCGCGGCGCTGCTGCCAGGTTTCGGCGATGGTCAGGGTCGCATTGGTGTCGTACTGCAGGCCCAGACCGTCGGGCTCGAAAATCACTTCGACCAGCCGTTGCAGGCGTTTTTCCGGTGCGTTGGTGGTGTTGGTAACGCGCTCGCGCAGCAGCGCTTTTATCTCAGGCGGGATGACCATGACCTGCTCGGGCGGCGGAATGTCCACGGCCGGCAGCGGCGCAGGCGTCGGCGAGAGCGAGGTGACGGCAAGCAGGGCAAAGGCGTTCCAACCGATCATGGCGACCACCCGGAGGTTGCTGCGGCAGCCCGAGTGTATGCCTGTGCAGATGGACCGGCGTGAGTGCCGGATCAACGCTGAGCGAGTCGTTTAGCGTTGGTATGAGGCACCGGTCGCGAGCCGCATCGACCTCCGCCCGACATGCCGCCGGCAGTGACGCTGCGCAATCCACAGGCCGTGTGGATCAGCCCTTGGCAAACATGTGGATAACCTTCGGCAGGCCCCGGAGCGCTTGGGTCGCCGGGCGCTGGCTATAATTTGTCCAGCGGGCGTCCCAGTGATGGGTGGGGTCTGCTAGTATCCGCGGCCCCAGTCAGTATCGGCGGCCGTTACCTGCAGGCCAGCCGGCGGCGTTCGACGCGAAACCATGAACAAGTTCCTTCCCTCTGACCAGGCACAGCTCTCGCTGGGCATTGGCAGTGACATCCCCACCGAGCGCCTGTTTTTTGCGGTGCTGCCGGATCCGCTCACCGCTGAGCGGGTTGCCGAGCTGGCCGATGGGCTGCGGGACGAACATGGGCTGGAAGGGCATCCGCTGGCGTGCGAGCGCCTGCACATCACACTGCATCACGTCGGCGACTACGCCGGTCTTCCGCCCAGTCTGTTGGCCAAGATGCGCCAGGCCGCCGGCCGCGTGCGCATGCCCGAGTTCGAGGTCTGTTTCGACCAGGTGGGTAGCTTTGCCGGCAACCGCCAGAACCCATTCGTGCTGCGCAGCGAATATGGCGCCGAACTGCTGACCGGCCTGCACGAAGAACTGGCGCGCTGTCTGCAGGGCGTGGGCGGCAAGACCGACCCGCGTTTCACCCCGCATATGACGCTGCTGTATGACAAGCGCCGCATGCCGATCCAGCCGGTGCAGCCGCTGCGTTGGTTCGTGCGCGAGTTCGTGTTGATCCGCAGCTTCCTCGGTCAAAGCCGCTACCAGCTGGAAGGCCGCTGGCAGCTGGGGTAGGAGCGGCTTCAGCCGCGAAGCAGGTGCTGCTTCCGCCCCCGGAAGATCTGTAATCACGCTGTGTCGGAATGTTGGCTCTACCGGCTTCGCGGCTGAAGCCGCGCCTGCGCGGGGCGTTTACCCGCGTCCACCCTGTGAGGCAGGATGCGTGCATGGAAACCCTCTCGCTGGCGCTGTCCCTGCCGTCGCAACAATTGGCCGAACTTGAAGCGGCCTACGCGCAACCGCCGCGTGCGTATCACAACTTCGCGCATGTACAGGCGTTGCTGCATCACTACCGCGATGTCGCTGATGGCCCGGGCTGGAAGCAGCCGCGTGAAGTGGCGTTGGCGGTGCTGTACCACGATGCGATCTACGAAGCCGGGCGCAGCGACAACGAACTGCGGTCCGCGCAGTTGGCCGTTGCTGCGATTGGGCAGTGGCTTCCGGACGCCGGCGTGGATGCGTCACGCGTGGCCGAATTGATCGAACTGACCGCCCGTCACGGGCAACTGCGGGCAGAAGAACTGGACGCCGATGCGGCCTTGTTCCTGGACAGCGACATGGCCATCCTCGGCGCGCCGCCCGCAGTGTTCGATGCCTACGACCGTGGCATCGCCCAGGAATACAGCGGCAAGGTGCCGGGATTTTTGTTCCGCATCAATCGGCGCCGCTTCCTGAAAGGCGTGTTGGCGCAGCCGCGCATCTTCTTCAGCGACTACTTTCATGAACGCTACGACGCCGCGGCACGCGCCAATCTGCGCCGCATCACCAGCTGAGCGGCCCAGGTTGGCTAAAATGCGCGCCACCGTGCTGCCGAGCCGGCCCGTGTGGCCAGTGCAATGAATCCAATCCCCATCGTCGACCCCGATCCCCGTCCGCAACCGCCTGAGGAACCCGGCCCCAACGAGTGCTGCGGCAGCGGCTGCCCGCTGTGCGTGCTGGACCTGTATTCCGACGAGCTGGGCCAGTACCGGTTGGCGCTTGCGGCGTGGAAGTTGCGTCACCCTGACGCGGCGGATTGATGCGGGCACGCGACGCGGCGGCCCCGACATTTCTCCCGCGCCGGCAGGCGTAGGCTTCAGTTTTCCACTCCTGAGAGCTCATCCATGGTGCGTGCGTTGCTGGGCATGATGGTGGCATTGGCCGTGCAATCGGCACCAGCGCTGGCCGCCGAGCAGGTCAGTCACGGCCGTTTTGAAAACGTGCCGGTGCACTTGCCCAAGGGTTCGCCGCAACGTGTGGTGTTGTGGTTTTCCGGCAACGACACGCCTGCGCAACGACAGGCACGGCTGCAGGCGCTGCGCGACGACGGTGCGATGGTGGTGGATATCGACACCGCGCATCTGCAGCGGGTGCTGGCCAAAGAAAAGGGGAGCTGCGGTTTCTCTGCCGGTGACGTGGAAAATTTCTCGCGCTACGTGCAGGCCTATTACCGCGTGGCCACCTATCGCCTGCCGATTCTGGGCGGTGATGGCGCAGGTGCCGCGCTGGCGTATGCCGTGGCAAGCCAGGCCGCGCCGCAGGTGTTTGCGGGCCTGTTGACCGACAGTTTCTGCCCGCAATGGAGTGCGGGAAAGATGACCTGCGGCGATGCCATCCATGACCGCGCGCTGCTGCCGCAGCCACTGCGTTTCCCGTGGCTGACTGCTGCAGGTAACGGCAGCCATGCGTGCTCCGCGGCTACCGTGAACGCCTTCGTCGGCGCGGTGCCGTTGGCGCGCCAGTTCCAACGCACGCGCAGCGGCAGTGCATTGCCGGGGGAAGTCGCAGCTGCGCGCGTGTTGGGTGCGCAACAGGGCGTCAGCTTGCCGCCGGTGCCGCAGGAACTGGACGGTCTGCCGTTGGTGGAAGTGCCGGCAAGCGGGCAGGGCGATACCTTCGCGATCTTTGTTTCCGGCGATGGCGGTTGGGCCGGTCTGGACAAGGAAGTTGCAGGCGCGTTGGCGCAGGCGGGTGTTTCCGTGGTCGGCGTGGATTCGCTGCGCTACTTCTGGAGCGAACGCACGCCGGCCGGTTTTGCAGCGGATCTGGATCGCATCGCGCAGCATTACGCGCGCCGGTGGCAGCGCCCGAAGTTGCTGTTGGTTGGCTTTTCACAGGGCGCCGATGTATTGCCGGCGGCCATCAATGAATTGCCACCGAGTACCTCGTCAATGCTGCGCATGACTGCGTTGATGTCGGCCGGCACCAACGCCGATTACGAATTCCACGTCAGCAGCTGGATCGGTGGCGGTGCCGACGATGGCCTGCCGATCGCACCGGAAGTGGCGAAGCTGTCGCCGCAACGCACGCTGTGCATCTACGGCGCGGATGACGACGGCGCGCTGTGCCCGCAGCTGCCGGCAGGCGGCGCGCAGGTGGTGAAGCTACCGGGGGATCATCATTTCGAGGGCGACTACGCCGCGCTGGCAAGGGTGATCCTGCAGCAGCTGAAGGAACCGGCAAAACCGTAGTTGCGGCTTGAATTCCCGTACCGCCGCATTCCCCGTTCCCTGTTCCCCACTCCCAGCCTCTAACGCTGCGGGTCCAGCGAGATCAGCCGGGTGACATCCAACAATGCTGCGGGCAGATGCATGCCGCCGGGGGCGGCGAGGTAACGGGGGCGCCAGTCCGGGGAGAATTTCGATTTGAAGCGCCTCAGTCCGCCGAAGCCATAGAAGCGTTCACCGTGGCGCGCCACCAGCGTGGCGAATCGGTTCCAGCGGCCAGCCAGCCGGTGGTCGGCCAGTCCGGTAAGCGGCGCCATGCCCAGCGAGAAGCGCGTATAGCCGTTGGCTGCGCCCCACAGAAACAGTTCGATGAACAGGAAATCCATCGTGCCTTTCGGCGCGTCGGGCAGGTGGCGCATCAGGTCCACCGACAACTCATGCCCGGCCGGTGCCTGCCAGACGTTGGCGAAGGCGACGATGCGGCCTTCGGCCTCGACCAGCGCGACCGGGAAGCGGCACAGATAGGCGTCGTCGAAATTGCCCAGCGAGAAGCCTTTCTCCTCGCCGGATTTTTCTTCCAGCCAGCCATCGGAGATGGCGCGCAATTGCGGCAACAGCGGCGGCACCTCTGCCGCTTCCACCAGGCGAAAGCTCAATGCCGAGCGCTTGCCGCGATTCCACGCTTGCCGCAGATCGGCGCGGGTGCTGCCGGTGAGGCTGAAATTCTGCAGCGGCACCATCGCTTCCTCTCCCAGTTTCACCAGCGTCAGGCCGAGGTCGAGATAGGTCTGCCAATACTTGTCGCTGGTCTGGTAGAAGACCGGACGCAGACCGAGGCGGTCGGCTTCCTCGCGGAATTTCCAGATCAGATCGCGTGCAATAGCGGGCGGGCCGACCGGATCGCCCATCGACACCAGCGAGCCGCCGTAGCGCTGCATCATCACGAAGCCATCGCCGTGTTCGCTGCGCAGGATGGCCTTGTCGCCGGTCATCGACAGGCAGGCTTGGGTGTCGTGTGCCTGCGCCAATACCGGGCGCAGCAGTTCCAGCGTCTCGCCGGTTGGCGCAGGCAGCGGACTGCGGGTGCTGTGCAGTAGGCGCGCCAGCCCGAACACGATCACCACCACGCTGATCAGCAACAGCGCACGCAATGCGCGCGGTGCGTTACCCGAGGTGGCGAACTGCCACCACAGTTCGTTCTGGTATTCGACGTGGCTGTAGACAAAGAACAGCAGCCACACCGTGGCCACCAACACCAAGGCGACATTGCGCAGCCACGGCCACGACCAGGCTTCATCAAGCAGCGCGCCTTCGCGGTAGAACTCGCGCCGCGCCGCCCACAAGGCAATAGCGACCAGCGGCAGCGTCAACGCCACCAGCGCGTGACCACCGCGCAGCCATGCCGGTATCGGCAATGCCACGCATAACGCCAACGCAATCAACCACGCAACGTGGCTGCGCCGCTGCAAGCCCTGGCCGATCAACAGCAGGGCAACGCCGCCGAGGCTGCCGAGCAGGTGTGAGGTTTCCACCAGCGGCAATGGCGCGGGCAGGATGCGGTGACGCGGCACCGGCAAGGTGCCGTCGATCACCAGCAGCGCGCCGACCGCGAACACCGCCAGCGCGATGATCTGCGGCAGCCACGGCCGCAATGCACTCCATGCCGCGCCCGCACCACTGCGAAGCGGGCGACGCACGCTGGCCACCGCCGCGAGCAACGCCGACAGCAGCAGCGGCAACAGGTAATAGGTGACGCGGTAGGCCACTGCTGCGGCGAGGATGGCCGCCGGCGCAATCTGCGGCAGCAGCTTGAGCAGGCTCCACTCAAATACACCCAGACCGGCCGGCACGGTGGAGATCAAGCCGGCCACGACCGCCACCAGATACAGCCCGACAAATCCAATAAAGCCGATTTCCGCCTGCGCAGGCAGCAGCACATAGAACGCGGCCGATGCCAAGCTCAGTTCGACCACGCTCAGTGCGGTGACTTCCAGCACCGTGCGCCGGTTGGGAATCCAGATGTGGTGCGTGCGCCAACCGATGCTGTGCCCGTGCCTGCCGACCACCGCCAGCATCGCCACAAACAACACCAGCATGCCGATGCCCAGCGCACGCACGACGGGGATGGTGATCGGCAGGGCGCGCGCTGCCGCGTCGGGTTCCAGCCACATGGCCAGGCCCAGCAGCAACCACGCGCCGAAGATGAAACCCAGGGTGGACATCAGCACCACCTGGCCGATCTCGGCCAGGCTGAGTCCGGCCCGACCGTAACTGCGCAGGCGGATGGCGCCGCCGGTCAATGCCGCGAACCCAAGCGTTTGTCCGGCAGCGTGGGCGAGGAAGGCGGTGATGCCGATGCGGCTGACAGGCAGGCGCTGTCTTGCGCGGCGCAGGCCAATGGCGTCAAAGCCAATCAGGCAGGCGTAGCTGACCATGCCCAGCAGCGTCGCCATCAGCAATTGCGGCCATGACAGCCCCTTCAACGCCGTGCGGATCTGATGATAGCCGTGGTCGTCAAACTGCCCGGCCAGGGCATGCAGTGCCAAGCCCATGACCGCCAGCGTGATCGCAATGGCGATGAAGCGGCGCCAGCCGGCAGTTTTCTGGTCCGGTACGGCGGAAGGAGCACTCATGCGCGGCGGTGACGGCTGGAGCGCCGGTGTCGGCGCGGGTCGCCAAGACTATCGCCAGTGCGTGACGGCGATGCAAAGCCGCTGCTGTGTATTGTTTGTTCCTTCAGCCAACCAAGGCCCGTCGCTGCGCCTAGACTGGCCGGATTCCACATTGGCGGCGATGTATCGATGCAAACCACTGCGCACCCTGGACAGCGACGGGCACGGGCAAGTCTGGCTGTGGCCATGCTGGCGCTGGTTTCGTTCGCGATCTGCGCAACCTGGCTGCAATTCGCACGCGCCGATCTGGATTGGGCGTGGGCCACGTTGAGCCTGTACCTGCATGGCCCGCACGGCCTGCTGCTGCGCGTGGCGTATTGCCTGCTGGCCTTGGCCATCGGTTTGCTGGCGTGGACGTTGTACGCGCAGGCACGCGGCGTGGCGCGTCGCGGCTTGCCGCCTGCGTTGTTCACCATTGCCGGATTGAGTTTGGCCACGGTCGCCATTGGTGACAGTTGGTTGCCGGAGCGTGCGCCGTTGCTGGCGCCGCTGGTGCATGGCGTGTCGGCGCAGACCGCGTTCCTTTGCGTGACCGTGGCGATGCTGCTGCAGGCCTGGTGTTTTGCCCGCGACCCGCGCTGGTCACCGCTGCATCGCTGGGCGTGGTGGTGGGCGTGGCTGACCTTCGTTGGTCTGTGGGCGCATGTGCTGTGGCGCGAAAGCCCACGCGGGCTTGGCCAGAAGCTGGTGATCGCACTGGTGGTGGGCTGGCTGTTGATGGTGGCCATTGCCGCGTGGCGGCGGCTGCACAAAGAACCAGCTGAAACTTCCGGTTCGGGTCACAATGGCCGCCACATCCAACCGAGGGAAACGCCCCCATGATCGAACGTTTCGATACCGGCCCGCGCATGTCGGAAATGACCATCCACCACGGCGTGGCCTACCTGGCCGGCCAGGTGCCTGAAGACACCAGCGCCGATATCGTCGGCCAGACCGAACAGGTGCTGCAGGCCATCGACGATCTGCTGCGTCTGGCGCCCACCGACAAGACCAACATCCTGCGTGCGGAAATTTTCCTCGCCGATATCGCCGACTTCCCCGGCATGAATGAAGCCTGGGACAAGTGGGTTCCGAAAGATGCCACCCCGGCCCGCGCCACCGTGCAGGCCAAGCTGGCCAACCCGGCGTGGAAGATCGAGATCGTGATCACCGCTGCGGTGCCGTAAGCGGTCATTCGGAATGCCCCGGAGCTTGTGACGTCCGGGGCTGTCCAGCGCGTGATGGTGCCTGGTCAACGATCCGCGGGATCGCGCCCATCCACGCAATTGCAGTCACACCGGCTTCGCGGCTGAGGCCGCGCCTACCGATTAGCGCTGGTGCAGTTCGATGCAATCCACCGGACACGGTGGGATGCACAGCTCGCAGCCGGTGCACAGATCGGCCAACACGGTGTGCATGTACTTGGCGCCGCCAACAATGGCATCCACCGGGCAGGCCTGGATGCATTTGGTGCAGCCGATGCAGTCGGCTTCAACGATGACCGCCACTTGAGGGGGTTTGTGTTCGCCGCGGCTGCGGTCGAACGGCACCGCGACAACGTTCAAGACATGCGCCAACGCGCGCGCACCGGCATCGCCGCCGGGCGGGCAGTGATCCACGCCGGCTTCGCCACGCGCCATCGCCTCGGCATACGGGCGGCAGCCATCAAAACCGCATTGCCCGCATTGGGTTTGCGGCAGCAGTTGGTCCAGGCGTTCGACCAGCGCGGCAATCCCTTCTCCCTTTGAGAGAAGGTGGCGCGCAGCGTCGGATGAGGGTTGAGTCGTCATTTCGTAGTTCTGCTGTGTGCCCTCACCCCAACCCCTCTCCCGGAGGGAGAGGGGCTCAGGACAGGCATTTGCCGCGATACCAGCGCTCATGCGCCAGTGCCAGCATCGGTTTGTCTTCACGGCTGTCGCCGTAGGCGTGGATGCGCTGGAAGCGGCTCAGATCAAATTGCTTGCGGATGTGCACCACTTTGCGCGGCCCACAGTCGCCGTCGGCGTAGCGGCCGGTGAAGCGGTTGTCCTGCACTTCCAGCGTGTTGCAGATCATCTGCAAACCCTGCGCATCGCACCAGTGCTGCAGGTACAGATCAATCGAGGCCGAAACCACTGCAACCGTGTGCCCCTGCGCCTTGTGCCACTGGATCTGCTCCAGCATCTCCGGCCGCACCATGCCGGGCAGGTGCTCGCGTGCGTAGTCGCGGGCCATCTGGGTGATTTCGCCGGCATGGCGACCGGTGAAAACCTGCGAAGTGACACGGCGGCGGATGCGTTCGGCCGAGATCAATTTCAAGCGATACGCCAGCAACCACGGGCCGATCCGCCACCACGCCTGCGCGCGCTGTTCCGGCGTGGCCACGCGCCGCAGAAAGCGGCTGTACGTGTCACAGACGGTGATGGTGTGGTCGAAGTCGAACAGGGCGAGGTGCATGGGGGGCGGGGAGCGGGGACTGTGGGGTTGGGGAATGAAGGGTCTGCTTGCGTTTTAACGAGGTCGGATGACGAACCTTCAACAACAGCTCAGTGAACCATCAGTTGCGATGCAGCCACGTTCCCTGTTCCCTATTCCCCAATCCCAGCTCAAGCATTACCTAACCGGCATGCCCGGCAATGCGCCCGCATCGGCATCCAGCAGGGCAAGCGCGCCGCCGTCGAAACCGGCCGACAGGATCATGCCTTCGCTCAGGCCGAAGCGCATTTTGCGCGGGGCCAGGTTGGCGATGAACACCACGTTGCGGCCGACCAGCGTTTCCGGTTCGGCGTAGCTGCCACGGATGCCCGAGAAAATCTGGCGCTGGCCCAGATCACCGGCGTCCAGCAGGAAGCGCAGCAGCTTGTCCGAGCCTTCGACAAAACCGCACTCCAGCACCTTGCCGATACGCAGATCGAGCTTGGCGAAATCGTCAATGCCGATGTACGCGGAGGCTTCACCGTCGGCCTTGGCTTCCGGCTTGGCCTCGACCTTGGCCGGCTTTTCAGCCTTGGCAGGTTTGGCTTCAGCGGCGGCGGGCGCGGCGGCGAGGGTGTCCTTGGAAGCGTCGGTCATTGCGTCAATCATCTTGGGGTCGATACGGGTGAACAGCGGCATATAGGTAGCGATGCTGTGGGCGGTGAGCGGCGTGGCGATGTCGTCCCAGCCAAGCACCGGGGCGTTGAGGAACGCCTCGGCCTGCAGCGCGGTGGCCGGCAGTACCGGCTTGAGCGCGGCCACCAGCACGCGGAACAGATTCAGGCCCTGGGTGCAGACCGCCTGCAGTTCGGCATCGGCGCCTTCTTGCTTGGCAATCACCCATGGCTTGGTGTCGTCGATGTACTTGTTGGCTTCATCGGCCAGCGTCATGGTCAGGCGGATGGCGGCGGCCGCGTCGTTGCGTTCGTAGGCCTCACGCACCGGTGCCAGTGCCGCGATGAAGCGGTCGTACTGGGCCGGATCCGGCAGCACGTCGGCCAGCTTGCCGTCGAAGCGCTTGGCGATGAAACCGGCGCAGCGGCTGGCCAGGTTGACGAACTTGCCAACCAGATCCGCGTTCACGCGCGCGGTGAAGTCGGTCAGGTTCAAATCCAGATCGTCAACGCCGCCGGAGGACTTGGCCGCAAAGTAGTAACGCAGCGCTTCCGGTGCCAGCCCGGCATCCAGATAGGTGCGAGCCATGATGAAGGTGCCGCGCGACTTGCTCATCTTGGCGCCGTCCACGGTCAGGTAACCGTTGACGTGCAGCTTGGTCGGCGCGCGCAGGCCGGTGCCGTGCAGTACCGCCGGCCAGAACAGACCGTGGAAGTTGACGATGTCCTTGCCGATGAAATGATGCAGTTCGGTGCTGCTGCCGGCCGCCAGCACGGCGTCGAAGTCGTCGCCGGTCTTGGCGCACAGGTTCTTGAAGCTGGACAGGTAGCCGATCGGCGCGTCCAGCCACACGTAGAAATACTTGCCGGGTGCGCCGGGGATTTCAAAGCCGAAGTAGGGCGCATCACGCGAGATATCCCACGCACGCAGGCCGCCTTCGGCATCCAGCCATTCGGCCAGCTTGGCCTTCACGCCGGGCAGGGCGACGTCGCCGGTCAGCCATTCGCGCAGGAACTCCTGGAAGCGGCCGACCTCGAAGAAGTAATGCTCCGAATCGCGCATTTCCGGGGTAGCGCCGGAGACCACCGACTTCGGCTCGATCAGGTCGGTCGGGCCATAGGTGGCACCGCAGACTTCGCAGTTGTCGCCGTACTGGTCGGGCGACTTGCACTTGGGGCAGGTGCCCTTGATGTAGCGGTCCGGCAGGAACATGCCCTTGGCCGGATCGTAGAACTGTGCGATCGAGCGACGGCTGATGTGGCTGGCGGCGTCGAGCTTGCTGTACAGCGCCTCGGTCAGCTCGCGGTTGGTGGCCGAGTTGGTCGAGTCGTAATGGTCAAAATCCACGCCGAACGCGGCAAAGTCGCGCTCGTGGCCGGCCTGGACGTTGGCGATGAAGGCTTCCGGGGTCACGCCAGCCTTCTCGGCAGCCAGCATGATCGGCGTGCCGTGGGTGTCGTCAGCGCAGACGTACCAGACCTTTTCGCCCATCATTCGCCGCGCACGCACCCAGATGTCGGCTTGGATGTAACCCACCAGGTGGCCGAGGTGCAGCGGGCCATTGGCGTAGGGCAGGGCGTTGGTGACTAGGGCGTTGCGGGTCATGGCCATCATTTGCAGCGAGGGAACGCCGGATTATCGCACGCCGGAAAACAGGCAGCCCCGGCAGTGCCGGGGCTGGGGTGACGCGAGCACGGAGCTGGATGTGCTTCCTTCTCCCGCAGGCGGGAGAAGGTGCCCGAAGGGCGGATGAGGGGGGAGCTTCTGACTTTGTATAGCTAGAAGCTTCCCCTCACCCCAACCCCTCTCCCGCAGGCGGGAGAGGGGCTTTAAAGCGGCTTACTGGTCGCGCAGCCAGGTCTGGGTGCGGCAGATGAAGGCGATGCAGCCGGAGACTTCCAGCTTGCGGCCGTTCTCCACCAGGGCGATCTTGGAGCTGTAGGTCTTGCCCTTGGCCGGGTCCAGGATGGTGCCGTTGGCCCACTTGTTGGTGCCGTCCGGGCGCAGGTTCCAGAGGATGGTCATGCCTGCGATCGGCTTGCCCTTGTTGGCGCCATCGCACTTGTCACAGACCGGATTCGGGCCTTGGGCGGACTGCAATACCTGCAGGACCTTGCCGCTCAGGTTGCCGTTGGTGGCCTGGGTGATTTCGACGATGGACTTCACCCGGCCGGTTTCGTCATCAATGGTTTTCCAGCGGCCGGCGGCGCTGTCCGAAGCGCTGGCGGAGAAGCCGGCGGCCATCAGCGGCAGGGCCAGCAACAGGGTTTTGATCGTGGTGCGCATTCATCCCTCCCAGGGTGTGTTTCGGTTGCCGGCGGCGCCGGTACGCTGCCGAATGTAACGCCATTCGACGCCGTACGGAATCCGCGGTGCAGCAGATTCAAAGCAGTTTGGGCGTGGGAATTGCAGCCATGCTCGAGTGCTCCCTCCTCCCGTGCGTGGGAGAAGGTGCCCCAACGGGGCGGATGAGGGGGGCTTTGGCTGTTGCTTCTTTGGCGCTTCCGCTGAAGGAAGGCAAAAGCCAAACCAGGAGCTGCCCTCACCCCAACCCCTCTCCCATGAATGGGAGAGGGGCTTTGAGCAGGAGCGTTGAGCAGGAGCGTTGAGCACATGCCTACTGCAACGTCACCCGCTTGCGGTTGTCGGCGGAGACGCGGTCGATCAGTTTGTTGTACGGGTCGAATCCGGCTTCGTCCGGCTTCTGGTCGACGGTCACGGTGATGGTCGGCGAGCTGGTCGTGATGTGGTGGCGCTGCAGATACAGCACCTTCTCATCGCGCTCCTTGCCCGAGGCGCCGCTGGCAAACACGGCGACTTCGATCCAGTCGTCCAGCGCGCCGGCGGTCTCCTTGCCCACGCCGTCGGCGTAGCGCTTGTCGGCGTGCAGTTGCAGGGTGACGTCGTAGCGGCCGTCACTGCGCTTCCTGGCGGTCGCTTCCACCACGCGGTTGTCGTAGAAGCTGATCTTCTCGAACAGGTCGGTGATCAAGGCCTGCTGTTCGGGCTTGGCTTCGGCACGGATGAACTCCAGCAATTCGGCCGAGGTGGTGTACGGCGGTTGCTGGAATGCCTTGGCCTGGATGAAGCGGTTCAATGCGCGGTTCAGTGCTTCTTCGCCCATTTCCTCGCGCAGGCGGTAGAACACCACCGAGCCCTTGCGGTAATGGATGTATTGCTGGTTCTCCACGCGGTACAGCGGCAGTTCTTCGACGTCCTCACCGCCGCGCCCGGACAAATAGCTGTCCAGTTCTTCCTTCAGGAACTGACGCATGTGGGTGCGCCCGTATTCCTTCTCCATCACCATCAATGCCGAGTACTGCGACAGCGACTCGGACAACACGGTGGCGCCCTGCACGTTGGCCCCGATGATCTGGTGCGCCCACCATTGATGCGCGACTTCGTGCGCGGTGACATAGAACACGTAGTCGATGTCGTTCTTGTCACGCAGGTCGGCGATGAAGCCGATGGATTCGGAGTACGGGATGGTGTTGGCAAAACTCTGGGCGAACGACCGGTAGCCCGGGAACTCGATGATGCGCACCTGGCGGTGCTGATACGGGCTGAAGTTGGCTTCGTAATAGGCCAGTGATTTCTGCACGCCCTCGATCATCCGGTCCACGTTGTACGGATGCTTGGGGTCGTAGTAGATCTCGATCGGGATGTCCTTGTAGGTGGCTTTCTTCACCGCCCAACGCGCCGACAGATACGCATAGAAGTTGAGCATCGGCCGGTCCATCGCGTAGCTGAAGCAGCGGCGGCCGTCGCGTTCAAACTCCTTCTGCAGATAGCCCGGCGCCAGCGCAATCTGGTCTGGCGCAGTGCAGACGGTGGTGCGGAAATCCAGCCAGTCCGAATCGTTGGAGATGTAGGTATTGGCGCGTGCGGCTTGATCCTCCAGCTTGGGCATGCGCGTAGGTTCGCCGAGGTCACGCTTGCGGCGCTCGTTGCGGTCGCTGATCTCAATGCCGCTGTCATAGCCAAACGACGGCAGCACGCGGCTGTTGAAGAAGCTGCCGTTGTCGACGATCTGGCTCTGCGCCTGGTCGGCGGTGATGCCGTTGGGGTGGATGTCCACGGTGAAGGTGATGTCGCGTTCTTCGCCGGGCTGCAGCGGTTTATCCAGCGTGTAGATGCGGTAGCCCAGTTCTTCATCGTGCTGGGTCAGCTTGGCGCCGCCCATGTCGATGGCCGTCAGCGTGGGGTCGTCGCCCATCGCCACGTGGATGGCGGGAATCGCCGCAGCATGCGTGTTGCGCACGCGGTAACGGCCATCGATGCGCACCGACTGGTCTTCCGGATGCAGATCGACGTTGTTGTCGATGGCGATGATGCGCGGCTGCGGCAGATCCTTGTACTTACGGTACTCACGCTCGTAGCGGGCCTGGCGATCCAGTGACTGGTCCGGCGAGACGAACTCGTTGCGGATGTTGGTGCTCCAGTACAACCAGCCGGCGCACGCCACGAATGCCACCAGCGCAACCGCCAGCGCCGCACCGAGCTTGCCGCTCAAACGATGGCGCGCAAGACGCAGGCGTTGACGCCAGCCCGAATCCACGCCGCGCACCCACAAGGCGGCGCACAGCAGCAACAGCACCAGCAGGAACAACGCCCAGTACCCCTGGAACACGAGCTGGCCGGTCAGGAAATGGCCGTAACCATTCATGTCCGAATACGGCGCGATGGGCCAGCTGCCGAAGTTGTAGAGGTTCTGCGTGTAGTCGAGCATGCCCAGCACGGACTGCCCGATCAGCATCAAAATCAACAGCGCATAGCCGAGAAACTTGTTGTTGCTCAGTACCTGCAGCACCAACGCCATGCCGCCCATCAGGAGGTAGACCACCGAATCCAGCGACAGGGTTTTCAGGTACAGCAGCGGTTCGATCTGCGTGTAGCCCTTGCTCAACTGGATGATGATGGCGGTGAGCCCGCCCACGGCCTGGAATGCAGCAACCACCGCAACCAGGGTGAGGAACTTGCCCAGCAGCGGCACCCAGTTCGGCACCGGCATGGCATTGCTGATGCCGTCGATGCGCGCGCTGCGTTCACGCCAGACCAGCTCGCCGGCATAGAACAATACGATGATGATCAGCAGGAAGCTGTAGCTCTGTTGCAGTGCCTCCAGCATCTGCGAGGTCACCGGCCAACTGGGCGTGCCGTACATGGTTTTGCGGAACAACGCGCTGGGAATGAAGTTGGCCATGCCCAACGCCAGCAGCACCAGAAACGGCGCGCTGCGGAACACACCGATCGCATCGAAGCTCACCTGGCGCAGCAACTGCTTCCAGCCGGTGGCGAGGTTGAACACCGGCGTGACCTTGGGTGCGACCACGTTGGGACGCGTACTGTCGCTGGTGGCGACGGCAGCGGTGTTCTTGCGACGGCTGCGGCCGGTGCCACTGCGCTCGGTGCGGAACAAGGCGAAGGTGGCGGCGAACAGTGCACCGGTCACCGCCAACCAGAGCACGCGGTTCTCCAACAAATAGCCGGTGAAGGCGGGCAGGCCGGTGTTGCGCTCTTCGGCCGACCAATAGCGCATGGCCTGTGACATCGCACGCATGCCCAGCGGATCGAGCAGCGAGGACAGGCGCTGGTTGTCGATGTCGACCAGGATGGCGCGGCTGACGCCGTACAGCACGAAGAACACGATGACGCCGATGTACACCCACAGGATGTTGCGGGTGGTTACTGCCAGCACTGCCAACAGCGCGGTGGTGAACAACACATTCGGCAGCACCATGTACACGAACGACCACAGGTACGGCTGCAACGACACCGGGCCGAGGCGTGCGGCATCGATCCACGGCATGAACTGGGCGACGAACAGGCCCGCCGCGATGATCACGTACATCAACAGACTGGCGAGCAGCGCTGCGCCGAGGCGGCCGAGCAGGTAGTCGCGGCGTTTGATCGGACTCGAGAACACCAGCTCGGCCGTACCCGGTTCAAAGTCACGCAGCAACGCATTGCTGACGAACAGCGTGACCACCAGCAGCCCGAGCAGGGTGAAGGAGGTCATGAGGGTGGCAACCACCGACGGTGCATTGCGATGCACGTTGCCGATGCTGCCGCCGATCTGGATGGCGTCACTGGACGCGGCACCGAAGGCGAGCAGGGCGAACAGCACCGCAAGCAGCCACAGCAAGGGAGAGCGGAGCTGCTCGCGCAGCTCGAAGCGCAGGAAGGCGAAGGTCATGGGTTGTCTCCGTCAGGCCGCCTGCGCTTGCAGGCGCAGGCGCTGGAAGTAGACATCTTCCAGACCCGGTTCCACCGGCTCGAAGCCCTGTTCCGGACACGACTGGCTGAAGACATGGATCACCGGGTGCCCGCCCATCAGGCGCGTGGACAGCACGGTGAAGCGTGATTCGTACTCTGGCAGCGCGGCCTTGGTCACCTGCTTGCGCCACACCTGCGCCTGCAGCGCGTCGATGGCGTCGGCGGGGCGGCCGGTCAACAACACCTGTCCCTTGTTCATGATGGCCATGCTGGGGCACAGGTCGGTCACGTCCTCGACGATGTGCGTGGACAGGATCACCGCCACGTTCTCGCCGATTTCCGCCAGCAGGTTGAGGAAGCGGTTGCGTTCTTCCGGATCGAGGCCGGCGGTGGGTTCGTCCACGATCACCAGCTGCGGGTTGCCGAGCAATGCCTGGGCGATGCCGAAGCGCTGGCGCATGCCGCCGGAGTAGGTGCCGAGCTTGCGCTTGCGCGCATCCCACAGGTTTACCTGCTGCAGCAGGCCTTCCACCACTTCCTTGCGCTGCTTGCGCGCGGTGAGCCCTTTGAGCACGGCGAAGTGATCGAGCAGATCCAGTGCGCTCACCTTCGGGTACACACCGAAGTCCTGCGGCAGGTAGCCCAGCCGGCGGCGCAATGCATCCTTGTCGCGGAGAACGTCGATGCTGGCGCCATCGGCGGTGGTCAGCGTTGCACTGCCGGAGTCGGCTTCCTGCAGCGTAGCCAGTGTGCGCATCAGCGATGATTTGCCGGCGCCATTGGGGCCCAGCAGGCCGAACATGCCGCGCGGGATGTCCAGGTCGACATTCTTCAGCGCGTGCACGCCATTGGCGTAGGTTTTCGACAAACCACGGATCTGCAGCATGGACAAAACCTCTCCTTGGATGATGGAAGCATCATTCAGGCCACGCCCACGACGGGCAATGCGCCGGAAGTCACTAGGTCATAGGACGTGCGGGTGCGGCGGATGTGACAGGGGTACAGGGAAGGGCGTGCAGATGCAGGAATTGCAGGAAGCGCAGGAGATGTCAGAAGCACGCGCAGCTGAGCTGCTCCCTTCTCCCGTTTACGGGAGAAGGTGCCCGAAGGGCGGATGAGGGTGCTTGGTGCTTGCTTCAAAGGTTTTTATAGAAGCCAAGGTCAAAGCCAAAGCCAGAGCTGCCCTCACCCCAACCCCTCTCCCGCAGGCGGGAGAGGGGCTTAATCAGGAGCCACAGCCAAAAGCCACAGCCAAAAGCCACAGCCAAAAGCCACAGCCAAAAGCCACAGCCCTCAGCCTCACTCGCCTTCGTACAACTCCAGCGGCAGATCATCTGGATCCGCGAAGAAGGTGAAGCGGCGGCCGGTGAACTCATCCACGCGGATCGGCTCGCAGTCCACGCCTTCGCTTTGCAGGTGGGCGACCACCGCGTCCAGTGCTTCCACACGGAACGCCAAGTGGCGCAGGCCGCAGGCTTCCGGGCGGCTCGGGCGCGGTGGTGGGGTGGGAAAGGAGAACAACTCCAGCTGGCTGCCGTCGGGCAGGCGCAGGTCCAGCTTCCACGAGTCACGCTCGGCGCGGAAATTCTCGGCAGTTACGTCCAGCCGAAGAATGCGCACGTAGAAGTCCCGCGAACGCGCGTAATCCGACGCAATCACTGCCACATGATGGATGCCGGTCAACAATTTCATTGCGCGGCATCCAGCCAGCGCCGGGCGATGTTGATCGCCAGTGCGTAGGGTTCCGGCGCGTTGCGGTTGGTCAGCACGATCACCGTCAGCTTCTGCTTGGGATAACGCACGATCACGTTGCGGAAACCAATGCTCTCGCCGCTGTGCCACAGCGCGTCGCCGTTGATGCGCCAGCCAAAGCCGTAATGCGGCACATCCGGTTCGTTGGTTTTGGTGGCAGGGCTGAACGCCAGTTGCAACGAACTGCGGCGCAGCAGGCGTTCGTCGTACAGCGCGGCATCCCACTTGGCGAGGTCGTCAATGGACGAATAGATGCCGCCGTCGCCAAGCACCGCGCTGGTGGTGCTTTGATCGGTGCGCTGCCAGCGGCCGTCGATTTCGCTGTAGCCGTAGACGCGGTTGGGCACATCGTCCACGCCGTCTTGATGTGCGTAGGTGTTGTTCATGCCAAGTGGCAGAAAGATGCGCTGGCGCAGGAAACTGGCGAAGTCGCTGCCCGATGCCTTGCCCACCACCAAGGCCAATAACGCGTAACCGCTGTTGCTGTAGCGGTAGTCGCTGCCGGGCGTGAAGTAGGTGCGGTTCTCTTTTTCCAGCAGCTGCAGCACGTCGATATCGTGAACCTGGCGGGTGTCGGCCGGGTTCATCAAGTCTTCGTAATCGAGCAGGCCGCTGGTGTGGCTGAGCAGTTGCCGCAGCGTGATGGTGTCGGCCACGGCGGGCAGGCTGGGCAGCCACTTCTTCAACGGGTCATCGATGGACAGCGCACCGTCTTCGGCCAACAGCAGAATCGCCGCGGCGGTGAACTGTTTGCTCACCGACGCCAATCGAAAATTGCTTGCCGGGGTGACGGCGGTGCGGTCTTCGACCGCCGCCAATCCGTAGCTGCGCCGAAATGCCGGCTGGCCGTCCTTGAGCACCAGCACCGAGGCGCCCGGCACCTGGCCGTCATAGGCCTGCATCAGTGCATCAATGCCGGGATCGGGCGGCGCCGCAACAGGGGCCGCCATGGCGGTGGAGAACGCGAACAGGCACAGCGGGGCGAGTCGGTACATCCACCGGTACATGGCAGCTCCAGGGTTGGTTGTCAGGCTTTTTTGCTGGCGATCCAGCGGTCGATCTTGGCTTCCAGAATATCCAGCGGCATCGAGCCGTCCTTCAATACTTCATGGTGGAACTCGCGCACGTCGAAACGCTCGCCGAGCTCGGCCTTGGCCTTGTCACGCAGCATCTGGATTTTGATTTCTCCCACGCGCAGCGCCAGCGTCTGCCCGGGCAGCGCCATGAAGCGTTCCACTTCGGAGGCTGCATCGCTGGCGGCGATGTCGACGTTGTCGACCATGTAGTCGATGGCCTGTTGGCGATTCCAGCCGGAGGCGTTCAAACCGGTATCGGCGACCAGGCGCACGGTGCGCAGCAAGGTGGTCTGCAGATAACCGAGGTGATCGTAAGGGTCGTTGTACAGGCCAAGTTCCTCGCCCAGCGATTCGGCGTACAAACCCCAGCCTTCGACATAGGCGACATCGCCGCCCAGCCGGCGGAAGCGCGGCAAACCAGCCAACTCCTGCTGTGCGCCCAATTGGAAGTGATGGCCGGGAATGCCTTCATGCAGGTATTGCAGCGTCACCGACCAGCGTTTGCGCGAGGGCAGGTCGCCGGTGTTGACGTACAACACGCCCGGCTGTTGACCATCGGCGCTGCCAGGTTGGTAGCTGGCCGCACTTGCCGTGAGCGCGCGCTCCGGCTCCACTGGTTTGATTTCCAGTGCCGCCTTGGGACGCTGGTTGAACATGCGTGGCAGCACGGCCTCCACGCGCTGGCCGGTCTCACGATAGCGGGCCAACAGGGCGTTGGCGTCCTTGAACACGAACTGCCGATCACTGCGCATCGCGTTGAACGTCTTCTGCATCGAGCCACGGATCTTGGCGTCCTTCATCACCGTGGTGATGCGCGCCTGCAGATCCTTTACTTCCTGCTCGCCAAGCGCGTGGATCTCTGCCGGCGTGCGCGCCGGCGTAGTGCTGCTGGCGACGTTGTACGCGTACCACGCCTGGCCGTTGGGCAATGCGCTCATGCCATCGGTGCGGCGGGTGGCCGGCATGTACTCGGTGGCGATGAAGCCACGCAGCGAACGGTACGCGGGGATGATCCGGTACTCGATCATGCGCTTGTATTCCGCGGTCAGCCGCGCCTTGTCCTCGGCGGAAAAATCCTCCGGCATGTTGCGGATCGGGCCCCAGAACAGGCTTTCCTCTGCGGTCGGCTTGATCACCGCATCCAGCTGCGGCAATACCTTTTCCATCAGCGTGCGCGGCTGCACCACACCGGCGGCCATGCCTTCGCGCATGTTGACGATGGCCTGGTCGAACAACGCAGGGATGCCGAGCGAGCGCCGCGACCAGTTCTCGTAATCCTTGACCGTGCGGAACGGCTGCGCGCCTGCGCCGGAGCCGAGTACCGCGATGATGCTGGACAGGTTGTAGTACTGGTTGATCGGCATCATCCAGGTCGGGTACTGCTCACCGGCCAGGGACACATGCGCATCGCGCAGGAAGATTTCGTAGCTGAGCAGGTCCTGGCCCTGCAGTCCGTCGGTGCCGACCTTTTCCACTTTGCCCAGCCACTCGACCATGAAGTCATGCGATTGCTGGCGCGAGGCCGGTGACAGGAAGTTCGGCAACTGGTCGTTGAAACGGGTGTCGCCCTGGAACGTGGCCTGCAGCGGGTTCAGCCGCATCGAGGCATCCCAGTATTCGTCGTAGATGCGATTGAGCTGGGCGGCTTTGTCCTGGCGGATCGGCAGCGGTGCCGGTGTCGCGCGGCGCGGCGCCGGACGCGGTGCGGTACGCGGCTTGGGCTTGGCCGCGCGGCTCTGCGACGACGCCGGGCGCTGGCTCTTCTTCTTGGCTGCCTCGGCCGGAGCCACGGCGGACAACGTCATGATTGAAGCGATTGCGAGCGCAAGAAGGCGAAGCGGGCTGAAAGGCATCGGTTGGTCCGAAAACACACTGGCCCGGGAGCTTGCCCGATAACGCACGCGACGACCAGCGGCCCGTTGTTTGAATACGACCCGGCGTTACAACTGGAGTTACGAAGGCGTTAAACGGGCGCAGCCAGCGGCGGAGTAGGCGCACAGGCACCGTAGCAACGTGGCCGATATAAGCGTCAGCAAAGGTAGCCCGGGTACGCGGAGCGCACCCGGAAGCAGGACCACGTCAGATCTGCAGGCTTGTTGGGTTTGCTGTGAGCAGCCCCGGGTGCGCTGGCGCTTACCCGGACTGCAACGTTCGCTTGTTTCGTTCGTAGCGGGCGGGGATTTGATCCCCGTCGGATTCAGCGGTCAGCGGTGCGGGTGAACGGCACGGTTTCCGGAGCGACGGCGCCGCCGGAAATGATGAAGCTCATCGCCTGGTCCACCGTCCAGTCGGTGGGGGTGAGCAGTTCCACCGGCACGATTTCCAGATAGCCGGACGTGGGGTTGGGCGTGGTCGGCACATAGACGGCGGCCAACTCGCGGCCGGTGCCGGTCTCGCGGATGACGCGGGTCACCAGGCCGACCGACTTCATGTCGCGGTGTGGGAAGTCGATCAACACCACGCGCTGGGTGCTGCCCGGCTGGGTCTGCAGGATGTCCAGCAGCTTCTTGGCGCTGTCGTAGATGATGCTGGCCAACGGAATGCGGCGGATCACCGCGCCAAACCACCGCAGCAGGCGCTGGCCGATCACCCGGCGGCTGAGGATGCCAACGGCCAGGATCACCAGCAGGGTGGCCAGCAGGCCGGTGAGGTCCTGCATCCACTCCACTTTGATCCAGCCCAGGTAGTGCGGGAACGAGGCAGCGATGCGCTCGGACAGCGGGATCACCAGCGGGCTGCTGATGCCCGAAAGCAGCACAAACACGAATTTGACGACCACCCAGGTCAGCCAGATCGGCAGCAGCGTGAGCAGGCCGGTCAGAAAAAGACGTTGCAGGGAGGGGCGGGGGGAGGGGGACACGGCATCGGGCGACATTGGTCGATTGTAGCGGCACCGCACCGGCGGATAAGCTCAGCCGCGTTCAGGGACGAATACAAGGGGAGAACGCTGTGTTGAAGGGATTGCGATGGGTGCTGCGGGTTCTGGCGGCGTTGGTACTGCTGGTGGTCGGGGTGTGGATGGTGTCGCGGCTGATGCCGCTGCCCAAGGCACAGCAGGAAGCCTTGGCGCTGCTGCGTCCAGCGCCTGCCGAGCCACCGGCCGGCGGCAACGCATTCGATGGCATCTGGCTCATCGGCTTTGAGGGTGTGCCCGCTGACGCGCGTGCGGCGATCCTTGCCGAAGACGAAACGCGGATGCGGCGCCTGGCCGAGCAGTCCGGCGATGCACCGTTCACGGCGGCAGCCACGGCCAGTTCTGCGCAGGGGCGCTACCGCGAGGTGCCTGACGCGACTTTGCCCTGCCGCTGGCGACAGACCGATTGTCTGGCGCAGGTGCGCGCCGATCCGACCAGCGTGGAAGCTGCGCTGGTCGATCAGCAGGGGTTGCTGGTGCGGATCAACGCTTTGTCCGGCGACAGCCATTACCGCAGTCGCTTTGCTGCGGATGCGCGCTTGCCCATGCCCAGTTTCAACTTGCTGCAACGCTCGCTGTCGGCGCATGCGCTGGCCCATGTGCAGGGCCGTAGCGATGCAGCGTTGGCCGGCATCTGCAGTGATGTGCGCACGGCAAAAACATTGATGTCGCATAGCGACGGTTTGGTGCCGACCAATCTGGGTGCGGCGATGATCGGCGGCAACGTGCAGCTGCTGGCATCGGTGCTGGCGGAGTTGCCGCTGGATCAGCCGCTGCCTGCACGTTGTGACGGTGTGTTCGTCACACCGGCCCCGCAGGCGCTGAGCCTGTGCCCGGCGATGCAGGGTGAATTTGCGATGGTCAGCAGCGGCCTTGCGGTTACGCCGGCATCGTTCGCCTGGTTGGTGCTGGACAAGCCCAAAACCGAAGCGCTGCTCGCAGTGCCGATGGCCGGTGCCTGCACACAGCGCAGCACCGAGGCATTGGCGGCTGACATCCCGGTGCAGTGGGAACGCATATCACGCAGCAATTGGCGTTTGGAATGCGCAGCCAATGCCATGGGCTGCATCGTGGCGAGCATTTCGGGGCCGGCGTTCAACGACTACGGTTTGTCCCTGCAGGACGCCGGTGCGCGGCTGCGGCTGGCCGAAGCGTTGTTGTGGATGCGGGCCAATCCTCAGGCCAATGCGGCGGCTGCCTTGGCGCAGATGCCGGCCCACTTGCGTGATGGCAAACGGCCGTTGCGATTGGGCAAGGAGGGCACCAGCCTGCAGGTGGTGTCTTACCACGCCAGAGATAACGGCATGGACTTCGCGGTGCCTTTGCCGGGCACCGCGGTGGAGCCTTGATCGATCAGGCCGGATCAATCGTGCGTTGATCCGGCGGGTTGAATCAGCCCTGTGCGCGAGCGTCGGGCTTCAGTCGCACGTAGACCTGCTTGCGCACCCGGGCGACCACCTCGCCCTTGGCATCGACGATGTCGTTGTCGAACCAGCGCAGGTATTTTTCGCCGCTCGCGGTGGCGGCCTTGACCTCGTCGAGGATGGCGTCGTCGAGCTTGAACTCGGTCGACACCACGCCACGGCCGGGCTTGAGGAATTCAATGGCGCCAGCACGGTCCCAGACGAAGTAGCGGCTGCCCATGTTCTGCAGCAGACACAGCATCCAGAACGGATCGGTCATGGCGAACAGGCTGCCGCCGAAATGGGTGCCCACGTAGTTCACGTTCCACGGCCGTTGCCGCAGCTCGACCCGAACATGCCGGTAGTCGGCGCTGATGTCGGTGACGTGGATGCCGGCGAACAGGAACGGCGGCCACAGGTTGATGCCGAAGCGGAACAGGCTGGCTTTCATCGCAGGGCAGGTTGAGCGAAGGGCGGCCAGTCTAGCATTCGCATGCGTATGGTTTGCCGGGTGTCAGGCGGGCGGCGGCTCGGCGCGGTAGGTATCGCGGCCGGCTTCCTTGGCCCGGTACAGGGCGGCATCGGCGGCCTCGAACAGGCGCGCCGGGGTATCCAGCGCGGCTGGCACCACCGTGTAGACGCCGATGGTGAGGCTGACCTGGGCCAGATGGCCCTTGTCCACGTTGATGCCTTGCTGGCGAGTGCGTGCCAGCAAGCTTTCGATCAGCTGTACGGCGCCAGCTTGTGGGGTGTCGGGCAGGATCACCGCGAATTCATCACCGCCGAAACGAGCTGCCAGATCGCGCGGGCGCCGGGCGAGGTCGTGGATGGTGTCGGCGACCTGGCGCAGCACCTTGTCGCCGATGTAGTGGCCGTAGGTGTCGTTGTAGGACTTGAAGTGATCCACATCGACCAGCAGCAGGCTCAGCGGGCGGCCGCTGCGGCGCGCAGCATCGGTCTCCAGCTGCAGCGTTTCTTCAAAGCGCATGCGGTTGGCCAGGCCGGTGAGCGGATCGCGATTGGCCTGACGGCGCCAGTAGCGGATGCGCCACAGCCCCCAGGCCAATAGCAGGACGACGATGCTGGCCACGGCCGCGACCGGCGCGAACCACAGGTTGAAGCCGCGCAGCAGGATGAAACTGAGCAGTAAGGGCGCCGGTATCGCCACCACGCCTACCAGCCACGGTGGCAATGACGAGGTGGTGGCCAAGGTGCACAGCATTACCAACAGGGTGACAAAGGCGATCTGCGCCGGCGGCATCAGCGGCAGGATGACGTGTTGCCCGAGCAGCATCGAGGCGACATTGGCTTGGTATTCGCTGCCGCTCATCCAGCGTTCGTGTGAGGTGGGCGTGAGCAGGCGTGGGGCGACGCCGCTGGCGGTCATGCCCACGATCACCCGCCGTCCATGCAGCAGGCCCGGTGCAATGCGGCCTTCCAGCACATCGCTGTAGGACACCTGCGGGAAGGTGCCCGGCGGGCCGGCGTAACGCAGGCGCACGTAGTTGTCGCGGTGCCATTGGTATGGCGTGAGCGCGTCGTCCTGCGGGCTGGGCAACCCAGGCACGGTTCCGGAGGTGCCGGCCAGGGCCAGACCCAGTGCCGGCCAGTACGCTGAGCCGATGCCGGCCTTGAGGTACAGGCCGCGCGCGACGCCGTCGCCTTCGATTTCGATGTCGGTGTGCGCCAGCTGCGCGGCGGCGGTGGCAATGGCCGGCACCGGCATCAGCTCTTCCGGCACGGCCTCATCGCTGGGCGCGACGGCGAGCACCGGCAGCAGCACGTTGCCACTGCGCTCAATCGCATCGGCCAGCAGCGTGTCCTGCGCACTGTCCTTGCGGTCCGGCTCGATGAACATCAGGTCCAGCGCGACCCGCTCGGCGCCGGCTTCCTGCAACCGGTCCAGCACGCGCGCGTGGGTGCTGCGTGGCCACGGCCATTGCCCGAGTTGCTGCAGGCTGTGGTCATCAATGGCAACGATCAGCAGGCTGGGATCGGCTGGGTAATCCCAGTTGCCGACCAGTTGGTCATAGGCATTTTCATCCTGCTGCCAGAACACGTTGGCGTGGCTGATCCAGCCGGCCACGGCACCGACAACGGCGGCCAGCAGCAGGTGTTGATGCCAGCGCAGCCGCAGCACTCTCATAGCGCGAGCAGCAGTAACAGGGCGCCGGTTCCGGCGCCGTAGCAGAGCTTGCAGGGCAGGTGAATCTGCTGCGCTGGCGAGAACGGGCCGGCATAGCCGTCGTCGTCCAATGTCTGCACCCGCACGTACAGCTTGCCGCCGCGCCAGGGTTGCTTGAGCGACACCTCAGGCGTGTCCACTTCACGGTCGAGCAGTGGTTTGGAGAAATCGGCATGGCGGTCGATCTGCACCCGATAGCGCTGGCCGCTTTCGCCCGCCTGCCAGCGCAGCGTGAACAGACCTTTCTGGCCCTTGTCCGACTGCAGCTGCGGGTCCTGCGGGGCATCGCTGATCTGCAGTGGCAGGGCTTGGCCGAAACGACCGCGCTGACCGTTCGCGTCCAGCGAGGCGACCCGCCAGAAGTAGTCGCCCGGTTCGAGCGCGGACTCGGCGCGAACGCGGTTGCCGCGTGCTTCCTGTTCCAGCAAAGGCTGCAGGAACAGCGGTTCGCGGGCGATCTGCAAGGCGGTACCGGTGGCACCGGGCACGGTCGCCCACTCAAAACGGGGCTGCGCTTGGCGGACGGTTTGCGCGTGCAACGGTGCCAATGTCAGTGGTGCCGGTAGGCCGTCGGGCACGCTGAAGGTCTGTTCGGCATCGAGGCCTTCCACACCTTCGGCGCTGACCGCACGCACCAGCAGCTGCAGTTGGCCGGGTGGCAGGTCGTCGATCTGCAGCTTCGGTTCGGCAAGGTCGCGGGCGAACAGCAGCACTTCCGGTGTATCCGCGCGTACCACTTCAGCGCGGTAGCCGCTGGCGCCGGGCACGGCTTGCCAGGTTGCCAGCAAGGGCAGTGGCGCCAGCCGCAGCTGTGTTGGGTCGAGTTGCGGGGCGGGCAGCAGTGCGTGCGCCGGCGCCGGCGCAGCGCTGTTGGACGCGCTGATGCTGGCGTAGCCGGGTTCAACCAGACGTTGACCAAGGCGGTTGCCCACCTGCACGCGGCCTTCCATCACTTCGGTGGAGCCGGCGACGGTTGCATTGCCTGCGCTGACGCGGAACGCGGTGCCGCGCACGCTGCTGGTCGCGGTGGGCGCGGTGATCATGTAACGCGAAGCCGGTCCGCGCGCGGGCGTTACCCGGTTGCTGCTACGTCCGCGCTGCAGGCGGATGCGGGTATCGACCATGCCGGTGCTGCCGTAACTGCTGAGCTGGTCAAGCAGGATCTGCGAGCTTTCGCGCAGGAGCAGGCGCGAGTCATCGGCAAACACCAACGTCACGCTGGCGTCGGCGCCGGTCTGGACTTCACTGCCCATCGGCAGTTGCATGCCTTCGCGGATGGGTTGCGAACCCAGCCCTTTACTCGTTACCTGGGCGGGACCGCGTACCGCAAGCACGCGCGCTGGTGCCGGCTCAACCCGCAGCCAGGCAATTGGAAAACGCAGGGTCTGGCCGGGCGGCAGGCGGTACGGATCGGAAACCGCGTTGTGCTGTTTCAGCTGTTGCCAGGGTACAGATGGCTTGAGATAACGCGCGCCCAGGTCCCACAGGTTGTCACCGGGGCGGACACGGTAACTCCAGTCCTGGGCGTGGGCTGGAACGGTGTTGAGCAGCAACAGGCTGGCAAGCAGCACTTTCAGCAACACGCCAAAGTGCAGGAATCGCGGGTTCTGCAGGGTCACGGAAATCTTGTCCTCAGGTACGGGTACCTGGAGCGCGGCTTCCTGACCGTGCATCTCCATCCCCCCGGATACCGCGATACCGCTGCGGCGCGATCATGGATTTGATCAGCGCCGCATTATCATTCAGGCCGCGTTTCGTCTGCCTGAACGTGTGCCACCTAGAACAACAGCGAGGACATGCGGCGGCGGAAGCGGCCGACCAGGTCTTCGTCCTCGATCACCCGGAAAGCGTCGATCAAGGCCTTCTTGGGCAGGCTGTCGCGGAAGTTGCGGTCAATGCGCAGCATCTCGATGAACTGCTCCAGTGCGGCTTCGTCCTCGCCACCGAGCAGGTGGTGGATGCCGAGCTGGTAGCGGGCTTCCAGGTCATTGCTGTCGGCCTGAATGCGGTGGGTCAGCACGTCGGTGGCCGGTGCGTCCTTCAGCGCGTTGCTGAAGTCCAGGCGGGCACGGGCGCGGATGGCGCGGTCGTCGGTGGCCAGGTTGGCGGGCAGGGCGTCGAGCAGCGGGCCGGCTTCTTCGGCAGCGCCGGTCTTGAGCAGGGCCAGTGCCAGGTCGAGCTTGAGTTCGTCCTTGTCCGGTTCGGCGGCGACGGCCTCGCGCAACGCGGCGACTTCGGCCTGCGGATCCAGCGCAAGGGCTTCGGGTTCATCGGCGACCGGGGCCGCTTCCAGCGGCAGCACGCCGTGCTGGGTGAGGAATTCGCGCAGCTGGCCTTCGGGCATGGCGCCGGGGAAGCCATCAACGATCTGGCCGTCCTTGATCAGGAACACGGTCGGCACCGAGCGGATCTGGAATGCGGCAGCGACCTGCTGCTCCTTGTCCACGTCCACCTTGGCCAGCTCGAAAGCGCCGTTGTATTCACCGGCCAGTTTTTCCAGCAGCGGGCCGAGGCTCTTGCACGGGCCGCACCAGGTCGCCCAGAAGTCGACCAGCACGGGCGTCTGCATCGACTTCTGCAGAACCTCGGCCTCGAAGGTGTCGGTGGTGGCTTCGAAAACGTGGGGAAGTTCGCTCATGACGGGATTCGTGACTGACAGGAATGTTCTTTATGGCGACGATTGCTTGGGTTCTCAACCACCTGGATGCGGACCCTTGGGGGCGACGTGCGGTGCGGTGGGGGTAGGAGTGGCTTCAGCCGCAGGATGCGGTTGCCCGTTGCGTAGGCTGGGATGCAATCCCAGCGTCTTTTGTGGGATGGATGACGCGCTGGAATTTCATCCCAGCCTACGCCGCTTGTCCGTCGTTCCGGCACCGGCGCGGGCGGCATCGGCTCCATACGCAGACAGCCCGCCAAGGGCGGGCTGTCCGGGAGCGTGCGCGGTGGCTTGCTCAGTGTTGTGCGGGTGACTCGGTCGCCGGCGTTACCACTGCCGGGGCGGCGACTGGCGCCGGTGGCAACGAGAGTTCCGGATTGACCTGCAATGCCTGCAGCGCCTTGATCTGCTTGTCCAGCGCTTCGAGCTGGGTGTTGGTGGCGCGCAGGTCCGAGCTCAAGGCGACGGCTTGCTGCTTGCGCTCCTGCAGGGCGTTGCTGACCTGCATCGACTGCTGGCGCTGCTGCTCCACTTCCTGCTGCAGGCCGCGCAGGCGGCGTTCGTTCAAGGCCACCAGTTTTTCGCTATAGCCCTTGCCGGCCTGCAGACGGATGGTGTCCAGGTAGACCTGGGCCAACTGCTTGGTCTGGTCGGCGAAGGTGACATACAGCGCTTCGGCGTTTTCCACCGAGTCGGTGCGGATGACCCGCCAGAACTCTTTTTCGTGGAACAGCGCCACGTAATAGTTCATCGAATCGGCATGGAACAGCAGGCTGGCGCCGTAGTTGCCGTTGTAGGTGGTGCGCAGTTCGGTCAGCTCGCGGTTGTTCATCAGCCGCTGCAGTTCTGCAACGGTGTTGCCGACGGCGGTGTCTTCGCTGTTGGCCGGTGCGGCGGGCGGCTCGGCTTCACCGCGCTGCCAACGCGCGGCCAGCGCGTGGGGAGCGGCCACAAGGCCAGCAAGCAGCAATGCCCAGGCCAACCGGGCCGGCAATCTCTCGATCCTTCTCATAGATCCTCGTAATTCCCCCGAATTGCGATGGCCGTCGCAGATGCTGATTGCGTACGGGTCGGCGCCGAGCATAGCACGCGTTTCTGCGGCAAAAAGCGCCGTGCCGCAACGATCCGGCGGGCGATTGATTGGCTCATTCCACCAGCTGGCTGCGGCCACATTGGATCGACTGCATGTGTACATCGCTGCGGCCCAGTTGCAGGCCAAGCACGTCGGACAGAATCACCGACAACAGCTTGCCGACCGCATCAAGCGCCGGCCGCAGGGTGGCGTCGATGACGGGTTTGAGCAGGCTGCACACCACGCCCGAGCAACTGCCGCTGCCACTGACCGGGTTGTAGCTGCCATTGCCGCTGATGCCGCCGGGCTTGGTTTGCAGGTACTTGGCCAAGGCGTTCTCCACGCAGCTGTTGTAGGCCAGCAATCCGGCCAGCAGGCCTTTGCAGGAAGTGATGCCCAGCACGTCGAGCAGGCCGCCGATGATGCTCGGATCGCTGACGTTGGTTTCGTAGAGGAAACCGGTCCACACGTTGCCGTTTACCTTCTTCGGGGTGCAGCCCAGCAGCCAGTAATCGCAGGTGGGGATCTGCGTGTCCCAGTTGCCCAGTGCCGGCAGTGTGGCGCTTCCGTCGCGCAATGCAGCGACGACGGCGTCGGGTTGGTAGAAGCCATTGACCTTGGTGGCTTCCAGATACTGCCGCGCGACATCCTGGGCGGTATCGGTGCTGCTGCCTTGCGGGGAGAGCAGCGATTGCAGCGTGCCCAGCAGCGCGCCAACCAGATCCGACACCAGCGTGCCGACCTGAAGATCGTTGGGCTTGACCGTGCCGGTCTGGCCTTCGCTGAGCACCAGCTGGTCGTGATTGGGCAGCGCGGGCAGGGCGATTTTGTGGGTGAGCACATTGCGGCCGAGCAGGGTGATCAGCTGCTCGTTGCCCAGGCCGGTGTTGCACAACTCGCGTGTCGAATCCCACGGCGTGGTTGCCTTGCCGATGCAGATGTTGGCGATGGGGCTTTCCACGTCAACCGTGGCGGTCGCCGGCTGCACGCTGCAGTTGATGGCCGATAGCCGGCCAAAACCGTCGATCACGTCGATATAGGTCGGCAGCTTGATCCGGGTGCCGAGGAAGCCCAGCACCTGGCCCAATCCCAGTGGCAGGTGCTGCGAGTCGATATCCAGAAACAGCCGCACCTGGCTGTTGTACGCCGTGGTGCCGACCGGGCCGATGGCGATGGAGGCCGGCTCCACGATGCTGGCCTTGGCCTTCAACAACAGCAGGTCGAGTTGCGGAATGGCAACGGCATGTTTGGCGTTGGCAATGGAGATGCTGGTGCCGAGCAGGTCCAGCGCGTTGAGGTCCACATCCAGCGCGCTGCTGGCGGCGTTGCTGCCGCCTGCGATGGTGGCGAACAGACCGCTGCTGGTTGCGGTGGAGCCCAGTTGCACCAGTACATCGCTCAACCCAACGCCCAATAATTTCTGTTGCAGCAGGCCGAGGCTGACGTTCGCCACACCTTGATCGTTGGCCAGGTCCGCCATGACATCCAGCAGCTTGGCAACGCTGATCTGGTTGGTGGCCAGCAAACTGTTGAGTTCGCCAGCGCTGATGTCCACCGCGACCGGAATGCCGAGCGCTTCCAACAAACCGCGTGGCGTGATTTTGACGTTGGCCAAACCTTGGTAGCTGCCGATCTGCGTTTGATTGAGGTCGATGCCGACCAGCCGCAACAGGCCTTGCAGCGGCGCACTGCCGTTGACGTTGAGCAGCCGTGAGCCAACGCTGAAAGCGGCCTGCGGTTCGGTGCGGCGTGCGGTGGCAGTGGCGCTGATTACCGGCATCGCTCCGATCTGCCCGAAGAACGGCACGGACTGTCGTGATGCGGTGACACGCACCGCATTCAACGGACGGCTTGTTGCGGTGATGCCGACAAAGCGCGCGTTGCTGGGCAGTTCTGCGCCCCAGTAGCCACAGTCGATGGCGAGCGTGCCGGCAAAGCCGTTGTCGTCCAGTGCGTTGTCGCGTGCAGCGAGGTTGTCGGCGTAATCGGTGGTGCACAGCTCCAGACGTTGCGCGCCGGCCAACGCAGCCAGATCGGCGGTCTTCTGCACGTCGCGCTTGGCCCAGTACAAGTAGCCAACTTCCACCAACCCCAAGATGGCCACCAGGCCCAGCAGCAACAGCATCATCATCACCGCCATGCCACCGCGCTGGCGCAACGCCGAGTTGCACGGGGGAGAATGTCGCTGACCGTTGCGGAACTGCAGGGACAGGCGTTTCATGGCTGGCCTCAGCGGCTGCTGCCGCCTTGCTTGGAATTGGGCAGGGTGGCTTCGAAGTACTCGGGGATCGGGTGATCGAAGCTGTTGAGATAGCGCTGGTAGCTGCGGCTGGCGGTTTCACCGAGCATCGGCAGCGCATTGCCGGCGTGGCTGCCATCGGCCTGCATGCGCAGCAGGGCGCGGGTGGTGTCGCCTACCTGCGAACGCGTTGAGGTGCTTGTCAGTGGGGTGGTGGCGACGGACGCAACGGCATCAGCCGGCGTAGTGGCATACGCCGTCGCTGCGGGCGCTGCCGGTGCGTCGGCCATGCGCTCGATCAACGGCGTGTGTTGTGCGCAGGCAAGCGTTGGCAATCCAGCCAACAGCAGGGCGGCGATCACGGAACGCTTGCTCATTGCACGGTCTCCTGCAGCGGGGCGGTTGCGGGGCTGAAGCGGTCGAGCATGGAGCGCGGTGGCAGCGGCCGTAGCGAGGTTGTGCTGGGGGCTTGTTGCGCGGCCAGCGATGCGGGCGTTGTGTGGGTATCGGTATGGATGGCGACGGGCCTGCGAAGGGTTGAAGCCAGTCGCAGAATTTCCTGACGTGTGGCCTGCGGCAGATTCGCGCGCTGGATCATCGCGTCGGCCATTTCCGGCTGTCCATTGAGCAAGGCCCACAATGCGAGATTGGACACCGCGCGCACATTGCCTGGCGCGAGTTCGGCCGCCTTGGCCAGTGGCACGCGCGCCAGTTCGAGCTCGCCCGACTGCAGCAGCGCGAAGCCGAGGTCGCCGAGATAGGCGACGTTGAGCGGATCAATCTGCACGGCGTTCTGCAACGCGAGTTGTGCACCGCTGTGATCGTTGTCGGTGGCGGCAATCAGGCCGAGCCCGTGCCAAGCCGGTGCGGCTTGCGGGCCCTTGGTCAAGCTGCGGTACTGCTGTGCGGCGACGGCGCGTTCGCCGGTTTCGCGCAGGCCATCGGCTTGCAGGATGCGCAGCTCCGGGCTGTCGCCGAAACGCTGGCGGAACGCATCGATATGCGCCAGCGAGGCAAAGTAGGCGCCTTGCTGCTGCATCTTCCGGATCAGGTCCAGATACATGCCGCGATCATTCTGCGGTGTTTCGACCAGCGAAGGTTCGACCGGCGGCACTTTGTAGGCAGCACGGTTTTTACCGCAGCCGACGAGCAATACCGGCACCAATAGAAGCGAAAGACAAGTGCGTGCGCGCATCACATTCCCCTGACTGCATTGACCAGTGAGATGATGGCCGGGCCACCGAGGACCAGCATCAACGCCGGCAACAGCGTGACCATCATCACCACGGTCATCTTCACCGAGAGCTTCCCGACCTTCTCTTTCATCTTCATCCGCCGCTGTTCGCGCAAGCGCATGCCGAATTGTTTGAGCGGTTCCTGCACCGCGCCGCCGTGTTGGTGTACCTGCAGGATCATCTGCATCAGGCTGCGCAGGTCGTCGTTGCCGAAGGAGTCGGACAGGCGTCGCAGTGATTGCTCGCGGCTGCGCCCGCGCGTGTAAGCGACATGGGCCAGCTGCAGTTCCTTGCCCAGCACCGGTACGGCGATATGCAGCTTCTCGCCCATCATCTGCAGGCTCTGGTCGATGCTGAAGCCAACGCCTTGCAGCAGCCGCAGCAGGTCGATCAACAGCGGCAGTTCGTCATCCACTTTTCTGCGCAGGCGCGCTGCCCAGGTGCGCAACACCAGCTTTGGCAGCAGGATGCCGAGCGCGAAACCCACCATCAGCACGATGAAGGCTTGGCCGCCGGAGGGCCGCAACAGCAGCAGGCCGAGCACGGGCAACGCCACTGCCAAAATCACCCGCAATGCAAGGAATGCAGCGGTGCCGGTGGTGTGGTTCCAGCCCACCTGTTCCAGCAACAGGCGGTCTTCCGGCGCCAGCAATGCCTTCTGCACGCGGCTGCCTTCAAAGTGTTGGCCGATGGCCGACAGATCCGCCAGGCGCTGCTGCAACCAGCTGCGCGGCGCGGTGGTGTCCGGGGCAAGATGCTGTGCGCTGTCGAGCGCGCTCTGCAATGCGGCGCTGGCCTGTTGCGTGCGACGGCCGTGATACAGCAGGCCGGCGACCGCCAACAGCAGCGCGATGACTACCAGCATCAAAGACAGTGACAGCAGCAGGTTCATGGCGCGACCTCTGATCTGTTCGACAGCATGGTGGATACGTTCATAGCGATTTGGCCAGGCGATACAGCAGGAACGCGCCGATGGCTTCCATCGCCACCGCCATCAGCAGAATCTTCTTGCCCAGCGGGTCATGGAACATGGGCTGGAAGAAATCCGGGCTCAACAAGGCCATCAACATGGCTGCGATCACCGGCAGCAGCCCCAGCACCCAGGCCGACATGCGCGTCTCGGAGGTGGTGGCCTGCAGTTCGCGCTGTACTTCTTCCAGATCACGCATGAAATCACTCATGCGCTGCAGAATCTGATCGCTGCGGCCGCCGATGCGGATGCTGGTGCCCAGGATCACCGACAGCATTTCCAACGGACGCAAGCGATACGCCTGCGCTGCCTGCTGCAAGGCGCGGTCCAGGTCCATGCCGGCGCGGGTGTAGGTCAGCGCGGAGTCGAGGATCGGCCGCAGCGGTGGGTCCACGTTCTGCGTCGCGCTCTGGAATGCCATCGACAAGCTGTTGCCGATGCCGGCCATGCGCACCATGTTTTCCAGGAAGTCCGGCATCTGTGCCACCAGTCGCTGCTGGATCTTCTCGATGCGACGGAACAGCCACAGCCAGGCGCCCAACAGGTACAAGGCCAGCACAAAGACACCGAAACCGACCGAATTCATGCGCAAGCCGGCGCCTATGCCAGCCAGCAGGCCCGGAACGAGCAGCAAGACGAGCGTGCGCGCGGATTCGGGCAGACCGGCGCGGCGTAGCAGTTCGGCCCAACGCCGCGTTTTCTTGCGCTGCGCGGCCGGCGTGTCTGCGTTGCGTTGTGCATCGGGATGCGACAAGCGTGTTTCTGCGTGCTCGGCGGCGGCGCGTTGTTGCACGCGCGTGGCCAGCCCCCACCACAAACCCATCGCAACGGCGACGAGCAGCAGGGCGGAACTGCCGAGCAGCAGAGGCAGCATCATGCAAAGTTCCCCATGTTGGCTTCGCGCAGTTCCTGGCGGAAGGGTTCGAGTTTGTAGTTGTGCGGGTGGAAGCCGAGTCCGGCCCAGCGATCACGCTCGCGACCATCCTGCTCGATCCACGGCTCGTGCTTGAACAACTCCTGGCTGGTAATGATGTTGTCGCTGACGCCGGTGATCTCGGTGATTGAGGTGATGACGCGACGGCCGCTGCCCAGCCGCGAGATCTGCACGATGAAGTTGATGGCGCTGGCGATCTGCCGGCGCAGGCTTTCCTCGCTGCCGTTGAAGCCGGCAAAACCCGCCAGCATTTCCAGACGGTAGAGGCAGTCCCGCGGGGAGTTGGCGTGGATGGTGGCCATGGAGCCGTCGTGGCCGGTGTTCATCGCCTGCAGCATTTCCAGCACTTCGGCGCCGCGCACCTCGCCGACCACAATGCGGTCCGGGCGCATGCGCAGGCTGTTGCGAACCAGGTCGCGGATGCTGACCGCGCCGGCACCATCAAAGCCGCCCAGGCGACTTTCAAGACGAACCACATGCGGATGGTTGAGTGCCAACTCGGCGGTGTCTTCAACGGTGACCACGCGTTCGTTGTGCGGCACGAAGGTCGCCAGCGCATTCAATAGCGAGGTCTTGCCGGAGCTGGTGCCGCCGGAGATGAGGATGTTGCAGCGGCCGCGCACCAGTGCGTGCAGCAGGGCGTACATCGGCTTGTCGAAGGCGCCGCGTGCGAGCAGTTCGTCGGGGGTGAAGGGATCCTTGCGGAACTTGCGGATCGACACCATCGGGCCATCCACCGCCAGCGGCGAGATGATGGCGTTGAGGCGGCCGCCGTTGGGCAGTCGCGCATCGACCATGGGATTGGAGTCGTCCAGCCGGCGGCCGAGCGGGGCGATGATGCGGCGCAGGATGCGCAGCAGGTGGCGGTCGTCGCTGAAGCGCTGGGTCGCGCGACGCAGCTGGCCGCCGCTGGAAATATGCACGTCCTTGTAGCCGTTGATGAGGATGTCCTCGATCTCCGGATCATGCAGCAGATCATCCAGCGGGCCGAACCCGGTCAGCTCCTTGTGCAGCGCGGTGGCGACCGCTTCCATCTCCTGCGCGTTGACCGGAATCTTCCACTCTTTGACGAATGCGGCGGTCTGGCTCTGCACGTACTTGCTGGTGGTTTCCGGTGACCACGCGTCGATATCAACCCGCTGGTCCTCGATGTGGTTGAGCAGGTATTCGTGCGCGGCCGACAGCACGCTCTGGAACTGCTCGGACTGTTCAAACGGAACGCTGGCCGCCGGCTCGATGGGCAGCGGCGGAACCATCGGGCGTGCGGGTAGGGGAGTGACTTTGTCTTCCATGTCATTTGCCCAACAGGTTGGCGAGACGGGTGAATGGTGAGCTGGAGGCGGGCGCGGCAGCGTGCTTGCTGTCCAGCGCCTGCAGCAGCGGCAGCAGGGCTTTGAGGTAGGGATCGCGCGGCGCCGATTCGGTAAGCAGATGGCCCAGGCCCGCGTTGGAACGCAGCACGCGGGCGCGGTCGGGCAGGGTGGCGAGCAGTGGAAGGTCGAAGCGCTGCGCGATCTGCAGGTCGTTCAAACCGCCATTGGCGTCGAAGCGGTTGACGATAAGCTTCAGCCGCGCGTCGCGTTGGCCGCGCTGTTCCAGTTCGCGCATGGTCTGGTCCAGCGACACCAGCGAGCCAATGGCCTGGTCGGCCACCAGCCAGATGTCGGTGGCTTGCTGCAGCAGGCTGGTTGGCATGAGTTGGATGGGCAATCCGCCGGCATCGCACAAGGTGATCGGAAATACGCTGCGCAGGCGTTCCAGCAGGGCGGCGGGTTCGTGCTTCTTCAGCAGGGTGCCACTGGCGTTGCCGAGCAACGACAGGCCGCTGGAGTGATGGGAAAACGCAGTGGCGGCGAAGGTGCGATCCAGCCGGTCGACATTGCTCAATGCTTCTTCGTAGCTGAAGTGGCTTTCCATGCCGAGGTACAGCGCGGCATCGGCCGACGGTTGGCCTACGTCGAGCAGCAACAGTTGCGTGTTGTGTTGGCTGTTGTCGTTGACGCTGGGATCCTGCCTGACCAGCAATGCGCCAAGATGCGTTGCCAAGGTGCTGGTGCCGATGCCGGCGCGCACGCCCAGCAACAACACCAGGCGGCCGCTGGGTTTGCTTTCGACGACGGGCGCGACGCTGGGTTTGGTCGACGCGGGCGCGCTGCCAACCCGCTCGAACACTTCCAGCATCTGCGCGGTGGTGTTGTCGATGTCGATGAAGTCACGCACGCCCGAACGCACCGCCGCCAGCAGATGCGTGGCTTGTTCGGGGCCGGTGGTGCCGATGCCGATCAGCGAACGATAAGCCTGATGTGCGCTCAACTGGCGGGCGATGTCGGTGGAGTAGGCCGCATTGCCGCCGCAGTAGTCGAGCAGAATCACCGCCGCGTCCGGCGCGCTGTCCAGTAACTGGCGTGGCTGGATTTCGCGGCTGTCGGCCCAGCGCAGATCGACATGCCCGGCCAGCACGCTGCCCAGCCGCGCGATGTGCCGGTTGTCCGGCGCATACAGCACCAACTGCAGATGGGTCGCGCTTTGGGTCAGGGGCAAGGTCATCACCGAGGACATGAGTGGGACTTCAGCGTGAGAAGCCGGGCAGTTGATCCGGGCTTGCGGGATGCAGCAGCCAGGAACCCCAGACCGGCAGGTTGGGTTGCGCTTCGCGTTGGCCCGGCAGCGGGATTTCGCTGCCGCGCGCCAGCGGCCGTACCAGACGTGGCGTCACCACGATCACCAGTTCCTTGTCCTCGCGTTGGTAGGAAAGGTTGCGGAAGAACGAGCCGATGATCGGCAGATCGCCGAGCAGCGGAATCTTGTTCACCACCGACGACAACTGGCTGCTGACCAGTCCGCCAATGACGAAGCTCTCCCCGTCACCCAGTTCAACCGTGGTATCGGCACGGCGCGTGGAAATTGCAGGGACTTGTGTGCCGTCAATGCTGATGCCGCGGCTGTAATCCAGATCGCTGGCCTCCGGTGCGACTTTCAGCGAGATGCGGTCGGCCGACAGCACGGTCGGCGTCACGGTCAGGCCGATGCCGAAGGGCTTGAAGGTGACGGTGGTGGTGCCCAGCCCCTGCGGCTCCAGGATCGGCAGTTCACCGCCAGCCAGGAAGCTGGCGCTTTGGCCGGACAGCGCCACCAGTGTCGGCTCGGCCAGTACGCGGGCCATGCCGTTGCTTTGCAGGATGTCGATGTTGGCGGTCCAGTCGTGGGAGATCGACTTCAGCACCAAGTTGAATGCTGACGAAAGCGCGCCACCATCGGAACCTCCTGTTGGCGAGGTCATCCCGTATTTGAATCCCTGGCCGTTGCCGTTGCCATTGGCGTTTTCAAAGTTGATGCCAATCTGCCGCAGCACCTTCTTGTTGAACTCCACCACTTTTACTTCCACCTGCACCACGCCACCGTGGCTGATGGTGGCAGCGTCATTGATGGCGCCCTTGTCACCGACCGCCGATGCGGCAGCCTTGCGGCTGGCTTCGTGTTCCAGCAGTGAGGTGGAGCTGCCGGACAGCAGCGCCTGGCCGGCCTGCACGGTCACCGCGCTGCCACCGCCATCGAGCAATCCGCCCTGGATCGCATTGCGCACTTCTACGCGGATGCGTTGCGGCGTGGCTTGCTTGTTCAGCCACAACAGCAGTGTGGTGCTGCCCGCTGCCTTGCCAACCAGCAAGGCTTCGTTGTTGCGCCCAATGCGGGTGATGTCGGCAATGGACGGATCGGCGATGGCGATGCGCTCCACGCCTGCAGGCAGGTTCCACGGGCGCTGCTCATTGAGTTCCAGCAGCACGGTGTTGGCCGATACTTCCGCGTGCGCCAGCGGCGCGACAAACATTGGCATCGCGCCGCCGCCGAGCAAGGCCAGCGCGGTGATGAGAGACGTGGCTTTGAGTGGACGTTGCAGCAAGTGATGGCCCCCGGTCATGGCGACGACTGACGATTGGATGGCGTGGTGCCACGGATGATCTCGATGCCCTGCCGAGTCGCCGGTCGCGTGGCGCGCGGTCGCGACGGTGCCGCAGCGATAGGTGCCGCTGCGGCAGGTTTTCTGGCGGTGGCGTCACCGACCAGCGCGGCCAGGCTGATGCCTGCATAGGCCTGGTTTTCCGGGCGTTCGGCAGCTTCGGCATCCATTGCATCCAGGTCGCGGCGCAGCGGCAGTACCGATGCGGGCGTGGCGAAGATCGAGGCGTCGGCCAGTGCGGTATCGCCCGGGTTGCGCAAGGCCAGGAACAACTTGCCGCTGTGCGCTGCCAGCAACAGGCGTCCCGCGTCCTGCACTGGCACCGCAAGGATGGCGCTGCGTGCCGGCGCGGTGTTGCCGTCGTTCTTGCCCGAGCCGCTGCTGTTGCCGCGCGAGGCAATGGTTTCGGCGCGGCTGCCGGGCTCAGGTTGCCCGGAGGCGGAGGCATCTTCCGCTTGCGCGGCGGCCTGCTGCGTGCCCACATCTTCGGCGCCATAGCCCAGCACCCGCAGCCGTGACAACAGCAAACGTGCCTGTGGGTTGTCGCGTTGTGCACCCGCTTCAGACGGTGCCTGCAGGCTCATGAAGACATCGACGTAGTCGCCCGGCGTGATGCGGTTGCTGACGCCGGCCAGCTCGTCAACGGGAATGGCCACCGCGCGCTCACCGGGCTTGATGCCTGCGGCAATGCCCTGCAGCAACTGCCCGGGTGCAACCATCGCACCAGCGGCGATGTCGCTGTTGGGAACCCGGCCGACCACCTCGGTGATGGCCGGAAAGCCTTCATGGGCGGCGACCTGCAGTTCCGTGGTTGAAAGGTCGGCGGCGGTGATCTGTTGCCCCGCCGGCAGCGCTCTGGTCGCTACAACGACCACGCGTTTGGGCACGCTGGGAGCGGGCTCGGCCTTGACCGTGAGTTCGGGCGCGGAGGTGGTTTTGCGGCCGATGCCGACGGCCAGGATCGCCAGTACCACGGCAAGCACCAGCAACAGGATGGCGGCGATGCGGATTGCCTTTGGCATGGTGTGACTCCTCCTCCTTGGAGATTGCGACGGTCAGCGGTTACCTAGATCCAACTGCACAACGGCGCTACTGCTGAGCGATTTGCCCAGGGTCCAGCCCAACAGTCGCCCGGTGCCGGGCAGGAACGGATGGGCATCGTGGTCGTAGGAAGCAATTACCCGGATGCACTGCACGCTGCTATCAGATGTGCACGCAAACGGCTGCGAAACGGTGATGGGTGGCGCGTTGGCCGCGCTGCAACTGGGCGTGGATCTGGAGAAATTCAGAAGCCACTGCATCGAGCGCGCTGCGGCCATGCAGGCATTGGCGCGGCGCTCGGGTATGTCGCCGTAGCGCAGCGCTGCGCGCGCACCCTCGCCAGCGGCAAGCGTCAGCGATTGCTTGGCGGCAAAGATCATCACGCCGCTGAACGTCACCAGCAGCAACGGCAATACGCCGAACATCATCAGGAACGCGAATTCGAGGGTGATCGCGCCGCGTGCGTTGCGACGTCGTGGCGGCTGGCGCTCAAACATACCCACCTCGCTGCAGCACGTAGCCGATCATGGCAACGCCCAGATACGCCGCGTAGGGAATGCCCGCGCGCCCTTGCCGGGCCGCGCGCAGGTTGCGTTGCCAGTCCTGCAGCCAGCCGTTGCCGTGATACGCCGTGCTGGCTCTGTACAGCGGAATAGGGAGGTAGCGCACCGCCAAGGGCCACGCGACGACGAGGAACGCGTGACCCCCGGCGGCCAAACTGGCGCAGACCCAGATGGGCAGCAGCGCCTTGGCACCGAGCAGAAAACCGATGGTCGAAAACAACTTCACATCGCCGGCACCCATCCAGCCGATGACATGGAACGGAAGCAACACCGCCAGCCCGATCACGCCACCCAGCAGGCAATCGGCGACGGACGGCGCAGCGCCGTTGCCAAACAATTGCGCGACCAGCACCACACACAACACCGCCAGCAACACGCGGTTGCTGACGCGCCGAGCCGTCAGATCGCTGATAGCGACCTGCAGGCCCAGCAACAGTGCGGTGAGCGTGATGAGGGTCATGGCGGGCTCTATCAGCCGCCACCACCGCCGGCTGGCGCAGTGCCTTCGTCGACAACGCCTCTGAGTTTCTCAAGCACGGTCTCGAAGATTTCGGTCAGGCCGTCGCGTGCGAAGAAAATAATGATGCCGGCAATCACTGCGGCCAGCAGTCCGTATTCAAGTGCGGTGACACCGTCTTCTTCTTTGAAGAACTTGCGGATCCGAGCGTTCATAGCGATTCCCCTGATGACCCGGTGTCGATGATGCTCCGACGGACAGCCGGGCAAAACTGGGCATTCCTGCCCGAGAGTGGTCATTGGGTTTGCGTGATGCCGACCGGTGCGTTGATAGCTGTTCGACTGCCGTGTATCCGGCTTTCCCCAGCCGTTGCTTCCGTATTGCCCCTGTCGACATGCATGGCATGCCCGTGAACATCATTGCAACGTGTGTGTGAAGGAAGGTGCGCGAATTCGGCAAAAAATAACTCTTTTTCATATCTGTGATGCGTGTCGCCATTTCGCGACTGGGCTCTTACGGGTCCCTCATTGTTTTTTTGTCAGTATCGGTAGCGAGCGAACAGCAGAAGCTATTTGCTCACGACGTTTTGTAGGGAAGTTCAGGATGTGCGTCAGGGGATTGCGGGCTGAAACGCAGCCGGCAGTGGATAGTCGCTTCTGAATTCAGTTCCTTCGGGAGCTGCAAAGGCGTTCACATGGATGCGGTGGCTGACGGTCGAGGTTTGCGCTCGTTTGATTTGACAGCGTTGGGTAACACCCTGCGTGTCTGTCATGTCGAACTGGTGCTGCTGGACGACCAACCGCCCACCGCTGCCATCTCGTCGTTCGTGCATGACCAGGCGCTGCTGTGCAGCTTTGAAACGGGTGCGCGCACGCGCGGACGGTTTGTGTTGCCGCTGGATTGGTGTCTGCTGGGTTGGCTGCAATCAGCCGATGCGCAGAGCAGTTGGTGCCATGGCGTGCCGCTGACATCGGGCAACATCATTTCGGTGATGCCCGAGGGCGTTACCGAATTCGCCTTGGGCGCGGGCAGTCGCGCAACGTTTGTACTGGTGCCACTCAAGCGTTTTCAGGAACGCGCCACAGCGCAGCGCCTGGCCGGACTGGGTGAAGCGCCGGCTGGGGTTCCACTGGTCAGCAGCCGCACCCATATTCCGCTGCAGGCCTATTACCACGGGCTGCATGAGCGCATTGCGCAAGGTGAAGTCAGCGCTGGTGAAATCGAGGCAATGCTCGATGCGCATGTGAAAGAGCTGGTTGCCAACGGCCCGGTCGAACGCATGAGCTGCAACCGCAGTCGCCGTGTGCGCTATCTGATTTTCCGCCGCGCCGAAGACATGATGTATGCCAATCTGCGTCGGCATATCTATATGCAGGAGCTGTGCGATGCGGCCGGCGTCAGCGAGCGCGCATTGCGCTATGCATTTGAAGAACTGGTCGGCATTTCGCCGGTGCGTTACTTGTCGATGCTGCGGCTGTGCGAAGCCTGCCGCAGCCTTTCCAGCGCCGATGCCGGCCGCAAGTCGGTCAAGTCCATCGCGCTGAGCTGTGGGCTATGGGACTTGTCGCGCTTTGCCGACAACTACCGCCGCGTGTTCGGCGAGCTGCCCAGCGAAACCCTGATGCGCGGGACGTATACGCCTGCTTGAGCCGTGGGTTGACCGGACGCGGGATGCGCATCACCCAATAACGACGATTGCCGAATACGTGCATCGGCTTGCCGGTAACGGGCAACGCTTTGCCAAATCGTCCTATGGGTGTGCCGGAAGCGGGCAATTTTCAGCGCACGCAGAAGGTGTACTGGCCTCACGAACCAAGACCCGTCCGCGCCCGGATGGATCGACACGGAGGCTCCACATGAACCGCATCTATCGATTGGTCTGGAACCGCACCCTCAACGCATTCGTCGTGGGTTCCGAACTGGCCAGCGCACAGGGCAAACGCTCAGGTCCATCGAAGTTGTCACCGGCTGCATCGTGGCGCCTGGCAGGCTTGGGTAGCGCCATCGCGTTGGCCATGGCTGGGCCAGCAGCGGCAACCGACGCCAAGCTGGCCGACCTGCAGGACCTGGTGGCCAAATACAGCACTACCGACGCGCAGCAGATGGTGTCCGCCGCGTTGCCTACGGTGAATGCGGGGGTGTCGCTCAATGCCTCGGTGAATCTGCCGGCACTGGTGCAGGTGGATGCTGCCGCAGCGCTGACGGTCAAGCCGCGCGCCGCCGCTTCAACGGCCGGCGCACGCGCGCAGTTGGGTGTGCGTGCGGCATTGCCCCAACTGCGGCCACATGCCTCTACGGCAACGCCGGCAGCCGCACTGTCGGTCGTGGCCGATGCTGCGCTCGGATTGAAGCCGGTAGCCGCCAACGCCAATGCCGCGGTGACCGCGACGGTGGGGCCGCTGAAACACAACGGATCGGGCCTGAAGGGCTTGGCCAACGTACTGCTGCCGGGCAGGGAAGAGGGCGGTAGCCCGCTGCACGGCACGCTGGTGTCCACCGTGGGCGCGGTCAAAGAGCTGACCGGCGAAGTGGTCACCGGCAAGCCGGTGGCTGCGGTCGAAACGCTGACCTCGCATGCAACCACTACGGTGGCCTCGCTTACCGAGCACGTAGGTAGCACTGTTGCCGGCGTTGGCACGGTGTTGTTGCCCGGTAAGGAAGAAGGTGGCAATCCCGTGCGTGACACGGTGACCGGCACGGTTGGCGCGGTCGAAGCGCTGACCGGCGGTGTCGCCAAAGGCACCGGCTTGGGCGGATTGGTGAATGGCCTGGTCAACGGTGTTGCACCGGTGTTGAACGGCGTAGGCGATCTGCTCGGCGCAGTGGTCGGCGGTGTGACCGGCTCGGACACGCTGGGCACTGGCATCACTGATACGGTCGGCACGCTGACTGGCGGGCTGAAGGACACCACCGGCGCGCTGGCCAACGGCGATGTCGCCGGCACGGTGGAGAACCTGCTGGGCACGGTGGACGGCACCGCTTCTACCCTGCTGGGTGCGACCGGCAATACGCTGGGCGGCATCACCGGTTCGGGGTCGGGCGTAAGCGGTGTGACCGATACGTTGAGCGGCGTGATCGGTGGTGTGACCGGCGGCTTGTCGAACGTGATCGGCGGGCTCACTGGCAACCCGGTCACGCCCAACGCGGCACCGGCAGCGCCGGGCCCGTCGGGATTGATCGTCGGCAACGGCGGGTTGGTGGGCTCCGTCAACCAACTGGTGGATTCGCCGCTGACGTCGATCCTCGGCGGCAACGGCTACATCCAGAACGGCAGCCTGAAGGTCAACAGCACCAACGTGATGCAGGCCTACTCCTCGCTGGAGTTGCTGGGGACGCTGCCGGTGGTGAATCTGAGCCCGGTGGGCGGGGTGCTGGATGGGCTGGGTGGTTTGACCACCGGTGGGAATTCGCATCTGACCTTGATCGGCGGCGTCACCTCCGACAGTTACATCACCCACATCAACAACGGTGATCCAGGTGGCCTGCTTGGCCTGGTGTTGCCCGACGGCGCGCCGGCCTGGGCCAAGGATTGCCTGGACTTGCTGGGCTTGGCGCAGGTGAAGTGCTGGGCCGTGCCCGCCGCGCAGGACTATCAGGTGCTGATCGGTGACGGCGCCTTTGCCAACGGCTCCAAGGAAGTGGTGATCGGCAGCAATGCCGAGCATCGCCTGCCAACGCAGACCGCAGACCAGGTGTTCGTTGATGCCAACGGCGTCATGACCGGCGTTCCGACTGCTGATTACGATGCACGACAAGGGCATTCGGTGGTGGTCGGCGACAGTGCCAAGGGCAGCGCCAATGCGCAGACATTGCTGGGCGCCGGCGCAACCTCGGACAAGGCCAATAGCGTCGCGTTGGGCTTCAAGTCCAACGCCGCACGCGGTGGTCAGGACAACTACGCCGCCTTCGGTTTGACCGCTGCACAAACCTCCATTGGTGAAGTGGCGGTGGGTTCGGCAGGGCGCGAGCGGCAGATCACCCACGTCGCTGCCGGCAGCCAGGACACCGATGCCGTCAATGTCATGCAGCTGCGTGGTGCGATCGATCAGATTGATGATCTTGGATTGGCGGCAGTGGTCTACGACGAAGACGCTGCAGGCGTCATCAACTACGGCAAGGTGACGCTGGGCGCCGGCCAAGCCGCCAACGGTACGGTGCTGGCGAACCTCACTGCCGGCGCGGTTGCGGCGGGCAGCATGGAAGCCGTCAACGGCGGCCAGTTGTTCGCCACCAACAGCGCGGTGGCTTCGGCTATCGGCGGCACGATGCAGTTCAACAACAGCACCGGCCAGTGGAGCGCGCCCAGCTTCACCATCACCTCCATCACTGCCACCGGCAGCACCAGCCAGCAGACGCTGGGCAATGTCACCGACGCGTTTGCCGCGATGGACGACTCCATCGTCAACGTCAATACGCGTATCGACAACATCCAGAATGGCGGGGCAGGCAGCGAGTACTTTGCGGTGAACTCGACCAAGGCGGCAGCTTCGGCAACCGGCCAGGACAGCATGGCGGCCGGCCCGGAAGCGACCGCCGGCGGTGACCAGACAGTGGCCATCGGTGACGGTGCCAGCGCATCGGCAGCCGGCAGTGTTGCATTGGGTGCGGGCGCGCTGGCCGACCGCGCAAATACGGTGTCCGTTGGTACTGCGGGGGCCGAACGCCAGATCACCCATGTCGCCGACGGCAGCCAGGACACCGATGCGGTCAACGTCAAGCAGCTGCGTGGTGCGATCGATCAGATTGATGATCTGGGCCTTGCGGCGGTGGTTTACGACGAAGACGCCAATGGCGTCATCAACTACGGCAAGGTGACGCTGGGCGGCGGACAGGCCGCCAACGGCACGGTGCTGGCAAACCTCGCTGCTGGCGCGGTTGCGGCGGGCAGCATGGAAGCCGTCAACGGTGGTCAGTTGTTTGGTCTGGGCAACTCGATGGCGACGTATCTGGGCGGCGGCGCGACCTTCAACGGTGGCGTGCTCGGTGCGCCGAATTACCAGATCAACAGCATTGGTGTGGCGGGTGCGGCGTCGCTGCAGCAGTTCGGCGATATCGGCAGCGCGTTCACGTCCATCAGTGACTCGTTGCTCAACCTGATGAACCTGCCGCGTACTGGGCCGGTGGGCGCTGATCCACTGGCGGTGCAGTACACCGCCGATGGCGCGGGCAATCCTACCAACGAAGTTCGCCTGGCCGGCGATGGCAGCGGCGCAGCGGTTGCACTGGGCAACGTCGCCAACGGCAGTGTCGCGACCGGCAGCCTGGATGCGATCAACGGTGGGCAGCTGGCGGCGACCAACGAGGCGTTGGCCTCGGCCATCGGCGGCACGCTGCAGTACAACAGCAGCACCGGGCAGTGGAGTGCGGCCAACTTCACCGTGACCTCCATCAACAGTGCGGGTACCAGTACGCAGCAGACGCTGGGCAACGTCACCGACGCGCTGGCGGCGATGGATGGTTCCATCGTCAACGTCAACAATCGCATCGACAACATCCAGAACGGCGGTGCCGGCAACGAATACTTCGCGGTGAACTCGACCAAGGCGGCCGCGTCGGCGACGGGCCAGGACAGCGTGGCCGCCGGCCCGGCAGCCACGGCCAGCGGCAATCAGGCGGTTGCCATCGGTGACGGCGCCAACGCCTCGGCAGCAGGAAGCGTGGCCTTGGGTGCCGGCTCGGTGGCCTCGCGCGCCAACACGGTGTCCGTTGGCACGGCCGGTGCCGAACGCCAGATCACCAATGTCGGCGATGGCAGTGAAGCCACCGATGCAGTGAACGTCCGCCAGCTGCAGGCATCGCAGCAGGGCACGGTGCGTTACGACCAGAACACCGACGGCAGCACCAACTACGGCAGCGTGACGATGGGGCGCCCGGGCACCAGCACGGTCATCCACAACGTGGGCACCGGCGTGGCGCCGACCGACGCAGTCAACGTTGCACAACTCAACAAGGGCTTGGGGGACGTGATGGACTGGTCGAAGAACTACACCGATCAACGCTTCAATGACGTCAACCGCGACATCAAGCGCATCGACGACCGCGCTTCGGCCGGCGTCGCCTCGGCGATGGCGATGGCAGGTTTGCCGCAGCCGACCGAAGCCGGCAAGCGCATGGCGTCAATGGCCGCCAGCACCTTCCACGGTGAGTCGAGCATGGCGGTGGGTGTGTCCGGCGTCACCGATGGCGGCCGCTGGATCTACAAGCTCAGCGGCTCGGCCAACACGCGTGGCGATGGCGGCGTGACCGTCGGCGCCGGCTTCCAGTGGTGATGACAGACAGCGTGCCGGCACCTGCGTGTGCCGGCACCCGACAGCTGCGCCAACGCGCACGGGGGATGTGATGAACACGAAATGGTCTGTACTTGCACTGGTAGTGACGTTGGCCGCCTGCAGCAGCAAAGGGCAGGTGCGCGACGACACGTTTCCCGATCCCGCCCGCGCCTATCCGGCCGGCGGCACCTACGTGAATCTGGACAACCTGCGCCAATACGCGCCGGGCATGAGCAAGCAACAACTGCAGTCACTGCTGGGCACACCGCATTTCAACGAAGGGTTGTGGGGCGTGCGCGAATGGAATTACCTGTTCAATTTCCGGGGAAGCGTTGGCGCCGAACCGATCAAGTGCCAGTTCCAGGTGCGGTTTGGCGATGGCGGCATCAGCACCGGGCAATCGTGGAAACCGGAAAGCTGCGCCGCCTTGCTGCAACCCGCTCCCGCGCCGGCGCCACCTCCACCGCCGGTAGCAGAAACACCGCTGCGGATTTCGGCCGATGCCTTGTTCGCTTTCGACAGCGCCACCCTTGCCGAAGCCGGCAAGGCACGCCTGAGCGAAGTGGTGCGCAGCCTTGGCCCGCGCATGAATGAAGTGAACCTGGTCGTCGTCGGCTACACCGACCGAATCGGCAGCGATGCCTACAACCTGGGTTTGTCGCAGCGACGCGCGGAAACCGTGCGCGAATATCTGGTGCAACAGGGAATTCCTGCCGGCTCCATCCGCGCAGAAGGGCGGGGCAGTACCGGCCCGCTGGTGGATTGCGAAGGCTCCAGCGGCAGTGAACTGGTGACGTGCCTGGCACCCAATCGCCGCGTGGAGATTTCCGGCATCGGCAGCTGAAAGCAGTGTGTGCAAGCGTCCCGGCGGCATTCCCTCCCCAATCCGCCGCCGGGATTGCTGCACGCTCGACGCGCCTGCCGGGCGGCGGCCTCATGCGCAAGTGCAGGTGAGCGAACCCACTGATTCGTGGGGAAAGGAAGGGAGCAGAGTGGCGCGGCAGCCGGCGTTCCGAATCTCCCCGCCGGTTGATGCTTTGCTCCTTTCCTTTCTCGACGGATTTGGTGAGGGATTCTTAAGGATGTTGTTGTGTGCCTGCAGTGCAGGGCGTTCGCGCCCGCTCTCCAGTGCGCGTGAGGAAGCGATGGGCTGTCTTACAAATTCCAGGGGTCAAAGACTTCCCATAGCTTGTCGCGCAGTGCGTCGAGTTCCCGGTTTGCTTCGATCCTCTGCTCTACTTCAGGAGCGTGGACGTAGTACTCGGAGAATCCTCTGCCGCCCGTCGCCATGCCCAGATAGATGGAGGCCGCGTTTTCAAAGCCTGCAGGATCCATTTCTCCATCGGGAGAATAGAATTTGTTGAGGGCTGTCGAGATGCCTCTGCTCCAGTTCTCCTCATTCTGCTCGATTAGCAGGTCACTCAACTGTTGCAGAAGATCGTGCGCGAGTCTGGCTGTGCTCCGAGGAACTGGGGATGTCATCTGTTGATTTGTATCGGTAGGAATTCTTGTGGTTCAAGGTCGAGCAAGATTGCTCACAGTCGACTCGCTTCAGCTCCAGTGCTTTCGATTGGCGCGTTCGCGCCAATTGAAGCTATCCAGAGGCAAACCTATGTAGCTTGGCTGTCAGCTGCTTTCGATGCAGCTTCAAGGTTGCGGGTCAATTCACGCATTCGAGTGACCGTAATCCTGATTTGGAGTGCGGGGGCGGTGTCAGCGGCGTCGAAGATTTCGGATAGCGCTTGGTAGTACTGCAGTGTTCCTTCAGTGCCGCCTTTGAAGCGTTTGAAGACAGTTAGGCCCATGGCCGGATTTTCCAGGTCTTGTACGATGGTGCGCGCGTTGTGCAGCTTGTCACAGGCCGATACCAAAATGACTTCCGCCGCGGCCTGCCTCAGATGCTCAAGATAGGAGCGTTTGCGCGCAAGCCATTCGTTTTCCATTGCTCTCGCATCATCCGGCCTGACTTTCTGCTCTGCGGTGCTATCAGAACAGCCCATTACTATGTTCGCGACGGCACTGCCGAACTGCGCTTTGATCAAGTGCTCATGCATGCCGCCGCAATCTTCAACAACGTCGTGAAGCACTCCTGCAATGGCTTGGTCTTCGTTGCCACCAAATTCGATGATCAGGCAGGTAACACTGAGCGGGTGATATATGTAGGGCGTGTTCGAGCCCTTCCGTACGTGCGCTGCGTGTGCGATGCGAGCGTAGTCGATGGCGCGAATGAATTTGTCGGTAAGAAGGGATGCCTTCATTTGGCCGTGTGCTCTGGCTGTAGCTCGATTTTTAAGGTCAGGAGCCGGAAGTACTTAGGGTCATCTTCGGAGAAAATTTCATCACCTCCTCCCATGTATGCGCGTAGCAGCTCTTGAACCGCCGCTTCCATCTCCCCTTGCTCGAAAAGAACTTGGCCTCGTCGCAGGTGAATAAATGGATTCCCTATTGCGGAAGGGCACTGCATTGCATAGTCAAGTGCCTCTCTTGCTGATATGAAGTATCCCGCCTTGAATGCAGCGTCAGCGATGGCGGTTAATATCCAGGTCGATGCCTCCCATTCTGTCTTCGGTTGGGGGATAAATTCCCAAGCGGAGTTGTACTTCTTGAGTGCCTCATCATATTTGGCGGCTTCTGCAAAGATGTCGCCTTCTGCGGAAAGTTGCTGAATTCGGTTGTGTATGTGTTGATCCAATTCAAGCTGGTCTTCAATCATTGATTTCCCTTCTTTGCAAAAGCAGGGGTGGCTAGTTTTTGATCGATCGCGTGCCAGCGGAAGAGCGGATGACTCATAAATGCTGAAATTTTGATTTTGTCTTCTTGTTGCTGAAGTGATGTGATCGCAAGTTCAAGTCTGGCCGAGGCTCTTATTGATCGCGTACTCCGCAAGATCCTTGAACGTGCCGAAGGTTTCGTACGCGTAATCCAGTGGGACACGGTCTCGCGCTTCGTACTGTCTGGATTGGGTGTTGTATAGGTAATAATCCAGGTTGTCTTCGCCGATCAATATGAATTCTGAATAATTTCGGCTGGCTAGGAAGACGGCGTTCTGCTCAAGAATTCCATATAAAACGGCAGTTTCACCTGTTGCAGTTGAGTTCTCTGATGGGTACAGGGATACGCCGTTCCAAGCATATCCATTGGTGGATTTCAGAAAATCCGTGTACTCGGTAGGCAGCGCCATTCCTAGTTGCTCTATTGCTTTTAGTTGGAGCGATTCTATCTGCTCGATGGTTGCAGGAGGCTGCAGTCTTGATTGGTGCGCTTGTTGCTCCTCTGCAGCACGCTCAAGGAGTTTTCTGTACATTTAATTTGCCTTCTTTGGGTAGATGAATCCATCTGGGATTGGGAAGTCGACGATGCGGCTGTCGCCAGGCTTCATGTCTCCCGTAAGGCTTCGTTGCTCGTTAGTTATGGTTTTGTGGTAAGGCTCATTCTTAATTAGTACAAGGTTGCCTGCGGAGTTATCGCCGCCGTCGTCCAGTGGACGTTTGTGATGAACCTGCCAGTCCTTGGGTGGTCGACCATTCGCTAGGCCAGAGATGTCATTTTCAGTCAGGCCGGCCTCTTTCAGAGCAGATCTATTTTTTGGGTCGGATGCTAGGCCTTTGAGGAATGTTTCGCGCGCGCCGCCGGACTTGTCGAACTCGCTGCGCAGCACTTTTGTCTCTTCGGGAGCTCGCTTTATGTACTCAAATCGTTGTGTTTTTACATTCGGCAGCTCGACTTGCGCACCGCGAAGTTTCCCCACGAAGGGTTCCTGATTCTTTGGTCGCATTCCAATCTCAACATTTCCAAGATTGGAGCCGAGCTTGTTTGGATTTATTTTTACTTCCGTGCGGTTCAGGACGTCGATTGCGCTGCGTCCTCGTTGCGTCTTGGCTGCCCTTGTGCCAATGCCCAATGTTGCAAAACCAACCGCACCCACCATGATGTCGCCATAACCCGGGCCAAGCGATTCGCCCCAGCTGTGCAGGGCTTCCATGCCGAGCATTGAGCCGCCGACGACCACTCCGAAAACCGCAGTGGCTCCAATTCCCGCAGCAATTGCGCCCAGCGCCGCGCCACCAAGGGCTGCGAAGCCCAAGACCTGTAGGCCGGTCTCGAACATTTCTTCGTGGTCGGTGACCTCCACAACGCAGATGGTTGGTCCGCCCACCGTGACGTTGTTACTGCCGCCTTTGATCTTCGCGCCGCAGACCAGCCGCATCGACTGGCGTGCCATCGGCCTGCCATTGATGGTGACGGTCTTTGAGCCCTCGGCGATCAGGACCGGCGCAGGCATCGCAAAGTGATTCATCGGTGCGCCGCTACAGCCGGCTGAGAAATCCACGCCTGCGCGCAATGCCGCCCGGCCATTGACGGTTACCCGGCTGGGCCCGGCAGCGGCGAGGACGCCGGTGGTGGGTCCGGGTAGATCAGCGGCCTTCATGATGCCGCGTGCGAGTGAGCCACCCGCAAGGCCGCCGCCGGCAATGCAACCACCCACAATGACGGCGATAGCCAGGCCGCCGGTGGCGACGCCGGCAACGACGATGGCTGCAGCAACCGCGGCACCGATCACGGCGCCTGCGACCATGCCGATCAAACCGAAGCCGTGAACAACCTCATCGGCCAATCGCGCAGCACGCAGTGCAGCCTCGGCACCGCTCATGCCAAAGCGTCGGCTGGCAAGGCAGTTGCAAGCAGATGGCTGTTTATCTGCTCCAGGGTTTCAAAGGGTGCCGCACCTTGCGCGATGGTCACGCCGCTCATGCGTTTCATCAACGGCAATGAAACACCTGCAGTGTCGGGGGCGAGTTCATAGAAGCCGCGTTCTATCCGCAGCATGCTGCGACGATTGGGCTTGATGAAGTGTGGCTTGAGGGGCATGCCGCTACTGGCAAAGAACACCCAGCCATCGTCCTCGACTTCCAAAGGATCTATCTGGTGGCAGGCATCATGCGCAGCAGCAAACACGTGCAACTGCCGGTCGCGCGCCGAAAGCGCGAATACATGGGGAAGCGCACTTGCAACGGCGGTTTCAGCGGTCATCGGTACTTCGATCTCGCGCTCAAACAATTTGAAGCTTGCCAAGAGCGTCGGCCACATCTCATCGATTTGCGCGAATTCGTCTGCCATCGCCGAAGCGGTGAGTGTCAACATCACCGATTGATGGCGGACGTAGAGCTGGCGTTGTCTCAGCAGTGCGCTGCCATTGCTGCGCCATTGGTAATCGACGACGGCGGCAGGCTGTCCGTCGATCTGCGCTTCAATCCGCTCAATCTGCCTGTAGCCAGGGAAGCTCTTCCTGGCGGCTTCCTGCTGTGCGTCGGCGTACTCGGCCGCTGTGGCCAAAGGTGTCTCATAGTCACGCGTCAGGATGATCGCCGCATCCTTGTTGCTGTTCTTTCCGGGGAGCCGGAAAACGTTCATGGACTGGTCGCGCCAACCAGCTGGCACGCACAACAGACCTTCATGGAGGTGATAGTTAGGCATTGATCTTCTCCGTCACGGATTGAGGTCGACAGACGAGGTGCCGACGATCTGCACGATTTTTCCGTTGAGCAGGATCGTGCCGTCTGCCTGCAATTCCAGGCTGCTCTTTCCAGCCACCAACCGCACGAGTGTTTTGCCGGTGATCGTGACGTGCTCCGTTTCAGATTCCAGCGTTACCGCGGCTTTCGCTTTGGCTGCGATATTCGCGGCTTGCGACGTTAGCTTGATTTCGGTCTTCGCCTTGACCGTGATGCTTTCATCGACAGACGTGATCTCAATGGATTTCTGCACCGTATTTGTCTGAAGCCCATGGCTGACCACGTTGGTCTGCTCGGGTCCTTTGACCACGGTCGCCATGTTGTTCAGCGTCGTGACATTCATGTCCTTCTGCGAAAACAGATCAATCAGCTCCTGCCCGGCGGTATCGCGAATCGTCATGCGGCACTGGCCGCCGCCGCCCGGCGTGGAGTTGCTGATGAAGCCCATGACGTTGGCCGCTTCGGGGCCGTCGAATGGCATCTTCTGTTGCGCGTTGAACAATCTGCCGGTGCTGACCGGGCGGTCGGGGTCGCCTTCGATGTAATCGATCAGCACTTCCTGGCCGATGCGTGGAATGGCGACCGTGCCCCAACCGCGTCCTGCCCACGGCTGCGATACGCGAATCCAGCAGGAACTGGATTCGTTGTGGCGGCCTTCCAGATCCCACGGGAACTGCACCTTGATGCGCCCGTATTTGTCGGTATGGATTTCCTGTCCCGCCGTGCCGACGACGGTCGCGGTCTGCGGGCCTTTCATGATCGGCTTGGCGTGGTGACGCACGGGGCGATACGGAATCTTTCGCCGGATCAAGGTCAGCGTGTTGCTGTAGACATCACCGCTGCCTTCGGTGACGTCGTCACCCAGGTTGAAGTTGTTGCGCGCATCGATCTGCGTGCCCACCACCAGGAAATCCGCATCCGCGTCGGATTCAAACCAATGGTGCCCGGTGAGCACGAAGGTGTGCCCGGCCTGTATGCCGCGGCATTCGGATTGGGCGACGAACAACTTGGCCTGCCATTCGTAGGCTTCCATCAGCAACTGCGCGTCGTGGCGACCGGCCTTCTGGTCTTTGTGCGTGAACGCCGGATTGCCGTGATACACCGTCAGCTTCGGCACATCGCCTTGTTCGGCCAAGGTCGGCTGTTCAACGTATTGAATGGCGTAGGGGTCTTTGTACTTGAACGTGTTCAAAGCGACCGCGCTGGGCTGGAAGCTGCGGTGCGCCGACAGCGCGGTCAATGTGTCCTGCGCATCCACGCGATCGCCGGCGTTGTAGCGCACCACCGCATGCGCTTGCTGCGCGGGGCAGCACGATGAATCAGGTGAATCGTCGCTGATGATCAGGCTGTGGCCATCATCGCGATGCTCGAAGTAGTAGAACAAGCCGTGGCGTTCCAGCAGACGGCTGACGAAATTCAAATCACTTTCGTCGTACTGGACGATGTAGGTTTCCGGGGCAGGGCGCTTGCTGATGCGCAACTGGTAGTCAGGCAGGCCGCCGTAGTCTTTGAACACTTTGTCCAGCACATCCAGCACCGACATGTCCTGGAAAATCCGGCTGGTGATGCGCGTTTGCAGGTACCACAGCCACGGTGTCATCTCGGCGGTGTACATCGCCAGGCCGCCATCGGTGCGCGAGAAGCCAAAGGCGGTGATGTAGCCGTTGATCGGATGCTCACTGCCATCGGCAAGGCGGATGCCGACGGTGAAGCTCTTGCCCATCACCTCCTGCAGATCGATATCCGCGTTGCGCGACAGCAGCTGCAGCCGGTAGTGATACGGGTTGGAGAGCGCGGCATTGCCTTCCAGCGCGGCGATGTACAGCCGCTTGTCATCGCCCAGCGGTGCATGCAGCCGCAGCAGTCGATTGCGGTCGTCCAATACGCCGGCGGCGCTGCTGTCCAGATCCTGCGGACGAATAAGCGGCGGTGCGTAGAACTCGGGCGACTGAATGAAATCACCGATCGCCTGGCCGCCGAGCGGATGCACATCCGGCCGCAAACTGCCCGGCACAAATGGTGGGGTCGCGCTGGCCGCCAAGTTCGGCACGGCACTGAACGTCTGCGCCAGCGATGCGACCTGCGACGCGGCACCGGTGACCTGCGCTGCCTCAGGGCTCGCCAATCCCACCAGCTCGGCGCCCTTGGCCATCAAGCCGCCCACATCGATGTTCTGCGAGGTCTGCAGCAACTCGGCGGCGGACTTTGCCGCTGAAAGCACCTTCTGCGCTTTGGCGACGGTTTTGTTGTCCACGGCGCCCATCACGGCGTCGGCGGCATTCAGTGCCATCGACGGGGTGAGTTCAACGCCGGAAGACGGCTTGGCGACGAACCCGGAGGACGCTCCGCTGACGGGAGCGGAGAACGTGGATTTGGTCTTGTCTGACATGCAGCCTTCGTCCTTGGCTGGCGAAAGACGGCAGCGCTTGGGGGACTGGCGAATATAGGAACAAGCCCTCAGCGAATCTCTGAGAAACGTCTGAAAAGGCGTAGCCACTTCCGCGTCGGCGCTGAGTGGTTCGCTAAGGGAACTACGGACTTATATTTCGCAGAAAGGTGGCGAGTTCGGATGGCTTTTCTGCGAATGGCGATGCCGGATGCGCATCGATAGGTGCTTCGGCGCGCGCCTGCGTGAACCTTCGAGCGATCGCGCATTCCAAAATGCAATCGTGCAGCGGCATTCGACAGCCCTCACAATGCAGCGGTCAGCCGGAACGCCTGTGTCCCGGCCATAGCCGGGCAGGGTGCGTGTTGTGTCGAAACTGAAAGTGTTGGCGTGGGCAGGGCCGGTCGCGGCGGCGGTGTGGCTTGTGGCGGTGATGGTGTTTGGCGCCCGTCTGGATGGCTACGACCAACTGCGCCATCCGATTTCCCTGCTCGGCGCGCGCGGCGTGCCCGGCGGTGAACTGTTCAGTGCGGTCGGTTTTGTGCTGCCGGGCCTGTTGGCGGTGCTCGCCATGCTCGACCTGGTGCTGCGCATGCCGGCCAACGCGCCGCGCAGCTTGCGGGTAGGCGGGCAGATGCTGCTGCTGGCGGGTATTGCCTTCGTTGCGATGGGGCTTTTGCCGCTGGACATGGACGATATCGAGAGCCGCGCCAGCCAGTTCCACGCCAGCGCATGGTTGCTGTGGCTGGTGGCGTTCTGCGCCGGTGCCATCGCATTGCGGCTGGGCGCCGGCAAGGCCAGCCCGTGGCGGTCACTGGCAACCTTGGCGGTGGTCTGCGCGATCTGGAGTGCCTGCAGCGCCTTCCTGTTCCAGGCGGCCATGCCGGTGGCGATGGCGCAGCGGCTGGCCTTCCTGGGGTGGCTGGTGTGGCTGTTGGCGGCGTGGCGGCTGGCGCCGGCACGCTGAAACGCGCCAGTGGCTACTGTCCGCAATTGTTGGTCGCGCGTGAAACCCTTCAGATATCAATGACCTGGGGGTTTCCAGAAGAGACGGGTTCGGCCCGGATTGGAGTGCGATGATGCACTGCGGTACCCTTTGCGGCTTTGCCGTTGCCCAGCGTTGCCATGCCCAGCGTCGAACCCAATATCTACGATCCCCAGCAGGTTGAATCCGCCGCTCAGAAATTCTGGGAGGACACGCGTGCCTTCGAGGTGACTGAAGCCTCGGACAAGCCCAAGTATTACTGCCTGTCGATGTTGCCGTACCCGTCCGGTGCGCTGCACATGGGCCATGTGCGCAACTACACGATTGGCGACGTCATCAGCCGCTACAAACGCATGACCGGCCACAACGTGCTGCAGCCGATGGGCTGGGATGCTTTCGGTCTGCCGGCCGAAAACGCCGCAATCAAGAACAAGACCGCGCCGGCCAAGTGGACCTACGCCAACATTGCCCACATGCGTGGTCAGTTCAAGGCGATGGGCTATGCGATCGACTGGTCGCGCGAGTTCGCCACCTGCACGCCTGAGTACTACGTGCACGAGCAGCGCATGTTCACCCGCTTGATGCGCAAGGGCTTGGCGTACCGCCGCAACTCGGTGGTGAACTGGGATCCGGTGGACAACACCGTGCTGGCCAACGAGCAGGTCATCGATGGCCGCGGCTGGCGCTCTGGCGCGCTGGTCGAGAAGCGCGAGATCCCGCAATGGTTCCTGCGCATCACCGATTACGCACAGGAACTGCTGGACGGCCTGGATGAACTGCCGGGCTGGCCGGATTCGGTCAAGACCATGCAGCGCAACTGGATCGGCCGTTCCGAAGGCCTGGAAATCCAGTTCGACGTGCGCGACGTGGACGGCGCCGCGCTGGATCCGCTGCGCGTGTTCACCACCCGCCCGGACACGGTGATGGGCGTGAGCTTTGTCTCCATCGCTGGCGAACACCCGCTGGCGCTGCATGCAGCCAAGAACAACCCGCAGCTGGCCGCGATGCTGGCTGAAATGAAGCAGGGCGGCGTCTCCGAAGCCGAGCTGGAAACCCAGGAAAAGCGCGGCATGGACACCGGCCTGCGCGCCATCCATCCGGTCAGCGGCGAGCAGGTGCAGATCTGGGTCGCCAACTTCGTGCTGATGGGCTACGGCACCGGCGCGGTGATGGCGGTTCCCGGCCATGACCAGCGTGATTTCGAATTCGCTACCAAGTACAACCTGCCGAAGCTGCAGGTCATCGCGCTGAAGTCGCCGAAGAATGACGACGAGCGCAGCTACGATGCGACCTGTTGGCAGGATTGGTACGGCGACAAGAGCCGCGAGACCGAACTGGTCAATTCGGCCGAGTTCGATGGTCTGGATTTCCAGGGCGCCTTCGAGGCACTGGCCGAGCGTTTCGAGCGCAAGGGCCAGGGCCAGCGCCGCGTCAACTACCGCCTGCGCGACTGGGGCGTCAGCCGCCAGCGTTACTGGGGCTGCCCGATTCCGGTGATCTACTGCGACGCCTGCGGCGCGGTGCCGGTGCCGGAAGACCAGTTGCCGGTGATCCTGCCGGAGAACGTGGAACTCAACGGTACCGGTTCGCCGATCAAGGCCGACCTGGAATGGCGCAAGACCACCTGCCCGGACTGCGGCGGCGCGGCCGAGCGCGAAACCGACACCTTCGACACCTTCATGGAGTCGAGCTGGTATTACGCCCGTTACACCTCACCGGGTGCGCGCGATGCGGTCGACAAGCGCGGCAATTATTGGCTGCCGGTGGACCAGTACATCGGTGGTATCGAGCACGCCATCCTGCACCTGATGTACTTCCGTTTCTTCCACAAGCTGCTGCGTGACGCACGCATGGTGGAAAGCAACGAGCCAGCGCAGAACCTGCTGTGCCAAGGCATGGTCATCGCCGAAACCTTCTACCGGCAGAACAGCGACGGCTCCAAGGATTGGTTCAATCCGGCCGATGTGGACACCGTGCGCGACGAGCGTGGCCGCATTGTCGGTGCGACCCTGCGCGAAGACGGCCAGCCGGTGGTGATCGGCGGCACCGAGAAGATGTCCAAGTCCAAGAACAACGGCGTCGATCCGCAGGCGATGGTGGCCAAGTACGGCGCCGACACCGTGCGCCTGTTCTCGATGTTCGCCGCACCGCCGGAACAGTCGCTGGAGTGGAATGAAGCCGGCGTCGACGGCATGGCGCGCTTCCTGCGTCGTTTGTGGACGATGGTCTACAAGCACACCGCCGACGGCAGCGCTCCGGCGCTGGACGTGGCGGCACTGACGGCCGAGCAGAAGACTGCTCGCCGCAAGACCCACGAAACCATCGGCAAGGTCAGCGATGACTACGGTCGCCGCCACGCCTTCAACACCGCCATCGCCGCGGTGATGGAGCTGCTCAACGCGCTGGCCAAGTTCGACGACGCCAGCGAGCAGGGCCGCGCCGTGCGTCAGGAAGCCTTGCAGGCCACCGTACTGCTGCTGAATCCGATCACCCCGCATGCCTGTCATGCGATGTGGCAGCTGCTGGGCAATGGCGAGACGCTGCTGGAAGACCAGCCGTTCCCGCAGGCCGACGCCGCCGCATTGGTGAAGGACGCCGTGACCCTGGCCGTGCAGGTCAACGGCAAGTTGCGCGGCACCATCGACATGGCCGCCGACGCCTCCCGTGAGCTGATCGAAGCCACTGCCAAGGACGAGCCGAACACGGCCAAGTTCCTGGAAGGCCTGACCATCCGCAAGGTGATCATCGTCCCGGGCAAGATCGTCAACATCGTCGCGGCGTAAGCCTGCAGTCGATGCGACTCAAAGCCCCTCTCCCGTGAGAGGGGCGAACGGCTCCTTCTCCCGCACGCGGGGCATGCATTTCCCTTCTCCCGCACGCGGGGCATGCATTTCCCTTCTCCCGCAAGCGGGAGAAGGTGCCCGCAGGGCGGATGAGGGGGAGCTTCTGCTCCTTGTCCAGCAACCCACACTCAAGCAAGTCTCCAGAAAAGAGTGCCGAACGGCCCAGGCGTGCCTCCAACACCGCGCGGTTTCATCCCCGCTCACCTCCAATGCGCGATGATCCGGGGCTGTTTTCTATTGCCGCTCCCGGCTGGCTCCTACAGACTGTGTCCATGACTCGATACCTGATCGCCCTGATCCTTGCCACGACCCTGACCGGCTGCGGTTTCCATCTGCGCAACCGGCTGACCCTGCCGGCGGACATGCCCTCAGTCAAAGTGGAGTCGCAAATCCGCTACAGCGAGCTGGTCAAGCTGATCAATCGCGGTCTGCGTGCTTCCGGTGCCAATGTGGTTGGCGAGGACGGAACGCCAGGACGCGGCAAGGACGATCCGGGCCTTGCGCGCCTGCAGATCCGTTCCGAGCGTTGGGGTGATCTGCCCATCGCCATCGACGCCCAGGGCCGCGCCCAGGAATACAGCCTGCGCTACGCCGTGGTGTTCACCTTCCTCAAGCCGGACGGCAGCGTGCTGGTGCCGGAGCAGGCGGTGGAGTTGTCGCGTGATTACGTGTCGCCGCCGCTGGATGCCACCGGCACCACCACCGAACGCGAAATCCTGGCCGACGAACTGCGCCGGGAAATGTCCGCCTCCATCCTGCGCCGCATCGACAGCGTGATCCGCGCCGATGTGGAGAAGCAGAAGAATGCGCCGCCTGTCATCGAAGGTGCCAAAGGCGAGGGCGATGCCGGCTGAGGCATTGCCGGTGTTCCCCATGTCGCGACGGCAGGAGTAGGCAATGGAGCTGCGTCCAGAACAGTTGGTGACCCAGGCCGCTTCCTCAGCCCTGGCGCCCGTCTATTTGATCGCCGGCCCGGAGCTGCTGCGGGTTATCGAAGCCGCTGACGCGGTGCGGGCCAAGGCCCGCGCCGAAGGCATCAGCGAGCGCGAGGTATTCGACGCCGACGGCCGCGATTTCGATTGGAGCCAACTCTCCTCCAGCTTCAATGCGCCGAGCCTGTTCAGTGCCCGGCGTTTGGTGGAAGTGCGCCTGCCCAGCGGCAAGCCAGGCAAGGAAGGCGCCGAAGTCATCAGTGATTTCTGCGCGCGGCCGGCGCCGGATGTGGTGCTGCTGATCACCGCTGGCGAGTGGAGCAAGGCGCATCAAGGCAAATGGGCCGAAGCGGTGTCCAAGGCCGGCGTGCTGTCGGTGGCGTGGGCGATCAAGCCGCATGAACTGGGTGACTGGATCGAACGTCGCCTGCGGGCCAAGGGCCTGCGCGCCGATCCAGCGGCCGTGCAACGGCTGAGCGAACGCGTGGAAGGCAACCTGCTGGCTGCGGCGCAGGAAATCGACAAGCTGGCGTTGTTGGCCGATGGCCAGCCGCTGGATGTAGCAAAGATGGAGTCGCTGGTCGCTGATGCCGCCCGTTACGACGTGTTCCGCCTCAACGAAGCCGCCTTCTCCGGCCAGCCGCAGGCGGTGCTGCGCATGCTTGCCGGCCTGCGTGGCGAAGGCGAGGCCGTTGCCGCCTTGATGCCGATGGTGATCCGCGAGCTGTTGCTGACCGCTGGGCTGGCGCGGGTGCAGGCCGCTGGCGGCAACCTTGGCGGTGAGATGAAGGCCAAGGGCATCTGGGAATCGCGGCAGGCACCGTTCAAGCGCGCATTGCAGCGGCATCCGGACCCGCGTCGCTGGGAGCGCTTCGTTGCTGAAGCCTCGCAGGTGGATCGCATGGCCAAAGGCCGCGCCGACGGCGATCCGTGGTTGGCGCTGGAGCGCCTGTTGATTGCCCTGTCCGAAGCGCGCGCCGTGCGATTGCTGGCGCGCGGGGTGCGTTGACGTGCAACAACCGGTGCTCGCGCCGCCCGCTGATCCCGCCGCTGCCGGAATGTTGATGTTCTACGGCGGCACGTTCGATCCCATCCATAACGGTCACCTGGCCATTGCCCGCTGTGCGGCGCAGGAGCTGCGGGTGCCGGTGCGGCTGATGCCGGCCGCCGATCCCCCGCACCGCGCCGTGCCCGGCGCAAATGCCCGGCAACGTGCGCGAATGCTGGAGCTGGCAGCAGCGGACGAGCCTGACTTCATCGTGGACCTGCGCGAGCTGGAGCGCGCCGAGCGGCAGCCCGGCGTGCCCTCGTGGACGACGGATACCTTGCGCGATATTCGCGCTGAATTCGGAATGTCGCGCCCGGTCGCGCTGCTGATGGGCGCCGACAGCCTGCTGGGGCTGACCACCTGGCATGAATGGGAACACCTGCTTGAGCTGGCCCATATCGTGGTGGCTGAGCGGCCAGGCAGCGCCTTGGATGGCGCATTGCCGCCGCTGCTGGCGGCTCACCTCCAGAATGCCTGGGCGCCGACTATTGGCGTGCTTTCCAGTGCGGCGGGGCGGGTCTGGCGGCTGCGCCAGCCTCTGCATGCGGAATCGGCCACAACCGTACGCGAGCTGATCGCCAGCGGCGGCCCGTGGCAGTCGCTGGTGCCAGCCAAGGTCGCTGACTACATTCAGGATCAGGGCCTTTATGACTGCCATCCATCGCCGTGAATGCCGGTTTCGGCTGGGTTCTCTATAATCGACCCCTTATTCATCGAGTTATGCTGCTTTGACCACCGAAGCCCAAGTCATCAAGACCCAATTGCCCAGCCCGCCGCCGTCTGTTCCGGCCCTGCTGGCATCCGTTCATGCCGCGCTGGAAGAACTCAAGGCCAAGGACGCGGTAGAGATCGACGTTCGTGGCAAGTCCAGCGTCGCCGATTACATGGTCGTCGTCTCCGGCACCTCCACCCGTCACGTCAAGTCGATTGGTGACGAAGTCGTCCGTTTCGCCAAGAACCTCGGCATCATGCCGCTGGGCGTCGAAGGCGAGCGCGAGGCGGAGTGGGTGCTGGTGGATCTGGGCGACGTGATCGTTCACGTGATGCTGCCGCGCGTGCGCGAGTTGTATGCACTGGAGCGTCTGTGGACCGTTGGCGACCAGCCGCCGTCCGCATACGACGACGAGGATGAGCAGTTCGATCGCTGATCGTTTGCTGCTGCATGCTTCGCGACGGCGCCGCAGGGCGCCGTCTTCGTTTCAACGCCGCACCGAGGTTGCGCCATGAAAGCCAAGTTGATTGCCACCGGTGAGCGCGCACCGTCCTGGGTGGCGCAGGGTTTTGCCGAGTACCAGAAGCGCCTGTCGCATTGGTTGCCGCTGGAGTTGGTGGAAATCGAGCCGGGCCTGCGTGGCAAAGGTCGCGACCCGAAGCGGGCCATCGAAGACGAAGGCAAGCGCGTGCTGGCCGCGCTGCCGAAGAATGCGTATGTCATCGCACTCGATGTGCCGGGACGTCAGCTCAGCTCCGAACAGCTGGCGCAGCGCCTGGAGCACTGGCGTTCGCAGGGGCGCGACTTGGCGTTCCTGATTGGCGGCCCGGAAGGGCACGCCGCGGAAGTGTCTGCAATTGCCGATGAAAAGTGGTCGATTGGCCCGCTGACCTTGCCGCATATGTTGGTTCGGCTGGTTGTCGCCGAGCAGGTGTATCGCGCAGCAGCAATGTTGGCCAATCACCCCTACCATCGCGCGTAACATGCGTATAGAATGCGCGTCCCCGCCCGAATAGCTCAGCCGGTTAGAGCACTTGACTGTTAATCAGGGGGTCGTTGGTTCGAGTCCAACTTCGGGCGCCAGATACTGAAAAAGCCGCGAGAAATCGCGGCTTTTTCTTTGCCTGTGTGCTGGGGCTGGCAGGTCGCGCGGAAAGCCGTCGCACGTCTCGCGCCCGGGCGATGCGCAGCGTGTGCGCATCGGAATGGAATTTCGACGCCATGTCGCCGTTCGACGAAATGCACGCAGGCAATCGCGAGCCTTGACGAAGGTATGGCGTTCTTCAGTGCCATGTATTGAAGCGCTGGGGGCTGCGGCAGGTGCTTTCCATGGGATGAAATCCCAGCATCAAGCGTCAATGCGCCGGCTCGTAATCATCGCCGCGAATATCGCCGCCGGCCCGGCTGTCGCATCGTTGCCGACATCACTCTTGAGTTGCTGGGATTCCATCCCGGCCTACGGTGTTGGTTGCCGAGCGGGATTGAAGAGTGCGCAGCAAATGACGGGCAACAAAAAAGCCTGCGATTGCTCGCAGGCTTTTTCTTGAATCTTGGCGCCCGAAGTTGGACTCGAACCAACGACCCCCTGATTAACAGTCAAGTGCTCTAACCGGCTGAGCTATTCGGGCGGGGAGGCGCATTCTAATCGTCCTGAGCAGGACGCGCAACCATTCATCTGCCCGAATTTGCTCATTCAACACAGGGGCGCGGCGTCTTGGGGCGCTGGCTGCGTGCGCGGCCGGCGTTGTTGACGATGATCTGGCTGAGCATCGCGCCGTCCTTGCTGCAGATGGAGATGGTGAGATTGGAGCCGGTGCTGCGCCCGTCGGGCAGGTAGCGGATGCTGGATCTGCCGCGCGTGCTGATGAGCCTGAGCTTGGATGAAGTGGGATGGTTGTCGCCGCGCACGATATCAGCCGGGTCGCCCGGCACCCGCTTGCCGTGGTGATCCACGAATACCAGCCAGCCGATGCTCCAGTCGTTCCGGCCGCTGCAGTGCCAGCCGTCAAGCGACGGACATAGCACCGCCGGTTTCCTGCGCGTGACCGCTGTTATCCGGGCCAGTTGCAGGTGATTGATCAGGGCATGCTCGGCGGTAATGGCGCGGTGCCGTTCCAGCAGTGCCGACAGCGACGGGGTGGCGAGGGCAGCCAATAGTGCGATCACTGCCATGCAGACGATCAGTTCGACCAGGGTGAACCCTTGCCGCAGGGCGGCGGAAAGGTGTCGCCGAGAAGGGGGAAGGCGGGACATGCGCGGCCTTTCCTGAGGAGGGAGACCGGTCAGGGTTGCGGGACGGCCGAGGCTGGGCCGTCAGTGTCCAGCGTGGCTGAACGTGGGGCTGCGCCGTGGCCGGTCGTCATCCGGCGGCTGGCATACTGGGCAGTCCACGCAGGCCAGTGCTCCCCCTCATGTCTGATCGCTTTCAGCTCGTATCGCCGTATTCCCCGGCGGGTGACCAGCCCGCCGCCATCGACAAGCTGGTGTCGAACTTCGAGGCCGGCATCGCCAAGCAGACGCTGCTCGGCGTCACCGGTTCGGGCAAGACCTACACCATCGCCAACGTCATCCAGCACGTGCAGCGCCCGACGCTGGTGATGGCGCCGAACAAGACGCTGGCCGCGCAGTTGTACGGCGAGTTCAAGGCGTTCTTCCCGCACAACGCGGTGGAGTATTTCGTCAGCTATTACGACTACTACCAGCCCGAGGCGTATGTGCCGTCGTCGGACACCTTCATCGAGAAGGACAGTTCGATCAACGAGCACATCGAGCAGATGCGCTTGGCGGCGACGAAGACCCTGCTGTCGCGGCCGGATGCGATCGTGGTGGCTACCGTATCGGCGATCTACGGCTTGGGCGCGCCGGAGGATTACCTGTCGCTGCGCTTGATCCTGTCCACCGGCGAGCGCATCGATCAGCGTGACCTGATCAAGCACCTCACCCAGCTGCAGTACTCGCGCAACGAATACGAGTTGCAGCGCGGCACGTTCCGTGTGCGCGGGGAGGTGATCGACGTATTCCCGGCCGAACTGGATGGTGAGGCGGTGCGCATCGAGTTGTTCGACGGTGAGATCGAGCAGCTGAGCATGTTCGATCCGCTTACCGGTGAAAGCCTGCGCAAGATGCAGCGCTACACCATTTATCCGAAGACGCATTACGCCACCACGCGCGAGCGGGTGCTGGCGGCGGTCGAAACCATCAAGGCAGAGCTGAAGGAGCGATTGGAGCAGCTGTACGCACAGAACAAGTTGGTGGAAGCGCAGCGTTTGGCGCAGCGCACCCAGTTCGATCTGGAGATGATGGTTGAGGTGGGCTACTGCAACGGCATCGAAAACTATTCGCGGCATCTCACCGGCAAGGCGCCGGGCGAGCCGCCGCCGACCTTGTTCGACTACCTGCCGGCCGATGCGCTACTGGTGATCGACGAATCGCACGTCACCATTCCGCAGATCGGCGCGATGTACAAGGGCGACCGTTCGCGCAAAGAGACGCTGGTGGAATTCGGCTTCCGCATGCCGTCGGCGCTGGACAACCGCCCGCTGCGTTTCGAGGAATGGGAGGCGCGTTCGCCGCGCAGCATCTATGTGTCGGCCACGCCGGGTCCGTATGAGCTGCGCGAGTCGGGCGATGACATCACCGAGTTGGTGGTGCGGCCGACGGGCCTGATCGATCCGCAGATCGAGATCCGCCCGGTCGGCACGCAGGTGGATGACCTGATGTCCGAGTGCAACGTGCGCATCAAGATGGGCGACCGCGTGCTGGTCACTACCTTGACCAAGCGCATGGCCGAGAACCTCACCGAGTACCTGGGTGAACACGGCATTCGCGTGCGCTACCTGCACTCCGATATCGATACGGTCGAGCGCGTGGAGATCATCCGCGATCTGCGCCTGGGCAAGTTCGATGTACTGGTCGGTATCAACCTGCTGCGCGAAGGTCTGGATATGCCGGAGGTGTCGCTGGTCGCCATTCTCGATGCAGACAAGGAGGGCTTCCTGCGTTCAAGCGGCTCGCTGATCCAGACCATCGGCCGCGCCGCACGCAATGTGCGCGGCAAGGCGATCCTGTACGCCGACAAGGTGACGCGCTCGATGCGGGTGGCCATCGATGAGACCGATCGTCGTCGCCAGAAGCAGGTGGAGTACAACGAAGCGCACGGCATCGTGCCCAAGTCGGTGGCGCGGCCGATTGTCGACATCCTCGAGGGTGCCTACGACGATGGTTCGGCCAAGTCCGCTGCCAAGGGCAAGGGGCGGCGCGTGGCAGAGCCGGAGGCCGACTACCTGCCGATGGAGCCGGCCAAGCTGGTGGCCCGGATCAAGGAGCTGGAGCAGAAGATGTACCAGCACGCACGCGATCTGGAGTTCGAGGACGCCGCCCGCGTGCGCGACCAGATTCACCGCCTGAAGGAGGCGAATCTGGGTTGAGGGAGGCAATGTGAAGATATTTGCAGAAACCTATTGTTCTTCCCTGTTTCCTTGGTTAAGATACGCGCCCTCGCAACGAAGAAATTGTTGCTGAGAAGGGCGGTTAGCTCAGCGGTAGAGCACTACCTTGACATGGTAGGGGTCACAGGTTCGAACCCTGTACCGCCCACCACTTCCCGGAAACGGCGAAGTGGAGATAAACGAAAAAAGCCGGCCATTGGCCGGTTTTTTTGTTTTTGCCCGGCGCGGGGCATCCGCCGTTCACGCGCGACGCAAAACGGTTTCGCCGCACTCAGCGCGGGGCCGTCGCAGCTTTTGCGGAAGCGTGATCGGGCAATACGCATCACTGTGGCGAACCTGCGCACTGAAGCTAGCGTGCCTGGGTTGTTCGCGTGTCGCGCCATCGGCCAGTCTGTGCAGAACAATGCGCGGGAGAGGGCGTGATGGGCAAGAGTTGGAAGCGGGGAGTGGCTGGCGTGGCGATCTGCATGGTCGCGCTGGCAGCGGTGTTCCAGGCGGCTGCGGAAACGTGGCGGCCAGTGCAGGCTGCCGATGGGGCGCCCAACATCATTGTGGTGCTGCTGGACGACGTCGGATTCAGCGATCCCGCCGGCTACGGCGGCGTGGCCGAAATGCCGGGCTTTGATCGGGTGGCCGACACCGGGCTGCGCTTCACCAACTTCAACACCACGGGCATGTGTTCGCCAACGCGCGCGTCATTGCTCTCCGGCCGCAATCATCATGCGGTGGGTTTTGGTCGTGTAGCTGATTGGGCAACCGACACGCCCGGATACGATGCGGTGTGGAAGCCCGATTCGGCGCCCATTGCGCGCGTGCTTGCCGATGCCGGCTACAGCACCGCGGCGATAGGCAAATGGCACAACACGCCGGAGTGGGAGGTTTCCCCCGCCGGGCCGTTTGACCGTTGGCCCACCGGGCTGGGTTTTGACTACTTCTACGGCATCATGAATCACGGTGGTGACAACCACTGGGAGCCGGCCAGTCTCTATCGCAACACCACGCCGGTGGAGCCGGTGCGTGTCGCCGGCCGTGAATACCATCTCACTGGCGACTTCGTGGACGATGCCATCGCGTGGGTGGGGACGCATCGTTCGGTGGCACCGCAAAAGCCATATTTCCTGTATCTGGCCACGGGTGCGGTTCACGCGCCGCATCATGTGCCGCAGGAGTGGATTGCAAAATATCGCGGACGTTTTGACCAGGGCTGGGATCAGCTGCGCGAAGAGATATTCGCGCGACAGAAGTCGCTGGGGATTGTTCCGGCAAGTGCGCAGCTGACACCGCGGCCGGATGAAATCCCGGCCTGGAAGTCACTCAATGCCGAACAGCGGAAGGTCTTCGCCAGGCAGATGGAGGTCTTCACCGCCTATCTGGCACATACCGATCATGAAGTGCAGCGCCTGCTGGAGGCCGTGTCGGCACATGACCCGGCCAGCAATACGCTGGTTTTCTATATCGCCGGCGATAACGGTGCCAGTGGCATGGAGGGCATCCACGGTTACATGGATGCTGCGGGCGGGTACGCGCCGCAGTTGGAGCACCTGGATGAGCTGGGTGGCCCGCTGCATTTCAATGACTATTCATCCGCATGGGCCTGGGTGGGCAGCACGCCGTTCCAATGGATGAAACAGGTTGCCTCGCACTTCGGTGGTCTGCGTGTGGCCATGGCCGTTTCCTGGCCGGGAAAGTTGCAACAGCCTGGTGCGATCGTGGAGCGGTTCGCCCATGTCGATGATGTTGCGGCGACGATTCTTGATGTTGCCGGCGCCTCGATGCCGGACGTGCTGGCCGGGGTTGCGCAGCGCCCGCTTGATGGAAAGAGCTTCCGTGACGTTTTTGCGAATACCGATGCGCAGGCCGATGGACGCGTGCAGTACTTTGAAATGCTGGGCAACCGCGCGCTGTATCAGGATGGCTGGATCGCGAGCGCGCGCCACATGACGCCGTGGATCAAGCCGTATCCGGAGGATTTCGAGAACGGGCCGTGGGAGCTGTACAACCTGGAGGAGGATTTCAGCCAGTCCAGGAACGTGGCTGCGGAACATCCGGAAAGGCTGCAGGCGATGAAGCAGCGCTTTGATCTTGAAGCCCGTCGCAACAATGTCTACCCGTTGGCCAACTACGTGGAAGGGCGCGACTACGGCATGCCGACGGTGGCCGGGGACAGAAAGGTGTTCGAGTTCACGCCTGCCGTCGGACGCCTGCCTTCCAAGACCCTGCCGCGGCTTGCGCGCTCCAGCTTCTCGGTGGAGGCACGGGTGCAGGTGCCTGACGGCGGTGGCGAAGGCATGTTGATGGCCTATGGAAGCCGTCTCGGTGGATTCGCCTGGTACCTGCGTAATGGCCGCATGGTGTTCAGCAGCAACGTCAATGGCCGTACCCGTGTTGAACTCGTTTCGCCTGCGGCTGTCCCGGCCCGGGCGGCCTCGCTGCGCATGTCCTTCAAGCGTGATGCCGAAGGGCAGGCCGGCACCGTGGCGCTATATATGGATGAGCGGAAGGTGGCGGAGCGTCGCCTCGACCGGCTTGGTTCGCCCGTCCTTGGTTCGTTGGGCATCGGCCAGGCCTTTACCTCGCCGATAGATTCCAGTTATCAGCTGCCCAATGCGTTCAATGGCACGTTGGAACGGTTGCGTGTCGTGATGGAGTAAGTGTTGTTTGCGGTGATGCGGCCCGGTGGAGTTGTGCCGGGCCTGCGCTGCTCATGTGCAGGCGGTGCGACAGGTTCGCTCGCGAAGCGGGAGCTGGTCGCCGCATTACGACCGCACCCCGGCAGTCACAATCATCAGCACCAACGCCACCAGCATCAGCGCGCCGAACAGCAGGGGTTTTACGCGGAGCCCTGCCGCGGCTTCTTCATGTGCGGGTGGCATGCGCTGGATCAGGCCTTCGGGGAAGTGGTGGCTGGCCATGCTTTCGTCGCAGGCGTCCTCGCAGGCGCCGCATTCGATGCAGCTGCTGGAGTGTCCATTGCGGATATCCAGGCCTATTGGGCAGACGCTGAGGCAGGCGCCGCAGTCGGTGCAGTCGCCCAGGTGGGCGGGGTTGAACTTGGGCAGGGCGCCGGCGATGGCCGGGTGCGCCGCGCGGAAGACGTAATCACTTGCAGTAACCGGGTCCAGCAATCCGCGCGTGCGATGCAGCACGCTGATGCTGCCGCCGGGTTCGCGCGGGCCACGCGGTTCGCCGCGCCGGGCGTTGTACTGCACCGTCGGCGTGCGTGCGTCGGCAATGAGATGTTGCACGCGGCTGTACGGGCACAGGTGCGTGCAGACCTGCTCGTGCAGGTAGACCACGTTGGCCCAGGTGGCCAAGGCGTAGAAGGCGATCCAGAAGCATTCCCACGGGCCGAGCGACAGTTGCAGCAGGTCGCGGAGGATGTCGCCGATGGGGCTGAAATAGCCAATGAAGCTGATGCCGGTCCATAGCGCGATGGCGGCCCACAGCGCGTGTCGCAGCGGTGGGCCGCAGCGTACGGCAGGGCCGTCGAAGGTGGTCAGCCGATCAAGCCCGCGAAAGACGCGGGTCAACACGGTCTGCGGACAGACATGACTGCACCACAGTCGCCCGAACAGCACCGTCACCAGGCACAGCGCGGCGACACCTGCCGCGACCAGCCACAACAGCGGCAATACGTTCTCCGGTTGCAGGGTGAGGCCGAGCAGGTGGAACTGGCGGGCGGAAAGGTCCAGCAGCAATGCCGGTTGCCCGTTCACCCGCAGCCACGGCAGCAGATAGAACGCGCACAGCAGTGCCAGCGCCATAGCGGTCCGCAGCGCGGTGCGCGCCCGTTTGCCTTGGGAGGCGCTCATTCGAAGTCGCTTCCAGCGCGGTCATCCTTGCGTGGACGCAGCAGCAGGGCGGTGAAGGCGCTGGCCGACGCGGTGGCCAGCCACAGCAGCAGGAAGCCGAGCGTGTAGCCGAATTCGCGGCTGATGGCGTGGCCGGGCAGGCTGATGGCGGCCAGCTTCAGTGGGTCGACCAGCGAGAAGAACAGCGCGGCAGCGACGGCGGCGGCAAAGAAACTGGGCCAAAGCACGGTGCCCAATTGCTGAATGGTGGAGCGGGGCGGTGACGTAACCGGGTCGAGTTCGTTCATGGGTCCGGGTGTGCGCAAGCGGGCCGGGGGACGGAAAGCGCTGGCCGAAGCAGCAGCAAGGTCCACGGGCGGAATGGTGAGAACCTCAGCCTAGGGAGCTGTGTGCTGAATGGCTTTGATCTGAATCAAGCTAGCCGGTCTTCCGATTGATCTTGCTCAAGGCATGGCAAGCCCGGCTGTCAGATGCTGTGCGCCATGGACACGAAACCCACACTGCTGAACCCCTTGGGCTGGACCTTCGACCCGGAGCTGCTGCGTCGGCACGACCGGCCGGGCCCCCGCTACACCTCCTATCCCACCGCGCCTCACTTCCATGACGGTTACGGAGAGGCGCAGTTCAAGGCGGCCATCGCTCGCAGCAATGACGCGGGCCGGCCGGTGTCGCTGTATGTGCATGTGCCGTACTGCACCAGCCCGTGCTTCTACTGCGGCTGCAACCGCATCATCAGCCGCGACCGCAGCAAGGGTGAGCATTATGTGGATCAGGTGCTGTTGGAGGCCGACCGCGCGGCGCCGTTGTTTGGCGCTGACCGCGAGGTGATCCAGCTGCACTTTGGTGGCGGTACGCCAAACTTTCTGGAGCCGGAGCAGCTGCGGCGCTTGGTGGAAGGGCTGGGGCAGCGCTTCAACTTCAGTGAAAGCGGCGCACGCGATTTCTCCATCGAGCTGGATCCACGCTTCGTGAGCGTGGACGACATCGCGGTGCTGGCCGAACTGGGCTTCAACCGCGCCAGCCTCGGCGTGCAGGATTTCGACCCGGTGGTGCAGCAGGCGATCAACCGCATCCAGGGCGTTGATGAAACGATGGCCATCATCCAGGCCTGTCGCGACAACGGCATGCGCTCGGTCAACGTTGACTTGATCTACGGCCTGCCGCTGCAGACGCTGGAAGGCTTCGGCCGGACCTTGGACACGGTGATGGCTGCGCGCCCGGATCGCTTGGCGATCTACGGTTACGCGCACCTGCCGCATATGTTCAAGGCGCAGCGGCAGATTGCCGATGCCGATCTGCCCAGCCCGGAACAGAAACTGGCGCTGCTGGGTCTGGCGGTGGAGCGTTTGTCGGCGGCCGGTTACCAGTACATCGGCATGGACCACTTCGCGCTGCCGGAAGAAGACCTGTCGTGCGCGCAGCGCGCCGGCAGCCTGCACCGCAACTTCATGGGCTACACCACCCACGCCGATACCGATCTGCTGGGCTTGGGCGTCAGCGCCATCAGCCGTATCGACAACAGCTACAGCCAGAATCCGCGTGAGCTCAACGATTGGGCGGCGCGGCTGGACGAAGGCGGTCTGCCGGTGTGGCGCGGGTTGGAGTTGGACAAGGACGACGAGCTGCGCGCTGAACTGATCCAGGAGTTGATGTGCCACGGCAAGGTGGACGGCTACGCGCTCGGCAAGCGTCACGGGGTCGATTTCGACAGCTATTTTGCCGACGAACTGGATGCTTTCCAGCAGTTGCAGCAGGACGGCCTGGCCACCTGCAGCGACGGACGTATTGCCGCAACCCGCCAAGGGCGCCCGCTGTTGCGGCTGATCGCGATGTGTTTTGACCGCTATTTGAAGGCCCCGCAGCAACCTGCGCGCTACTCCCGGGCCATCTGACGCCGGTTTCCGATAAAGAAATGCAGTCCGCGATTCACAATCGCGGCCCGATCAGGCACGCTATCGCGGTGCCCGGATGGCGAAATTGGTAGACGCATCGGACTTAAAATCCGCCGGCCGCGAGGCCATGCCGGTTCGATTCCGGCTCCGGGCACCAGACTGCAAACTTGAGGAACGGCATGAGCGCCCAGATCACTGCCGCGGCCACGCCGCGGATCGCCATCATTGGTCTGGGCTATGTCGGCCTGCCGCTGGCCGTCGAATTCGGCAAAACGCTGGACACGCTGGGCTACGACATCAATGCCGCCCGCGTCGCCGAGCTGCAGCGCGGCCACGATCACACGCTGGAACTGGACGACGCCGAGCTGGCCAGTGGTGTCCACGTGCGCTACACCGACAATCCGGACGCACTTGCCGCGTGCAACGTCTTCATCGTCACCGTGCCCACGCCCATCGATGCTTACGAGCAGCCGGATCTGGAGCCGCTGCGACAGGCGAGCCTGTTGATCGCCGGCGTGCTCAAGCGCGGCGACTTGGTGATCTACGAATCCACCGTGTATCCCGGCACCACCGAAGAAGTCTGCGTGCCGTTGCTGGAGCAGGGATCAGGGCTGCGCTTCAACGCGGATTTCCATTGCGGTTACAGCCCGGAGCGGATCAATCCGGGCGATCGGCAGCGGCGTCTACCCGACATCCGAAAAATCACTTCCGGCTCCACACCGGAAGCGGCGAGGGTGGTGGACGCGCTGTACGCGCGCATCATCACTGCCGGCACCTGGCCGGCTTCGTCCATTCGTGTGGCGGAAGCGGCCAAAGTGGTGGAAAACATCCAACGCGACGTCAACATCGCCTTGGTCAACGAGCTGGCCTTGATCTTCGACCGGCTCGATATCGACACGCTGGATGTGCTTGAAGCGGCCGGCACCAAATGGAATTTCCTGCCGTTCCGGCCGGGCATGGTTGGCGGTCATTGCATCGGCGTTGATCCGTATTACCTGCTGCACAAATCCGAGAGCGTGGGCTACCACCCGGACTTGATTCACACCGCACGTCAGGTCAACAACCGCATGGTCGCGCATGTGGTGTCGCGCGTGCGGGTGTTGCTGGAAGGAAAGCACAAGCCATTGCAGGGCGCGCGCGTGCTGGTGCTGGGCGTCACCTTCAAGGAAGACTGCCCGGATTTGCGCAATAGTCGCGCGCTGGACCTGGTACAGATGCTTTCCGCGGCTGGCGCGAAAGTGGACGCATTCGACCCCTGGGCCGACCCAAACGGCGCCCATGACATGGGTGGTGTAGAACTGGTGAAAGCCCCGGCACAGGGTGCTTACGACGCCGTGGTGCTGGCCGTGGCGCATCAGCAATTCCGTGATTTCGATGCGGCCCAGATCCGCGCGCTGGGTGTGCCGAACATGGTGGTCTACGACGTCAAATCGGCATGGCCCCGGCAGGTAGTGGACGACCGGTTGTAGAATCCGCCAACCCTGAAGTCGAGGAAGGCAATGCACCGCTACCTGGTTTATGTGTTGGCACTGATTCTGTTGCCGGTATCGCTCGCGTTGGCGAGCCAATGGCCCGCCTGGTATTGGGGCGTTGCCCTGTTCGGCATCATGTCGTTGGTGGGCACCTGGGATGTGTTGCAGCGGCGCAGCGTGCTGCGTCGCAACTACCCGGTGCTGGCGCACTTCCGCTATGGCTTTGAATCCATTGGCCCGGAAATCCGCCAGTACTTCGTGCAGAGCGATCTGGACGACGTGCCGTTCTCGCGCCAGCAGCGGCAGCTGATCTACCAGCGTTCGCGCAATGAAATGGATGTGGTGCCGTTCGGCACGCTGCGCAGCGCCTATGCAGTGGATTACGAATGGCTCAACCATTCCATGGCGCCGACCAGCATTCCGCACCATGATTTCCGCGTGGTGATTGGCAGCGAGTGCGCCAAGCCGTACTCGGCCAGCGTGTTCAACATCTCGGCGATGAGTTTTGGTTCGTTGTCGGCCAATGCCATTCGCGCGTTGAACAAGGGCGCCAAGCTCGGCAATTTCTGTCACGACACCGGCGAAGGTTCGATCTCGCCGTACCACCGCGAAAACGGCGGTGATCTGGTCTGGGAGATCGGCTCGGGCTACTTCGGTTGCCGCGATGACAACGGCCGTTTCAACGACGAACGTTTCGCCGAGAACGCCAGTAGCGATCAGGTCAAGATGATCGAGATCAAGCTGTCGCAGGGTGCCAAGCCCGGCCACGGCGGCGTGCTGCCAGCGGCCAAGGTCAGCGCGGAAATCTCCATTACCCGTGGTGTGCCGATGGGCGTGGATTGCGTGTCGCCGTCCAAGCATTCGGCGTTCTCCACACCGGTGGAACTGCTGCGGTTTGTCGCGCGCCTGCGTGAGTTGTCTGGCGGCAAGCCGGTTGGTTTCAAGCTGGCCATCGGCCATCCGTGGGAATGGTTCGGCATTGCCAAGGCGATGCAGGAAACCGGATTGTTGCCGGATTACATCGTGGTTGACGGCGCCGAAGGCGGCACCGGCGCGTCACCGTCGGAATTCATCGACCACGTTGGCGTGCCGATGAATGAAGCGCTGATTCTGGTGCACAACACCCTGGTCGGCTTGAACCTGCGCGATCGCATTCGCCTGGGTGCGGCGGGCAAGATCACCAGTGCGTTCGACATCGCGCGCACCATCGCGCTCGGCGCGGACTGGTGCAACGCCGGCCGCGGTTTCATGTTCGCGTTGGGCTGCATCCAGGCGCTGAGCTGCCACAACGACAAGTGCCCGACCGGCATTGCCACGCAGGACCCGAGCCGCTGGCGGCACCTGGAGCCGGTGGACAAGGCGCAGCGCGTGTTCAATTACCACGAAAACACGATGCGCGCGCTGCGCGACCTGTTGGGTGCTGCAGGTTTGAATGATCCTTCCGAGCTGGGCCCGGAGCACATTCTGCGCCGCGTCTCGCCGGTGGAAATCCGCTCGCTGGCGGCGCTGTATCGCTATCTCGCACCGGGCGAATTGCTCGACAAGGTGCCCGAACATGTAGTGTTCCGCGAATATTGGGCCGATGCGCGCAGTGATTCGTTCACCCCGCCGGCGCGGATAGCCGCATTGCGTTCGAGCAAGGTGCGCTGATCGAAGCGTCGTAGGCTGGGATTTGCATCCCAGCCTGCGATTCGCGCGAGGTAACGGCGACGTCGTGTAGCGCGGAACTATGTTCCGCTGAGACTTTACCGGCAATGCGTCTGCCGAGCATGGCTCGGCATTACGCTCAGGCGTTGCTTTCCAGCCAGCCAATCACGCCGTCTGCTGCACGCAGCCCACTGGCGTAGCACGCGGTCAATAGATAACCGCCGGTTGGTGCTTCCCAATCCAGCATCTCGCCGGCGCAGAACACGCCGGGCAGGGCGCTCAACATCAGTGCGTCATTCATCGCTTCCAGTCGCACGCCACCGGCGGTGCTGATGGTTTCAGCCATCGGGCGCGGCCGCAGCAACTGCAGTGGCAGGCGCTTGAGTGTGCGCACGACGGCGGCGATATCGTTGCCTGCCTCCTTGCCCAACACTTCAAACAGCAAGCCGGCTTTGACTGCATCCAGCCCCGCTGCACGACGAAGGTGCTCGCCAAAACTGCGGCCCTTGCGTGGGCGGCCCAGATCGGCGAGCAGGCGTTCGTCATCGCGACCGGGAACAAGGTCCAGTTCAAGGCGCACCTGGCCGTCACGATTGAGCGTCTCACGCAGGTCGGCTGAAAGTGCATAAATCAGGCTGCCTTCGATGCCGTACTCGCTGACCACGCATTCGCCCTGTAACTGCTGCGGTTGCCCGTGTAGATCGAACCAGTGAGCGACGACCGGCTTCAGTGGTGCGCCAGCGTTGCGTTGGCTGAAGTGCGGCGTCCAATCAATGTCGAAACCACAGTTGGCCGATTGCAGTGGCGCGGTATCTACGCCGCGTTGCTGCAGCACGGGCATCCAGCTGCCGTCCGAACCCAGCTGCGGCCAGCTGCCGCCGCCGAGTGCGAGCACGGTGGCGTCGGACTGCACGGCGATCTCGCCGTTTTCGGTGGCCAAGCGCAGGCTGCCATCCGCATTCCAGCCCAACCAGCGATGCTGGACGTGGAAGCGCACGCCGCGTTCTTTCAGCCGGCGTACCCAGCCGCGCAGCAGCGGTGCTGCTTTGCGGTCCACCGGGAACACGCGACCTGAACTTCCGACATAGGTTTCCACGCCAAAGCTGGCCGCCCAGTCGCGCAATGCCTGCGCGTCAAAGCCGTCCAGCCAGCGGCCGACATCGGCCTGTCGTTCGCGGTAGCGCGAATCAAACAAGGGGCGCGGATCGGAATGGGTGAGGTTGAGTCCGCCTTTGCCGGCGATCAAAAACTTGCGCCCGGGCGAACCCTTGGCCTCGTACAGATCCACCTGCAAACCGGCCGCGCACAGGCGTTCGGCGGCGAACAGCCCGGCCGGGCCGCCGCCGATCACGGCAACGCGCTTGCCGGCGAGGGCGGTATCAGCGGGGCTGGACATCGAGCAGTTCAACGTCGAAAACAAGCGAGGAGCCCGCCGGAATCGGACCGGTGCGGCGATTGCCGTAGCCGTACTCGGGCGGAATCATCAGCGTGCGCTTGCCGCCGACCTTCATGCCGGCAAAGCCTTCGTCCCAGCCGCGGATGACCTGCTTCCCGCCCAGGTTGAAGGTGAACGGTTCGCCGCGATCCACCGAGCTGTCGAACTTCTCGCCGTGCTTGTCGGCGGTGCGTTCGTCGTACAGCCAGCCGGTGTAATGCACGGTGATCTTGCTGCCCGCGACGGCTTCGGCGCCGGTGCCCGGCTGGGTGTCGATCTGCTCGAACGCGGCGATGCTGCCACCCGGCGGCGGGCCTGGCGGCGTGCAGCCAACGGCAAGCAGGGACAGCAGAAGTGGGATGAACAGACGGCGCATGAACGGCTCCGGCGGGAAGGGCGTGCAAGGGTAGCGCATCGCTGCCGGGTATCATTGCGCGATGGCCAAACTGCTCCTCAATCTGCGCAATGTCGGTGACGACGAAAGTCACGAAGTCGGTGAACTGCTCGACCTCAACGACATCCCTTGGTATCGCACCGAGCCGAGTCCGTGGGGTATTTCCAACGGCGGCATCTGGCTGCGTGACAACGAGGACCAGCCACGCGCCAAAGCGCTGATGGCGACCTACCAGGCCGAGCGCTCGCAGCGGGTGCGCGCCGAGCGTGAAGCCGGCTTGCGTGACGGCACGGCGGAGACGTTCAGCGGTTTGTTCAGGCAGCGGCCGCTGTATGTGGTCGCGGTGCTGCTGGGCATGGTCGCAGCGGCGGCGCTGGTGCTGCTGCCGTTCGTGCTGCTGCGCGGCTGAGCCGGCCAATAATGCGGCTGGCCGGTACAATACGGCCCATGATCGTCAATACCGCCGCCTACCATTTCGTCCCCCTTTCCGACGCCGACGCGCTCAATGCAGTGCTGCTGGAGCGTGCCAAGACGCAGGAACTGCGCGGCACAATCCTGGTGGCGGGCGAGGGCATCAACCTGTTCCTGGCCGGTAGCCGTGAAGGCATCGATGCCTTTTACGCGGCGCTGAAAGCCGACCCGCGCTTTGCCGACATGCGCGTGAAATACAGCTACAGCCAAATGCAGCCGTTCGCGCGGCTCAAGGCCAAGCTCAAGACGGAGATCATCAGCTTCCGCCGCGATGACGGCCAGCCGTTGGACTTCCCGCGTGCACCCAGCGTCGCCCCGGCCACCGTGCAGCGTTGGTTGCAGCAGGGCCATGACGACGAAGGCAAGCGCGTGGTGATGCTCGACACGCGCAACGAGCAGGAGTTCGCACACGGCACGTTTGAAGGTGCGCTTACCTTGCCGATCGGCAAATTCACCGATCTGCCGGCCGCGCTGGAGCCGCATCGTGAAGGCCTGGCCGACGCCACCGTGGTCAGCTTCTGCACCGGCGGTATCCGCTGCGAAAAGGCCGCGCTGTGGATGCAGAACGACGGCATGCACAACGTGCTGCAGCTGGAAGGCGGCATCCTGGGTTACTTCGAGGAAGTGGGCGGGCAGGGCTACGACGGCCGCTGTTTCGTGTTCGACGAGCGCGTGGCGCTGGACGCCGAGCTGAAGCCGCTGGTGGATCGGGACGAGAGTCAGGTGGCCTGAAGCCTCGGCCCGGTCAGGGGGCTGATTGCAGTCACCTGTAGCTCGGATAGTTGAGTTGGCCCGATTTACCGATCAAAGCCCCCCTCCCCAACCCTCTCCTTTGCGTTGCAAAAGGGAGGGGCCAAAGCGGGGCCTTTGCTGCGATCTGACAGACGATGCATCACCACCCCGCCCTTTGCGCAGCGAAGGGGAGGGCTGGGGAGGGGGAGCTTTTCGGTGGACACCTTCAGCCCCCAAGGCACCCAATAGCCGCTTTACGGAAAACAGCGTTCAGGCAGCGGTGGTTCCTTTACGCTCCTGCAGCCCCATGTCGTTTCCATCGTCTCTGGAAGCCGCCACATGATTCCTCTTTCCGTCCTTGATCTCGCGCCCGTCTGCGAAGGCTCCACGCCGCAGCAGGCATTCGGCAACATGCTTGATCTGGCCCAGCACGCTGAGCGCTGGGGCTACCGCCGCTATTGGCTGGCCGAGCACCACAACATGCCCGGCATCGCCAGCGCCGCCACGTCGGTGCTGATCGGCCATGTCGCCGGCGGTACGTCGACCATCCGCGTCGGCGCCGGCGGCATCATGTTGCCCAACCATTCGCCGCTGCAGGTGGCCGAGCAGTTCGGCACGCTGGCGTCGCTGTATCCGGGCCGCATCGACTTGGGGCTTGGCCGCGCGCCGGGCACCGATCACGCGACCGCGCGTGCATTGCGCCGCTATTTCGACAGCGCTGACCAGTTCCCGCAGGACGTGACCGAGCTGCTGCATTACTTCGCGCCGGCACAGCCGGGGCAGAGCGTGCAGGCCGTGCCGGGCGCGGGCGTGGATGTGCCGGTGTGGTTGCTGGGCTCCAGCTTGTTCAGTGCGCGGCTATCGGCGGCGATGGGCTTGCCGTTCGCATTCGCTTCGCACTTCGCGCCGGATTCGATGGATGAAGCGCTGGCCTTGTATCGCCGCGATTTCAGACCGTCCGAGCATCTGCGCGCGCCGTACGCGATCCTGGCGTTGAACGTGGTGGCCAGCGAATCGGAAGTCGAATCGCGGCGCTTGTTCACCACCCAGCAGCAGAGTTTCGTGAACCTGCGGCGCGGTCGCCCTGGGCAGATTCCGCCGCCGGTGGAAGACATCGAGTCGTTCTGGGAACCGCATGAAAAGAGCGGCGTGGAGCGCGCGTTGGCCTGCACGGTGCTGGGCGATCCTGCACAGGTTGCCGAAGGGCTGCACGACTTTGCGCAGCGTCATCGTCCGGATGAAATGCTGCTGACGGCCAACATCTTTGACCACGCCGCGCGGCTGCGTTCGTTCGAGTTGGCGATGCAGGCGTGGCGGGCATCACACGCATAAGCACTCAACGTCAGCCGCCAGGCTGCCGATGTTCGCGATGTAAGAAGGCCTGCAATCAACTGATTGCAGGCCTTCTTGTCTAAAGCGTAATGGTCGGCTTCGAGGCATGTGCCGCGCTCGCCGCAGTGGCAATGTCAGCCACCCGTCCAGCGCTGTACCAGCTCGATCACACCGGTCACCAACTGCCCGGAACTCAGGCCGAAAAACAGCACTGCGGCAATCGCCGCGATCCAATTGGCCAACATCAGCGCGCCATCGCGTTCGATCAACGCCAGTGCGAACAACAGCAGTTGGAAGCCGAAAAGGTAATTGGTGAACGGGATCGGCAATGACAGCAGCACGCCGACCAGCAACAACAGCACGCCGGTGAACATCCGTGCCGGCAGCGGGCTGATAAGCAGCGGCATGCGCGGCTTGAGCATGCGGTCCAGTCGTCGCAGGGGGCGGCTGATCTTGCCCAGAAACGTGTGCATGGTGCCGCGCTTGGGCCCGCGTTTGGCGATGAAGCCCGGTAGCCACGGCCGAGACAAACCACACAGCAATTGCAGGCCGATCAGCAGCACCAGCGGCCCGCTGACCGCACCGCCAATGCCCGGGATCGGAATGAAGGCTGGCAGGATCGCAATGAACAGGAACATGCCAAACGCGCTCTGTTCCAGTCCCTGCAGAATCTGCCCCAGGCTCAGCTGCTCAGCCGGGTCGCCATGCTCGAACATCCCCAGCAGCGTGCGAATGCCTTCGTTCTGATAGGCATCGCGCTGCGTGGCATCGTCAGGCCGATCAGCCGGTGGTGTCATCAGCGTCCTCTTCCGGCAGCTTGCACAGCAGCAGCTTGTCGATGCGCGCACCGTCCAGATCGACGATCTCGATACGCCAGCCGGCCCAGTCGAAATACTCACCCGCGTGCGGAATGCGTCCGAACTGGTGCATACACATGCCAGCCAGCGTGTAGTAGTCGCCTTCTTCTGCGTCCGGCAGCTCAGCGCCTTCCATCAGTTCGCGCAGGTCGTCCACCGGCAGCGAGCCGTCGACCAGCAGCGAGCCATCGGCGCGGGTCACCACCAGTGCGTCATCATCGGAATTCTCGGTGGCCTGCAGGCGGCCAACCACCGCTCCCATCAGGTCGGAGATGGTGACCAGTCCCTGGATCTCACCGTACTCGTCCACCACCAAGGCCATCGACTGGTGTTCTTCGCGGAAGATCTCCAGCAGCTTCATCGCGTGGGTGGATTCGGAGACGTACAGGGTTTCGCGCAGGTTCTCGAACAGCGAACCGTGGGCGCCTTCCAGGCGTGTCACCAGCGTTTTCACTTCGAGGATGCCGGCGATGTCCTGATCGTTGCCGCGATAGACCGGATAGCGCGAGAACGCATGCTCGCGCATGGTGTGCAGGTTCTTGGCCGGGTCGGCGTTGGTGTCCAGCCAGGCAATGCGGTTGCGCGGCGTCATCAGGCTGTCGGCAGTGCGGTCGCCCAGGCGCATGACACGATTCATCATGTCGCGCTCGTGCGAGTCGATGACGCCGGCCTCGTGGCTCTCGGCCACCAGCATGCGGATTTCTTCTTCCGTGACCGAGGCGGATTCTGTTTTGCCCAGGCCGACAATGCGCAGTACCAGCTGGGTCGAGCGCGATAGCAGCCACACGCCGGGCGCAGCAATGCGGGCCAGCCAGCTCATCGGCACCGAGACGATACCGGCGATATCTTCAGAACGGGTCAGTGCAAGGCGTTTCGGCACCAATTCGCCGAAGATCAGCGTCAGATAGGTGATCAGTGCAACGGCCAGTACCTTGCCGATAAAGCTTGAGTACGGCTGCGGCTCGCCGATCAGGGAGAAGGTGGCTGACAGCGACGGGAAGGCCGCCTGCAGGTGCTCGGCAATCGCGCCGCCGATGGCGTCACCGCCGTACACACCGGTCAGGATGCCGATCAAGGTGATGCCGATCTGCACCGTGGACAGGAAATTCTCTGGTTTTTCAGAGAGTTCCAGTGCGCGTGCGGCGCGTTTGCTGGAACCTGCCATCTGCTTGAGGCGGCTTTTGCGCGAGGTCATGACCGACATTTCGGACATGGCAAAAAAGCCGTTCAGCAGAATCAGCGCGAGTACGATAAAAAATTCAAACACGGGTCTCTCCCCGGGTTGGTGGCGGGGAGGGCGGGTGTTTGCAATGGCCACGGGTACTCAGGAACAAAGTCCGGGGCGGTGGCGGAGGGTAAGGGTCGTCTTCCATAGGGTGCGCCACGAGGGCGCTGGCGGATATTAGCAAACCCGGGGCGTTCGGCGTCAGTTGCGCGTTCAGATTGGCGTTCAGTGAAGAGCGGGGGAATACCCTCAATGCCATCTAACCGTCATAATCCGCCCCCGGTGCCGTCCTTCCCGCGACGGCTGATAGGTTCCCCATGTTTTCGTTGCAGACCATCTTTGGCTCCGGCAAGCAGTTCTATACCTACCTTGATGAGGCCGCGCAGGCTGCCTCCGATGCCTCGAAGGCGTTGCACGAGATGATGCGCGAGGCTGATCGTGAGCCGGCGCTGGATGCTTTCAAGCTCGCCCGTCTGCGCGAACGCGCGGCGTCGGACAAGATCAGCCAGGCGCTGGTGGACAGCTTCATGACCCCCATCGAGCGCGAAGACATCGAAGCGCTGGGTTCGGCGCTGTACAAGATTCCCAAGCAGATCGAGAAGTTCGCCGACCGCTATTCGCTGGCTGTGCAGCACCTGGAGCAGATCGACTTTGCCCCGCGCGCCGCCATGCTTGAGCAGGCCGCCGGCGTTGTGGTGGAAATGGTCAACGACTTGCGCCACATGAACCTGGATCGCATGACCGCGCTCAACGAGAAGCTGCGTTCGTTGGAGAACGAAGCTGACCGCCTGATGTTGGAGCTGTACCGCGACATCTATTCCGGTCGCCTGGACAACCTGCAGATGTTCCTGCTGAAGGAATTCTTCGAGATCCTGGAAAAAGCCATCGACCGTTGCCGCGAGGCCGGTGTGGTGGTTTACCAGATCGTCCTGAAAAACAGCTGACGGGGGCGTTCGATGCTCACCCTCGTATTGGTGGTGATTCTGGCTGCGCTCGTCTTCGAGTTCATCAACGGATTCCACGACACCGCCAACTCCATCGCCACCGTGGTGGCGACCAAAGTGTTGTCGCCCGGCTGGGCGGTGATGATGGCGGCCTTCATGAATCTGATCGGCGCGCTGACCGGCACCGCGGTGGCGCTGACCATCGCCAACGGTCTGCTCAACACCGATGTGATCGACGTGACGCCACAGGTCATCCTGTGCGCCTTGCTCGGCGGCATCGTGTGGAACCTGATCACCTGGTGGAAAGGCCTGCCGTCTTCCTCATCGCACGCATTGATTGGCGGCCTGTGCGGCGCCGGTCTGGCTGCGGCGCACGGCAACTGGGATGCGTTGATCTGGTCGCAGAACGTCGGCAACTGGGCGCAGAACAAGGGCCTGTTGTGGAAGGTGTTCGTGCCAATGATCACCTCGCCGATTGCCGGTTTCCTGCTTGGCATCGTGATGATGTGCCTGTTGTGGGCAATCATCGGGCTGATGGCGCGTGCCGGTGGCGTGCTGCAGCGGATGGCGCGCCCGCGTTGGGTCAACGCGTTCTTCGGCAAGGCGCAGATCGTGTCGGCGGCGTACATGGGCTTTGCCCACGGCCACAACGACGCGCAGAAGACCATGGGCATCATCGCCATGACCTTGATCGGTGCCGAGGCGAGCGGTGCGCTGGACAACCTGCCTTCGTGGCTGGCGTTCATGCATCCGAACGCACAGGCCGGTGACGGTATCGCGATGTGGATCGTGCTGACCTGTGCCGTGGTGATGGCTGCCGGCACCGCGTCGGGCGGCTGGAAGATCATCAAGACCCTGGGCCACAAGATGGTCAAGCTGCATCCGATTCACGGCTTTGCGGCGGAAACCAGCTCGGCAACGGTCCTGACCCTGGCCGCGCACTTCGGTATGCCGGTGTCGACCACGCACAGCATTTCTACCGCGATCATGGGAGTTGGCTTTGCCAAGAACCCCAAGTCGCTGCGTCTGGGTGTGATCGAACGCATCATCTGGGCATGGATTCTGACCATCCCGGCTGCAGGTGGTTGTGCGTACCTGATCCTGAAGTTCTTCCAGATGATCGGCTGGAGCTGATCAGTTCTCGATTGTCTGGATAACAAAAAGCCCGCCAGTGATGGCGGGTTTTTTGTTGGCTGGAATGCGGCGTGGCGGGCGCGGGAGTGAAGTGCGCGGCCGCATCGAAAGCCCGGTGCTGCGTAGGCTGGGATTAAATCCCGGCATCTGCCACTAATTGCTGGGATTGCGCATCCGCTCCATCCCAGCCTGCGGCTGCTTAAGTGAGCCTCAATCAAAAAGCCCGCCGGTAAGGGCGGGCTCGTAGACCGGGATGAAATCCCAGCGTCGCAATGGTTGGCTGCAGGTAAATGAAGCGCCGGTGTCAGGCTTCCAGCGAAGCCAGATCGCCCTTGCTCTCCAACCATCCCTTGCGATCCGCCGCCCGCTTTTTGGCCAGCAGCATGTCCATCAGCGAATGGGTCATTTCGCCATCGTCAACGGTCAGCTGCACCAAGCGGCGCGTATCCGGGTGAATGGTGGATTCGCGCAGCTGCGGCGGGTTCATCTCGCCCAAGCCCTTGAAGCGGGTCACGCTGACCTGGCCGCGGATCTTCTCGCGCTCGATCTTGTCCAGCATCGTGCGCTTCTCTTCTTCGTCCAGTGCGTAGAACACTTGCTTGCCCACGTCGATACGGAACAGCGGCGGCATTGCCACGAACACGTGGCCAGCATCCACCAGGGAGGGGAAGTGGCGCAGGAACAGGGCGGCCAGCAGCGTGGCGATATGCAGGCCGTCGGAGTCGGCGTCGGCCAGAATCACCACCTTGCCGTAGCGCAGGCCGGACAGATCGTCCTTGCCCGGGTCGCAGCCGATGGCGATGGCCAGGTTGTGCACTTCCTCGGAGGCCAGCACGCTGCCCGAAGCCACTTCCCAGGTGTTCAGGATCTTGCCGCGCAGCGGCAGGATGGCCTGGAAATCCTTGTCGCGGGCCTGTTTGGCACTGCCGCCTGCCGAGTCACCTTCCACCAGGAACAGCTCGGTGCGCGAGAGGTCCTGGCTGATGCAGTCGGCCAGCTTGCCGGGCAGGGCCGGGCCTTGCGTGACCTTCTTGCGGGTGACCAGCTTTTCGGTCTTCAGGCGGGCGCTGGCGCGCTCGATGGCGATCTGCGCGATCTTCTCGCCCAGTTCCACGTTCTGGTTCAGCAGCAGGCTGAAGGCGTCGTGCGCGGCGCCTTCAACGAAGCCAGCCGCCTGACGCGAAGACAGGCGTTCCTTGGTCTGGCCGCTGAACTGTGGGTCGGTCATCTTCAGCGACAACACGAACGACACGCGGTCCCACACGTCTTCCGGCGCCAGCTTGACGCCGCGCGGCAGCAGATTGCGGAAGTCGCAGAACTCGCGCAGCGCCTCGGTCAGGCCGGTACGCAGGCCGTTGGCGTGGGTGCCGTGCTGCGCGGTCGGGATCAGGTTGACGTAGCTTTCCTGCACCAGCTCGCCTTCCGGCAGCCAGGCCACGGCCCAGTCAACAATCTCGGTTTCCTTCTTCAGGCTGCCGGCGAACAGATCGGCCGGGAGCATTTCGCGCTCGCCCAGCTCGGCTTTCAAGTAGTCGCGCAGGCCGTCTTCGTAATACCAGGTGTCGACTTCGCCAGTGGCTTCTTCAGTCAGCTTGACGGTCAGGCCCGGGCACAGCACGGCCTTGGCGCGCAGCAGGTGGCGCAGCGCACGGACGTTGAATTTGTTGGTGTCGAAGTACTTCGGGTCGGGCCAGAAGCGCAGGCGGGTGCCGGTGTTCTTCTTGCCGACGCTGCCCACCACTTCCAGCGGACTGGCGCGGTCGCCGTCGCGGAAGGTGATGCGGTGCTCGCTGCCATCGCGGCGGATGTGGATTTCCACCAGATTGGAGAGCGCGTTGACCACCGACACGCCCACGCCGTGCAGGCCGCCGGAGAAGGTGTAGTTGCGGTTGTTGAACTTGCCGCCCGCATGCAGGCGGGTAAGGATCAGCTCAACGCCGGGGATTTTCTCTTCCGGGTGGATGTCCACGGGCATGCCGCGGCCGTCATCGCTGACTTCGCAGCTGCCATCCTTGAACAGGACAACTTCCACGGTGCGGGCATGGCCGGCCAGCGCTTCATCGACCGAGTTGTCGATGACTTCCTGCGCCAGATGGTTCGGGCGCGCGGTGTCGGTATACATGCCGGGGCGGCGTTTAACCGGGTCCAGGCCGGAGAGGACTTCGATGTCGGCGGCGTTGTAACGGGCGTTCATGTATCTCTGATAAGGCGCAAAGCGACGGGGGAGTTTGCGGTCTGTCGACGTTTTTTGCACGCGGGGCATTCAGGGCGCGGCGAGGCGCGGCAAGGTATCCTGTACGCGGTTTGAAATGAGCCGCGCCGTTCCTGGCGGGCATAGTGAGGAGCAAACGGATGAAATCGTCGAAATTGCTGGCTCTGGCTGCTGTTGCCGCCGCGGTAGTGGCGGTTCCCTTCGTGATGGCGCAGACCGCCGACAAGGCCAGGACGGGCGAAACCGCCCAGGCCGCTCCGGTGGACAAGGCCCAGAGCGAGGCTGAGCAGAAGGCCAAGCGCCGTGCCGCAGCCGCCGCGCAGGACAAGGCGCAGGCCGGCCAGCAGGCTGAGCCGCGCGAAGAAGAGGAAGAGGAAGCCCGTCGCCGTCGCTGACGCGGTTTCTCATGCATGACAGACGCCCCGGCTCAGGCTGGGGCGTCTTTTTTTTGAGGTCGCCTCATCCTTTGCTTGGGTGTTTGGGCGACTACCTTTAAACTAGGGCTTTCCGGGAGGCAGTGAGCCATGACCCCCCTTATTTTTGTAACCGGCGGTGTGGTGTCCTCGCTTGGCAAGGGCATTGCGGCCGCGTCTCTGGCCTCCATTCTCGAGGCGCGTGGCCTGAAGGTCACGATGATGAAGCTGGATCCGTACATCAACGTTGATCCAGGCACGATGAGTCCTTTCCAGCATGGCGAGGTCTATGTCACCGACGACGGTGCCGAGACCGATCTGGACCTGGGCCATTACGAGCGTTTCGTAAATACCCGGTTGAGCCGCAAGAATTCGGTGACCACTGGGCGTATCTACGAAAACGTGATCCGCAAGGAGCGCCGGGGTGATTACCTGGGCGCGACCGTGCAGGTCATCCCGCATATCACCGACGAAATCCGCCGTTGCATCGACGAGGCCACTGAAGGCTTCGACGTTGCGCTGGTGGAAATTGGCGGCACCGTGGGCGACATCGAGTCGCTGCCGTTCCTGGAGGCGATCCGCCAGGTGCGCACCGAGCGCGGCCCGGAGAAGGCGCTGTTCATGCACCTCACGCTGGTGCCGTTCATTGCGGCGGCGGGTGAGTTGAAGACCAAGCCGACCCAGCATTCGGTCAAGGAACTGCGTTCGATCGGCATCCAGCCGGATGTGTTGCTGTGCCGTTCCGAGCAGGCGATTCCGGATTCGGAGCGTCGTAAGATTTCGCTGTTCACCAACGTTTCCGAGCGCGCCGTGATCAGCGTGCCGGACGTGGAAGTGCTGTACCGCGTACCGATGGGCCTGCATGCGCAGGGCCTGGACGAGATCGTGGTCAACCAGCTCAAGCTCGCCGACAAGGCCGGCCCGGCTGACCTGTCCGAGTGGGAGGCGGTGCTGGATGCCGCGTTGCATCCGCTGGATGAAGTGACCATTGCGGTCGTCGGCAAGTACGTCGATCACCAGGATGCGTACAAGTCGGTGGGCGAGGCGCTCAAGCACGGCGGCCTGCGTCAGCGCACCAGGGTCAATCTGAAGTGGCTGGAGGCGCAGGAGCTGGAAGAATCCGGCTTGGCGGGGCTGGAAGGCGTGGACGGCATTCTGGTGCCGGGCGGCTTCGGCGACCGTGGCTTTGAAGGCAAGGTGCTGACCTCGCAATACGCCCGTGAGCACGCTGTGCCGTACTTCGGCATCTGCTATGGCATGCAGGCGGCGGTGGTTGATTTCGCCCGCCATGTGGCTGGCCTGGAAGACGCCAACAGCACCGAAAACGACCGCCAGACGCCGAACCCGGTGATTGGCTTGATCACCGAGTGGCGCACCGCCAGTGGTGAGGTCGAGAAGCGTGACGAGAAGTCCGACCTGGGCGGCACCATGCGTCTGGGCCTGCAGGAGCAGCGTCTGAAGCCGGGTACGTTGGCGCATGAGCTGTACGGCAAGGACGTGGTGGCCGAGCGTCATCGTCACCGTTACGAGTTCAACAACCGCTACCGCACCCAGCTGAAAGAAGCGGGTCTGGTAATCGCCGGCAAGTCGATGGATGACACGCTGGTGGAAGTGGTTGAGCTGCCGCGTGACAAGCACCCGTGGTTCCTGGCTTGCCAGGCGCACCCGGAGTTCCTGTCCACGCCGCGTGGCGGGCATCCGCTGTTCATCGGCTTCATTCGCGCTGCGCGCGAGAAGAAGGCCGGTGGCAAGTTGCTGAAGGAAGCGCGCGCCTAAGCGTGCTGTTGCAAGGCAGTGCCGGGTCATGCTCGGTGCTGGCTTTGCCGGAAAGAGGTGAACAGGGGGCTTTGGCTTTCCTGGCCCTTGTCGGCGTTTGGTGGTTTCCCCCGAGCGGGGAAGGGTGCCGGTAAATCCGATCCAAACAAGGCCCGCCATGTGCGGGCCTTGTTCATTTCAGGGCCGAGCGCGGACTCTGGCCGCTTTCAGGCGAAAGCAACGCGCCGCGTCGGCCTGCGCTTCGTTTAAACTTCCCGACGGTTTTTGTGTTTCCCGTCGATTGCAGACTCACCCAAACGAGCCTATTCCCCAGACCATGACCAACATCGCCAAGATCCACGCCCGCGAAATCCTCGACAGCCGTGGCAACCCCACGCTGGAAGCCGAAGTCACCCTGGCCGACGGCTCCTTCGGCCGCGCCGCAGTGCCCTCGGGTGCCTCCACCGGCACCAAGGAAGCGGTGGAACTGCGCGATGGCGACAAGACCCGCTACCTGGGCAAGGGCGTTCGCAATGCAGTGGCCAGCATCAACGGCACCATTGCCACTGCGCTGGCCGGCTTTGACGCGCTGGATCAGGCTGGGCTGGACCGCCGACTGATTGATCTGGACGGCACCGAGAACAAGGGCCGCCTGGGCGCCAATGCGCTGTTGGGTGTTTCGATGGCCGCCGCGCATGCCGCTGCCGCTTCCAAGAAGCAGGCGCTGTGGCAGTACCTGGCCAGCAAGACCGGCGCCACGCCGTCGCTGCCGGTGCCGATGATGAACATCATCAACGGCGGCGCCCACGCCGATAACAACGTGGACTTCCAGGAGTTCATGGTGCTGCCGGTCGGCTTCACCTCGTTCAGCGAATCGCTGCGCGCCGGTACCGAAATCTTCCACGCGCTGAAGTCGGTGTTGAAGGGCCACGGCCTGAGCACGGCCGTAGGTGACGAGGGCGGCTTCGCGCCGGACTTCCGCAGCAACGTGGAAGCCTTGGACACCATTCTGGAAGCCATCGGCAAGGCCGGTTACACCGCCGGCGAAGACATCCTGCTGGGCCTGGACGTCGCTTCCAGCGAGTTTTACGAAAACGGCAAGTACAACCTGGTCGGCGAGAACAAGCGCCTGACCTCGGAACAGTTTGTCGAGTTCCTGGCCGACTGGTCCACCCAGTACCCGATCATCACCATCGAAGACGGGCTGGCCGAAAACGACTGGGCCGGCTGGAAGCTGCTCACCGACCGCATCGGCAAGAAGGTGCAGCTGGTGGGCGACGACCTGTTCGTCACCAACCCGAAGATCTTCGCCGAGGGCATCGAGTCGGGCACGGCCAACGCCATCCTGATCAAGGTCAACCAGATCGGCACCCTGACCGAGACCCTGGAAGCCATCGCGATGGCCGACAAGGCCGGCTACGCAGCGGTTGTCTCGCACCGTTCGGGCGAAACCGAAGACACCACCATCGCCGATATCGCCGTGGCCACCACTGCCACCCAGATCAAGACCGGCTCGCTGTGCCGCAGCGATCGTGTGGCCAAGTACAACCAGTTGCTGCGCATCGAGGAAGCCCTCGGCAGCGGCGCGCGTTACGCCGGCCGTGACGCCTTCGTGTCGCTGAAGCGCTGAAGCTGATGCGCAACTGGCGCTGGCTGCTGCTGGTGCTCGCGGTACTGCTGGCTTGGCTGCAGTACCGCTTTTGGTTTGGCCCGGGCAATTCGGGAGAAGTGATGATGCTCGAAGCCCAGGTCGCCAACCAGAAGCGGGACAACGACGGCCTGCAGCAGCGTAACGACGCGCTGGCTGCTGAAGTCAAAGACCTGAAAGAGGGCGAGGCCGCCATTGAAGAGCGCGCGCGTAGCGAGCTGGGCATGATCAAGCCCGGCGAAAAGTTCTACCGCGTGGTCGAAGATGCACCGGTGTCCGCACCGCGTGCGCCGGCGGCTGCACCTGCCGAGCACAGCGATCAAGCCCAATTGGAGACCGTGCCGTGATGACCCAGGTGTGGGCGGTGGTTCCCGCCGCCGGCCGAGGTGCCCGTTTTGGCAGCCCGGTGCCCAAGCAATATCTGCTCGCCGATGGTGAGCCGCTGCTGGCGCATGCACTGCAGTCCTTGCTGTCGCATCCCGGCGTGGCCGGGGTGATGGTCGCCATTGCCGAGAACGACACCGATTGGCCGGGTTGGAGTTCATTCGCCGACAAGCCGGTGCTGACCTGTGTGGGTGGCGACACCCGCGCTGCGTCGGTGCTGGCCGGTTTGCAGGCGTTGCCGGACAGCGTGCGCGCCGATGACTTCGTGCTGGTGCATGACGCGGCACGTCCCAATCTGGCTGCGGCCGATCTGGGGCGGTTGCTTGAAGTGGGGCGTGCCGATCCGGTGGGTGCCATTCTGGCTGCGCCGGTGCGCGACACGCTCAAGCGTGCGGGCGACGATGGCGGCATTGACCGCACCGAGCCGCGCGACCGCCTGTGGCGCGCATTGACTCCGCAATTGTTCCGCCGTCACCAGTTGACCCGCGCCTTGCTCGACGCCAACGGCGCCGGCGTGGACGTGACCGACGAGTCGATGGCGATGGAACGCCTGGGTGTACGACCGCTGCTGGTGGAAGGTGCCGAGAGCAACTTCAAGGTCACCACGCCGGCCGATCTGGCCCGCTTCGAATTCGAGCTGTCGCGACGCGGCAGCTGACCCCTGTCGGCGCTTGTCGCCGACGCAGCCAAGAAACTGTATTGCCATGAATTCTCCTGCTTCTTTTCCGCCCATCCGCATTGGCCAGGGCTACGACGTGCATGCCTTCGGCGAAGGCGACCACATCATGCTCGGTGGGGTGCGTGTGCCGCACCGTTGCGGCGTGCTGGCGCACAGCGATGGTGACGTGGTGCTGCATGCGTTGTGCGACGCCATGCTCGGCGCGCTGGCGCTGGGAGATATCGGCGTGCATTTCCCGCCGTCGGATGACCGCTGGAAAGGTGCGGATAGCAGTCGCTTTGTCAGTCATTGCAATGAACTGCTGCGTGAGCGCGGTTGGCAGGTCGGCAATGCCGACATCACCGTGATCTGCGAGCGGCCGAAGGTCGGTCCGCATGCCTTGGCCATGCGCGAAACGGTGGCGCAGCTGCTGGGCATCGCGTTGGATCGGGTGAGCATCAAGGCCACCACCAGCGAAAAACTGGGCTTCACCGGTCGCGAAGAAGGCATTGCCGCGCAGGCCGTCGTGCTGCTGGTGGCCGCATGAACGCACTGCCGTTGGCGTTCGGCGCGCCGCTGCTGACCGCTGCTATCCGCAGCGTGCCCGAGGATTTCCAGGTGGATGAGTTGCCCGCCTTCGAGGCAACCGGCGAAGGCGAACACCTGCTGCTGGACATCCGCAAGCGTGGCGCCAACACCGTGGCCATCGCCAAGCGGTTGGCGCAGTGGGCCGGTGTGCCGGAAATGGGCGTGAGCTACGCCGGGCAGAAAGACCGTCACGCTGTCACCACGCAGCGCTTCAGCGTGCACCTGCCCAAGCGCGTTGCGCCGGATCTGGCGACGCTGGAGTCGGACGAAATGCAGGTAATCGCATCGACCTGGCACAACCGCAAACTGCAGCGCGGCGCCTTGGCCGGCAATCGCTTCAAGCTGGTGTTGCGCGACGTGCAGGGTGATCACGACGCCATCGCCGAGCGCCTGCAAACCATCGCCACGCGTGGCTTGCCCAACTGGTTTGGTGAGCAGCGCTTTGGTCGCGATGGTGGCAATGTGCCGGCCGCGTTGCAGATGTTTGCCGGCCGTCGCGTGCGCAAGGATCAGCGCTCGATGCTGTTGTCGGCGGCCCGTTCGGCATTGTTCAACCGGGTGCTGGCTGCGCGCGTGGAGCAGGGCAATTGGGATACGCCGCTGGATGGCGAAGTGTGGATGCTGGACGGCAGCCGTTCGGTGTTCGGCCCGGAGCCGATGAGCGAGGTGCTGGCCGAGCGTCTGGCGCGCTTCGACATTCATCCCAGTGCGCCGCTGTGGGGCGTGGGCGAACTGCGTTCAACCGGCGACGCGCGCGCGTTGGAAGATCAGGCCCTGTCCGACGAACAAGCCATCGCCCTGCGCACCGGCTTGGAACAGGCCGAACTCAAGCAGGAACGCCGCTCGCTGCGCCTGCGCCCGGCGCTGATGCAGCACGCCTGGCTGGACGCGCAGACGCTGGAAATCTCATTCGCGCTACCGCCGGGCTGCTACGCCACCGCGGTGCTGCATGAATTGGGCGACGTGGTGGACGCCAGCCGCAGTGAGTTCGATACCAACCGCAGCGAGCCGGCAGCGTCGGAGTAAATCGTCGCATCAGCGATTGGCCAGCAGCACCAGCAGCGCGCCGGTGCCGCCTTGGCTCAGCGGTGCGGAGTGGAACGCCAGCACATCGTTGCGCTGGCGCAACATCCGGTCCACCAGGTTCTTCAATACCGGCGCGCCGCCATCGGACTGCAGGCCCTTGCCGTGAATGATGCGCACGCAACCATGCTCATGCGCGCGGGCTTCCAGCAGGAACTCGCGCAGCATCAGTTCGGCGCGGGCGGCGGTGGCGCCGTGCAAGTCCAATTCATCCTGTACGGAATACTGGCCGCGCTTGAGCCGCTGGAACATTCGCGCGGGCAGGTTCTCGCGCCGGTAGCTGGCGACGTCTCCGGCTTCCAAGGGCGTGCTGGAGTGCAGCAGCCGGGCGAACTCGCCCAAAGCCTCGGATTCATCACGTTCGGCCATGCGTGCGCGCGGCTTGGGGCGGGGCTTGCCCGTGGCCGCAGCCTCCACTTGGCGCATCGGCGTCACTTCGCCAATGGCTGAGCGGAACAGGGCGGCGTCATCTTCATCTTCGGGGTACGACATGCGCACAGCGTAACGTGCACCCGGTCGCAGGCAAGTCCCGTTTGAGGGGGAAGTGGCTCGACGCATTCCGGTATCATGCCCCTTCATGTCGGCTCGACCGGTGGTCACCCAACCGGAAGGGCTGATGCTTGCGGCGGCGGTACAGGGGCGCCGCGTGTTGATCCAGTGATTCAGGCCTTAAATGCGCGTACTTGTATCAAACGACGATGGTGTGGACGCTCCGGGCATCAAGGTGCTCGCCGAGGAGCTCCGCAATGCCGGACATGAAGTCACCGTGGTGGCACCGGATCGCGACCGCTCTGGCGCGTCCAACTCGCTCACGCTCGATCAGCCGGTGCGTTTGCGCCGCATCGACCACTACACCTTCGCGGTGTCCGGCACACCGACCGACTGCGTGCACCTGGCGCTGACCGGCATGCTGGATTACGAGCCGGACATCGTGGTGTCGGGCATCAACAACGCCGCCAATCTTGGCGATGACGTGATCTATTCGGGCACGGTGTCCGCTGCGATGGAAGGCCGTTTCCTCGGCTTGCCCTCGGTGGCGGTGTCGCTGGTGACGCACAAGCACGAGGCCAAGCATTTCCGCACTGCGGCCAAGGCGGCGGTGGAAATCGTGGCGCGGCTGATTGCCGATCCATTGCCCGCCGACACCATTCTCAACGTCAACGTGCCGGATCTGGCGTGGGAAGACGTCCGCGGTTTTGAAGTCACCCGGCTCGGTAACCGGCATCGCGCCGAAGCCTGCATTCCGGCGGCCGACCCGCGCGGCAACACCGTTTATTGGATCGGCCCGGCCGGCAGTGAGCAGGACGCCGGCCCGGGCACCGATTTCCACGCCGTACGCACCGGCCATATCTCCATCACTCCGATCCAGGTGGACCTGACCCGCTACGAGGCGCTTGAGAAAGTCGCCGGTTGGGTAGGCGGTCTGACCGACTCGCTGGGGAAGACCGAATGACGCCGCGCCTGCGCCTGCAACCCGAAGCGGTAGGCATTGGCATGACCTCGCAGCGCGTGCGTGACCGCTTGGTCGACCGCCTGCGCGAAGCCGGCATTGCCAACGAAGCCACGCTCAATGCGGTGCGCGTCGTGCCCCGGCACCTTTTCATCGACGAAGCGCTCGCCTCGCGCGCTTACGAAGACACCGCGCTGCCGATTGGCCACGGCCAGACCATCTCGCAGCCGTGGGTCGTGGCGCGCATGACCGAAGCCGTGTTGTCGGTCGAGCCGAAGACCGTGCTGGAAGTGGGTACAGGCTCCGGCTATCAAGCCGCGATCCTCGCCGCGCTCGGCCTGGAAGTGTTCACCGTTGAACGCATCGGCGACCTGCTGCGGCAGGCGCGCAAGCGTTTTCGGCACCTGGGCATGAACATCCGCAGCAAGCATGACGATGGCCGTATCGGCTGGCCCGAACATGGCCCGTATGACGCGATCGTGGTGACCGCCGCTGCACCTGCGTTGGTGGATGCATTGATCGAGCAGCTCGCCATCGGCGGGCGTTTGGTGGCGCCGGTTGGCGGGCCGGGCGGACAGGTGCTGTTGCAGCTGACGCGGCAAGCCGATGGCAGCATTGCCAAGGAAGAACTGGCGCCGGTGAGCTTCGTGCCCCTGCTGTCGGGCATGTTGGACTGAGACAGGGACACCAATCGCGATGAAGATTTTCGGGCCGTTGTACGACAGCGCCATGCGCTGGGCCAGCCACGAACGTGCACCTACATATTTGACGGTGCTGAGCTTCATCGAAGCCATCATCTTCCCGGTCATGCCGGAAGTGATGTTGATGCCGATGTGCGTTGCGCAACCGCGCAAGGGCTGGCGCTTTGCCACCCTGAGCCTGGCTGGCTCGATGGTCGGTGCACTGGTCGGCTACGCGCTTGGCCACTACGCCTTCGAGATGCTGAAGCCGGTGTTCGCGGCGATGGGCATGTTGCCCGCCATCGAGGCAGGCATCGCCACCTTGCAGCAGAAGATGGCCGAATCGCCATGGGCAGTGGTCACGTTCCTGGTCTTGGGCGGTTTCATGCCGATCCCGATGAAGGTTTTCACCTGGGCCTCGGGTATCGTCGGCGTACCGCTGCCGCAGTACATGCTGAGCATGCTGGTCGGGCGCGGTAAGCGAGTGTATGTATTGGCGGCGGTGATCCGCTTCGGTGGCGCACGCGCGGCCGAAGCGCTACGCCGCTGGATTGAACCGCTGGGCTGGATTGCCACGGTAATCGTGGTCGGCTTGGTTGGTTGGTTGGTCTGGAGGGCGAAATTCGCATGAATGCAAAATTGTTGGGCAAAAGAATCCGCACCGCGGTGGCACTGTTGGCGATCGCTGCGTTGGCGGGTTGCGGCACGGCCACGGTGGTGAAACCGTCTGGTAGTGGCGCATCGTCGACCACGCCGCGCACGTCCGTGGCCAAGCCGGGGCAGAGCGTGGTGGTGCGTCGGGGGGACACGCTGTACGGGCTGGCCCGCATCCACAACATCACCCCGCGTGATCTCGGTACCTGGAACGGGCTGGCCGAGCCGTACACGATTTATCCGGGGCAAACGTTGAAGCTTTATCCGGGTGGCAGCACGACAGCGGCAACGCGTCCTGCAACGGGCGGCGGTGCGACGGCGGCGACACGTCCGGCGACGCCCCCAGCAGCTGCGACTCCGGCACCGGTCGCCAGTGGTATCGGCTGGCGCTGGCCGGCCGAGGGCGCGTTGGTCGGTCGCTTTGTCGCCGGTGAAGCCACCAAGCAGGGCGTGGATATCGCTGGCAGCAGCGGTCAGGCCGTGCGTGCGGCAGGTCCGGGCGTGGTGGTCTACTCGGGCGCCGGCTTGGTGGGTTACGGCGAGCTGATCATCATCAAGCACAACGACCAGTGGCTGTCGGCCTACGGCCATAACCGCAAGCGTCTGGTCAACGAAGGTCAGAGCGTCAAGGCCGGCGACCAGATTGCCGAAATGGGCCGCACCGGCACTTCGCGCGACATGCTGCACTTCGAGATCCGCTACAACGGCAAGCCGGTCGATCCGCTGATCTATCTGCCGAAGAAGTAAGTTGCTGCGCCCCGAGTGGGCGCGGTTTGAGTCCCGCGAGGCCTGCCGGCTTTGTGGGGCTGGAGAAGCGGAGGGCGCGACGTCACGCGTGCGCTGCCGATCACCGCCGCTGATTTAGTTGGGGAGCGACAGGGGGTTCTTCATGCAGAAGTCGGCTTATTGGTTTCCGGCCAAGGAACAGGGATGGGGCTGGGGATTGCCGATCACCTGGCAGGGCTGGCTGGTCTATGCGATGGCCGCTGTGTTGCTTGTTGCTGGCTTCTTCATCTTCCCGCTGGCCACCAGCTACGTGGGCTTCCTGATCTACAACTGGAGCGTTGTGTTGCTGGTGCTGGTGGTTTGCTGGCTCAAGGGAGAACCGTTGCGCCTGCGCTAGTACGTTGTTGATGCGGACAAACAAAAAGCCCGGCTTCAGACCGGGCTTTTGCTGTCTGGCAGTACGGGCTGCGGATCAGTCCGCGCTTTCGACGATGAAAGCCGCCACGACGTGTCGATCTTCGCCGGCCAACACATTGAAGGTGCGGGCGGCCGAGGCGTTGTTCATCACTTCAATGCCGATGCCCCGAGTCAGGCAGGCGGCCATGACCGCTGCTGACGGAAACACCTGCTTCTCACCGGTGCCAAGAATCACCACCGCCGGGTTCTGTTCCAGCGCCGGAGCCAAGTGCTCGATAGTGAGATCGGCCACTGCATGCACTGGCCAATCTTCCAGCAACGTGTTCGGCGCCAGCACGAAGCTGCGGGTCAGGATGCGGTCATTGACCTTGGCCTGATGGCCGTCGGCCGAGCGCAGAGAATAGCTGTAATCAGGAAGTTCGCGGCTCAGCAGCATGGCGGTTCCTCGGCGCTTAGCCGCGGGGCAGCACGATCTGGCGCTGTTCCTTGGCCGGGCGGTAAAACACAGCGACGTGGCCGATACGCTGAACCAGTGCGCTGCCGCTGGCCTTGGCCAGTTCGGCGATGATGGCGTCACGGGCTTCGCGGTCTTCCGCGCCGACCTTTACCTTGATCAGTTCGTGGCGTTCCAGCACTTCGTCCATTTCAGCCAGGAAGGCAGGTGTGACCCCCTTGCCGCCGATCTGCAGCAGTGCTTTCAGATCGTGCGCGATACCGCGCAGGAATCGATTCTGGGAGGAGGTCAAGACGATGGACATGCAGGAATACGGGTTATCAAGGGGGTTCAGGGTATCATGACCACCCCTGTGAGCCCTATTCCCAATGCCTTCCCGTAGCAAGAGCAGCCAGCGCTGGTTGAAAGAACACTTCTCCGATCCTTTTGTGAAAAAGGCCCAGAAGGAGGGCATGCGCTCGCGCGCGGCCTACAAGCTGGAGGAGCTGCTGGAGCGTGACCGGTTGCTGAAGCCGCACATGGTGGTGGTCGACCTGGGCGCCGCGCCCGGTGGCTGGTCGCAGCAGGTACGCCGGCAGATGGGCGACACCGGCCGCGTGCTGGCGTTGGACATCCTGGAAATGCCGCCGCTGGCTGGTGTGGAGTTCCTTCACGGAGACTTCAGGGAGCAGGACGTTCTATCGCAGTTTGAAGCGATGGTCGGCGATCAACCGGTGGACCTTGTGCTGTCGGATATGGCCCCCAATAAGAGTGGTATGGATGCGGTCGACCAGCCGCGGATGATGCACCTGGCGGAGTTGGCGTTGGATTTTGCCGACAACCATCTCAAGCCAGGCGGCGCGTTCCTGATCAAGTTGTTCCAGGGCGTGGGCTTTGATGATTACGTGCGTGAGATGCGCCGTCGTTATGAAAAGGTCGCCATTCGCAAGCCGGACGCTTCACGCAAGCGTTCATCTGAGGTTTATGCCTTGGGTCAAGGCAAGCGCGCGCAGATCAAGTAATCTCAACCATACGAATTGCGTAAAAAAATAGAGGAACGCCGGAGCCGATGAGGATGAACGACTTGACCAAGAACCTCCTGCTATGGGTGGTTGTCGCCGTCGTGCTGATGGTGGTGTTCCAGAGCTTCGCCCCGCGTGGCGCGGCTGTGACTGCCGGTGATGCACGCAACTACACCCAGTTCCTGCAGGAAGTGGACTCGGGCCGGATCAAATCGGTCGAGTACACCGACAAGACCACGCTGACCACCAACCACCTGCGCTTCAAGCGTTCGGACGGTTCGGATGGCGCGTTGTTTGCTCCGGCTGACCCCAAGTTGCTGGATCAGCTGTATTCCAAGAATGTTGAAGTCGCGCGTCAGGAGCCGGCAACGGGCCCGGGTTTCTGGGGCCTTGTGCTGCAGTTCCTGCCGGTACTGCTGCTGATCGGCTTCTGGATTTTCATGATGCGCCAGATGCAGGGCGGTGGCGGCGGTGCCAAGGGCGCGATGTCCTTCGGCAAGTCACGCGCCAAGCTGCAGGGCGAAGATCAGATCAAGGTTACCTTCGCTGACGTCGCCGGTTGCGACGAGGCCAAGGAAGAAGTGGGCGAGCTGGTTGAGTTCCTGCGGGATCCGACCAAGTTCACCAAGCTCGGCGGCAAGATTCCGCGCGGCGTGTTGATGGTGGGCCCGCCGGGTACTGGTAAGACGTTGCTGGCTCGCGCCATTGCAGGCGAGGCCAAGGTGCCGTTCTTCGCGATCTCCGGTTCGGACTTCGTCGAAATGTTTGTCGGCGTCGGTGCAAGCCGTGTGCGTGACATGTTCGAGCAGGCCAAGAAGCACGCGCCGTGCATCATCTTCATCGACGAAATCGATGCCGTGGGCCGTCATCGCGGCTCGGGCATGGGCGGTGGTCATGACGAGCGCGAGCAGACGCTGAACCAGATGCTGGTTGAGATGGACGGTTTTGAAGGCGGCGAAGGCGTGATCGTGATCGCGGCCACCAATCGCCCCGACGTGCTCGACAAGGCGTTGCTGCGTCCGGGTCGTTTTGACCGCCAGGTCATGGTCGGCCTGCCGGACATCAAGGGCCGCGAGCAGATCTTGCGCGTGCACCTGCGCAAGGTGCCGGCCGCCGATGACGTGCGTCCGGAAGTGCTGGCGCGCGGTACACCGGGTTTCTCCGGTGCCGACCTGGCCAACCTGATCAATGAAGGTGCCTTGTTCGCGGCGCGTCGCAACAAGCAGGAAGTCGACATGAAGGACTTCGAGGACGCCAAGGACAAGATTTACATGGGTCCGGAGCGTCGCTCGATGGTCATGCGCGAGGACGAGCGTCGCAACACCGCGTACCACGAGTCTGGTCATGCGGTGGTGGCGATGTCGCTGCCCAAGGCTGACCCGGTGCATAAGGTGACGATCATGCCGCGCGGCTGGGCGCTGGGCGTGACCTGGCAGCTGCCGGAGCATGACCACATCAGCAAGTACAAGGACCGCATGTTGGAAGAGTTGGCGATCCTGTTCGGTGGCCGCATCGCCGAAGAGATTTTCGTCGGCCAGATGTCTACCGGCGCGTCCAACGACTTCGAGCGCGCGACCAAGCTGGCACGCGGCATGGTGACCAAGTACGGCATGTCCGATGTGATGGGCACGATGGTGTATGCCGACGAGGAAGCCAGCTATGGCATGCATAGCAAGACCATTTCCGAGGCCACGCAGCAGAAAGTGGACGCGGAGATCCGTCGCATCCTGGACGAGCAGTACGACGTCGCCTACAAAATCCTGGAAGAGAAGCGTGCCGTGGTGGAAGCCATGACGGCCGCCTTGCTGGAGTGGGAAACCATCGACGCTGACCAGGTCAAGGCAATCATGGAAGGCCGCGAGCCGTCGCCGCCAGCAGGTTGGGTGGCGAAGGTCGTCAACAACGACCGAGCCGATGACGGCAAGGGTGGCGATGACCAGCGCCCGGTGACGCCGATCACCGATCCGGCTGGCCAGCACTGATCCTGCTGCGACAGGTGTAAAAGAACGGGCCGGTTTACCGGCCCGTTTTCGTATGCGCTTACCGCAGCGGTGGGCGAGAATAGTCCCGTCTTTCGTTTTCCAGGTATCGCCATGAACGACCCCAAGCCGCCGCAGCCACCGCCGCTCTACATGCCGGAAATGATCATCGCCACGGTCGTTGGCGTGGCCTTTGGAATAAAGACAAACAACTTCCTGGCCGGCATCTTCGTCGGTGTGGTGCTGGGCGTGGTGTTGAGCCTGATTGGTCACCGTGTTCGTTCAAGGAATAGACGCTGATGTTCGATATCGCGCCGACGTTGGATTGCGCCGGTCGCCTGTTGCGCCTGGATCGGCCGCAGGTGATGGGCATCGTCAACGTCACTCCGGATTCGTTCTCTGACGGCGGCCAGCATTTCAGTATCGAAGCGGCCATCGCGCATGCGTTGCTGCTGGTGGAGCAGGGTGCTGACTTGCTGGACGTGGGTGGCGAATCCACGCGGCCCGGCGCGACGCCGGTGTCGGTGCAGGAGGAAATTGATCGCGTGGTGCCGGTGATCGAGGCGCTCGTCGCACAGACGGCCGTGCCGGTGAGCGTGGATACGTTCAAGCCCGAAGTGATGCGCGCGGCGTTGGCGGCTGGTGCCGGCATGGTCAACGACGTGCAGGCGCTGCGGCAGCCGGGTGCGCTGGAAGTCGTCGCCGGTTCGGACGCAGCGGTGGTGCTGATGCACGCGGTGGGCGGCCCCTACGATGCTGGCGTTGCGCAGACGTACGGCGATGTTGCCGATGAAGTGCAGCGTTTTCTGATTGACCGGGTGTTCGCTGCCGAGATGGCGGGCATTGGTCGCAAGCGCTTGGTGATCGATCCCGGTTACGGCTTCAACAAGGATGTCGCGCAGAATTTCGCGCTGCTTGCCGGGCAGGAGCGACTGTTGACGCTCGGTGTGCCGGTCTTGGCTGGGCTGTCGCGCAAGCGCTGCATCGGCGATGTTACTGGCCGTGCGGACGCCGCTGATCGTGTCGCCGGTTCGGTGGCGGCGCATCTGTTGGCCGTACAACGCGGCGCGATGATCGTGCGCGTGCACGATGTCGCTGCGACGGTTGATGCACTCAAGGTTTGGGCCGCGTTGGATGCCGTGCCGGTTCCGCGCAACGACAAGCCGGCGATGCCGCGTTGGCCGGACGAGGAGTGATGTCTGCCGATCAACGGCCGCTGGCCATCGCGTTGATGGGCCCGACGGCGTCGGGCAAAACCGCCGCCGCCATCGCTCTGGCAAAGGCCTATGACGGTGAGATTGTCAGCGTCGATTCGGCGCTGGTGTATCGCGGCCTGAACATCGGCGCGGCCAAACCCGATGCTGAAGAACAAGCGGGCATCCGGCATCACCTGCTGGACCTGCGTGATCCGTGGCAGACCTATTCGGCTGCTGAATTTGCCAACGCCGCGGCGGCGGCCGTGCGCGATATCGTGGCGCGCGGCAAGTTGCCAATTCTTGCGGGCGGCACCGGGCTGTATTTTCGCGCTTTGCTGCAGGGGCTATCGCCGATGCCGGAGGCGGATCCCGTATTGCGTGCGCAGATCACCGCCGAGGCTGAAGTGCTGGGTTGGCCAGCGTTACACGCGCAGTTGGCAGAGGTGGATTCCGTCGCTGCCAAGCGTATCCACACCACCGACCCGCAGCGCATCCAGCGGGCGCTGGAGGTCCACCGCCTCACTGGCAAGCCGATCAGCTATTGGCAGGCGCAGCCCGGCATTGCTCGTTTGCCGGCACGGGTGCTCAAGCTGGTGCTGGCGCCGGCGGACCGTGCGGTGCTGCATCAGCGCATCGAAAAGCGCTTCGACCTGATGCTGGTCAATGGCTTTCTGGACGAGGTGCGACAGCTGCGGGCGATGCCGCAGATGGCCGCGGTGGAGAACCCGTTGGACCTGCCAGCGGTGCGGGCGGTGGGCTACCGCCAGGCGTGGCAATTCCTGGACGGGCAGGGCGACGCGGCTGAATTCCGTGACAAGGGAATATTCGCGACCCGCCAGCTGGCCAAACGTCAGCTGACCTGGCTGAGGGGCGAGCTGGATGCGCGCTGGTTGGATCCAGCCACCGACATGCCGCGCCTGCAGAACGCCGTTTCGCTGTTTTTGGGAAGGTGAGAGGCCGCCCGGCGGTGTAACATCGCCGTTCCGGATCGGCGCATGGGGAGTCGCTGAATCCGGCCCATAAGAACAATAACGAGGAGTAGGCGATGTCCAAGGGACAGTCTTTGCAGGATCCGTTTCTGAATGCGCTGCGTCGCGAGCGCGTGCCGGTGTCGGTGTACCTGGTCAATGGCATCAAATTGCAGGGCACGATTGAGTCGTTTGACCAGTTCGTGGTGCTCCTGCGCAATACCGTCAGCCAGATGGTTTACAAGCACGCCATTTCCACCGTGGTGCCTGCGCGTAACGTCAAGGTTGGCCCGGGCGGCGGCTACGTGCAGTCGTCCGATTCCGATAGCAATCAGGCAGGCGATGAAGACAACGACAACGAATAAGCAGGTAGCGGCGCATGTTTGACCGCTCAAAAAAGGGCGAACACGCGCTGTTGATCCAGCCGCATTCGGGGCGGCTGGAAGAGGATGTGCTGGAAGAGTTCACCGATCTGGCCCGCTCTGCCGGCGCCAGCATCGCAGCGACGCTTACCGCGCGCATGGAACGCCCGAATCCATCCACGCTGATCGGCAGCGGCAAGCTGGAAGAAGTGAAGGCGGCCGCTGACGCCACCGGTGCCGATCTGGTGCTGGTCAATCACCAACTCTCGCCGGTGCAGGAGCGCAACCTGGAGCGCTACCTGGAGCGCCGCGTAATCGATCGCACCGGTCTGATCCTCGACATCTTCGCCCAACGTGCGCATAGCCACGAAGGCAAGTTGCAGGTTGAGCTGGCGCAGCTGCGGCATATGTCCACGCGATTGGTGCGAGGCTGGACTCACCTTGAGCGGCAACGTGGTGGTTCCATCGGCCTGCGCGGCCCGGGTGAAACCCAGCTCGAAACCGATCGCCGCTTGCTGCAGAAGCGAGTGGAACAGCTGCAGAAGCGGCTCGAAAAAGTGGAAGTGCAGCGCAACCAGATGCGCCGCGCACGCGTACGCAGTGAAATGCCGCGTGTCGCCTTGGTGGGCTATACCAACGCTGGCAAATCCACCTTGTTCAACGCCTTGACGGGTGCGGAGGCTTACGCCGCCGACCAGTTGTTTGCCACGCTGGATCCGACCGTGCGGCGCATCGCGCTTCCCGGTGGCAGTGCGATGTTGGCCGACACGGTGGGCTTCGTTCGCGACCTTCCGCACGACTTGGTGGCGGCATTCCGTTCAACGCTTTCCGAAGCGCGCGAGGCGGATTTCCTGCTGCATCTGGTGGATGCGGCCGATCCGCTGCGTGAAGAGCGCATCGCCCAGGTTGATGAAGTGTTGGAAGCAGTCGGCGCGGGCGGTTTGCCGCAACTGCTGGTGTTCAACAAGATCGACCGCATCGAAGGCGCCGAGGTTCGGCATGACGCGCAGGATGGCGTCCCGGATGAGTCGCGGCGTGAGCGCGTTTGGATTTCCGCGCGCGATGGCCGTGGCCTGGAGTTGCTGCAATCGGTGCTTGGCAAACGGCTGGGGCTGCAGCACGTCACCGGCACGGTGCGTTTGCCGCCGAGCGCCGGTCGCCTGCGTTCGCGCCTGCATGAACTGGAAGTCATTCGCAGCGAGCAGGCTGATGAAGAAGGTTGGTTGATCGAAGTGGACCTTCCCATCGCCGAGGCCGAAAAATTGGCCGCCAGCGCGGATGGTGCGGTCATTCGTGCCTTGCTGCCGGTGCCCGAGCCGGAATGGTGAGGCGTCGCCTTCGTTGAAGAAACACCACAAGGGGCCGCAATGCGGCCCTTTGTGCGATTGCAGCTCGGCGTAAGGTGCGAAGCCGGTAATAGATGGTTGGCGCGCCAAACTCCGTCGCCCCGCGTCGCATAGTGAAAGCGCGGCGCTACAGAGGCGTCGTCTTGAGAACCCGTTTGCCAGTGAGGCCCTGCGCTATCGGCAGCCCGTTCACGGTTTGGTCGTCGCCTGCAGGTCGGCTGCGTCACGCAGCGGGCTACGCATGCGTAGGCGAAGTGCGATACAACGCTGGCGATTCCCATGGAAACCGTCATGACTTCCCCCACTGACACTGAACTAGACCAATTGGCTTCCCGCCTCGGCGAACGACTGCGTGCGGCGCGCGACAGCGTGGTCACGGCCGAGAGCTGCACCGGCGGTTGGATCGCCAAGGCAATGACCGGTGTCGCCGGTTCGTCCGATTGGTTCGACAGCGGCATGGTCGCTTACAGCTACGAGGCCAAGCAGGCGCTGCTCGGTGTTCGTCCACAGACGCTGGAAAGCCAGGGCGCGGTCAGTCGCGAAACCGTGATTGAAATGGTGTCTGGCGCGCTGGTGCATTCCGGCGCGAGCGTTTCGGTGGCGGTCACCGGCATCGCCGGGCCCGGTGGCGGCAGCGAAGACAAGCCGGTCGGCACCGTCTGGATCGGCTGGAAACGTCGCGGTGGCTACACCCGCGCGGAGCTGTTCCATTTCGACGGCGACCGCGATGCGGTGCGTAGGCAGACTGTCGCAGCCGCCTTGCAGGGTCTGGAAACGGTGTAGCTCGAATGAGTTGACGAAGGGTTTGTTAGTAGTAATACTACTAACCATGAATCTGACCGACACTCAGCAGGCCATCCTCGATCTGATCGCCGAGCGCATCGATGCCGAGGGAGTGCCGCCATCGCAGACCGAGATCGCACGCGCCTTCGGATTCAAAGGCGTGCGTTCGGCCCAATATCACCTGGACGCATTGGAGGCGGCCGGCGCCATTGAGCGCGTGCCCGGACGAGCGCGCGGCATTCGGCTGGTGCGTCCGCCGGTGGACGTGGACGTTACTGCGGCGGAGGTGGCTGCGGTCAACGATCAGGTGCTGCGCCTGCCGATCCTTGGGCGGGTCGCTGCCGGCCTGCCAATCGGGGCCGACATTGGCTCGGACGATTACGTGGTGCTGGACAAGGTGTTCTTCTCGCCCGCACCGGATTACCTGCTGAAAGTGCAGGGTGATTCGATGATCGACGAGGGCATCTTCAACGGCGACCTGATTGGCGTGCACCGCACCCGTGACGCGCATTCGGGGCAGATTGTGGTGGCGCGCATTGACGACGAAATCACCGTCAAGTTGCTCAAGATCGCAAAGGACCGCATCCGGCTGCTGCCACGTAATCCGGACTACGCCCCTATCGAAGTGCTGCCCGATCAGGATTTCTCCATCGAAGGGCTGTACTGCGGCCTGCTTCGACCAAACCGGTGAAATCCGCGCAATCCGTAGCTGCAACACCTTGTTTTTCCTATGTCGGGCAGGTGGGTGTGCTGCTGCCGGTATCCTTGCAGCCCCAATTATTTTGTCGTCTCGCCGCCAGTCTCAGTCTTTGCGATACGACACCCCTACAGTGGACCCCATGACGAAATCAACGAAATCAACCCCGAGGACCAACCCGATGGACGAGAACAAGAAGCGCGCGCTTGCTGCCGCACTGGGTCAGATCGAAAAGCAGTTCGGCAAGGGCTCGGTGATGCGCATGGGCGACCGTGTTGTTGAGCCCGTCGAGGTCATTCCGACCGGGTCGTTGATGCTGGATATCGCGCTGGGCATCGGTGGCCTGCCGAAGGGCCGCGTGGTTGAAATTTACGGCCCGGAATCGTCGGGCAAGACCACGCTGACGCTGCAGGCGATTGCTGAATGCCAGAAGCTCGGCGGCACCGCTGCCTTTATCGACGCCGAGCACGCGCTGGATCCGATCTACGCCGCCAAGCTGGGCGTGAATGTGGACGATCTGCTGCTGTCGCAGCCGGATACCGGTGAACAGGCGCTGGAAATTGCCGACATGCTGGTGCGTTCGGGTTCGGTGGATATCGTGGTGGTCGACTCGGTCGCCGCGCTGACTCCCAGGGCCGAAATCGAAGGCGAAATGGGCGACCAGTTGCCAGGTCTGCAGGCCCGCCTGATGAGCCAGGCGCTGCGCAAGCTGACCGGCAACATCAAGCGCTCCAATACGCTTGTGGTGTTCATCAACCAGCTGCGTATGAAGATCGGCGTGATGATGCCGGGCCAGAGCCCGGAAGTGACCACTGGCGGCAACGCGCTGAAGTTCTACGCTTCGGTGCGCCTGGATATCCGCCGTATCGGTGCGATCAAGAAGGGCGACGAGATCATCGGCAACCAGACCAAGATCAAAGTGGTCAAGAACAAGCTGGCGCCGCCCTTCAAGCAGGTCATCACTGAGATCCTCTACGGCGAAGGCATTTCCCGCGAGGGCGAGCTGATCGACATGGGCGTTGAGGCCAAGCTCGTTGAGAAGGCAGGCGCTTGGTACAGCTACGGCGAAGAGCGCATCGGCCAGGGCAAGGACAATTCCCGCGGCTACCTGCGTGATAACCCGCAAGTGGCGGCTCGGCTTGAGGCTGAGCTGCGCGAGCGCTTCCAGCCGGCCGAGGCGCCGCGCGAGGCTGGCGACGAAGAGTCGGGCGAAGAGTGAGTTTTCCGTGGGGGCGGGCGGCGCATCGTCAGTGACGCTGTCCCGCCCCCGCGGCATTGAATCCAGGAGGGCAGGTGCCAGGGATGGCGCAATCCTGATTGGGCGATAGATGCAATGAATGAGTTTGACGAAACATCGCCCGGCAAGGGCAAGCGCCGCCGTGAGCAGACGCCATTGCAGCGTGCGCTGGGTTTGCTGGTCCGGCGTGAGCATTCGCGCAAAGAGTTGGGACGCAAGTTGAAAGCGCGCGGTGTTGAGGCTGAGGCCGTGGATGCCGCAGTGGCGCGACTGGCAGACGAGGGCTGGCAGAACGACACCCGGTTTGCAGAAATGCTGGTGCGCAATCGCGCAAATGGTGGCTACGGACCGCTGCACATACGCGCCGAGTTGGGCACCCACGGCTTGGACAATGGGCAGATCGAAGCGGCGATGGCTAGCTTTGAGGGCGATTGGGTTGAGAATGCGCGCGATCTGGTGCGTCGTCGCTTTGGTGAAAGTGGCCCCCAGGAGCTGGCGCAGCAGCGCAAGGCAGCGGACCTGTTGGCGCGGCGTGGGTTTGACGGCAGCTGTATCCGCCGCGCGACCCGATACGATCCTGAGGACTGAGTGGGCTGGGCCTGATACCCTTTCAGGGTTTCGGTTGTCCCGAATTCCCGCGCCCTCCGGGCGGTCGGGACCCGTTTGCCAGCTTATAGCCAGTCCCCATGAATACACCTGCCAAATTCACTACCTCCCAGATCCGCAGCGATTTCCTCGAGTTCTTCAAGAGCAAGGGCCACACCATCGTGCCGTCGGCGCCGTTGGTGCCGGGCAACGACCCGACCTTGTTGTTCACCAATTCCGGCATGGTGCAGTTCAAGGACGTGTTCCTGGGCGCGGAAAAGCGCAGCTATGTGCGCGCAGTCGACGTCCAGCGCTGCCTGCGCGCCGGTGGCAAGCACAACGATCTTGACCAGGTTGGTTACACCGCCCGCCACCACACCTTCTTCGAAATGCTGGGCAACTGGTCGTTCGGCGATTACTTCAAGAAAGACGCCATTGCCTGGGCCTGGGAACTGCTGACCCAAGTGTGGAAGCTGCCGGCCGAGCGCCTGCTGGTCACCGTGTACCACAACGATGACGAAGCCTTCGCGCTGTGGCGCGACATGGTCGGCATTCCGGAAAGCCGCATCGTGCGCATCGGCGACAACAAGGGTGCGCCGTACGCCTCGGACAACTTCTGGCAGATGGCCGATACCGGCCCGTGCGGCCCGTGCACCGAGATCTTCTTCGACCACGGCGATCACATTGCCGGTGGTCCCCCGGGTTCGCCGGATGAAGATGGCGACCGCTTCATCGAAATCTGGAACCTGGTGTTCATGCAGTTCGACCGCCAGCCGGATGGCACGCTGGTGCCGCTGCCGGCGCCGTGCGTGGATACCGGCATGGGCTTGGAGCGCTTGGCCGCGATCCTGCAGCACGTGCATACCAATTACGAAATCGACCTGTTCCAGGCGCTTATCCGCAAGGCCTCCGAGCTGACCGGCACCGCTGACCTGGAGAACAAGTCGCTGCGCGTGATCGCCGATCACATCCGCGCCTGCTCGTTCCTGATCGTCGATGGCGTGCTGCCGTCGAACGAAGGCCGCGGTTATGTGCTGCGCCGGATCATCCGTCGCGCCCTGCGCCACGGCTGGATGCTGGGCGTGCGCCAGCCGTTCTTCAACAAGCTGGTGCCGATTCTGGTCGAGCAGATGGGCGAGGCCTATCCGGAGCTGCCGGCGCAGGCTGACACCGTGGTGCGCGCATTGCAGGCCGAAGAAGAGCGTTTTGCTGAGACGCTGGATGCCGGCATGAAGATTTTCGACGACGTCGCGAGCAAGGTCAGCGATGGCGTGATTCCGGGCGCAGATGCGTTCCGTCTGTATGACACCTACGGCTTCCCGGTCGATCTGACTGCCGACATCGCGCGCGAACGCGGCATGACGGTGGACATGGCCGCCTTTGAAGCATCGATGGAGCAGCAGCGCGAAATGGCGCGTGCGGCCGGCAAGTTCGGCGGCGGCGTGCAGTTGCCGGCGGATCTGGTGGCAACGCTGTCGCCGACCGTGTTCCAGGGCTACGACAAGCTGCAGGGCGATGGCCTGAAAGTGGTCGCGCTGATCAAGGACGGTCGTCCGGTCGATGCAGTGCAGGCCGGCGACGAGGTCATTGTGTTCACGGCGCAGACGCCGTTCTACGCCGAGTCCGGTGGCCAGGTGGGCGATACCGGCGTGCTGTCGGGCGCAGGTGTGAATGTTGAAGTGACCGATACCCAGAAGTTCGCGGGTCAGTTCCACGGTCATGTTGGTCGCGTGGGCCAAGGCAACCTCAAGATTGGCGACGTGCTGTCCGGCAGCGTCGATGCGGCACGCCGCAGCGCCACCATTCTCAATCACTCGGCCACGCACCTGCTGCATGCCGCGCTGCGCGAAGTGCTGGGCACGCATGTGCAGCAGAAGGGCTCGCTGGTGGCGCCGGATCGCCTGCGCTTCGACTTCGCCCACTTCCAGCCGATCAGTGTCGAAGAGTTGGCGCTGGTCGAACGCAAGGTCAACGAACAGGTGCGTGCCAACAACGCGGCCGAAGTGCACAACATGGGCATGCAGGAGGCGCTGGACTTCGGCGCCATGGCGCTGTTCGGTGAGAAGTACGGCGAAAACGTTCGCGTGCTGAAGATGGGTGAGTACTCCACGGAATTGTGTGGTGGCACCCACGTTTCACGCACCGGTGATATCGGTTTGTTCAAGATCACCTCCGAAGGTGGCGTTTCCTCCGGTGTCCGTCGTATCGAGGCGGTGACGGGGCAGGGCGCGCTGGACTACGTTGCCGATGAAGAGCATCGCCTGCATGAGGCTGCGCAGTTGCTGGGCGGCAGCGCGGGCGATGTGGTGGACAAGATCCGCCAGCTGGGCGACCGACAGAAGAAGCTGGAGCGCGAGCTGGAGGCCCTCAAGGCCAAGGTGGCGTCCGGTGCAACGGCTGACTTGGCAGGTTCGGCAGTGGATGTGGCTGGCGTGAAGGTGCTCGCAGTGCGTCTGGAGGGCTTCGACGCCAAGGCGCTGCGTGAGGCGGTGGACCGCCTGCGTCAGCAGCTGGGCGACGCGGTGATCCTGCTGGCGGGCGTGCAGGACGGCAAGGCGGCGCTGGTGGCGGGCGTGAATGGCTCGGCAATGGGTAAGGTCAAGGCCGGGGAACTGCTCGCACATGTCGCCGGTCAAATTGGCGGTAAGGGCGGTGGTCGTCCAGATATGGCGCAGGGCGGCGGCGAGGATGGTCCGAAGCTGGTGGCCGCGCTTGAAGGCGTGGTCACGTGGGTTCAGCCACATCTCGCCTGAATATGAAAATTCTGGTGCCTTGAAGGTGCTTGCGCCCTACCGGTAACATTGGGAGTCTTTTCCCTTTGTCGTGGGGCGCAGTCCTAAGGGCGCGCGTCAATGCCGGTGGGGAATCCAACCGGTTCCATGGAGATTTGCAAAAATGTTGATCCTGACTCGCCGAGTAGGCGAAACCTTGATGATCGGAGACTCGGTCAGCGTGACCGTGCTCGGCGTCAAGGGCAACCAGGTGCGTATTGGTATCACCGCTCCGAAGGATGTGGCGGTGCATCGCGAGGAGATTTTCCAGCGTATCCAGCGCGGTGATGAGCCTGTTGCACCCGGAAGTGAAGAAACTTCCGAATAAGGGTTTACCTTTCACCCCGTTAAACGTTATTCTTCGCGCCCCGCTACGGAATACGCAGCGGGCAAGAGAAACGGAGTGATGCCCGAGTGGCTGAAGGGGCTCCCCTGCTAAGGGAGTATAGGGTTTATAGCTCTATCGAGGGTTCGAATCCCTCTCACTCCGCCAGTTCAAAAAAGCCCCTTTCAGGGGCTTTTTTGTTGCCTGTAGTTTTTGTCGCGCGAGTGCGCTCTTTGTGTTTTGCGTGGGTGGCGATAGTGGGTGTTTTGTCGTGCAGTCGTGCGTCGCGGTGCATCGGCTGGACGACGGATGCGGCGGAGTTGCACCTCTGCCGGCTTGCGGTGCAGTGCTGGATGGCCATTGCTGCTCGATGCGGCATGTTTGTCGCGGGCACCGTCGCCTGTATCTCTGTCCAGCTCGTCGTGTGCGGTGATTGCGGCTTGCTGGGTTCTGTGCGGCTGCCGGAGTGCTTGTGCGCGCGTGAAGCGCCGCAGTGGCTGGGCGGGTGCCGTAAGTGCGGGTGCGGAGATGTTGCTGCAAAGGTCCGGGTGTGGAGCCGTGGGGATGTAGAGGTGCGGGGGTGCTGTTGCGCTTCCCTGAATAACGCACATAAAAAAACAGCAGGCGATGGCCTGCTGTTTCTTTGAAATGTGGTGCGCCCGGAGAGATTCGAACTCCCGACCGCCTGGTTCGTAGCCAGGTACTCTATCCAACTGAGCTACGGGCGCGCATTTCATTCTTTTTTTTTGAAGCTTCGCAGAATTGAATTCTGCTTTCTGACGTGGTGCGCCCGGAGAGATTCGAACTCCCGACCGCCTGGTTCGTAGCCAGGTACTCTATCCAACTGAGCTACGGGCGCGTCGTCAGGAGCGAGATTATGCGGATATGCTGCGTTTGCGTCAACGTTTTTGTGAAATTTTCTTAATCTTCGTGACGAAGCAATGCGCTGACTATCACTTGCGGTGTTTTCATCCAGTGGAAATGGTCTGCGACCGTGCCCAGGTCGCTGGAATTCATCACGCGCAGCGTATGCGGGGCGTTGGGTAGCTTCTGCAGCAAGGATTGCATTGAGCTGGCCGGGGCCAGCCAGTCCTCGTCGAACACCAATGCTGAAACCGGTGCGTGGACGCTGCGCATGCCAGCTTCCAGATCTGCGGGCAGCCCGTGGGCGGCGTAGTGATTGCTCAGGCCCACGCGCGCCCAGTCGCGGATCAGGCCGCGCGCTTCGGTGCCGCCAAAACCGACACGTCGGCCGGGCAGGGCACCGCGCTTGCGGGCCAGCCAAGGCAGGAAGCGGTACGCCAGCGGCAGCAGGTAGCGACGTGGTGCAGGAAAGCTGCGCCACCATGGCGTACCACTGGCCACCAGCCACAGCGTTTGCAGATCACCATTGCGTTGGCCGGCATAGCAGCAACTCAGTTGGCCGCCCAGGCTGTGACCGCCGAGCCGCAGCGGCAAGCCGGGCAGCGTGCGTTGCACGACGGCTTCGGCGGCAGGCAGATCGTAGTCCAGCACTTCGCGGTAACCCCAATCGTGTTGGCGATCCGGACGCAGGCTGCTGCTGCCATTGCCGCGCCATTCGTGCAGGAACACGGCGATGCCCTTGGCGGCCAGTGCTTCAGCGAACGCTTGGTAATTGCGCGCCGATACGCCCAACGCCGGTAGCCAAAGCAGGCTGGCGATCGGTTGCTCGGGAATGCAGGCGAGCAGCTCGAAATGATGATCGTCAGCGCTGACGACGGGCAGCCGGGTCAGCGTCTTCATGCGGACGGCGCGGCGCCGAAGTGATCTAGCACCATCACCTCGCTGTGGCCGGGTTGATAGCCGCCCTGCAAGCCGCGCGCGATGTAGTCGATGGCTGCTTCGCAGGCGTTGGCTAGCGACAATCCGCGGCATAGTTGTGCGGCGATGGCCGAGGCGAGCGTGCAGCCGGTGCCGTGTGCATCGACGGGCAGGCGGGCGTGGCGGAATTCCTCGCGAGTGACGCCGTCGAAATAACGGTCAACCACCCGATTGCCTTCGTGTAGGTGGCCGCCTTTGAGCAGCACCGCGCCTGCGCCCATGTCGATCAACGCAGCGGCCGCACTTTCGGCTTCGGCGGCGTTGGTGATGCGGCGACCGAGCAGCAGCTCGGCTTCTGGCGTGTTGGGGGTGAGCAGGGTGGCCAATGGCAGCAGGCGCTCGCGCATGGCGCGCAGCGCACTGTCTTCCAGTAATTTGGCGCCGCTGGTGGCGACCATTACCGGGTCAAGTACGACATGCGTCGGTTGGCGCCGCTCAAGTGCGTCGGCGACGAGATGGATCACCTCGGCGTTGGCCAGCATGCCCAGCTTCACCGCGTGGATGTCGAAATCGTCGAAGCACGCATCAATCTGCGCTTGTAGAAAGGACATTGGCGGCACGTGCACGGCGGAGACGCCGCGCGTGTTCTGTGCGGTGAGCGCGGCGATGGCAGATAGGCCATGCACGCGATGTGCGGCGAATGCTTTGAGGTCCGCCTGGATGCCAGCGCCGCCGCCGGAGTCGGAGCCGGCGATGGTGAGTGCGGAAACGGGGGTAGAAGGCGTCATGCGGCGATTGTGCAATGTTTGCCTGCAACCTGCCTTACCGAGCCCGCAGCAGTGCCCACTGTCGATAGATCACATAGCCCAGCCCGGTCAGACCGGTGAGTAGCGCTGGCGCCAACAGCGCGTCGTACTGCCAGTGCATGAACAACCATGCTCCCAGCATGCTGCCGGCAAGAAAGCCGCCGATGATCAGCCCGCTCAGTGTCAGCCTGCGCATCGGCAGGGGAAGGCCCCGCAGCAGGTGACCGAGGCCGATGCCAAGGTCGGTGAACATGCCGCTGAGATGCGTGGTGCGCACCACGGCACCGCTGAACGTGGTGGCCATGGCGTTCTGTAGTCCGCAGGCCATCGCCGCAAGCATCGCCCCCCATATCTGTTGCTGCTTGAACAACGGGATGGCCAGGAGCAGTAGCGCCGATTCCAGCGCCAGTGCGATGCCGTAGCGACGGCCGAGCTGCAGTACGCCGTCCTGGATGATCAAGCCGCTGAGCATCGCACCGAGCGAAAATGCAATCAGCAGCCCCCACAGATGTCCGATGGAGCGTAGGTCACCTTGAATCAGGGCCATGCCAAGCTGGCTGGTGCTGCCGGTGAGGTGGCTGACCGCCTGGTGCTCGAAACCAAGAAAGCCGACCACGTTGACCATGCCGGCCACGCAGGACAACGCAATCGCTCCGATCCAAACCCAGGTGGGCAGCCGTATCCCCATGTCGACGCTCCCGTCAGAGCGCCGACGGTGGGCCGTTGAACTGCACGTCGGTAAAAGTGCTTGTCTGCGGGTCGTACACCGCGCCCCAGAACTGCTTGCCGCCATCGCAGACGCGAATGGCCTCGCGCGCCGGGTTGATGTCGCTGTGGTCCGGCAGCGGGAAGGCGTTGATGTAGATCAGGCGCTTGCCACTGGACTCAAAGCCGACGTACTGGCGGTTGCTCAGGCTGGCCTCGGCAACGTGGGGAGCCAGCTGCGAGAGTTGGCTTTCCAGTGCGTCAATGTCGGCGCGGCTGGGCGCCCAGTAGCCGGTCACGGTGCCGGCGTGGCGGGCGGGGCTGTCGCGTGAGCAGGTGTCGAGCACCTGCGCAGCGACTACCGGCCGGGTGACCACCCACGACTGACCGGCCTTGATGGCGGTCGGCACGGTGGCGCCGGGTTTGACGTTGGAAGGGGTGCAGGCGGCCAGCGCGAGCGACGCGCTGGCCAACAGCAGGACGTGCAGGTGTTTCACAGAACCTCCGAGGCGTAATCGGCCAGGCGCGAACGCTCGCCCCGGCGCAACGTGATGTGCGCACTGTGCGGCCAATTCTTGAAGCGGTCCACCGCGTAGGTGAGGCCGGAGGTGGTTTCGGTCAGATACGGCGTGTCGATCTGCTCGACGTTGCCCAGGCAGACGATCTTGGTGCCGGGGCCGGCGCGGGTGATCAGGGTCTTCATCTGCTTCGGGGTGAGGTTCTGTGCCTCGTCCAGAATCAGGTAGCGCGACAGGAAGGTGCGGCCGCGCATGAAGTTGAGCGAGCGGATCTTGATGCGGCTGGCGAGCAGGTCATTGGTGGCCGCGCGGCCCCAGGTGCCGCCGTCCTGGTTGTGGGTGAGCACTTCCAGGTTGTCGGTGAGTGCCCCCATCCACGGCGTCATCTTTTCTTCCTCGGTGCCGGGCAGGAAGCCGATGTCTTCGCCGACGCTGACCGTGGCGCGGGTCATGATGATTTCGCGATAGCGCTGGGTGTCCATCGTCTGCGCCAGGCCAGCCGCAAGGGCCAGCAGCGTCTTGCCGGTGCCGGCAGTGCCGAGCAGGGTGACGAAATCGATCTCCGGGTCCATCAACGCGTTGAGTGCGAAGTTCTGCTCGCGGTTGCGCGCGGCGATGCCCCACACCGCATGCGAGCTGTGGCGGAAGTCGTTGACCAGCGCCAAGGTGACGCGGCCATCGCCCTCGACCTTGGAGACCTTCAGTTCGACTTCGTCCTCGCCGGGCAGATAGGCGTACTGGTTCGGGTGCCACTCTTCGTCGTCGGCCGCGAGAATTTCATAGCTGGTGCGGCCCTTGTCACTCCAGCTGCGCAGGTTGTCGGTGTGCTTCTTCCAGAAGTCCTCCGGCAACTGCGTGGCGCCGGTGTAGAGCAGGCTGAAATCGTCCAGCGCGCGGTCGTTTTCGTAGTCCTCCGAATCAATGCCGGCGATCGCCGCCTTGATGCGCAGGTTGATGTCCTTGGAGATGAACACCACCGGTATGTCAGGCTGTTGTTCCTTCAGCACCAGAATGGCGCCGAGGATGGCGTTGTCGGGGATGACCTTGCCGAAGCTCTTGCCAGCGTCGAAATGGCTGGTCTGGAAGTACAGCCGGCCCGCGCTCTGTGCGCCGCGCAGCTGCAGGCCATGCGGACGCGCCAAAGGGGCGCCCTGCTGCACGCTGCTGATGCCTGCCGCTTCGATCAACTCATCCAGAAAGCGGCTTACCTGACGGGCGTTGCGGCTTGCTTCCGTGGTGCCCTTCTTGCTGTTGTCCAGTTCCTCGATCACCTGCATCGGCAGGTAGACATCGTGCTCCTCGAACTTGAACAGCGCGGTCGGATCGTGCATCAGCACGTTGGTATCCAGTACGTAGATGCGCTTGCCTCGGGTCATCGTCGATTCCTGGTGGCGGGACAGGGTCACGCCATCGCGCCTGCGGAGCAGGGCAATGGCGAGGGTGGGGACGGGAGTTGGGTCACTTGGTTTGAGCGGCCTTCAAGGCGTCGAGTACGGCGTCGGCATGGCCGGCGACTTTTACTTTGCGCCATTCCTGCACGAGCGTGCCATCGGGCGAAATCAAAAAGGTGCTGCGTTCGATGCCACGCACCTGTTTGCCGTACATGTTCTTCATCTTGATCACGTCGAAGGCGTTGCACAGTGCCTCGTCGGTGTCGCTGATCAGGGGGAATTTGAACCCCTGTTTGCCGCAGAAATTGTCATGCGACTTCACCGAATCTCGCGAGACGCCAAACACCTGCGCACCGGCGCGCTTGAACTTGGGGAGCAGGGCGTTGAAGTCCAGCCCCTCTGTGGTACAGCCGGGCGTGCTGTCCTTCGGGTAGAAGTAGAGCACCAACCAGTGACCGGCCTGTTCGGCGAGGGTGGTGGTGGCGCCGCCGGACAGGGCCAGCGGGAGGTCGAGAGTGGTGCGGTCCAGGGTATCGCCGATGTTCATCAGATCCTTTCCGGAGCCTGGGGTAGTTCGATTGCAATTACATGAAACGCCGCGCGCCTGTGACGGGCGCGCGAATGTTCAGAACTTCATCGGGTCCATGATCGCGTCCAGGTTGAGGTGGTCGCAGAATTCGAGGAAGTCGTCGCGCAATGCGGCGATATGCATGTTGGAGGGTACGCCGATGGTGATCTGCGCCGAAAACATTTCCGCACCGGTCTGCATGGCCTGGTAACGCGTGCTCTGCAGGTTCTCGATGGTGATGCCCTGGCGGTCGAAGAAATCGGCCAGCTGGAACAGGATGCCCGGCTTGTCGGCGGCAACCACTTCCACGATGTAGGGCAGCAGGTTGGACTGCACCTGCTTGGCGGCAGTGCGGTACCACACCAGCTTCAGGTTCTCCTCGCGTTCCAGGCGGGTGAGCATGGCTTCGAGCTTGGCCACAGCGTCCCACGAGCCCGTGGCCAGGGTGGTGACCGAGACATCGCGGCCCACCGTGGAAAGGCGGGCGTCAACCAGATTGCAGCCGCTGTCAGCGATACGACGGGTGACGGACAGCAGGGGGGACTCCGGATGCGTCGTATAGGCGTTGATCAGGAGGTGGTTTTCTGTCGGCAGCTGCCGCGGCGTGGTGTCGGTCAAGATGGTTCCGGAAATGCTTGAGAGTCTGAACGGCGCCGGGGACGGGCCGAACACTGGTGCCCAGCATACTTGCCCGTGCTTTCGACCGGCAAGTAACATGCCTTCGGTTACGAACCTGCCCGCTGGTAGGCTTCTTCACCCCCACGAAGAGCGACGATCCCATTGTCCATTTCCGGCCTTATCACCGCGTTGGCGACCCCGTTCCACGCTGACGGCGCACTCGATTCCGCTGCCTGGCAGCATTTGCTGGCCCTGCAGCTCAAAGCCGGCGTCCAAGGCGTTGTCGTGGCGGGCTCGACCGGCGAAGCGTCCACCCTGTCCGATGATGAATATGACGGTCTGCTGCGCAGCGCCGTGACGGCACTCGGCGGGAAGATGCCGATACTTGCGGGTACCGGTCTGTCGGGCACCGCCCGGACCATCGCACTGACCCAGCGCGCAGCGGCCAATGGCGCTACCCATGCGCTGGTCGTGGCACCGCCCTACGTGCGTCCCACCCAGGAAGGCCTACGCCTGCATTATCTGGCGGTGGCCGAGCAGGGTGGTTTGCCGGTGGTGCTGTACAACGTGCCCGGCCGTACCGGTTGCGACTTGTTGCCGGAGACCGTGGCCGAGCTGGCCTCGCACCCGAACATCGTCGGCATCAAGGAAGCGGTGGGCGATGCCTCCCGGGTCAAAGCGCTGTTGGCCCTGCGCAGCGGCAGCTTCACCCTGCTCAGCGGCGACGACGGCACCGCCGCGCGTTCCATGCTGGCCGGGGCCGATGGCCTGATCTCAGTCGGTTCCAACGTGTTGCCGGGCGCATACCGCACCATGTGCGATCTGGCCCGTGCCGGCGAGCACGAGGCGGCCGAAGCCTGGGATGCCCGTCTGCAGCCGTACCACGATTTCTGTGGCGTCGAGTCCAACCCCATTCCGGTCAAGGCGCTGTTGCAGCGTCTGGGTATCGGCCACGGGTTGCGCCTGCCGCTGCTCCCGCTTTCTGCGCAGCACCATGCTGCCGCCGACCACCTGGCGGCGGACGTGGGCGCGTTGGAAGAACTATCCAGCCACTGATCACAGTGGCCTGAACCCTGGAGATTCACCCATGCGTCAAACCTCTACCGTTCGCGTGCTGTCGCTGGCGCTGCTGGCCGTTGCAACCGTTGCCGCCACCGGCTGCCACCGGGGTGCGCGTGGCGATTACGCGCTCGCGCCGGAAGTGCGTCCGCTGGAAGTGCCGCCGGATCTGAATGTGCCCAACACCGCGGGTGCCACGGCGATTCCCGCGCTGGCCTCGGCTGCCAAGCCGGCCGCTGGCGCGCAGGCCGCGCCTGCGGCTTCGCAGAGTGGCTTCACCATTGCCGGCAGCCGTGAAGACGTGTTCGCCAAGGTCGGCGACGCGCTGGCCACCATTGAAGGTGTGAACATCGCCAGCCGCGCGCAGCTGCTGGGCTCCTACGATGTGGGCTACGAAGGCAGCAACTTCCTGGTGCGCGTGGTGGCGGTGGATTCCGGCGTGTATGTGTCGGCGGTAGATCCGCGTGGCCTGCCGGCAACCGATGCGGCTGCCGTGAAGCTGGTGTCGGCGCTGAAGGCCAAGTTGGCCGGCTGAGGCGGGTTGCTTCAACCGGGTAAAACAAAACGGGCGCCATCGGCGCCCGTTTTTCGTTTCAGCGTATGTGCGCTGCTCAGCGCTCAAGCAGCTTGAGCTTGTCCGGCTTGCCATCCCATTCGGCGGCATCGGCCGGGGGATCTTTGCGCACGGTGAGCACCGGCCACTCTTTTGCCAGCTCGGCATTGAGGCCGACGAACTTCTCCTGGCCGGCAGGTACATCGTCCTCCGGGAAAATGGCGTTGACCGGGCATTCCGGCTCGCACAGCGTGCAATCAATGCATTCGTCCGGGTCGATCACCAGGAAGTTGGGGCCTTCGTGGAAGCAATCCACGGGGCAGACTTCAACGCAATCGGTGTGTTTGCACTTGATGCAGTTTTCGGTAACGACGAAGGGCATGACAGGGTCCGGCTTTGATCCCGGCAATTCTAGTGCACGATGCCGGGGGTGTGCGGTTGGGGTCTCAATCCGGTGGCTGGCGGCCTATGCGGGCGGGGCGGCTGAGGTGTAAAGCAAAAAACCCCGCAGGGCGGGGCTTTTTGGTTTCGCAGACTTGAGTTGGTGCTCCCTAGGGGACTCGAACCCCTGTTTTAGCCTTGAGAGGGCCACGTCCTAACCTCTAGACGAAGGGAGCGTTTGGTCGCGTCTGGCGAGCGCGCTAGTATATGCATCTGGTTGCCACTCGGCAATCCCGCAACCCCAATTGGAATCGCCACCATCAATTCCACAGTTACAACACCGTTCACCCTGCACGTCATCCCGCGTGACCAGCACACCATTTCGCGCAAGGACATCAGTCCCAATGCGCTTCGCGTGCTGTATCGCCTGCGTGAGTCCGGATTTGGTGCCTACCTGGTAGGGGGCGCCGTGCGCGACCTTCTCGTCGGTGGTCGCCCCAAAGATTTCGATGTGGCCACTGATGCCACGCCCGAACAGGTCAAGCAGTTGTTCCGCAATTGCCGCCTCATCGGCAGGCGCTTCCGCCTGGCACATGTGGTGTTCGGCCGCGAGATCATCGAGGTGGCCACGTTCCGCGCCAACGTCGATGACGGCAGCGGCGACCGAGAGGTCGAGAACGGCATGCTGGTGCGTGACAACGTCTACGGCAGCATCGAGGACGACGCGGTCCGTCGCGACTTCACCTGCAATGCCTTGTATTACGCCATCGAGGATTTCTCGGTGCGTGACTACACCGGCGGCTTCGAGGACGTACTGGCGCGGCGCATGCGTTTGATCGGCGACCCCGAGCAGCGTTACCGCGAAGACCCGGTGCGCATGCTGCGTGCGGTGCGGCTGGCAGCCAAGCTCAATTTCCAGATCGACGCCCCCACTGCAGAGCCGCTGCCGCGTCTTGCCAACCTGTTGAGCGAGGCCGCCCCGGCGCGTCTGTTTGAAGAAGTGCTCAAGCTGTTCCTGTCCGGGCACGCCGTTGCCAGCTTTGAAGGCTTGGAACGTTTCGGCCTGCTGGCGGTGATGTTCCCGGAAAGCGCGGCCGCATTGAAGAGCAACCGTTCCGGTGCCCTGCGTCGCATCCTGATTGAAGGGCTGCGCAACACCGACGAGCGCGTGGCCAATGAAGAACCGGTGTCGCCTGCATTCCTGTTCGCGCTGCTGCTGTGGCCGGCATTCTGTCGGGCCCTGATCGGCCTGCAGAAGCAGGGCATGGCGCCGGAAGAAGCGCAGCGCCGCGCCGCCGACCGGGTGACACTGCACCAGCTGACCACGATTGCACTGCCGCGCCGCTTCTCGCTGCCGATGCAGGAAATCTGGTTGATGCAGTCGCGCTTCAGCTCGCGTCAGCGCAAGCGTGTGTTCCGCACGCTGAGCCATCCGCGTTTCCGCGCGGCATTCGATTTCCTGCTGCTGCGTCAGGCCGCTTCGTCGGAGCATCAGGACGACATCGCGTTCTGGCGCGAGGCGCAGCTGCAGAACGGGCACGAAATCGAGTCCGCGCCGGATTCGGTGCTGGCCGAGGACGGGCAGGAAGGTGATGTGCCACGTCGTCGGCGTCGCCGCCGTCGTAGCGGTGGCGGTAGTTCCAGCCCCAGCCCCGCGACGGGCGAGTAATCGCCTGATGGTGGTTGCCTGCATCGGGTTGGGAGCCAACCTGGGAGACGCACAGGCCACGGTACGCGCAGCGATCCAGGCATTGGATCGCTTGCCGCAGACGCGCCTGCTGTCGGCCTCGCGGCTGTACCGGACCCCCGCCTGGGGCAACGAGGCCCAGCCGGATTTCGTCAACGCGGCTGCGGCAGTGGCGACGGAATTGTCCGCGCCGGCCTTGCTGGAACACCTGCTCGCCACCGAGCAGGCGTTCGGCCGAGTGCGTGAACCCGGCCAGCAGTGGGGGCCGCGCACGCTGGACCTGGACCTTCTTCTTTACGGCGAGCAGACCATCGCGTTGCCGCAGTTGGTGGTGCCGCACCCGTTCCTGCACGAGCGCGCGTTCGCCCTGTTGCCCTTGGCTGACGTGGCGCCGAGCGCCTTGATTCCCGGCCATGGAACAGTGCATGACGTGTTGGCTGACATGAAAATCGCCGATATCGAGCCGATAGGCGGATAATGGTCGGCTCATCGCCAATCGTTATTCCCACATGAGCACCCACGCAGACAGCAAGCCCTGGACGGTTCCGGCCCTGGCCGAAGCCAAGCGCAATGGTCAGAAGCTGGTGATGTTGACCGCTTACGACGCAGGTTTCGCACGTGCATTCGACGCCAATGGCGTCGACCTGATCCTCATCGGCGATTCGCTGGGCATGGTGGTGCAGGGGCACGATTCCACGCTGCCGGTCAGCGTGGCCGACATCGTTTATCACACCACTGCAGTGGCCCGCGTGCTGGAACGCGCGCTGCTGGTGGCCGACCTGCCGTTCGGCGCCGACGCCACGCCCGAGCGCGCGCTTGATGCGTCGCTGAAGCTGCTGCAGGCCGGCGCGGAGATGGTCAAGCTCGAAGGCGCCGGCTTCAAGCTGGACATCATCCGTCACTTGGTCGAACGCGAGATTCCGGTGTGTTCGCACTTGGGCCTGACACCGCAATCGGTGTTGCGTCTGGGTGGTTACCGGGTGCAGGGCCGTGGCGACGCCGCCCAGCAATTGGTGGACGACGCCAAGGCCGTGGCCGACGCCGGCGCCAGCCTGCTGGTGCTGGAATGCGTGCCGACCCCGTTGGCTGGGCGCGTCACCGCTGCGATCTCCATTCCCACCATTGGTATCGGTGCTGGCCCGGAGTGCGATGGGCAGGTGCTGGTGCTGCATGACTTCCTCGGCTTGGACAGCGGTCACCGCAGGCCCAAGTTCGTCAAGGATTTCCTTGCCGAAGGCGGTTCCGTGGCTGGCGCCGTCCGTGCTTACGCCGACGCCGTGCGCGATGGCACCTTCCCCGACGCGGAGCATGCGTACGCATCATGATCGAGACTGTCACCGAACTCAGCCGACTGCGTGCCATCGTCGCCGGCTGGAAGCGCGACGGGCTGCGCGTGGGTTTCGTACCCACCATGGGCAACCTGCATGCGGGCCACTATTCGCTGGTGAAGCTGGTGCGCGAGCATACCGATCGCGTGGTTTCCAGCGTGTTCGTCAACCCGACCCAGTTCGGCCCGAACGAGGATTTCACCCGCTACCCGCGCACGCCTGAAGAAGACACCAGCGGCTTGGAAAAGGCCGGTTGTGACGTGCTTTGGCTGCCGACGGTGGAATCCATGTACCCGTTTGGCGTGGAGTTGGCTGCCAAGGTGCATGTGCCGGGGGTGAGCAGCCTGTTGGAAGGCGCACACCGTCCGGGTCACTTTGATGGCGTGTGTACGGTGGTCAGCCGGTTGTTCAATCAAGTGACACCCGATGTGGCCGCCTTTGGCCGCAAGGATTACCAGCAGTTGGCGGTGATCCGGCAGATGGTGACCGACCTGGCGATGCCGGTCGAAGTCATTGGCGGTGAGATCGTCCGCGAAGACGACGGCCTGGCAATGAGTTCCCGCAATCAGTACCTGACTGATGAGGTGCGCCCGCATGCAACGGTCATCCGCAGCGTGTTGCTGGCGATGCGCGATGCAAGCCTGGCCGGTGTCGCGCGCGACAAGGTGGAAGCTGACGGCGTTGCGCAGTTGCAGGCCGCTGGCTTCCAGGTGGATTACGCGGTAGTGCGTCTGCCGAGCCTGAGTGAGCCAGTTGAAGATCAGCCGGGCGAGCGCGTTGCGCTGGTCGCAGCCAAGCTGGGCAATACCCGGTTGATCGACAATATCGAGTTCTGAATAGGGCTTGGACGGGACTTTCCCTGTCCATTGCAGGCCCGAAGTTTGACCGACGATGGCGCCCTTGTGGCGCCATCGTCGTGTCTGCGACACCGCCAGCGCAAAGGTATGTTGCAGTGCGAGCGGGCGGTCGTGCCGGTGCTAGACTGCGCTCTTTCTCACGCAGTTTCGGCATTGCCATGCAACTCTCCCTGCTCAAGACCAAGATCCATCGCGCCACCGTCACCCATTCGGAGCTGAACTACGAAGGCTCCATCGCGATCGACGACAACCTGCTCCAGGCCACCGGCATCCGCGAATTTGAACAGGTACACATCTGGGATGTGACCAACGGTGCGCGCTTCTCCACCTACGCACTTCGCGCCGAAGCCGGCAGCGGCATCATCTCGCTCAACGGCGGCGCGGCGCGCCATGTGCAGGTGGGCGACATCATCATCATTGCTGCGTTCGCCGGCATGAGCGAAGCGGAAGCCGACGCATTCCAGCCCACGCTGGTTTACGTGGACGGCGACAACCGCATCACCCACACCAACACTTCAATTCCCACACAGGCCGCATGACCAAGTACAACGGATTCGACGTATTGCACGCTCACGCCCAGCGACTGCAGGGCACGAGTATCCCCACGCTGATGGCCGCTGAGCCGGACCGGGTAAAAGACCTGGCACTCACCGTCGGTCCGTTGTATGTCAATTTCGCGCGGCAGAAGTACGACCGCGCGGCATTGCAGTCATTGCTGGAGCTGGCCACCGCGCACGATGTCGCCGGTGGTTTTCAGCGCCTGTTCGGTGGCGACAAAATCAACATCACCGAAGACCGTGCGGTGCTGCACAGCGCGCTGCGCGGCAATGCCAGCAGCACGCCCGAAGCGGTCGCCGCGCATGCGGAAGCTGCCGCCGTGCAGCAGCGCATGGGCGCGCTGATCCAGCAGTTGGAAGCCAGCAATGTCACTGACATCGTCAGTGTCGGTATTGGTGGTTCGGACCTCGGTCCGCGGCTGGTGGCCGATGCGTTGCGCCCGGCGAGCGGCGCGCGTTTTCGCGTGCACTTTGTCTCCAATGTTGACGGCGCTGCAATGCAGCGCACCTTGGCGACGCTCGATCCGGCCACGACCGCCGGCATCCTGATTTCCAAAACCTTTGGCACCCAGGAAACGCTGCTCAATGGCGGCATCCTGCGCGATTGGCTGGGTGGCAGTGAGCGCCTGTATGCAGTCAGCGCCAATCCGGAACGTGCGGCCAAGGCATTCGACATCGCAGGCGAGCGCGTGCTGCCGATGTGGGATTGGGTGGGCGGTCGCTATTCGCTGTGGTCGGCGGTGGGCTTCCCGATTGCGTTGGCGATTGGCTTTGAGGGTTTCGGCCAATTGCTGGCCGGTGCTGCGCAGATGGATGCGCATGCCGCGAGTGCGCCGTTCGAGCGCAACCTGCCGGTGCTGCACGCACTGACCGATATCTGGAACCGCAACGTGCTGGGTCATGCCACGCACGCGGTGATGACCTACGACCAGCGTTTGGCATTGCTGCCGGCCTACCTGCAGCAGCTGGTGATGGAAAGCCTGGGCAAGCGCGTGAAGCTTGACGGTAGCCCGGTCGATGCCGATACCGTGCCGGTGTGGTGGGGCGGGGCGGGCACTGATGTGCAGCACAGCTTCTTCCAGGCGCTGCATCAGGGCACCAGCATCGTGCCGGCCGATTTCATCGGCTGTGTGCAGGCCGACAACCCGTACACGGTCAATCACCAGGCGCTGTTGGCCAACCTGCTGGCACAGACCGAGGCATTGGCAAACGGTCAGGACAGTGAAGACCCGCATCGCCAGTATCCGGGCGGTCGTCCAAGCACCTTGATCCTGTTCGACGCGTTGACGCCGCAGGCCTTGGGTGCGTTGATCGCCATGTACGAACACGCGGTGTATGTGCAGTCGCTGGTGTGGGGCATCAACGCGTTTGACCAGTTCGGCGTTGAACTGGGCAAGCAATTGGCTAGCCAGTTGCTGCCGGCGCTGCAGGGTGAAGCAGTCGAAATCGCCGATCCGATGACACGGGAAATCCTGGCGCGCTTGCGCTGAATCGAGCGGGTTATCGATAGATGAAGCAACAACGCCGCGCAGAAATGCGCGGCGTTGTTGTTTGTGGAAACAGGTTGGCTTGAGATATCCCTTCTCCCGCTTGCGGGGTGAAGGCATGCGGCTTACGAGCCACCGGCTCGTGCATGACTGAACGCCTCGCACGCTGTGCGAGGCCGGGGCGCGGAGCGAGGTGCCCCGAAGGGGCGGATGAGGGGGCTCTTAAGCCGCTGGCTTTGGTCAGGACTGCAGGGTATTCACCGGGACTCTGTGATCTGCCCTCACCCCAACCCCCGCTCCGCGCCCCGGCCCTTGCACTGGCGCAAGGGCGTTCGATGGGCAACGAACCAATGGTTCGTAAGCTGCCCCTCTCACCCCGTATGCGGGAGAGGGGCTCAATCAGCTCACAGCTCGCGCGTCACCGATTCGGATCCCGCTCCGGGCTGGGTCGTTTGGTCAGCTTCCGCTGCAACGAACGCCGATGCATGCCCAGCAAGCGCGCCGCCGCCGAGACATTGCCGCCGGTTTCGTGCATCGCTTGTTGAATGTGTTCCCACTGCAACCGGCTGATCGGCGTCATCGAATCCGGTGGTTCGATTTCTTCCGGCTCATCGCCCGCTTCATCCTCTTCGCCCAACGCACGCAGAATCATCTGCACCGTCGCCGGCTTGGGCAGGTAGTCGTCCGCGCCCAGCTTGATGGCTTCCACCGCCGTGGCGATGGAGGCATAACCGGTGACCAGCAGGATGCGCATGTCCTGGCGCAACTCGCGCAACGGCTGGATCAGATTGAGGCCGGACTCGCTGCCCAGCTTCAGGTCGATCAACGCAAATGCCGGCGGCGATTGCATGGCCAGCTGCAGTGCGCCGGCGATATCGGCAGCAGTGAGCGCTTCAATGCCGCGCCGCGCGAGCGTGCGTTGCAGTGTGCGCAGGTACAAAGGGTCGTCGTCGACCAGCAGCCCGTGTGTGGCGGGAGCATTCATGCGTTTACCTCGGTGTTGTCCAACGGCAGGCGAAAGCCGACGCGGGCACCCAGGCCTTCGGCCGGGCGCATCCACAACTCGCCGTGCAAGCGTTCAATGGTGGCATGGGACAGGGCCAGGCCAACACCCATGCCATCGGTTTTGCCGCTGTTGAACAGCGTGCCGGGCAGGGCGGCATCGTGGGCGTTGAAGCCCGGCCCGTAGTCGCGCACCTCGCCGTACAACTGTCCGTCGCGCACGCGGATGTCCAGGTCGATTTGTGGTCGTCCGCTGAACTCGCCGGCATCGGCGGCATTGTTGAGCAGCACCTGCAGCAGATGACCAACGCCCGGGTCCAACTTCAGCTGCAGTGGCGCATTGGCGTTGCGGCGCAGTTGGATGGTCGGGCGGACCAGGCGCCATTGTTCCAGCACGCTGCCGATGGAAACCGGCGTGCGGCTCGCGCCTTCGGCCGGGGCGGCCAAGGCCAGTACGCGCTCACGGCATTGCACCAGCAGCTCGCGCAGGGTTTCCAGGTCGTCGCGCATTTCCGGGTTGTCGGCGCATTGCTCGGCAATGTCGTCGGTGAGCAGGGTCATCGTTGCCAATGGCGTGTTGAGTTCGTGCGCCACCGAGGCGGCATGTGTGGCCAGGGCGACGATGCCTTCATTGCGTACAAAGCGTTCGCGCAACAACGCCAGCTGATTCTCTCGCTCGCGCAATGCCGCCGCCAGCCGCGTGGAGAACACCAATACCACCACGCTGGACAGCAGGAAGTTGGCCGCCGCGCCCCACAGGTGCAGATTCAGTGAATCGAAGTAGCCGCCCTGCAGCGGCAGCCCGAACACGGCGCTCAAGGCATAACCGGCAACGCAGGCTGCCGCCACCGCATGCGTCCAGCGCAGCGGCAGCGCTAGCGCCGCCAGTGCGATCAGGATCAGGAACAGCGAACCAAACGGATTGGAGATGCCGCCGCTCCAGCCCACCATCCAGGTCAGGACCGTGACATCCACCAAGATGTGGCCAAACGCGGTCACCGGTGCCGGGTTGCTGTCGTGCACCCGCAGCTGGGCGTACAGGTTGAACAGCGCCAGCACCAGGACGCCGCTCCATAGCGGAATCTGCGGCAATTCCAGTCCCAGCAGCCAGGTGGCGACAAGAATGGTGGCGGCCTGGCCGGCAGTGGCCAGCCAGCGCAGGCTGCACAGGGTGCGGAGAAACGAGGTGTCAGGGGAATCCATGGGCGCAATCGTATTCTGTCAGGCCCGCTGACACACAACGGAAGGTTCATCCCGATGTGGCGACGGTCGCGGTAAAATGCGCCCCATGCACGACGCCGTTACCCGCCCAACACCGCCCACCGACGCCACCTCCTGGCCTCGCCGTATCACCCAAGCCGTGAACATCGGTGGCATAAAGGTGGGCGGAGGCCATCCTGTGGTCGTCCAGTCGATGACCAATACCGACACCGCCGACATCGCCGGCAGCGTGAAGCAGGTGGCACAACTGTGGCGCGCGGGTTCGGAAATGGTGCGGCTGACCGTCAACAATCCTGAGTCGGCAGCGGCCATTCCGCGCATTGTCGAGAAGCTGCAGATGATGGGCATCGACGTGCCCCTGATCGGCGACTTCCATTACAACGGCCACCAGTTGTTGACCCAAGAGCCGGCCTGCGCCGAAGCATTGGCCAAGTACCGGATCAACCCGGGCAACGTCGGCTTCGGCAAGAAGAAAGACACGCAGTTCGCGCAGCTGATCGAATTCGCCATCAAGTACGACAAGCCCGTGCGCATCGGCGCCAACTGGGGCTCGTTGGATCAGGCGCTTGCCGCCAAGCTGATGGACGAGAACAGCCAGCGTGCGCAGCCATGGGATGCTGGTCGCGTGCTGCGCGAAGCCCTGATCCGCTCGGCGCTCGATTCGGCGCAGACCGCTGTTGAGCTGGGTCTGCCGCACGACCGTATCGTGTTGTCGGCCAAGGTCAGCGGCGTGCAGGAGCTGATTGCGGTGTACCGCGATCTCGCCACGCGTTCTGATTTCGCACTGCACCTGGGCCTGACTGAGGCGGGTATCGGCAGCAAGGGCATCGTCGCCTCGTCGGCGGCGCTGGCTGTGCTGTTGCAGGAAGGCATCGGCGACACCATTCGCATTTCGCTGACGCCCGAGCCGGGCCAGTCGCGCACGCAGGAAGTCATCGTGGCGCAGGAGTTGCTGCAGACCACCGGCCAGCGCGCTTTCACGCCAATGGTCACCGCGTGCCCCGGTTGCGGCCGCACCACCTCCGAGTTCTTCCAGGAGCTGGCCAAAGTGGTGCAGAACCATGTGCGCGAGAAAATGCCGGTCTGGCGTATCAGCCATCCCGGCGCGGAAAACATGACGCTCGCGGTGATGGGCTGCATCGTCAACGGCCCCGGCGAATCGCGTCACGCCAACATCGGCATCTCACTGCCGGGCACGGGTGAAACGCCGGCCGCGCCGGTGTTTGTCGATGGCGAAAAGAAGATCACGCTGCGCGGTGAAAACATCGCCCAGGAATTCGTGGCCCTGATCGACGACTACGTTGAGAACCGTTATGCCCGAAGCTCCGGTTGATTCCCGGAGCGAGGCCGCGGGCCTACGGCGCTGGCTGGCCCACAATGCGTGGCGGCTGGTGCTGTTGTTCGTCGGTGTGCTGCTGCCGCTGGCAGGCTTTGTTTCGCTGGCCGATGAGATCCACGAAGCCGAAGCCTTCCATTTCGACGATGCGCTGCTCTGGAAAATGCATGGTTTGGCATCGCCGGCTCTGAACAGCTTCTTCGTGCTGATGTCCAAGCTGGGGTACCAATGGGGTGTAATCCCCGCCGACATACTTATCGTTGGCGCGTTGCTGCTGATGCGGCGTTGGCGCAAAGCGGCATTTGCCGCTGCGGCGTTCATCGGCTCGGCGCTGCTGAATCTTGGCAGCAAGCAGATTTTCCAGCGCGAACGCCCAAGTCTTTGGGAGTCGGTTGCGCCGGAAAGCACGTTTAGTTTCCCCAGCGGCCACGCAATGGGCTCAATGACCTTGGCGCTGACCGTGGTGTTGTTGCTTTGGAATACCCGTTGGCGTTGGCCCGCACTGTGCGCGGCGGCGGTCTTTGTCGCGCTGGTGGGTTCGGCCCGGGTGTACCTGGGCGTGCATTACCCGTCGGACATTCTCGGTGGCTGGTGTGCTGCCTTGGTATGGGTACTGGGCGTATACATGGTGATGTTCCGGCGCCGTTGGTCGCTACCCGCACCCTGATTTTCGTCTGCGGATTGTCAGCAATTTTGGCTCAGAAATATCTTATTTGTATCGAAGAAATGACCTGATAGCCGCGTCTTTGCTCCTGCCACATAGTGGCTACGGCAACGACGGAACAAGTTTCGCCGTTGCCCTGACGCCACGGGGATGACCAATCTGATGTTTTTCAGCCGATAGGAATGCAGGGGTTGGTCACTTCTGGTCGATAATACGCGTGCTCTGTGCCAAAGGATGACGAGGGAGGCCGTCATTCTGGATTTCCGGCTTCTGGGGAATGGCCAAGGCTTCAACTGTCACCTCGCCGAGAGGAATGCGTCATGACCATCAAGGTTTTTCTCATCGATGACCACGCGCTTGTGCGCACTGGCATTCGGATGATTCTTTCTGGACAAACCGAAATCGACGTTGTGGGAGAAGCGGACAGTGGCGAAGTGGCGCTGCCGCAGATTCGTCGCCTCAAGCCGGATGTGGTGCTCTGTGATCTGCACCTGCCGGGATTGAGTGGGTTGGAGATCACCGAGCGGATCGTTAAAGGCGATCACGGCACGCGGGTCATCATTGTCTCCGTGCTTGAAGACGGGCCGATGCCCAAGCGCCTGCTGGAAGCTGGCGCATCGGGTTATGTAGGCAAGGCCGGGGATTCGCGTGAATTGATCCGAGCCATCCACGATGTGGCGCTGGGCAAGCGGTATCTGGCCAACAGCATTGCGCAGAACCTGGCCTTGTCGAATCTTGAGGGCGATGACTCACCGTTTGATGCGTTGTCGCCACGCGAACTGGAAGTGGCTTTGCTGCTGATCCAGGGGCATCGCCAAGAGGAGATTGCGCGGCGCTTGTGCCTCAGCGCAAAGACGGTGAACACACACAAGGCGCGCTTGTTCCTGAAGGCGGGTGTGCAGGACAACATCGCGCTCGCCCGCTTGGCCGGTCAGTATGGAATCGGTGATCCGTCGCGGGCCATCTGATATTCGCAGGTCTCGCTGATTGGTAGCGGAAATGCTGGAACAGGAAGAATGAGCGGCCAATGGCCGCTCATTTTTTATGCGTCCTGGCCAGAGCTATAGGGTCACCGGCAGGAGTTGGAGCCCCCGGGCCCGGGTAAGTGCAGGGCGCCCGGGGCTTTCGCATTCCGCTCCCAGTGATCTGTCGACAAATGCAGCGGTGAAATTTGGCCGCGCAAAGGGCGGCCTTAGGACTGATTGGCACAACCGAATGGAGCGAACTGAGCACAAGCGCGGCATCCGACAGATAGCTTCTGTTGCGGGCGATTGAATAAGTTGATGGGGCGGTATTTTTCCGCACCACCAAAGCATCTCCAGAGCCACTGCAATTCCAGATAGTTGCGGGCTGGGGGCGAAGCAACAAAAAAGCGGCCGTTGCCGGCCGCTTTTTCGATTACTGCAGTGGTGGTTGATCAGGCGTTACGCGGCTGATCTTCTTCCACTTCTTTCTCGGCTACTTCCGCGACTTTGGCCGGTTCAGCAGCAGGCGCGACGTCTTCCTGCGGCTTGCTGCTTTCAGTGGCGGCCGCCTGGGCGAACAGTTGGCCGTTCTCCGGTGCAGCCGGTGCCGGCGTTTCCTGCTGGGTCGCCGCGGGGGCAACTGCTTCCGGGGTCACTTCAGCAACGACCGGAGCGGCAGCTTCAACTGCAACCAGCGCTGGAGTCGGCGCGATCTCGACAACGGCGGGTGCCGGCTTCGGGGCTTCGGCCACCACCGGCGCTACAGCGACCGGTGCTGCGATGACCGCGGGCGTGGCTTCAACGATCGGTGCTTCTACGACGACCGGCGTTTCGACCACGACCGGCGCTGCTTGAACGACGACCGGTGCAGGCGTTGCAGGCAGTTCCTGTACGGGCGCTGCTGCTACCGGAACCGGCGAAGCTTCGACGACTGGAGTCGGCGCGGCAACGAAGTCAGGCTTGGTCGCCGCCTGAACAACCGGCGCTTGTACAGCGACAGGTGCCTGAGCAGCCGGTGCGACGCTGGCAGCGACAGGCGCAGCCTTCACCGGTGCCGGGGTACTGGCTGGTTCGTCATCAAAGTCGAACTCGGGCTGGCTGCTGGCTGGGGTCGATGCCGATGCTTCGGCGACTTCGCCATCATCGAACTCGTCGCCGCCATCTTCGTCACCGCTCAGGATCTCGCCTGCTGCAGCGCCTTCGGCATTGCCGCGACGACGACGACGGCCGCCGCGACGACCGCGACGACGACGGCTACCGGCTTCACCGTTGCCTTCCTCGCCTGCGACGGCGGGGGAGGTTTCGTCGGTGACGGCGAGCGTTGCAACCTGCTCATCGGACTCGACAACCGGCTTGGTGGCTTCTGTTGCCGGCGACGTAGCGTTGACCGGCGTTACCGGCAGATTGATCGCTTCCGCTGCAACCACGGCACCGGCGGTGACTGCATTGCTGGCAACCTGAGCGCCGGCCTGCGGCTGACGGGCGGGCTTTTCGCTCGCCTGCTGCGGCTGTGCAGCCTTCTCGGCATCCTGCGGCTTGGGCTGCTTCTGCGGCTTTGGCTGCTTGGGTTGCTGCTGCTCGTTGCGCGGCTTGCCTTGCTGGCCCTGCTCATTGCGCGGCTGCTTGCCCTGCTGGGCCTGCTCGTTGCGCTGCTTCTGCGGCTGACCGTTGTTCTGGTCCTTCTGTTCCTGAGCCTGCGGCTGGGCGTTGTTGGCACCCTGGCGACGGTCTTCACGGCGCTCATCGCGACGGTTGCCGTTCGCGTTGGCATTGCCGCCATTGCGAGCCTGCGGGCCGTTGTTGCCACTGCGGCCGTCGCGACGCGGGTTGCGGTCATTGCGGTTGTTGCGGCCGCCTTCCTGGCGCTGCGGCTGGGCGGGAGCGGCTGCCGGGGCGGTTTCGCCGCCGAACACGCGCTTGAGCCAGCCCATCACGCCACCTGCCGCCGGAGCAGCGGGTGCAGTAGCAACCGGTGCTGCCGGTGCGGCTTCTTCGGCGATCTCACGCAGCGGCGCCGGCTGGCTGTGCTTGACGTGGGTCACGGCCGGTGCCGGCGGGATGTTCAGCTGTGCCTTGGTCAGGGCGTGAACAGGCAGCTTGCGCGGGGTGCCGCGCTGGTAGCTCGGCTTGCCGGACTCGTCGCCCATTTCGTTGTCGCGCAGGCGCGTGACTTCGTAATGCGGGGTGTGCAGCTGCTCGTCGGCGACGATGATGATCGGCGCGTCGTGACGGGTTTCGATCTCGCGCAGGGCACTGCGCTTCTCGTTGAGCAGGTAGTTGGCGATCTCCACCGGGGCCTGTACCAGCACCTGCCCGGTGTTTTCCTTCATGGCGTGCTCTTCGGCGACGCGGATGATCGACAGCGACAGCGACTCGATGCTGCGCATGCGGCCTTGGCCGTCACAACGCGGGCAGACGATCTGGCTGGATTCGCCCAAGCTCGGGCGCAGACGCTGGCGGCTCATTTCCATCAAGCCGAAGCGCGAGATGCGGCCCAACTGGACGCGGGCGCGGTCGTACTTCAGCGCGTTCTGCAGACGGTTCTCGACTTCGCGCTGGTGCTTGCTCGAGGACATGTCGATGAAGTCGATGACCACCAGGCCGCCGAGGTCGCGCAGGCGCAGCTGGCGAGCCACTTCTTCAGCGGCCTCCAGGTTGGTCTGGAACGCGGTGTCCTCGATGTCGGTGCCCTTGGTGGCACGGGCCGAGTTCACGTCGACGGCGGTCAGCGCTTCGGTCTGGTCGACCACGATCGAGCCGCCCGAGGGCAGACGCACGTTGCGCTCGTAGATCGCCTCGATCTGCGATTCGATCTGGAAGCGGTTGAACAGCGGGATGTCGTCTTTGTAATGCTTGAGCTTGCGCAGGGTCTGCGGCATCACCTGCTGCATGAACTCGCGGGCGGTCTCATACAGCTCTTCGGTGTCGACCAGGATTTCGCCGATGTCCGAACGCAGGTAATCGCGCAGGGCGCGCACGATCAGACGCGACTCCTGGTAGATCAGGAACGGCGCAGGCTTGGTCAGTGCGGCTTCGGCAATCGAGCGCCAGACCTGGAGCAGGTAGTCCAGATCCCACTGCAGCTCTTCGGCATCGCGGCCGACGCCGGCGGTGCGGATGATCACGCCCATGTCGTCAGGGATGTCGAGCTTGTCCAGCGCTTCCTTCAGTGCTGCGCGGTCTTCGCCCTCGATGCGACGCGAAACGCCGCCAGCGGACGGCGAATTGGGCATCAGCACCATGTAGCGGCCGGCCAGCGAGATGAAGGTGGTCAGGGCGGCGCCCTTGTTGCCACGCTCATCCTTGTCCACCTGGACAACGATTTCCTGGCCTTCGCGCAGGAGTTCCTTGATGCCGGCCTTGTTGTGGTCGACGCCAGCCTGGAAGTAATCGCGGGAGATTTCCTTCAGCGGCAGGAAGCCGTGGCGTTCGCCGCCGTACTCGACAAAGGCGGCCTCGAGCGACGGCTCCAGGCGGGTGATGCGGCCCTTGTAGATGTTGGACTTCTTTTGTTCCTTCGACGGCTGTTCGATGTCGATGTCGTACAGGTTCTGCCCGTCGACGATGGCCACGCGCAGCTCTTCAGCCTGCGTGGCATTGATCAGCATTCGCTTCATTGTGCGTTCCTCGCGCGCTGCTACCGCGCGGAACGCCATGGGGTTTCGCCTCTGGACACGGGTCGCCGTCCAATCGCGCAGGCGCGGGTAGGGCAGCTTGGGTTTCCAGCGCTACGACACCACGGCAGGCCGCGGGAGCGCTTCTATTCTTGTTTTATAGGTGTTTCAGGGCCGGCGGCTGCCTCCGGCCAAGGCCGGGGGCGTCGCGCGGGACATTGGTTTCGTCCAGCACGGATGCCTTTTGGCAACCGGCGATGGCCGGGAACGCCGACGAGCCGCTAACATGGCCGCCCCGGGGGCGGTGGCCGCGCACTGTGCCGGATTCGTAGGGAGCGGGGCTTCTGGCCCTGACCAACTTCCAACGAAATCAAACCCTTATATCGCGGCCCGAGTGTAGCAGAATAAATAGGCTGATGACTGACTCCGACCACCGCAGTACCCCGCCCGCCGCCAAGACCAGCGTGCGCATGATCAAGGTTTCCGAAGACCGTGCTGGACAGCGCCTGGACAACTTCCTGCTCGGCCAGCTCAAGGGCGCGCCACGCAGTTTGGTGTACAAGCTGGTGCGCAGCGGCCAGGTCCGGATCAACGGCGGCCGTGCCAAGGCCGAGCGCAAGCTGGAGGTGGGCGACGAGGTGCGCGTGCCGCCGGTCAATCTCATTGAGGTGGGAGAAAAGACGCCGCCGCCGAGCAGCTTCCTGCAGCGTATGGAGGAAGCCATCGTCTTTGAAGACGCCAAGCTGCTGGTGATCAACAAACCGTCCGGCGTGGCCAGCCATGGCGGCAGCGGCATCAGTCATGGCGCCATCGAAACCATGCGGGTGTTGCGCCCGACCCAGAACCTGGAACTGGTGCATCGGTTGGACCGGGATACCTCGGGCTTGCTGATCATGGCCAAGAAGCGTTCGGCGCTGACCGAGCTGCAGGCGCTGATGCGTGAGGACCGTGGCGGCATCCAGAAACGCTACCTGACCCTGCTGGTCGGCCGGATGCCGGACGGGGTGATGAGCGTGGATGCGCCGTTGCACGTTGGTTTGAGACAGGGCGGTGAGCGCCATGTCCAGGTCAATCCGGCCGGCAAGGCGTCGCTGAGCCATTTCCGCGTGCTGGAACGGCGCGGTGGACATTCTTACTGTGAGGTTCGGATCGAAACCGGCCGTACCCACCAAATCCGCGTGCATGCCCAACATATCGGGCATGCGGTGGCTGCGGATGACAAATACGGCGATCCTGCAGTCAACAAGCGGCTTCGTGAGCAGATCGGCTTGAAACGCCTGTTCCTGCATGCAGCTTCGTTGGAGTTTGCGCTGGACGCTGGCAAGACACCTTACGTGCTCAACGCACCGCTGGCGCCGGAACTGGTCGAGGCGCTGGATCGCCTGGCCTGAGCAAGGCCGCAGGTCCGGTAGAAGAAGGGCGGGGATGCAAATCCTCGCCCTTTACTAATGAATCAACCAGATCAGAGCAAAAACTGAATGGGGCAGGGCTCCTGGCTCCAACTTCATCAAGGAACGAGAGGCAGCAAGCCTTCTCTCATTCCCCGCTCCCAGCTCCCCGATCCCTGCTTCAGCATCACCACTTGAACAGCACCAGGCTGATCGCGATGGTCGCCATGCCGATGACCAGTCCGTAGACGGTCTCGTGGCCCTTGGCGTAACGCTTGGCCGCGGGCAGCAGTTCGTCCAGGGCCAGGAACACCATGATGCCGGCGATCAGGCCGAACACGGCGCCGAAGGTGGCATGCGACAGCGAGCCGGCCAGGGCGAAGTAGCCGATGGCCGCACCGACGGGTTCGGCGAGGCCTGACAACAGGCTGGCGCCAAAGGCATACGACTTGCGTCCGGTGGCGAAATACACCGGCACCGCGATGGCGATGCCTTCCGGGATGTTGTGAATGGCGATGGCGAACGCCAATGGCAAGCCGACCGACGGGCTTTCCAGAGTCGCGAAGAAGGTCGCCAGGCCTTCCGGGAAGTTGTGCGCGGTGATCGCAACGGCGCTGAGCAGGCCGACCCGGCGAATGCTGCTGCGGTTCTTTTCCTTGAACGCCGGGTCCTGCTTGTCCAGGGTTTCGTGCGGATTCGGCACCAGGTGGTCGATCAGCACCACCAGCAGCACGCCGCCGAGGAACCACAGCGTGCCGTAGGTGAAGCCGAGCCGTTCGCCGTAGCTCAGGGCGAACGAAGCGATGGACTTGTTCAGGATTTCCGACAGCGACACGTAAACCATCGCGCCGCCGGCGAACGCCAACCCGAAAGCCAGCAGGCGCGGGTTCGGGCGCTTGGAGAACAGCACCATCAGGCTGCCGATGGCCGTGGCAAGGCCAGCGGCGAAGGTCAGCCCGAACGCCATCCATAGATTGTCAGTGGAGATTCCGTGCATGTAGAGGCCGGGCGATCAGCCGCCGCGGCGTGCCTGCTCTTCAATGGCAAAGCATTCGTTGGGTTTGGGGTCCGGCGGATTGAAGCTCACCGGCACCTGGATGGTGGTCGGCACCGGCTGGCCGTTGCGGGTGGCGGCATTGAACTTCCACTCGCGCACGCGGGCGACGGCCGAGTCATCCAGCCGGCTGTTGCCGCTGCTGGTGAGCAGGGCCACTTCGGTCGGCGTGCCCTGCGGGCCGACCACGACCTTGAGCACGCTCTTGCCGCCTACGCCGGTGCAGGCCAGGTCGGCCGGGTAGTCCGGTGGCGGAGTCTGTACGGCGGCAACTTCGGTTGGGGCGATGACCGGCGCGGCCGGTTGATCGGAGGAATTGCAGGCGCTCAGCGACACGGCAGCAGCGAGGGACGCCAACAGCAAACGCAGTTTCATGTCATTGCTCCGTTAATGCGGATGCCTTGGCGGCACAGATGAAGTCGTTCTCGCTCAGGCCGCCCACATCGTGGGTGGAGAAGCGCACCACGGCGCGGTCGTAATGCACGCCCAGATCCGGGTGGTGGTCTTCGGCATGCGCGATCCAGGCCAGCGCGTTCACGAAGGCCATCGTGCCGTAGTAGTTGTCGAAGCGGAATGTGCGCACCAGCGCCAGGCCGTTTTCGGCCAGCTCCCAGCCCGGAAGCTGCGGCAGCAGTTCTGCCAGGCGGGCCTGGCCGAGCCGGTGCTCGCTGCCTTTGCGCGGGATGCAGTGGGCTTGCGCCAAGGGAATCAGGTCAGGGGCCATGCGAACCTCCATCAAACAGGTGACTGAACAGTGTCGCCGGTGGAATCAGTGTCCCATCAGCGTCAACCAAGACACGGCTAGAATACGCGCATGATCCAGATCTCAGATACCGCTCAAAGCTATTTCCGCAAGTTGATCGAACGCGAGGCCGTGCCCGGCATGGGCGTGCGCCTGAGCGCCGTGGAGCCCGGTACGCCGCGTGCCGACGCGCGCCTGGAGTTTGCCGACCCCAGCGAACTGCTCGGTGATGAGTGGGCGATCGATTGCGATGGCTTCACCTTATATGTCGCGTCCACCAGCGTGGGTTGGCTGGACGGCGCCGAGATCGACTTCGTCACCCAGGCCGCTGGCACCCAGCAACTCACCATCAAGGCGCCGAAGATCAAGGGCGAAGCGCCCGGCGATGCCGCCTCGATGGTCGAGCGTGTGCATTGGGTGGTGGAAAACGAAATCAATCCGCAGCTGGCCTCCCACGGTGGTCGGGTGGCGGTGCAGGAAGTGTCCGCCGACGGCGTGGTGTTGCTGCGCTTCGGCGGCGGTTGCCACGGTTGCGGCATGGCCGATGTGACCTTGAAGCAGGGGATCGAGAAGACCTTGATGGGACGGGTGCCCGGCGTGACCGCCGTGCGCGATGCCACTGACCATGACACCGGTCAGGCCCCGTATATCCCGCGCGCGGTCTGAGGCGGTAGCCGCCGCATGCCGGTGACGTCAGTTACCGACTTTATTGACCTGCTGGCCACGCGCCGGCAGGCCAGCATCTTGCACGACCGTCGCACCGGCATGCCGTACAGCTGGAGCCACTGGGTGCGCACGCGCGCGTCCAAGGCGATGTCGGCCTTTGCCGATGCCGATGTGGCCGGCGTTATCGCCGCCAAACCGGAGCGACCGCGTGAGCGCGCTCCGAAGCCGCGTCCGTTCTTGCTGACGATGCTGTTGCTGCTTTGGCAAGGTGGTGATCCACCGCCGCGCGACCAGCGCGTGATGCGCGGGTTTGCGGCCTTCTTCAGTGCTGCGCTGCATTTGTTGTTCGCCCTGCTGCTGGTGTGGGTGGCGTTGATCCGCAGCCCGGCGCCGGAGCAGAGCGCTGAAGAAGGCGAGCGCGTACAGATCGAATACATCGGTAAAGGCACGCCGGACGAAGAAGGCGGTGGCGCTCCACAGGCGCAGGGACAGGAGCAGGCGGATGCGTCGGCTGCGGCATCAGCGTCAGCTTCATCGGCGGCTGCAAGTGCGAATGCCAGTGCCTCGGCAGCTGCGGCGCCTGCGGCGGCCCCCGCCGAACCGACTGCGACGGCTGCCGCCACTCCTGCCGAAGTAACGGATGACGAACAGCCGTTGGTGCCGATTGATGCATCAAAGCCGTCGCCGGAAATGCCGATCGCGCAGCCACTGCAGGTAACCGAGGCGCAACAGCCGACGACTGATTTCGTGCTGCCGCCACCTACGTTGCGGCCGCCCGCGTTGAGCACGCCGAGTGTCAGTGCGCCGCAGGTGCAGGTGCGCGAACGTGTGGTGGAAACGGCGGCGGAGCGTCCGCAGGTCACGCAATCCGCACGCGCGCCGCCCAGCGTGCAGCCGCAGCTGAAAACGTCGGACGTGCAGGTGCGTGAGCGACAGATCGAAACCATGCCGCAACAGCAGGTCGCGATGGCGCAGGTGCGTCAGCGCGTGGCCGATGTGCAGATGACCGGCCCGGAGATGGCGGTGCGCGAGCGTCAGGTGGAAGCGGCTTCGACGCAGCCGGTGGCGATGGCGCAGCTTCGGTCCAACGAAACCAGCAGCGTGCAACTCAAGACGCCGACGGTCGCAGTGCGTGAGCGGCAGCTTCCGGGTGCACCCGATGCTGCGACGTCTTCCGCTGCACCTGCGGGCGCTGCGGCAAAACCCGCCAGTGCGACCGGCGCCGGCGCGGCAACGTCTGCGCAATCCAGCAATGCCGCGCAGGGCAGTACCGCCGCTGCCAATCCGTCGCCACGACCGGGTACGAGTGCCGGTGCGGGACCGAAGCCGCAGGATCGTAGCGGCGGTTGGGATTCGCCGGTGCGTTCGGACGATTGGGGTGCATCGCAACGGCAGGTGGACGGCAGTGCCGGTGGGCAGTCGGACAAGGGCCGTGGTTTATTCAATGCCGATGGTGGTGTGCGACTGGCCGACGAGGGCGCAGGCAAGGACAACGCACGCGGCGCGCCGGGCGGTGATGCGGATACATGGACGCGCGACCGCATTTCCGATTCGGGAACCTGGCTCAAGCGGCCGCCGTACGATTACACGCCGACCTCGTTCGAGAAATATTGGGTGCCCAACGAGTCGCTGCTGGCCGAGTGGGTGCGCAAGGGCATCAAGAGTGTGGAGATTCCGATCCCCGGCACGAGCAACAAGATTTCGTGCGTGGTGTCGATGCTGCAGTTTGGCGGTGGGTGCGGGTTGACCAACCCCAATATGCAGGAGCAGCCGGCCGAGGCGCGGCCGCCACCAGATATCCCGTTCAAGAAGGAATTGCAGGAAGACAACGGCAGCCGTTGATTGTCTTTTTTTCGCACCTTTCCCCTCTCCCCAACCCCCCGCTTCGCGCCCCGGCCTTCGCTAGGCGCGAAGGCGCTAGTGGAGTAGCGAATCAATGATTCGCAAGCTACTCCTCGTCCCCCCGCAGGGGGAGAGGGGCTTTAATGCAGCAGTTCACGGCCGGCAAGCCAAAAAAGGAAGCCGCCCAACAGGCGGCTTCTTTTCGTTCGGACTGCAGCGCTTGCTCAGTTCACGCCATGCAGATCGCGTAGCTGGCTGGGGCGTGAGCCGAAGTAGGCGGCCAGGTCGGCGATGTCCTGGTCGCTGAGGTTGGCGGCTTGCGGCGTCATCAACATGTGGTCGCGGTTGCCGCTGCGGTACGCCTGCAGGGCGTGGGCCAGGTAATCGCCGTATTGCCCGCCCAATCGCGGGTACGTCGGGTCGATGGGCTGGTTGCCGTCGGCGCCGTGGCAGTCGATGCAGCTTTGGCCGGTCGCTTTGCCCTTGGCGTTGGCCAGGTGCTCGCCGGCGGCGGTGCGCCCCTGCGGTAGTCCGGCCGACGAACTGGCGCCGTGTTCGCCGCTGGCATGGCCAGGATCGGCGGCGGATGTATCCGCGGATTCCACCTGTGACTGCGAACAGGCCGCCAGTGCAAAGGCGGCCAGCAGGACGACGGACAAGCGCGTTGCGTGCGTTGCTTTCGACATGGGCGATGCCTATTTGACGGTGGACAGGTAGGCGGCGAGATCAGCGATTTCCTGCGGGCTGAAGCTCATGGATTGCGCCTGCATCGTCGGATGCTTGCGCTTGCCTTCGCGATACTCGGTGAGTGCCTGGGTCAGGTACTCGGCCGACTGGCCACCAATCTTGGGGACGCGGTAACTGGGATAGGCATTCTTGTAGCCGGTGATGCCGTGGCAACCCTGGCAGGTATAGGCCAGGGTTCGTCCGGTGTCGGGCTGGCCGACCAGTGGAGTGGCCGGCGCGGGTGATGCGGCGGAATCAGACTGCTGAACAGCGTTGGCGGCCCCGATGGGCAGGGCGAGAGCCAGAGCGAAACAAGCGGCGAGCGGCTGCGAGCGCATGGTTTCCTTGTCCGGTAAGCGGGTCTGGGGTTCCGCCGTGGGGACACGGAACGGGCCGAGTATAGCCCGCGTATTTAGCTGTTCGGAACCGGTTGGAGATGCTGCGGTGCGTCACCGGATTTGCAAGGCGGATCGCCAAGCTGGGTACACCCATGACCTTTGGCGCATGGTGGTCATGTGGGGTGGTGCAATACTTTGCTACAACACCCAGCCAATGCATCCCCAGGGACCTGACGATGTCGCGATTCTTTTCTCAGCACGGCCGCACCGGAAGCTGCGCTGCTGCACTCCTGATCACCACTTCCTTGCTGTTGGGCGGCTGCAAGCCCGGCGGCGAAGAGGCCCAGGCCAAGACGCCGGATGAGCAGAAGGCCAGTGATGCGGTGCCGGTTGAAGTGGCCAAGGCCGAGCGCCGCGCGATTGCCGCCAGCTATGCGGGCACCGCGACGCTGGAGCCGCGCGCGGAGTCGCAGGTGGTCGCAAAGACCTCCGGTGTGGCGCTGGCGGTACTGGTTGAAGAAGGGCAGCTGGTACGCGCCGGGCAGCCGCTGGTTCGGCTGGACCCGGACCGCGCCCGCCTGAGCGTCGCGCAGAGCGAAGCGCAGATGCGCAAGCTGGAAAACAGTTACCACCGCGCCGAGAAACTGGTGCAGCAGCAGTTGGTCAGTGCGGCGGATGTGGACCAGTTGCGTTATGACTTGGAGAACGCGCGCGCCATGTACCGCATGGCGACCTTGGAGCTGTCCTACACCACGGTGGTGGCGCCGATTTCCGGTGTGGTTGCTTCGCGCGACATCAAGCCGGGCAACTTCGTGCAGATCAACTCGCCGATCATTCGTATCGTCGACAGCGCCCGCCTGGAGGCAACGCTCAATGTGCCCGAGCGTGAGATCGCCAAGCTCAAGCCCGGACAAGTGGTGTCGCTGCAGGTTGATGCGCTGCCGGGCAAGAGTTTCAGCGGCGAGGTGAATCGCGTGGCGCCGGTCGTGGACACGGGCTCGGGTACGTTCCGCGTGGTGACCAGTTTTTCTGGTGACCAGGAACTGCAGGCCGGCATGTTCAGCCGCCTGAGCATCAACTACGACCAGCGTGCCGATGCGCTGGTGGTGCCGCGTGCCGCCTTGCTGGAAGACGGCGGCAAGCCGGCGGTGTATGTGGTGCGCGACGGCAAGGCCGTGCGTACCGAACTGGCGCTGGGCTATGACGATGCGGGCTTCGTTGAAGTGCGCAACGGCCTGCAGCAGGGCGATGAAGTGGTCATCGCCGGCAAGGCTGCATTGCGTGAGGGCAGTGCGGTGCAGGTGATCGGCAAGGAGAAGGAAGTGGCAGCGGCGGCCAAGGCGCCGGCAGCTGCACAGGCGTCCAAGCAATGAGTGCGCACCAACCGTCGAGTTCTGGCGGTGGCTTCGACCTGATCGAATTCGCCACGCGCCGCCGCGTCACCATCGCGATGATGACGCTGACCCTGGTGTTGTTCGGCCTGATTTCGCTGTCCAGCCTGAAGGTCGAGCTGCTGCCGGACCTGAGTTATCCCACCTTGACCGTGCGCACCGACTACGAAGGTGCCGCGCCAGCAGAAGTGGAAACGCTGATCTCGCAGCCGGCCGAAGAAGCGCTGGGCATCGTCAAGGGCCTGCGCAAACTCAAGTCGATCTCGCGCACCGGTCAAAGCGACGTGGTGCTGGAGTTCGCTTGGGGCACGGACATGCAGCAGGCAGGGCTGGACGTGCGCGACAAGATGGAGACGCTGCAGTTGCCGCTGGAGGCCAAGCCCCCGGTATTGCTGCGCTTCAATCCGTCGACCCAGCCGATCATGCGACTGGCGCTGTCGTCCAAGCAGGAGGCAGGCAACGAGGCCGACGCGGTGCGTCGCCTGATGGAACTGCGCCGTTACGCCGACGAAGACCTCAAGCGCAAGCTCGAGCCGGTCAGCGGCGTGGCTGCGGTCAAGGTCGGCGGTGGTCTGGAAGATGAGATTCAAGTCGATATCGACCAGCGCAAGCTGGCCGCGCTGGGGCTGTCGCTGGACACGGTGATCCAGCGTTTGCAGCAGGAGAACGTGAACCTGTCTGGCGGCCGTCTGGAAGAAGGTTCGCAGCGTTACCTGGTGCGTACGGTCAACCAGTTCACCACGGTCGAGCAGATGCGTGAAATGCTGCTGACCACGGCCAGCGGTTCCGGTGCCGCCAGCACCACGGGCGAGAACCGTCAGCTGATGTCGGCCATCCTCGGCAGCAGCGACCCCAACGTGATCGCCGCGATGCGCAGCGATGGCAGCAGCAGTGCGCCCAGTGTGCGGCTGAAAGACGTGGCTCAGGTGCGTCAGGGTTACAAGGAACGCGAGGCAGTGATCCGCGCGGCCGGACATGAAGCCGTGGAGCTGGCGGTCTACAAGGAAGGCGATGCCAATACCGTTTCCACCGCAGACGCGCTGGAAGCCAAGCTCGAACAGATCCGCAAGGAAATGCCCAAGGACATCGAGATGACGACGGTGGAGGACCAGTCGGTCTTCATTCGCCACGCCATCAAGGACGTCAAGATCGATGCGGTGATCGGCGGCCTGCTGTCGGTGCTGATCATCTTCCTGTTCCTGCGTGATGGCTGGAGCACGTTCGTGATCTCGCTGTCGCTGCCGATCTCGATCATTGCCACGTTCTTCTTCATGGGCCAATTGGGCCTGAGCTTGAACGTGATGTCGCTGGGCGGTTTGGCGCTTGCCACCGGCCTGGTGGTGGATGACTCGATCGTGGTGCTGGAATCGATTGCCAAGGCGCGTGAGCGCGGCATGGGTATTCTGGAAGCGGCGATCAAGGGCACCCGCGAAGTGTTCATGGCCGTGGTTGCCTCGACCCTGACCACCATCGCGGTGTTCCTGCCGCTGGTATTCGTTGAAGGTATCGCTGGCCAGCTGTTCCGCGACCAGGCGTTGACGGTGTCGATTGCCATTGCCGTGTCGCTGGTGGTGTCGATGACCTTGATCCCGATGCTGAGCGCGTTGAAGGGCCGTCCGCCGTTGGAATTCCCGGCGGAGGATCCGCGCGAGCCGTGGCGCCCGGAAAGCCGTTGGAAGAAGCCGGCCGCCTACGCGGGCCGTGGCATCGGCGCGATGTTCCGCTATGGCTTCTACGCTGCGGCGTGGGCGGTGGTGCGCGTGTTCCGTGGCCTCGCTGCAGTGGTCGGCCCGGTGATGCGCAAGGCCAGCGATCTGGCGATGGCGCCGTACGGCCGTGCGGAAGCAAGCTACCTGCGCGCGCTGCCGGCGGCATTGAAGCGTCCGTGGCCGGTGCTGGGTTTTGCCACGCTGGCGTTCGCCTTGACCTTGGCCGCACTGCCGTTGCTGGGCGTGGACTTACTGCCGCAGCTGGCCCAGGACCGCTTCGAGATGACCGCCAAGTTGCCGCCGGGAACGCCACTGGCGCAGACCGACGCACTGGTGCGCGAAGTGCAGCGCAAGCATGCCAACGAAGACGGCGTGCGCCTGCTGTACGGCGTGTCCGGTACTGGTACGCGATTGGATGCCAGCCCGACCGAGAGCGGCGAGAACATCGGCAAGCTGTCGGTGGTGATGAATGACACCAAGCGTGAGCCGGAACTGACCGAGAAGCTGCGCGAAACCATGAAGGCCTGGCCGTCGGCGCAGGTGGATTTCGCTCGTCCGGAACTGTTCGCGCTGTCGCCGCCGCTGGAAATCGAAATCGAGGGCAACAATCTCGAAGACATCCGCGTCGCCGGCAATCGTCTGGCCGGCATGCTGCGCGAAAGCCCGCACTATGCCGACGTCAAATCGACCGTGGAGCAGGGTTTCCCGGAGATCCAGGTGGTGTTCGACCAAGATCGCGCTGCGGCGCTTGGCCTGACCACGCGCCAGATCGCCGATGCGGTGGTCAACAAGGTCAAGGGTAATGTCGCCACGCGTTACAGCTTCCGTGATCGCAAGATCGACGTGCTGGTGCGCGTGCAGGAATCCGAGCGTGCATCGGTCAACGACATCCGCCGTCTGATCGTCAACCCGACTGGCGCCAAGCCAATCGAGCTGGGATCGGTGGCCGATGTGGTCGCCACCACCGGCCCCAGCGAGATCCACCGCGCCGACCAGCGTCGCGTGGCGATTGTCTCGGCCAACCTGCGCGACATCGACCTGGGCAAGGCCATTACCGAAGTGCAGAGCATGGTCGCCAAGAACCCGCTGGGTACGGACGTGGGCATGCATATCGGCGGTCAGGGCCAGGAGTTGGGCGAGTCCATCCGCTCGCTGTTGTTCGCGTTTGCGCTGGCCGTATTCCTGGTCTACCTGGTGATGGCATCGCAGTTTGAATCGCTGCTGCATCCCTTCGTCATCCTGTTCACCATTCCGCTGGCCCTCGTCGGCGCGGTGGCCGCACTGTTGTTGGCGCGCTCTCCGGTATCGGTGGTGGTGTTCATTGGTTTGATTCTATTGGTCGGCCTGGTGGTGAAAAACGCCATTATCCTGATCGACAAGGTCAACCAGCTGCGCGAAGAGGGTGTTGCCAAGCGCGAGGCATTGGTGGAAGGCGCACGCTCACGTCTGCGCCCGATCATGATGACCACGCTGTGCGCGGTGTTCGGCTTCCTGCCGCTGGCCCTGGCCTTCGGTGAAGGTGCCGAGGTGCGCTCGCCGATGGCGATCACGGTGATCGGCGGCTTGCTGGTTTCGACCATGCTGACCCTGCTGGTCATCCCGGTGGTGTACGACCTGTTGGACCGCAAGCCGGACGAGTATTACGCCGAGCGTGGCCGTCGGGCACGTCAGGCGATGGCCCAGGCTGAGCAGGTGTTGAGCCACGAACAGGACGCCATCGGCGGCATCAAGGACTGACCGGATGAACATCACCGAGCTGTCCATCCGCCGCCCCGTCACCACCATCATGTTGTTCGTGTCGATGGTGGTGATCGGCCTGATCGCTGCGCTCAAGCTGCCATTGGAAGCCGAGCCGGAAGCGTCCATTCCGTTCTTCTTCATTGCCTTGCCGTATCCGGGTTCGACCCCGGAAGAAGTGGAGCGCAACCTGCTGCGGCCGGTGGAAGAGGCCATCGCCACGATGCCGGGCATCAAGACGATGAACTCGCGGGCCAACGCAGAGGGCGGCCAGATCCAGGTCGAATTCAGCGACTGGAACCGCGACATCGCCATGGCCGCATCCGAGGCACGCGAGCGTATCGACGCGGTGCGCGACGAGCTGCCGGATGACTTCCGCCGTTATTACGTGCAGCGCTGGAGCACCAGCGACCAGGAAGCGATCAGCCTGCGTCTGAACAGTGCGGAGGACCTGACCGCGCGCGCCGACATGATCGAACGCGCCATCAAGCAGCGCCTGGAGCGCCTGCCCGGCGTGGCCCGCGTCGAAGTGGAAGGCGTGGCCAAGCAGGAAGTGCTGATTGCCCTGGACAAGGACCGCATCAGCGCGCACGGCGTGGCGCTCAATGAGTTGGTGCAGAAACTGCAGGCGGCTAATTTCGCCGTTTCGGCCGGGCAGATCACCGAGGACGGGCGGCGCCTGCGCGTACAGCCCAAGGGTGAACTGCTGGAAGTGCAGGAGCTGCGCGACCTGCCGGTCAACAACCGTGGCACGCGTCTGTCCGACATCGCCGAGGTCAGCCTGCAGCCGCAGCGCATGAGCTATGTGCGCCGGATGGAAGGCAAGCCCAGTGTCGGCGTGGACATCTACAAGGAACGTTCGGCCAACCTGGTGGATCTGTCGCGGGCGGTGAACAAGGAAGTCGAGCGGCTGGGTGAAGACCCTGCGTTGCGCGGCGTCGATATCGAAGTGGCCTGGGACTCCGGCAAGGCGGTCACCAGCTCGCTGCTGGCACTGGCCGAAGCTGGCGCCATCGGCCTGTTGCTGTCGGTGATCGTGTTGTACGCGTTCCTGCGGCATTGGCCGTCAACGCTGATGGTGTCGATGGCGATTCCCATCTGTTTCATCATGACGCTGGGCTTCATGTACTTCACCGGCATCAGCCTGAACATCATTTCGATGATGGGGTTGTTGCTGGCGGTCGGCATGCTGGTGGACAACGCCGTGGTGGTGGTGGAGAGCATCTACCAGGAGCGCGAGAAGTACCCCGGGAAACCGGAGATGGCTTCGATCATCGGTACCCGCCACGTGGCCATCGCGTTGTCTGCCGGCACGTTGTGTCACTGCGTGGTGTTCCTGCCGATGATGTTCGGTGAAAAGAACATCATCACCATCTACCTGACCCAGCTGGCGTTGACCATTTCGTTCTCGCTGCTGGCTTCGTGGCTGGTGGCGGTGAGCCTGATCCCGATGCTGTCGGCGCGGATGAAGACCCCGCCTGCGTTGAAGTCGCCGTTCATCAGCCGCCTGCAGGAACGCTATGCGCGGATACTGCGCTGGACCCTGCAGAATCGTGGCTGGAGTGTGGCCGGCATCGTGCTGGTCTCCGTGCTCAGCGTGTGGCCGATGACCCATACCACCGGCGGCGGCGATGACAATGATCCGGACGAGATCAACATCTTCTACCAGTGGAAGGGCTCCTATTCCAAGGAAGAGATGGGCAAGGAAGTGGAGCGGGTGGAGGACTTCGTCAATGCGCACCGCGACGAGTTCAAGATCAAACGCGTGTACAGCCGGTTTGCCGAGCAGGGCTGGGCGCAGACCCGCTTGTACCTGAGCATCGACGACCGCGAGCAGAGCAAGAAGATCGAGGAAGAAGTGCGCAAGGGTCTGCCGCAGTCGGCGCGCGCCAAGATCGGCATCGGTTGGCCGGGTGGCATGGGCAGCGATGGGCAGGGCCTGCGTTTCAGCCTGGTGGGTGATTCCAGCCAGACCCTGCGCGAGCTGGCCGATGACATCGTGCCGATCCTGGCGCGTGATCCAAAGCTGCGCGATGTGCGTGTGGACGTGGGCGATGCCAACTCTGAGCTGGCGGTGCGGGTGAACCGCGAGCGTGCCGCGTCGTACGGGTTCAGCGCGCAGCAGGTGGCGCAGTTCGTCGGCATGGCGCTGCGTGGCTCGTCACTGCGTGATTTCCATCGTGATGACGTGGAAATTCCGGTCAATGTGCGTTTTTCAGGTTCTGAGAAGTACAGCATCGAGGACCTGTCCTCGTTCATGGTGCGCAGTTCCAGCGGCAAGGAAATCCCCTTGCTGGCGATGGTGGATGTCAACGTCAACCCGGCGGCGAACTCGATCCAACGCCTGAACCGGCAGACCATGCTGCGCATCGAAGCCGGCCTGGCCAAGGACGTGCCGATGGACCAGGCACGCAAATCGGTGGAAGAAACGCTGGACCGCGTGCAGTTCCCGCCAGGCTATGGCTATACGTTCAGCGGTGCGGGTTTCAACATCAACTTCGACGGCATGGATCAGATGAAGAACGCGATTTTGATCGCGCTGATTTTGATGATCGTGATCATGGCTGCCGTATTCGAATCGTTGCTGTTCCCAGCGGCGATCATGTCCTGCGTGCTGTTCTCGATCTACGGCGTGTATTGGTTGTTCTGGCTGACCGGCACCGAGATGAACATCATGGCGGTGATCGGCATCCTGGTATTGATGGGCGTGGTGGTGAACAACGGCATCGTGATGATCGAGCACATCAACAATCTGAGGCGACGCGGCGTATCGCGTACCGAGGCATTGATTGAAGGCAGTCGTGAGCGACTGCGGCCGATCATGATGACGATGGGCACGGCGATCCTGGCGATGGTGCCGATTGCGTTGAACACGACCACGGCTGATGGCATGCCGCCGTATTACCCAATGGCGCGCGCGATTGCTGGTGGTTTGGCGTTCTCGACCGTGGTCAGCCTGCTGTTCCTGCCGACCATCTATGCATTGCTGGATGATCTTCGTACCGGCACGGCGCGATTGGTGCGACGCGCGCGTGGGCTGCCTGCACTGGAGCAGGGGGCTGTTGCTGAGAGCTGATTGCTTGGAGGACAGGGCGGCAATGGTTGCTGCGATTGCGAACAGCAAAGACAGTAGCAACAGCTGAAGCAAGCGCTCCCCTCACCCCTACCCCTCTCCCGCAAGCGGGAGAGGGGGCAGCCAAAGCGAAAGCCAAAGCGAAAGCCAAGGCAAAAGCCAAGGCAAAAGCCAAGGCAGAAGCCAAGGCAGAAGCCAAGGCAGAAGCCAAGGCAGAAGCCAAGGCAGAAGCCAAGGCAGAAGCCAAGGCAGAAGCCAAGGCAAAAGTCTGCGATCAGGTTTGCGCAGCCGGAAGCCGGGGAGGCGGCAGTGCAAGAAAATACATGAGAACCAATCCCCTCTCCCGCGTGCGGGAGAGGGGTAGGGGTGAGGGCGCTTTTGAGCTTCTAACGCTTCAAGCGCTCCTAGCGCTCCTAAAGCTCTAGATTCGAAGGCCTCAAGGCCTTACCCAGCCAACTTCCCATAAACAATGAACCCCGTCAGCCACAAGCCCAGCATGCTGCCCAGGTTGGTCAGCACGAAGGTCAGCACGATGCGGGTGACGCGATTGCGGTACCAGCCCTTCACTGTCTGCGCATCGTCACGCAGCTGCAGGAAGTCCTGATAGGTCGGCTTGCGCAGGCGCGTTTCCACCAGCGCCGAGAACGCACCAGTGGGAATGCTCAAACGGAATGGCTTGAACGGCGCCACCACAATCGCGGTGAGGATGCTCAGCGGATGGCTCGCGGCCAGCAACGCGCCCAGTCCGGCCAAACCGCCGGTGTACATCGCCCAGGTCGCGAGCATCTGTGTGCCCATGTCCAGGCCGCCGCGCCAGAAGCCAATCCCGATGCCCGTCAGCACCACTGCAAGAATGCCCAGCGTGATCCACGGAATATTGCGCTTCTTCGGCACCAACTCCAGCTGCTCACGCAGCGCATCGGGCGCCTCGTTATCGCTTTCAAGATAGCGTGCCAGCCCGGCCAGATGACCGGCGCCAACCACCGCCAGCACGTTGCGCTGTTCGCTGTTGTGTTCCTGACGCAGGCGCGTGGCCATGTAGCGGTCGCGCTCGCCAATGATGGCTTCGTACAGCGCCGGGCTTTCATTGGCGAATTCACCAAAGCTCGACTCCAGCATGTCGCCTTGCTTCAGCTTTTCGATCTCGTCTTCGCCCACATCCTCCGAGGAGAACAGGCCGGCGCCGAGCCCGGCAACCAGTTTCAACTTGCCAAAGAAGCCCAGCTGTTGTGACGCACGGCGGAAGGTCAAGCCGACATCGCGGTCGATCAGATGCACCGGCAGATTCTTTTCATTGGCCAGCGTTACCGCGCGCTTGAGTTCGGCGCCCGGCTCGATGCCCAACTGCTCGGCAAGCCGGCGCTGGTAAGCGGCCAACGCAAGGTTGGCGGCAAACAAGGCGACGCGGCCCTTGCGGATCACTTCGACCAGATCCAGCTGCGCAAGCGCGTTGGGATTGGTCAGTGCCTGCAGGCGCTGCGGGTCCAGTTCGACTGCGACCGCATCGAACTGGCCGCTGCCAATGGCGTGCTCCACCGCCTGCACACTTGCCTGCGACACATGCGCAGTGCCGAGCAGGGTGTAGCGCACGCCATCGCGTTCGACGATGCGCACCGGCTGGCCGGCCAGCACATCGCCGCCTGCATCAATAGGGGTTTCATTCATGGGGTCATTCATTCGTGGGGGCGCTGTCGGCACCGTCGCCGAGCGCGCGTTGCATCTGCACCGTATCCAGCCAGCGCCCGTGCTTGCGGCCAAGGCCGCGGAAGATGCCGACCAACTGGAAGCCGAAGCGTTCGTGCAGCTTGATCGATGCCGTATTGGTGGGTTCGCCGATCACCGCGATCATCTGCCGGAAGCCGCGTGCGGTGCAGTCGTCGATCAACGCCTGCATCAGCGCGCTGCCAACGCCGTGGCCCTGGAAGCGCGCATCGACATAGACCGAGTTCTCCACCGTCCATTGGTAGGCGATGCGGCCGCGATACGTGTTGGCGTAGGCGTAGCCGGCCAGCGCACCGTCGAGCGTGGCGACCAGGTACGGAAAGCCGCGCGCGAGGATGTCGCTCATGCGCTGCGCCATTTCGCTCTCGGCTGGCACCTCGTATTCGTAGGTGTTGACCAGTTCACGCACCTCCACCGCGTAAATCGCGGTGATGGCGGGAATGTCGGCCGCGGTGGCCGGGCGCAGCTGCAGGTTCACGGCAAGCCTTGTATCAGTCGATGTAGCGCTTGAGCAGGTCGCCGTAAGCATCAATGCGACGGTCGCGCAGGAACGGCCAGATGCGGCGCACATGTTCACTGCGCTGCAGATCCACGTCGCAGATCAGCAGGGTGGCGTCGGTGCCGGCTTCGGCCAGGAACTCGCCCTGCGGACCAAGCACATGGCTGTTGCCCCAGAAGTCGATGCCCGAAGCGCCCATCGGCGATGCTTCGTGACCCACGCGGTTGCAGCTCAGCACCGGCACGCCATTGGCGACAGCGTGGCCGCGATGACTCAGCACCCAGGCGTCGCGCTGACGGTTCTTTTCGTCCTGCACGTCGTCCGGATCCCAACCGATGGCAGTCGGGTAGAGCAGCAGTTCGGCGCCGGCCAACGCCATCAGGCGAGCGGCTTCCGGGTACCACTGGTCCCAGCACACCAGCACGCCAAGACGGCCCACCGAGGTGTCGATCGGCTTGAAGCCGATGTCGCCCGGGGTGAAGTAGAACTTCTCGTAGAAGCCCGGGTCGTCGGGGATGTGCATCTTGCGGTACTTGCCCAGCAAGGTGCCGTCCTTCTCGAAGACGACCGCGGTGTTGTGATACAGGCCCGCGGCGCGGCGCTCGAACAGCGAACCGACAATCACCACGCCGTGCTTCTTGGCCAATGCGCCCAGGCGTTCGGTGCTGGGGCCGGGGATCGGCTCGGCCAGGTCGAACTCGTCCACCGATTCGTGCTGGCAGAAATACGCACCGTTGTGCAGCTCCTGCAACAGCACCAGTTTCGCGCCTTGCGCGGCCGCCTCGGCCACACGGGCTTCGATGACGTCCAGATTGGCAGCGGCGTCGCCGTGGTTGCGTTCCTGGACAAGGGCGACGGTCAGGGTGTGACGGGAGCTCATTCGGTTACGGATCCTGCGTGCGAAAGGCGCATGGTAGCGCGGAAGCCGCAGCGGAATGTCCGCTGCGGCTGAACGTAAGCGCCCGCTGGCAGCGTCGCCAGCGGGGCGTGGTTACGGTGTGATCAGGGCGTGATCTGAGCGGCCAGCAAGCCGGCCGGCAGCTGCATGGTGATGCAGTGCAGGCTGCCGTTCTGCCAGATCAGCGAGCGGCAGGGAACCTGCACGATTTCGCGGTCCGGGAATGCCTGTGCGAGCACGTCGCGGGCCGCATCGTCGGCAACGTCGCCATAGGCTGGCATCAGCACCGCGCCGTTGACGATCAGAAAGTTGGCATACGAGGCGGCCAGGCGGCGGCCGTCGTCGATCACCGGCTGCGGCCACGGCAACGGGAACAGGCGGTAAGGCTTGCCGTCGGTGGTGCGCATGGCCGCCAGTTCCGCACCCATCGCGCGCAGTTCGGCGTGGTGGGAATCCTGCGCGTCATCGCAGTCCTGGTAGACGATGCTGTCGGCCGATGCAAAGCGGGCGAGGGTGTCGACATGAGCGTCGGTGTCGTCGCCCTCCAGATAGCCGTGATCCAGCCACAACACGCGGTCCTGCTGCATCCACTGCGCCATGTCGGCGCTGAGCGATTCGCGGTCACGATCGGGATGACGTTCGTGCAGGCACTGCCAGGTGGTCAGCAGGGTGCCGGCGCCATCGGTGTCGACCGCGCCGCCTTCCAGTGCGAACGGAATGCTGCGCACCTCGGCATTGGCGTTGAACACGCCCGCGCCGTGCAGCACGCCCACCAATTGGTCGTCGAGGCTGGCTTCAAACTTGCCGCCCCAGCCGGTGAAGCGGAAGTCCAGCAACTGGAAGCTTCCATCGGCACGTTTGAGCGTGATCGGGCCGGAATCGCGCAACCAGGTGTCGTCGTACTGCGCGGTGACGAAATGCACGCGCTCCATGTCGATGCGGTTGGAGCGCAGGCGCATCTCGGCGTAGGTTTCGATGTCGTCATCGCCCACGCAGATCAGCACCGGCTGGAAGCGGGTGATGGCGGCGACCAGCGCGATGTAGGTCTCTTCAACCTCGGCCAGGCGGTCAGCCCAATCGGTATCGGCGTGCGGCCAGGCGATCAATACGCCGGACTGGGATTCCCATTCGGCTGGAAAACGGAGCGTGTCGTTCATTTCTTCTTGCTGGTAGAGCCCGGCGCGATGGCGCTGGGACGGAAGTGATGGCCAGTGTTGGTGCTGGCCATCACGGGCCAAGTCAGCGGATCGGCGGTTTCGGGCCGATTTCGTTGGGAGCTGCCTGGTTGGCAACCACATCGATCACGCGCTGCTTCTCGAAATAGACAGTGAATGCCGGGTAGACCCAGCGGTTGATGGTCGGCCACTGTTGCTTCTGGCCGCCGCGCGGCTCCAATCGCTCCTGCGGTGCGCCGAAGCGGGCTTCGACCTGGCTGGCGGTTTCGCCGCGCGCCGGCAATGCGCCGGCAGGCTTTTCCTGCGCACGTTCGATCAACAGCGTGTCGGCCATTGCCGAAGGTGCTGCGATCAGCGCGGTGATCAGGCTCAGTGTTTTCAACATTTGCTTCATGGTCGCTTCTCCCCAGAGGACAGGTGACGATTACAGCAAAAAAACGGCAACAAAAAACCGCCCGGAGGCGGCTTTTTGTGAAAAGCCGAAACCCTTTCGGATTCCGGTGTCGGCTTGCGCCGACCGGCTCAGCGCTGGCGAGCCTTGAAGCGCGGGTTCGACTTGCAGATCACGAAGATCTTGCCGCGACGGCGAACAACTTTGCAATCACGGTGACGGGTCTTCGCCGACTTCAGGGAGGACAGGACTTTCATTGCATACCTCGGCGGATAACTGTTGGAATTTTCAAGAGCGCGGCCGCGGCTATGCAGGATGACGCTCGTTCAAGCCCGCCATTCTACCGGGTAATTCCATGCGCGTTCAAGTGGTTGCATTGAACGACGTGCCAGGACGGCTGCGCAGGGCGCTAGAATAACCTGATTCGTGTCCAGATCAGGCAGCCAGATGAGCCAGCTTTCCCCCGTTCTCACCATTGATGGCCCGTCCGGGGCAGGCAAAGGCACCGTCAGCCGTATCGTCGCCCGGCAGCTGGGTTGGCACTACTTGGATTCAGGTGCGCTTTATCGTGCGGTGGGTGTGGCGGCCAGCTGGGCGGACATCGACACCTCCGATGCTTCGGCGCTGGTGCGCTGTACTTTCGACACCAAGGTTCAGTTCGCTGAACAAGGTGAGAGCCTGCGTGTGCTGGTCAACGGTACCGACGCCACCGACGAGCTGCGCCTAGAAACGACGGGGGCTTTGGCCTCTGCCATCGCCGCCATTCCCGAAGTGCGGGCCGCGCTGAAAGAGCGCCAGCGCGCGTTCAGGGTTTCGCCGGGGCTGGTGGCCGATGGTCGTGACATGGGGACGGTCATCTTCCCGGATGCCCCATTCAAGGTATTCCTGACTGCGAGCGCCGAGGAGCGCGCGCAGCGACGGCATAAGCAGTTGAAAGAAAAAGGGGTTTCGGTTAACTTTGACGACCTCCTGCGCGAGATCATGGCCCGCGACGCCCGTGATGCACAGCGCGCAGTGGCGCCCCTGAGGCCGGCCGAAGACGCCGTTCTCATCGACACCAGCGGTATTGGCATCGACGACGTCGTTGCCAAGGTGCTGGGTCTGGTTTCCCTCAAGGAAGCTTGATCCAATGCAGCGTTGAGTGTGGCCAGTGCATCGGCTGCAGTCGCAGATGAAGTTGCAACAACCCCGCTGCGCAATGGTGCGTGGTGGGCTTTTTTCATTCACATGCGGCCGCTTTCATGGGGTCGTCCAACAGGCTGGACAGTCCGGGTTTCCGCAACAGATCCGCTGTCCGTGTGTCCAACTGAGTAAATCTAATGACCGAATCATTTGCCGAACTGTTTGAAGCCAGTCAAGCCAACCTGGCCAAGCTGAAGCCCGGTTCCATCGTTGTCGGTACCGTCGTTGAGGTCCGTGGCGATGTGGTGGTGATCAACGCCGGGCTGAAGTCCGAAGGCATCGTGCCGATCGAACAGTTCCGTAACGACGCTGGTGAGATCGACGTGGGTGTGGGCGACCAGGTAAAGGTTGCCCTCGACTCGATCGAAAACGGCTTCGGCGAGACCGTTCTGTCGCGTGAGAAAGCCAAGCGCGCGATGGTGTGGGACGAGCTGGAAGAAGCGTTGGAAAAGAACGAAACCATCACCGGTCGCATCAGCGGCAAGGTCAAGGGTGGTTTCACCGTGGACATCAAGGATGTCCGCGCATTCCTGCCCGGTTCGCTGGTCGATGTGCGCCCCGTGCGCGACCCGGCCTACCTGGAAGGCAAGGAGCTGGAATTCAAGCTCATCAAGCTGGACCGCAAGCGTAACAACGTGGTCGTTTCGCGTCGTGCAGTTGTCGAGAGCGAGCACTCGGAAGAGCGCGAGCAGCTGATGGACAAGCTGCAGGAAGGCGCGATTCTGAAGGGTGTCGTCAAGAACCTGACCGACTACGGCGCATTCGTGGACCTGGGCGGTATCGACGGCCTGCTGCACATCACCGACATGGCATGGAAGCGCGTGCGCCATCCGTCCGAAGTCGTGAACGTCGGCGACGAGCTGGACGTGCGCGTGCTGAAGTTCGACCGCGAGCGCAACCGCGTTTCGCTGGGTCTGAAGCAGCTGGGCGAAGATCCGTGGGACAACATCTCGCGTCGTTACCCGGCTAACAGCCGCGTGTTCGGCAAGGTCTCCAACGTCACCGATTACGGCGCATTCGTTGAGATCGAGCCGGGCGTCGAAGGCCTGGTGCACGTGTCCGAGATGGATTGGACCAACAAGAACGTCAACCCGTCGAAGGTTGTGCAGGTCGGTGACGAAGTCGAAGTCATGGTCCTGGACGTCGACGAGGAGCGTCGCCGCATCTCGCTGGGCATGAAGCAGGTTGCTGCCAATCCGTGGGAAACCTTTGCCGCCATCTTCAAGAAGGGCGACAAGGTTGCCGGCCAGATCAAGTCGATCACCGACTTCGGCATCTTCATCGGCCTGGACGGCGGTATCGATGGCCTGGTGCACCTGTCGGATATCAGCTGGAACACCACCGGCGAAGACGTGGTCCGCAACTACAAGAAGGGCGACACCCTGGAAGCCGTTGTTCTGGCGGTCGATCCGGAGCGTGAGCGCATCTCGCTGGGCGTCAAGCAGCTTGAGCAGGATCCGTTCGGCCAGTTCATGGCGATCAATCCGAAGGGCTCGAAGGTCGAGGGCGTGGTCAAGGAAGTGGACGCCAAGGGCGCGACCATTGAACTGGCTGACGGCATCGAAGGTTACGTGGCTGCACGCGACATCAGTGTCGACCGTGTGGACGACGCGACCCAGCACCTGAAGGTCGGCGACAAGGTCGAAGCCAAGTTCGTGGGCATGGACCGCAAGGGCCGTACCCTGCAGCTGTCGATCAAGGCCAAGGACGATGCTGAAATGCGCGAAACGCTGGAGGACTACCAGTCCGCTTCCGGCGGCACCACCCAGCTGGGTGCGCTGCTTCGTGCACAGTTGAACAGCAACAAGTCCGAGTAATCGGGCATCCTGTTGCAGATGTGACCTGGGCGGCCCGGATAACAATCCGGGCCGCTTCAGGGTTGAGACCCTGCCATTGGCGAGTACGCAATGACCAAATCCGAATTGATCGAAATCCTCGCGCGCCATCAGGCGCACCTGAAGGCTGATGATGTCGATCTGGCGGTGAAGTCGTTGTTGGAAATGATGGGGGGGGCGTTGTCCTCTGGGGATCGCATCGAGATCCGCGGTTTTGGTAGTTTTTCGCTGCATTACCGCCCGCCGCGTCTGGGCCGCAACCCGAAAACGGGGGAGTCGGTCGCGTTGCCGGGCAAGCATGTGCCGCATTTCAAGCCGGGCAAGGAGCTGCGCGAACGCGTCAGTTCGGTGGTGCCGCTGGAAAGCGATCCGGCCTGAAACGGGCCGCCGTGCTTCGCTGCGCATTCATGCGCTGATTCGGTAAGCTACGGCCTCTAGTTATAGGAGTAGCTGCGGCATGAAGGTCGTCCGTTTGTTGATCCTGCTGGCAGTGCTTGTCGGCGGCCTGGTGATTGGCTCGCTAAATTCGCAGCCCATTGAAATCAGCCTGGCGTTTTGGATGCTCAAGACCACCTCTGGCATCGCGATCATCGCATCACTGTTGATCGGTGCATTGGTCGGTGGCGGCATGGTGCTGGCCGGCCTGGTCGTGCCGATGTATGCCAAGTTGCGGCGTGCCAACAAGGCCGCTTCCGCAGCAGTTCCCGAGCCGGCGGCTACCGTGCAATCTCCTTCTCCTTTCGACGGGCGCTGATCGAAGATGGCCTTTATCAGTGAGTGGTTCTGGTTTTTTCTGTGCGTGCCGATTGCGGCAGTCGCCGGTTGGGTGGTGGGGCGTCGCGGCGGTCAGCGCCATAGCGAGAATCAGGTCAGCCGCCTGTCCAGCACCTATTTTCGTGGCTTGAATTACCTGCTCAACGAGCAGCCGGACAAGGCCATTGAGCTGTTCCTGCATATCGCCGAGCTGGACAAGGAAACGTTTGAAACGCAGGTCGCGCTGGGGCATTTGTTCCGACGTCGCGGCGAAGTGGATCGCGCCATTCGACTGCATCAGGGCTTGGTCAATCGTAGTGATCTGAATGATGCGCAGCGCGTGCAGGCACTGCTGGCGCTGGGCGAGGACTACATGAAGTCCGGGCTGCTGGATCGCGCCGAGACGGTGTTCACCGAGTTGGCGCAGCTGGATCAGCGTGCGCCGCAGGCACTCAAGCATCTGATCAGCATCTATCAGGCCGAGCGCGACTGGGAAAAGGCGATCGAAAACGCTACCCGTTACGAGCAGGTCACCGACGAGCCGATGGGCAAGTTGATTGGTCAGTTCGAGTGTGAGTTGGCTGAGCGTTATCGCGCTGCCGGTCGTCTGGATGACGCGCGCGCGGCGATCATTCGCGCCAACGCTGCCGACGCCATGAGCGTGCGTGCGGGCATCATCGAGGGCCGTCTGGAAAGCGATTTCGGCAATGACGAGGCTGCGGTGCGTGCGTTTGAGCGTGCGGCACGCAACGACCCGGATTACCTGCCCGAAATCCTGCCGCAGCTGGTCAAGAACTATCGCAACGTTGGCGATATCGCTGGCGCGCGCGCCTTCCTCGCGGAGATGACCGAGCACTATCGCGGTATCGCACCGGTGCTGGCGTTGACGCGCTTGATGGAAGAGCAGGAAGGCCTCGCGCCTGCGCGTGCTTATCTTGGCCGCCAGTTGAAGGATCGCCCGTCGGTGCGTGGCGAGTCGGCGTTGATCGACCTGACCTTGGCCGAGGGTGCCGACCCGGTCGCCACCTTGCAGGATCTGAAGCACATCACCGACCAGTTGCTGGTGCGCAACCCTGCGTATCGCTGTACCCGTTGCGGCTTTGGTGCGCGGACCCACCATTGGCAATGCCCGAGCTGCAAGGAGTGGGGCACGGTCAAGCCACTGCTGAACTACGCGGTGCTCTGAGCTGTGCCATCGCCTTATTTGTGGCTCCCGTTGGCCGCCTTCTGTGTAGCTGTCGGGGTGACCTGGCTGGCGATTCGTTATGCAGTCAAACGCCAGCTGATGGATATGCCGGGCGAACGACGCAGTCATACCGTCTCTACCCCGCGTGGCGGCGGGATCGGCATTGTGATTTCGGTGCTGTTAGCGTGCCTGGTAGCGGCGCTGCTGTATCCAGCGGCAGCTGTCGCGATCAGTGGGTTCGCCATTGGCCTGGTCATGGTGGCGGGAATCGGTTGGTGGGATGACCACCGTTCTCTGCCGGCGCTTCCACGGCTGGGTGTCCATCTGCTGGCAGCGATCCTGCTGGGCGGATTGGTGTGGTTTGGCAGCGGTAGCCTGGTCAAAGCGCTGTTCTGTACCTTGCTTGCTGTCTCATTGATCAACATCTGGAACTTCATGGATGGGATCAACGGTTTGGCCGTTACTCAAGCAATTCTGGTTGGCGTTGGTGCTGTCGTTCTATTGCCGGCCCCGTATGCGCTGGCCGGCTTGGTGGTGGCTGCGGCGTGTCTGGGCTTTCTCCCCTTCAACTTCCCCAAGGCCCGCGTATTCATGGGAGATGTAGGGAGCGGGGCGCTGGGCTACGTGATGGCGGGCTTGTTGGCGCTGGGCTTGACGGTGACCGACGTGGCCGCCCCGCTGTGGTTGATGCTGCCAACGGCTTTCTTCGTTGATGCCGGCTTCACATTGCTGACGCGGATGCTCAAGGGTGAGCGCTGGATGCAACCGCATACCCAGCATCTGTATCAAAAATTGGTAAAGCGTGAATGGAGTCACCCCTTCGTGACGGGGGGCTATTCGCTCTTTACCTTGTGCGGAACTACACTTGCGGCGTTGTTTTCAAGGCTTTCCCTAGGTTGGGGGTGGGCAGGGGGCGTTATCTGGGTGGCTGCGACCGCAGTGGCCTGGTTTTTCCTGCGCAGGCGATATTTCATTAAGGACGAGAGCTGATGGCATCCTGGCAAAAGCGTTTTTTTGCGGATAGTGGGTTGCGGTACGCGGTGATGCTGCATGACCTGGCGATGGTCTGGCTGTGTTGGCAGCTGCTGTTTGCCGCCCGTTACGCCATGCTGGAAAACGCACCGCCGTTGCCCCTGTTCTCGTTGGACGTGCTGGTGGTTGTTGCCCTGCAGGCCGTGGCCTTCTGGAAAGTGGGGCTCTATCGCGGGCTCTGGCGCTTTGCCAGCGTTGCCGACCTGATCAATATCTTCAAGGCGAGCTTTGTTGGATTGCTGGCCATTGTGGTGGTGTTTTCGTACCGCCGCCTGCACGGGATACCGATCTCGGTACTCGTGGTGTACCCGTTCGCTCTGGCTGCGCTGTTGGGCACGCCTCGCTTGCTCTACCGGGCGTGGAAGGACTATCAGAACGTTCAATCCGATGCGCGTGCGCGTCGTGTGCTGGTGCTGGGGGCGGGGCAGGCCGCCGAATCGTTGATCAAGGACCTCCGCCGCTCTGGTGACTATGAGCCGGTTGGCGTGCTGGATGATTCGACCCATCTGCGCGGTGCGAAGTTGCACGGTATTCCGATTCTCGGCGGATTGGACGATGTGGCCTTGGTCGCCAAGGAAGCCGATGCCAAATTGCTGGTGATCGCTATTCCCACGCTGGATGCAGCGGGGATGCAGCGTGTCGTGGGCCTGTGTGAAAGCACCGGTCTGCCGTTCCGGACCGTGCCGAAACTGGCAGATATCCTCGAGGGTAGCTCGCTTCCCGGCCAGCTCAAGGAAGTGGCAATTGAGGACCTGCTGGGGCGCAAGCCCATTCTTCCAGACTGGGAATTGATCCGCGGCTGGCTGCGTGGTCGTACCGTGCTGGTCACAGGGGGCGGCGGGTCGATCGGTTCCGAACTTTGCCGGCAGGTCGCGCGCCATGGCGCCACACGGATTGTCGTGCTGGAAATCAGCGAGCTGCTGATGATCAACATCCAGGCTGAGTTGCGCCGCAGCTTCCCTGGGTTGCAGGTGCACGGGGTGCTGGGCGATTGCGGCGACCCGGCGGTGGTCCGGCATGCCTTGAAGAGCTACAAGCCAGATACCGTATTCCATGCAGCCGCGTACAAGCAGGTTCCTTTGTTGGAGGAGCAGCTGCGCGAAGCGGTGCGCAACAACACACTGGCGACCGAATGCGTGGCAACGGCCTGCGTCGAAGACGGCGTGGAGAACTTCGTTTTCATCTCGACCGACAAGGCGGTGGATCCGGCCAACGCGCTGGGCGCGAGCAAGCGCTACGCCGAAATGATCTGCCAGAGCTTGAACAAGCGCTCGCCAGCGACCCGGTTTGTCACGGTGCGGTTCGGCAACGTGCTGGGCTCGGTGGGCAGCGTGGTTCCGATGTTCCGTGAGCAGATCCGCACCGGCGGGCCGATCACCGTGACCCACCCGGATGTCAGTCGCTACTTCATGACGATTCCCGAAGCATGTCTGCTTATTCTGCAGGCCGCTGCGTCTTCGTCGCGCGGCGCCATCTACATGCTGGACATGGGCGAGCCGGTCCTTATCCGGCACCTGGCCGAGCAGATGATCCGGCTGGCAGGGAAAGTTCCGGGAGTGGATGTTCCCATCGTCTACACCGGCCTGCGTGCTGGCGAGAAGCTGCACGAAAGCCTGTTCTACGATGACGAAAATTGCCAGCCAACTGCGCACCCAAAAGTGCTGGAGGCTGGTGTGCGTGAGTTCTCGCCGGAGTTGGTGCTGAGCAACGTCGCGGTGCTGCGGCGAGCGATTGCTGCGTACGATATTGATGTGATGCGCGACGTTCTGTCGACCACGATCCCCGAGTTTCAGCCAGTTGAAGAACATGCCGTGCGCGGTGCGACGGCAAAGATTGTGCAGTTCCCCACCAAGGAAGCAGGAAGGAATCACTGATGAGCGGTCGTATTAGAAAGGCGGTATTTCCAGTCGCAGGTCTCGGAACGCGGTTTTTGCCCGCGACCAAGACCGTCCCCAAGGAGATGCTGCCGATCATTGACCGGCCGCTGATTCAGTACGCAGTGGATGAAGCCATCGAAGCCGGTTGCGACACGCTGGTGTTCGTGACCAACCGCTACAAGCATGCGGTGGCTGACTACTTCGACAAGGCCTACGAGCTGGAGCAGAAGCTTGAGCGCGCGGGAAAAGTTGAACAGTTGGAACTGATCCGACATGTGCTGCCCAAGGGCGTGCGCGCGGTGTTTGTTACCCAGACTGAAGCATTGGGCTTGGGTCATGCGGTGCTGTGTGCCAAGGCGATCATCGGCGATGAGCCGTTTGCGGTGCTGCTGCCGGACGACCTGATCTGGAACCGTGGTGAAGGTGCGCTCAAGCAGATGGCCGACCTCAACCAGGCGACCGGCGCCAGTGTGATTGCGGTTGAAGACGTGCCGCACGACAAGACCGGCAGCTACGGCATCGTGGCGACGGATGCGTTTGATGGACGTCAGGGGCGGATTTCGCAGATCGTTGAGAAGCCCAAGCCCGAAGACGCGCCGAGTGACTTGGCCGTGGTTGGGCGTTACGTGCTCAGCCCGAAGATTTTCGAGCTGCTGGAGAACACCGCAACCGGTGCCGGTGGCGAGATCCAGCTGACCGATGCCATTGCCCAGTTGCTCAAGAGTGAGCCGGTGAACGCTTACCGTTTTGAAGGCACGCGCTTTGACTGTGGCACCCACCTGGGGCTGGTTGAAGCGACCATTCGTTTCGCGCTGGAAAACGAGAAGCTCGCCCAGCCGGCGCGCGAACTGATGCAGCGGATGCTGGCCGAGTGAGCTGATCGGGGCGCGCGAAAGCGTGACTTGTTCAAGATTGGATTCAAGATTTCATGAAAGCCCAGAAGTCCTGAGTGCAGGATTTCCGGGCTTTTTCTTTGGGGCTTTACCGGCCGGCTGGAAAGGCTTTTGTCGAGCATGGCTCGGCACTGCCGGCAGTTCCGTTCCAGGATTTCGGCCTTGCCTACCAAAATAAAAGGGCACCGCCAGGTGCCCTTTTTGCTCTTCACGTAGCGCGTAGCCGCGGCTCGCAAAGCAGTACCGGTGAAGCCTTTGCCGAGCATGGCTCGGCACTACCGTCGGCGATCAATACAGCAAATGGCGGTGATCGGTTGCTGCCGATCAGGCTTGCGGCAATAGCGGGCGCAGGATCGGTTCCAGTTGTTGCTGGCGCCAGCCGCCCAGTGCGTTCGGCCATTGGCCGCTTTCGAGCAGCGACTCCAGGTGCTTGCGCGAGGCGAGCAGACCATCGGGAAGACCGAGTTCGGCAGTGACCTTGGCGACGGCATCCTGCAGGCGCTTGAGCGCGGCTTTGTTGCCCTCGGTGGCTTGCAACGCCATCGGTGCGTCGGCTTCGTCCGGCAGCGGCGTGTTCAGTGCTTCCCACAGCGACTGCGCCAGTTTGCGCGGGGCTTTGGGGAAGCGGCCAAATACGTTGAGCATCGCTTCGTAGTCGGCGGGCGGGGTGCGGGCGAGCAGGGCGGCCAGTTCGTTGTCCAGGATCCAACTGCGCGGCTTGTCGCTCGCCCGGGCCTGCTGTTCGCGCCAGCGCAACAGGCGCAACAGGCGCAGTTGAGATTCCGGATCGAGGAATTGCGATGAACGCATCGACAGGTGCGGCCAATGTTCGCTTTCGTCACGCTCGACGCTGGCAATCATGCGTTCGCCGTCGTCCAGCAGCCATTGCATGCGGTCTTTTGCCTGAAGCCGCTCGCTGATGGTGTCGTGCAGTGCGAACAGATATTCGACATCGTCAGCGGCGTATTCGAGCTGGGCATCGGTCAGCGGGCGCTTGAGCCAGTCCGAGCGCGTCTCGCCCTTGGGCAGGGTGACGCCGGTGATCTCGGCCACCAGCTTCTGGTAGCCCATGCCGCCGCCGATGCCGGCCAGCGCCGCGCCGATCTGGGTGTCGAACAGGGGGCGTGGCAGCGCGTCGCAGGCGGACTTGAAGGCGACCAGATCTTCGCTGGCGCTGTGCATGACCTTGATGATCGAGGTATCGGTCAGCCAAGGCTTCAAGGCCTCGCACATGCCGGGTATCAGCGGGTCGATCAGCAGGATTTCAGTGCCGACCGCCATCTGCACCAAGGCCAGTTGTGGCCAGTAGGTGCGTTCACGGATGAATTCGGTGTCCAATCCAATGCGGTCGGGGCGCTGTTGATAGCGCGCTTCCAGTTCCGATGGGTGTTTGATCCAGTAAGCCACGTGGGTTCCGTCGAAGGCAGGGTTTGCTCAGGCAGGCGAGAATAGCCTAACGTCGGGCCGCTCCCGTCGGAGTGGGCAGGTAAGTGGAGGATTTTTTGCGTAGAACCGGCCAATTGAAGGGTGTGGCGCTGCTGTTGTCGCTGCTGCTTGCCGGTTGTGGACAGCCGCCGGGCGACGCGCCGCAGGTACAGCCGCGCAAGGAAGCGGCGGCAACGGGCAAGCAGGCGCCACAGCCGGAGCCCATTGCAATCCCCAAAGCGGCGGCGGTTGCGCCCGATCCTGTGGCACAGGTGGAGCAGACCGCATTGCCGGTCTGGGATGCGCCCGAAGCAAGCCTGCGGCCGGAACAACTGCCTGAAGCGCGCAAGGCGGCCGACAAGGCGCTGGCCGAAGGGCGTCTTTATCAGGAGGCTGATGACGCGATTCCGCTGTATCTGGCGATCCTGGCCCAGCAGCCGCAGGACCGCACGGCCAAGCGCGGGCTGGACAAGGCCCGCCAGCAGTTGCGGAGTCAGGCCACGGCGCTGATGGCACAGCCTGAAAACCAGCGGCAAGCCTTGGCGCAAGCGGCTGAGTTGGTCGGCGTGGCCGTGGCGTTGGCACCAGAAGGCAAAGCCGAGCGCGAATTGGAGCAGCGCATCGCCACTGCGCGGCGCCTGCTCGCCTTGAATCGTGCGGGTGAACAGGCGCTGCGAGACCGCCAGTTTGGTGAGGACGGCGGCGGCGCGCAGGCAGCGTTCCGCGAGGTGCTGGCGATTGATCCAACCAATAGTCGTGCCCGGCAAGGGTTGGCGGCGGTTGAGAGCGGTTTGATCCGGCGCGCCGAACACGCGGCAGCGGTTGAATCCGATTTCCAGGCGGCTGCGGCGTGGCTGGGCAAGGCCAGCACCATTCGCGGAGCGAGTTCGACGTTGGCCGACGCACGTCTGCGGATTGAACGCATCCGCACCGCCCAGTTGGATGCCTTGCGCGAAGGAGGGCTGCGCGATCTCACCTCGTCCAAAGGGTTGAAGGATGCGCGGCAGAAGCTCGAGCAAGCCCAGCGCATCGCCTTGGCGGGAGATCACACGGTCTCGCTGCTGGCCGAACGCATTGAGCTGGTGACCCGCTACGGCAGTTTCCGGCCCCGGCAGGTGTTCTCCGATGCGCTGCAGGACGGTAGCCGGGGGCCGCGCATGGTGGTGGTGCCGTATGGCGCGTTCCAGATGGGCGCTGAGCTGGAGGAGATTGGCGCCAGCGACGCCGAGCGGCCGCAGCATCCGGTGCGGTTTGATCGCGGTTTCGCCATGACCATCACCGAAGTGACCGTGGCCGATTTCCGTCGTTTCGTGGAGACCGCCAAGGCGCGCCCGCGTGCGACCCGGCGCGGCCATTCCATCGTCTATGACGAACGCAGTGGCAATTTCATCCGCCGCAGCGGCGTGGATTGGCAGTCCGACTACAACGGCCTCAAGGCGGCGCCCAACAGCCCGGTGATGCATGTCAGTGTGCGGGATGCCGAGGCGTACGCGGCGTGGTTGTCCGAGCAGACCGGGCGACATTATCGGCTGCCCAGTGAGTCTGAGTTCGAGTACGCCCTGCGCGCGGGCAGCCAGGGGCGCTATCCCTGGGGCCGCGCATCGGTGCCGCCGGAGAACACCGGCAACTTCACCGGCAGCCTGGATGTCTCGCCCAGTGGCCGCCACTGGAACAACGCGTTCATTGGCTACGGCGACGGCTTCTGGGGCACGGCGCCGGCGGGCATCTTCAACGCCAACCCCTGGGGCCTGCACGACATGGCCGGCAATCTCAGCGAATGGGTGGCCGACTGCTGGCACGCCAGTTACCGACGCGCGCCGGCCGACGGTGCGCCCTGGTACAACCCGGGCTGCCGGCAGCGGGTGATCCGTGGCGGCAACTGGGCCAACGCGCCCGAACAGACCCGGGCGGCCTGGCGGCAGTCACAGGATTCGGATGTGACCTCGGCCCGCATCGGCTTCCGTCTGGTGCGCGGTATTTGACATTGCCATCGGGGCAGGGCGCGTTAACATCGCCAACGTCCCACCCCGACCCACCTCAAACCCGGCGGAGCCAGCATGCGACAAGATCCTTTCGGCAACCAACGCGCTGGCGGACAGCGTCGTGGCGGCGGTCTGTTCGGCAATGTGCGTTGGATCATCCTGCTCGGCTTCGCCGCTTACGGCGGCTGCTATTACTTCGGCAATCGCACGGTGGATCCGTACACCGGTGAGAAGGTGCTGATCGACAGCGCGCTGGACGCCAACGAGGAAAAGGCGCTCGGCCTGCAGGCCTACCAGGAGATCCTGTCGCAGGAACGGCCGGTGGATCCCAATAGTGAGATCGCCCGTCAGGTGCGCGAAATCGCCAGTCGCCTGATTGCCAAGGTCGACGTGGTGGAAAGCGCGCTGGCACAGGAACACGGCATGCAGGCGCAGAATTTCTCGCGCGAGTTCGATTGGGAAGTAAACGTGCTGCAGTCCGATCAGGCCAATGCGTTCTGCCTGCCCGGCGGCAAGATGGCGGTGTACACCGGTTTGATTCCGGTGGCGAAAAACGCTGATGCGGTGGCGGTGGTGATGGGTCACGAAATCGCCCACGCCTTGTTGCGTCATGGCGCGCAGCGCATGGCGCAGCAGAAGCTGACCCAGATCGGGCAGATGGCCGGCGCCGCCAGCGGCATGGATGCACAGCAACAGCAGATGATGATGTCGGCGATGGGTTACGGCTACCTGCTGCCCTACGCGCGCTCGCATGAAACCCAGGCCGATGAGGTTGGCTTGATGTTGGCCGCAGCGGCCTGTTTCAACCCGGAAGAAGCGGTGCCGCTGTGGCAACGCATGAGCGAAGCGAGTGGCGGTCAGGCGCCGCCGGAGTTCTCTTCCACGCATCCCAATCCCGGCACCCGCATCCAGAACCTGCAGGCCTTGATGCCCAAGGCGATGCAATACCGACAGAAGTTCTGCACAGGTGGTACGGCAGCGTTGTGAACTGTCAGCTGCTTTCCCAGGGCCGGCATGCGAAGCAAAAGCAAGCGGCGACGCGTCGGGTTAAAGCGGCGCTGCAACGCTAATCAGTCGCTGAGCGCGATCAACCTTGGTCAATACGTTCTTCCACCCTGAGCATCAGGCTTCCATCTGCCAGGCGTGCCTGCAGGCGCTCTCCGGCTTTTGTCTGCGTACTTGAGCGGACCAGTGTTCCGTCTTCCACGCGGGTCAGGATGGAATAACCACGCGCCACGGTTGCCAATGGGCTCACCGCTTCCAGCGAACGTGCGATGCCGCGCAGGTGCAAGGCGTCACGTTGCAGGTGCCGCGCCATTGCCGCCTGCGCGCGCGGAGCAAGCGCTGCCAGCCGTTCGCGTAGCGCGCCGAGTTGACGTTGTGGCTGTGCACCGCGCAGCACCGCAGCGCCATGTGCAAGGCGAGCGCTGCGACGCTGTTGCTGTTGCCGCCAGTTCGCCTGCAAGCGTGCGAACGCCGCTTCCTGGCGATGCCGCAGCAGGGCGAGTCGTGACTGCGGACTGTGCGCCTGCAGCCGCAACGCGGCGCGGTCTGCACGCTGCATGGCTTGGTTCAAGGTGTGCGCCTGCAACTGCGTCAGCCGTTGTTGCAGGCGACGCACGCGCAGCGCCAGGTCGCGTTGATCGGGAACCAGCAGTTCCGCTGCCACCGATGGCGTCGGTGCACGCAGGTCGGCGGCGAAATCGGAAAGGCTGAAGTCGGTTTCATGGCCGACCGCCGAAACCACCGGCGTATTGCTCGCAGCGATGGCGCGTGCCAGCTGTTCGTCATTGAACGCCCACAGATCTTCCAGCGAACCGCCGCCGCGCGTCAGCAGGATCACGTCGTAACGGCCGCTGGCATCGGCTTGACGCAGCAACGAGGTGATCTGCGGCGCGGCGGTTTCGCCTTGAACCAGCGATGGCAACAGCTCCACTTCCAACAAGGGATAGCGCCGCGCCAATACGCTCAGCACGTCGCGCACTGCCGCGCCGCTGGGCGAGGTGATCACCGCCAGGCGACGCACATGCGCCGGCATCGGCCGCTTGCGTGCGGGGTCAAACAAGCCTTCGGCTTCCAGTCGCGCCTTCAGTTCGTCGTAGGCGCGGCGCAAGGCACCTTCGCCGGCCTCTTCCATGTGGTCGAGGATCAACTGGTAATCGCCGCGTGCTTCATACAGCGTGAGCCGGCCGCGCACGAGCACGCGCAGGCCTTCGCGCGGCACGAATTTCAACCACTGGCTCTTGGGCTTGAACATCGCCGCACGTACCTGGGCGCGTGCGTCTTTCAGCGTGAAGTACAGGTGCCCGGAAGCAGGACGGCTGACATTGCCCAGTTCACCTTCCACCCATATCAGCGGAAACGCGCTTTCCAGCAGATCGCGCGCCAGCGTGTTGAGCTGGCCGGGAGTAAGGATGTCGGGACTGCGTTCCATGGTTCGGGCAATGCGGCAGTGAAGCGGGCCGCCATGGTCGCATGGAATGGCGTGAACGCTTATTGCTCGTGGGGTTCGCGCGCGGTGGAGTGGCCTTGCAGCGCCCATTGCACATGCTCGCGGACGACTTCGGAAGGATGTTCAAGGCGCTGCACAAGTGCGTCGCGGGCACTGTCCGAAGGTGCGGCGTTGCCCAGCGCAACGGCGATGTTGCGCAGCCAGCGTTCGTGGCCGCTGCGGCGGATCGCGCTGCCTTCGGTACGGCGCAGGAAGTCGTCTTCGTCCCATGCGAACAAGTCCGGCAGGGTGGCGGTATCGAGGTTGTTGCGCACGCGGAAATCCGGCTCGTCGGTGCGATGGGCGAACTTGTTCCACGGGCACACCAATTGGCAGTCATCGCAGCCGTAGATGCGGTTGCCCATCAATGGGCGCATTTCCAGCGGAATGGCGCCTTCGTGTTCGATGGTCAGATAGGAAATGCAGCGGCGCGCGTCCAGCCGGTACGGGGCAATGATGGCGGCGGTCGGACAGACATCAATGCAGCGCGTGCAGGTGCCGCAATGCGCGGTGGCCGGGGTGTCCACCGGCAGCGGCAGGTCGAGGTAGATCTCGCCGAGGAAAAACCACGAGCCGCCGTTGCGGTCGATCAGGCAGGTGTGTTTGCCGATCCAGCCCAAGCCCGCGTTGCGTGCCAAGGCGCGTTCCAGCACCGGTGCCGAATCGACGAATACCCGGTAACCGAATGGGCCGATTTCCGCAGCGATGCGTTCGGCCAGTTTCTGCAGGCGGTTGCGCATGAGCTTGTGGTAATCGCGGCCCAGCGCGTAACGCGCCACATACGCGCGCTCGGCATCGTTCAGCGTGGCCCAGGCTTCGGTCTCGTCCTTGTGGCCGTAATCCATCCCCACCGACAACACCCGCACCGTGCCCGGCAGCAATTCCTGCGGCCGCGCACGCAGGCTGCCGTGGCGCGCCATCCATTCCATGGTTCCGTACAGGCCCTTGCCCAGCCAATCGGCAAGATGCGCTTCGTCCTCGGCCAGTTCAATGCCGCTGATGCCGCACCGCTGGAAGCCAGCCTCGCGCGCAAGCTGACGGATGCGCAGCGACAGCTGCGCCGGATTGGCGTTGGTAACGGCTTCAGACATGGCGCAAGTATAGAATTGCCAGCATGTCTGAGCCCGTTGCCCTGTTCACGACCGAAGCCGCCCGCCGTATCGACGCGCAGGCTGGCGCTGCATTGGACGGCGATGGCTATGTGCTGATGCAGCGTGCCGGGCAGGCTGCATGGCAGAGCGTGCTGCAGTATTGGCCGCAGGCGCGCCGGATCGTGGTGGTGTGCGGGCCGGGTAACAACGGCGGCGATGGCTATGTGCTGGCCCGCTACGCGCGGCAGTCCGGCCGTGACGTCTATGTGCTGCATTTGCCCACCGCCGCACCGCGTTCGCCATTGGCGCAGCGCGCATGTACCGACTACCTCGCCATCGGCGGGCGGGTCGAAATAGCACTGGATTGCCTGCGACAGGCCGATCTCATCATCGACGCGCTGTACGGCATTGGTTTGACGCGTGCGCCGGAAGCGGCGGACGTTGCATTGATCAATGCGGTGAACGCCGCCGCAGCGCCGGTGTTCGCGCTGGATGTGCCCAGCGGCGTGGATGCTTTCAGCGGCAATGTGCCCGGAGCGGCGATCCGCGCTGAACGCGTGCTGCAGTTCATCGTGCCGCATCAAGGCCTGCATACCGGAGCAGCGCTGGAATACGCAGGGCAGCGGTTGTTGGCTGAACTGGATGTGCCAGCGGCGGCCTTCGATGGCGTCACTGCCAGCGGCCTGCGCTGGGCCAAACCGGCGCTGGCACGGCAACTGCCGCGTCGCCGGCTCAATATGCATAAGGGTGAGTCCGGCCATGTGTTGTGCGTGGGCGGTAACCACGGCCGTGGCGGGGCAGTGATGCTCAGTGCTGAAGCCGCATTGCGCAGCGGCGCGGGGCTGGTCAGCGTGGCGACGCGTGCCCTGCACGTAGCGCCGCTGCTGGCGCGTTGCCCGGAAGCGATGGCGCACGCAGTAGAGCAAACAAGTGCGTTGGCGCCGCTGTTGGAGCGCGCCAGCGTGGTGGCACTCGGTCCCGGCTTGGGTCAGGACGAATGGGCGCAAACACTGTGGTCGTCGGTATTGAACAGCGGCAAGCCGCTGGTGATCGACGCTGATGCACTGAACCTGCTGGCCGCCGCGCCGCAACCGCTGCAGCAGGCCATCCTCACCCCACATCCGGGCGAAGCCGGGCGTTTGCTGGGAACCGATACCGCCAGCATCCAGCGCGATCGCTTTGCCGCCGCGCAGGCATTGGCCGAACGCTATGCGTCGGTTGTGGTGCTGAAGGGCGCCGGCACGCTGATCGCGGCGCCGGGCCAGATGACGCGCGTGATCGCCGCGGGGAATCCCGGTATGGCGGTCGGCGGTATGGGCGATCTGCTTACCGGTGCCATCGCTGCCTTGTGCGCGCAAGGTCTGGCGTTGTTCGACGCGGCCAGCAGCGGCGCCTTGCTGCACAGTCTGGCCGGCGATGCGGCGGCCGGCGAAGGTGAGCGCGGGCTGTTGCCGCGCGATCTGTTGCCGCACCTGCGGGCGCTGGCCAATCCATAATGGCGGCCATGATCGAATTGTTTCTTCCCGAGTCCGAAAGCACCGACCAACTGGGTCAGGCGCTCGCCCAAACCCGTCCTGCGCAGGCCGTTGTGCACCTGCAGGGCGATCTGGGGGCCGGCAAATCCACCTTGGCCCGCGCCTTGTTGCGCGCGCTGGGCGTGCAGGGCTCCATCCGCAGCCCCACCTACACCTTGATCGAGCGCTACCCGCTGGAAACCGGCGAGGCGTGGCATCTGGATCTCTATCGCATCGGCAATGCTGGTGAGTTGGATTTCCTTGGTCTGGACGAGGGTGCGGCCGATCTGTGGCTGGTTGAGTGGCCGGAACGCGGCGCGGGCGGCCTGCCGCCGGTGGACCTGACCGTGGCGCTGGAAATCGACGGACACGGCCGCCGCTGCCGCCTGCAAGCGCACAGCGACACCGGTCGCGCCTGGCTGGAACGACTGCGCCAATCCCCTCACTTGCAAGGGGTTTTTACCCCCTGACAGCAGGAAGGTGCGGCAGGTTGCGGATTATTAAGGGAAAAGATGTTGCAATTGCCGGATTCCGGTGATTGAATCCGCCCATGACTACGGGAAACCGCCTGTTCGCATTGTCAGTTGCCGCCGCCGGACTCTGTCTGGTCGCCAGCGCATCCGCGTGGGCGGGCGAGGTTCGCGGGGTCAACCTGCATACCGGCAGCACTGGCACCCGCGCCGAAATCCAGCTGGCCGGCGGTGGCAGTTACAAGACCCTGAGCTTGGCTGGCCCGAACCGGCTGGTCGTCGATTTCCCCGATTCCACTGCGTTGCGCGGCCTCAAGCTGCCGGCGGCGATCGGTGTGGTGACCGCAGTACGCACCGGCAACCCAACCCCCGGAACCTTCCGTGTGGTGTTTGACCTTGCGGAATCGGTGGCAGCGTTCAAGCCGCAGATTCAAGGCCAGGGCGCCGAGACCAAACTGGTGATCGAATGGCCGGGCGAAAGCGCTGGCCGCGCACCGGTTGCGGTAGCTGCTCAGGTACCGGCATCCACGCCGGCCGCGGCACCGACTCCCGTTCAAACCCCGGCCCAGTCCAGCGAGCAGGCCCGTTCCGAAGCCGCGCGCGCCACGGCAGCGTTGACTGCTGCGGTGAGCCGTCAGGCCGCAACGCCGCCGCCCGCTCCCGCGCCTGTCGCGGCTTCCGTGCCCGCGCCGACCAATGTTGTTGCAACCGGTAGCGCTGCGGGACAGCCGTCGCCTGCGGCAATCCTGAGCGGCCAGATGACTGGTGGCGCCACACAGATTGCAGGCAGCCGGCCGGCGACCACCGTGGCGCAGGCCACCGTCGTCCCCGCCGCGGTTGTCCCGACCCCGGCTGCAGCCGTGCCGGAAGCGCCACGTCCGGCGATGCCCAGCGATGCTTCACGCATTCGCATGCAGGCCGGGATGCGCACCTTGGTGGTGGCCATTGATCCCGGCCACGGCGGTCAGGATCCCGGTGCCATCGGCCCTACCGGCAAGCGCGAGAAAGACGTGACCTTGGCGGTTGCGCGCGAGCTGGCGCGGCAGGTCAACGCCACGCCGGGCCTGCGCGCTTACCTGACCCGCGACACTGACGTGTTCATCCCGTTGCCGATGCGTGCACAACGTGCGCGTGCGGCCAAGGCGGACATCTTCATCTCGATCCACGCTGACGCAGCTGAAAACCGTTCGGCGACCGGTTCTTCGGTCTACGTGCTGTCCACCAAGGGTGCATCCTCGCAGCGTGCGCGCTGGCTGGCTGACAAGGAAAACGCGGCCGATCTGATCGGTGGCGTCAGCCTCAGCCGCACCGAGGGCACCTTGGCCAACGTGCTGCTGGATCTGGCCCAGAGCGGCAACATGAAGGCCTCCGAAGATGCGGCCGGGCATGTGCTGGGCGGGCTCAAGCGTATCGGCAACAACCACAAGCCGAACCTGGAACGCGCCAACTTCGCCGTGCTGCGCACCTCGGATATGCCGGCGATGCTGGTGGAAACCGCATTCATTTCCAATGCCGATGAAGAGCGCCGTCTCGTCGATCCGGCCTACCAGCGTCGCATTGCCGGTGCCGTGCTTGATGGCGTGCACACTTTCTTCAGTCGCCAACCGCCGCCCGGTACGCTGTTTGCTGCCCGCGCCCAGGCGGAAATGGACGCCTCTGCCGGCACGGTTGCCGGCGGTAGCAAGTAAGGCTGCACCTGCTTTGAGCCCCTCTCCCAGCGGGAGAGGGATTGGGGTGAGGGTGGGGCGAAGCAGGATCGATGAACTGCCAGTTCTTGTCCGGTTTTTCGGCTGAAGCCTGACTTCGTCTGGGGGCCTACCCTCATCCGCTCTTCGGGGCACCTTCTCCCGAAGGGAGAAGGGATTGGCGCCTTGGTCGCGGTGTTGGGACCGTGCTCGGCTATCATCGTCGGCATGCATGAAGTCAGCCAGATCCCCCGCCAAACCTCGTTCCCGTATCGCGACAAAGCCCCGCTGTTGACTGGCGGTGCGGCATGAGTGCGATCCGTCCGTTGCCGGAAATCCTGATCAACCAGATCGCCGCTGGCGAAGTGGTTGAACGCCCCGCATCCGTGGTTAAAGAGCTGGTCGAGAACGCACTCGATGCCGGCGCCACGCGCGTGGATATCGACCTGGAAGAAGGCGGCGTGCGCCTGATCCGCATCCGCGACAACGGCGGTGGCATCGCGCCGGAACAGTTGCCGTTGGCGGTATCGCGTCACGCCACCAGCAAGATCGCCAGCCTGGATGATCTGGAATCGGTGGCGACACTCGGCTTCCGCGGTGAAGCGTTGCCGTCGATTGCCTCGGTCAGCCGCTTCACGTTGGCCTCGCGCCGCGCCGATGACGAGCACGGTGCCGCGTTGCAGATCGAAGGCGGCAAGTTGGGTGAAGTTGCGCCGCGTGCGCATGCGCCCGGCACCACGGTGGAAGTGCGTGAGCTGTTCTACAACGTGCCGGCGCGGCGTAAGTTCCTGCGTGCTGAACGTACCGAGCTGGGCCATATCGAAGAGTGGCTGCGTTCGTTGGCGCTGGCGCGTCCGGATGTGGAATTGCGCGTGTCGCACAACGGCAAGCCGTCGCGTCGTTACAAGCCCGGTGACCTGTACTCGGATACGCGCCTTGGCGAAACCCTGGGCGAGGATTTCGCGCGACAGGCATTGCGTGTGGATCACAGCGCTGCTGGTTTGCGTCTGCATGGTTGGATCGCCCAGCCGCAGTATTCGCGCGCCAGTTCCGATCAGCAGTATCTGTACGTCAATGGTCGCTCGGTGCGTGATCGCAGCGTCAGCCACGCGGTGAAGATGGCGTACGGCGACGTGCTGTATCACGGTCGCCAGCCGGCGTATGTGTTGTTCCTGGAGCTGGATCCGACCCGGGTCGACGTGAACGTGCATCCGGCCAAGCATGAAGTGCGTTTTCGCGACTCGCGGCTGATCCACGATTTTGTCTATCGCACGCTGAAGGATGCGCTCGCCGAAACGCGCGCGGGTCTGGATCCTTCAGCGATGGGCCAGCTGCCGCATCCGGCCGATGCCGCGCCGCAATCGTCGCCGTCGATAAGTTATGGCGGCGGCTATCTGCTCGCACGTCCGGGCGGCAGTGCAGGCGGTGGCAACGGCGACTGGCAGGCGCGGCAATCGCCGCTGGGTTTGCAGGTTGCCGAGGCGCCGTCCGCGTACGCGGCGTTGTATTCGGCGCCGGCCGCAGGCTCGGTGCAATCGTTCGAGGATGGCAGCCCTGCGTTGCCGCCGACCTCCGGCGACAGCGGCGTGCCGCCGCTGGGTTATGCGGTTGCGCAGCTGCACGGCATCTACATCCTGGCCGAGAACGCGGAAGGCCTGATCGTGGTGGACATGCACGCCGCGCACGAGCGTATCGGCTACGAGCGGCTGAAGAATGCACATGACGGCATCGGCCTGCATGCGCAGCCGTTGCTGGTGCCGATGACGCTTGCAGTGGGCGAGCGCGATGCCGATACCGCTGAGCGCGAAGCGGAAACACTGGCCGCGTTGGGGTTCGAGATCACCCGTTCCGGCCCGGGCTCGCTGCATGTGCGCAGCATTCCTGCATTGTTGGCTAATGCGGAGCCGGAAGGCTTGCTGCGCGACGTGCTCACCGACCTGCGCGAGCACGGCCAGAGCCGCCGCATTGCAACCGCGCGCGACGAATTGCTGTCGACGATGGCCTGCCACGGTGCGGTGCGCGCCAACCGGCGCCTGACTATTCCAGAAATGAATGCCCTGCTGCGCGACATGGAAATCACCGAGCGCTCAGGGCAGTGCAACCACGGCCGCCCGACCTGGGCGCGTTTTTCGCTGGCGGAAATTGACCGCTGGTTCCTGCGGGGGCGTTGATGAAGAAACGATGGGGAGGCGCGGCCTTGCTGGTCGCGATGCTGCTGGGTGGTTGCGGCGACAAAAACGCCGAGGTTGGCAAGCCGGCGCCGGTTGATCCGGCGTTCGCACATGACAATGCGTTATGGCGCGAGCAGCGCTTGACCGAGCTGACCAAGCCCGACGGCTGGGCCAGTCTGGTCGGCCTGCATTGGCTGGAACTCAAGGCGCATTACATCGGCAGCGGCAGCACCAGTGGTATCCGCTTGGCGATGGGCCCGCCGCGCATGGGCATGGTGTCGCGCGATGGCGACAAGCTGTGGTTCACGCCCGAACCGGGCGTGGTGCTGCAGGCCGACGGCCAGACAGTGAAAGGGCGCATTCCGTTCCGCAGCGATGACGATGCGTCGCCGACGGTGATCTCCTTCGACGACGGCAAGGGCTTGCTGACGTTGATCCATCGTGGCCCGCGTTACGCGTTGCGTTTGAAACACGCCGACGCACCGGCGCGGCTCACCTTCGGTCACTTGGCGTATTGGCCGGCCGATCCGTCCTGGCGGGTGACCGCGCGTTTCGTGCCGCATGACGTGAACAAAACCATTCCCATCGTTGACATCACCGGCCTCGCCACCGACCTGCCCAACGCGGGCGCGGTGGAGTTCGAGCGTGACGGCCGCACTTGGCGATTGGAAGCGCTGGGTGAGCCGGGTCGGCCGCTGCAGTTGATCTTCGCCGACCGCACCAATGGCCGTGAAAGTTATTCGGCGGGTCGTTATATCGATCTGGATGTGCCGGATGCCAAGAGTGAAGTGGTGGTCGATTTCAATCGTGCCTACAACCCGCCGTGTGCGTTCACGCCGTTTGCGACCTGTCCGTTGCCGCCGCCGGAGAACCGCATGGACATGAAGGTTGAAGCCGGTGAAAAGGCGTACGTGAAACCCAAGCCGGAGGCATCCGCATGACGTGGACGATGCGCGCGACAAGCCTTGTGTTGGGTGCGGTGATGTTGCTGGGAACCTCGGCCGCAGCGCTTGCACGCCAGGCGGAGCCGGTGGCCAAAACCACGCCGCCGGTGCCGCTGTTGTGGAAGGTCAGCGGTCCGCAGGGAGCGCAGCTTTACCTGCTGGGTTCGTTCCATCTACTCAAGCCGGACGACTATCCGTTGTCGGCCGATGTGGACAAAGCGTTTGAGGCGTCGAGCCGGTTGTTGTTCGAGTTGCCGCCAGAAGACATGAACTCGCCAGCGCTCGCCACGCAGATGATGCAGGCGGCGGTGCGTCGCGACGGCGGGCAGCTCAAGGACGAACTGGATGCAGCCACCTGGAAGCGGCTGCAGGACTACGCAACTGCCAACAGCATTCCGCTCGAACGACTGGTGGGGCTGAAGCCGTGGTTCATTGGCCTGACCATCAGCATCAGTCAGATGACGCGGCAGGGGCTGGATCCGGAAGCGGGATTGGACCGTCATCTGATGGCGCGGGCCGCCCAGGCGGGCAAGCCGGCGGGAGGGTTGGAAACGGCGGCGTCGCAGATCAGCTTGCTTGATGGCATGAGCGCAGACGAACAACGCCAGTTGCTGCGCGAAGCGCTGGAGCAGGTGGAGAAGGGCGACGAACAAAGCCGGCAGCTGCATGCGGCTTGGCGGCGCGGTGACGACGTGGTGTTGTGGCGGGACATGGCCACGCAGATGAAGCGCGATTACCCGGGGCTCTATCAGCGGATCAACGTGGAGCGCAACGATGCGTGGCTGGCGCCGCTGCAGCAACGCCTGCAGGCCGGGCAGGGCAGCACACTGGTCGTCGTCGGCGCGTTGCACCTGCTGGGCAGCGATGGCGTGGTCGAGAAGCTGCGCGCACGGGGATACACGGTCGAGCGTATCTGCTCAGCCTGTAAGACCGGGCGACGCTAGCGGCTTGTCGGTAGCGTGGGCTGGGATTGCATTCCAGCCTAGGGTGCTGGACATCAGATGCCAGGATGGCCGTCTACCAAACGCTGCAGCCAGTGCCAGACCCGCGGCGTGTGCCGTTCCCAGGGAAAGCAAAAGGCCGACTTTCGTCGGCCTTTTCGTTCAGCGCGTGCTGCGCGTCTTGCCTGCTGGCGCAGTCGGCGGCGGGTCTGCCGGCCGGGCGCCGCTGGCCGGCGGGCGGCCGAAGCCGGTGCCCATGTTGCGCTGGAATTCCTGCCACAGCTCCATGTTGCGCTCGGTGAGCTGGTTCATCATCGCCCAAGGCGTCTGTCCGAGCAGGTTGCCCATCTGCTGGCGGAACTGCTGCTGCTGGTCGAGGAACACCTGCATGCTCTGTTCCAGGTAATTGCCCATGAAGCCCTGCAGTGAATCGCCATAGAAACGGATCAGCTGACTCAGCAACTGGGTGGAGAGCATCGGCTCACCGTCCTGTTCCTTGTCGGCGATGATCTGCAGCAGAACCGAGCGGGTCAGGTCTTCACCGCTCTTGGCGTCGCGCACTTCAAACGTTTCCCCGTCGAGGATCAGCTGGCGGACATCTTCAATGGTGATGTAACTGGAAATCTCGGTGTCGTAGAGCCGGCGATTGGGATACTTCTTGATGATGCGGGTCGCAGCCATTAAGCCATCACTCGTCACGGTAGGTGCCAAGCATGGCGCAGTGCAACAGGCCTTGCAACCGCCAAAAGTACAGGTTGCAAGGCGCGCAAACGCATTTTTCTGTTGCGCAGCATGAATTGCCATGCTGCGCAACATGACTGCGCTGCGTGTCACCAACCCATGTGGTGGCCGCCGTTGATGTCCAGGTTGGAGCCGGTGATCCAGGACGCCTCTTCGGCAACCAGGAAGGCCACCGCATAGGCGATTTCCTCTGGCTTGCCCAGGCGCCCGGTAGGGATGTCGGCGATGATTTTGGCCCGCACTTCCTCGGGTACAGCCATCACCATGTCGGTGGCCACGTAGCCCGGCGAAATGGTGTTGACGGTAATGCCGAAGCCGGCATTTTCGCGCGCCAGTGAAATGGTGAAGCCGTGCATGCCTGCCTTGGCCGCTGCGTAGTTGGCCTGGCCGTACTGGCCCTTCAAGCCATTGATCGAACTGATCTGGATGACCCGGCCCCAACCGCGTTTGCGCATGCCCTCGATCACCGGGCGGGTGACGTTGAACACCGAATTGAGGTTGGTATTGATCACCTCATGCCACTGCTCGGCGCTCATGCGGTGGAAGGTGGTGTCGCGGGTGATACCGGCGTTGTTGACCAGGATTTCGACCGGGCCCAACTCGGCTTCAACCGACTGGATCAGGGCGCGGCCGCTGACTGGGTCAGCAACATCGCCGGGAAACATTGCGATGTCGTAGCCCTTCGCCTGCATCTTCTGCTGCCAATCCTGAGCTTTCTCGGGATTGCGGAAGTTGGTGGCGACACGATGGCCCTGGTCGGCCAAGCGTTGGCAGATGGCGGTACCAATGCCGCCGGTACCACCGGTGACCAGTGCGACGCGGGGTGTCATGGCTGATGCTCCGGGGCGTTTGCGCAGGGAAGCCACCGATTCTAAAGAAACTGCAGTCAGGCCGGGGGCGATCCCGCGACGATCCGTGATTCTTTTTGCAACCGGCTCGGCTCGAACCCGGCGGCGGCGTGTTGCAGCAGGTCGGCGACGGAGGTTGCCGAATGCAGGGTTGCCGGGTTCTGCCCCAATGCGGCCCACAGCCAGCGCAACACGGGCAACGGCGCATTTGTATCTACCGGCATGGCGGCTAGGGACTTGGACAGCTTGTGGCCATCAGTACCCAGCAACAGGGGCAGATGCAGATATGCCGGTGTCGGTACACCCAGTGCCTGTTGCAGCAAAATTTGGCGCGGTGTGGAGTCGACCAGATCAGCGCCGCGTACGACATGACTGATCTGCTGCTCGGCATCGTCCACCACGACGGCCAGCTGATATGCCCAGTAACCGTCGGCGCGTAGCAGGACAAAGTCGCCCACTTCGCGGTCCACGTCCTGCGTAATCGAGCCCTGCAGCGCATCGTCGAAACGGATGCGGCTGCCATCGTTCACGCGCAGGCGGATGGCCGGCTGCGGGCGCTGCTGGCTGGCCACGCACTGCCGATGGATGCCGTGTTGGCCGGCCAGATCGGCGCGGCTGCAGTGGCAATGGAAGGCCTTGCCCTGCACCAGCAACTGCGCGCTGGCCGCCTGATAAAGCGCATGTCGGCGGCTTTGGTACTGCACCGGCTCGTCGGCCTGTAAGCCGAACGCGGCCAGCGTGGCCAGCTGCAGATCGGCCGCGCCGGGGACCTCGCGGGGAGGGTCTATATCTTCAATTCGCACCAGCCATTGGCCGTGCGCATGACGGGCCAATAGCCAGCTGCCAAAGGCGGCCAGCATCGAACCCAGGTGCAAGGGACCGGTCGGGGAAGGCGCGAAACGGCCGCGGTAAGGAAGAGAAGGCATTGAAGCTGAATCGTCGGTCAGTTTTATGCTTGAATTCAAGCTGTACGAGCCGCAGATTTACCGGACTTTTCCACCTTCATGGAACTCTTTCCCATGTTTACCCGTATCGGGCTGTTTCTTCTGACCAACGTCGCGGTGCTTGTTCTGGCAAGCGTCGTCATGTCCGTCTTGGGTGTGAACTCCTCGCAGATGAGTGGTTTGCTGGTCATGGCAGCCATCTTCGGCTTCGGTGGTTCCATCATTTCGCTGCTGCTCTCCAAGTTCATGGCCAAGCGCGGTACTGGCGCGGTGGTCATCACCGAGCCGCGCAACCAGACCGAGCGCTGGTTGCTGGACACGGTGGCGCGCCAGGCCAAGGCTGCCGGCATCGGCATGCCGGAAGTGGCGGTGTATGACGCACCGGAGATCAATGCATTCGCGACCGGCGCCAACCGCAACAATGCGTTGGTGGCGGTATCTACCGGCTTGTTGCACAACATGAGCGAGGACGAGGCCGAAGCAGTGCTGGGCCACGAGATCGCGCACGTTGCCAATGGCGACATGATCACCATGGCGTTGCTGCAGGGCGTGTTGAACACCTTCGTGATCGTGCTGGCCCGCGTGGTCGGTGGTGTGATCGACAGTGCGCTGTCGGGTAACCGCGAAGGTGGCGGCCGTGGCTTTGCGTACTACATCATCGTGTTCGTGCTGGAGATGGTGTTTGGCCTGGGCGCGACGATGATCGCGATGTGGTTCTCGCGTCGCCGCGAGTTCCGCGCTGACCACGGCGGTGCGACGCTGGCTGGCCGTCAGAAGATGATCGCCGCGCTGGAGCGCCTGAAGCTCAATCACGGCCAGAGCACGTTGCCGACGCAGATCGCCGCGTTCGGTATCGCCGGTTCGACCGCCAAGAAGCTGTTCCTCAGCCACCCGCCGCTGGAAGAGCGCATCGCTGCGCTGCGTTCGTCGACGGTGGTGTGATGGGTTTGGTGTGATGGGTTTCAGATAGTTGTTGCATTCAAAACGCCCGGCCAAGTGCCGGGCGTTTTGTTTTTGGATTGGAGGTTGAGGTTCCAGCAGGTGTTGACGCAGGTGCTGTTGCTGCTTCAGCTGTGGCTATGGCTTTCCCCTCTCCCGTAAACGGGAGAGGGGTAGGGGTGAGGGTGCTCTTGGCTGCTTTCATTTCAGCCGTTTTCATCGCTGTCGCTCTGGAAGGGCATTCGATGCATCAAAGGTAAAAGCCACTGCCAAGGCTCAGAGCAAGTGCTGCCCTCACCCCTGCCCCTCTCCCGCAGGCGGGAGAGGGGAAAGCCACAGCAACAACAGCAGTTGAAACCGCGCACGCCCAAACAAAAGCGGCACCCTTTCGGGTGCCGTTTTCTTTGCCGCAATGCAGTCGATCAATCAGAACTTCGGATCGAACTCAGCGGCATAACCGGTGTTGACGAGTACCTTCTGCAGGGCCTCGCAGACCTTGATGTTGCCGGCGACAATCTGCTGCGTCTCCGGGCCACGGTCGTCCATGCGGGCCGGGGTGGCGCCACGGAAGTTGCAGACCTTGCCGCCCGCCTCCCGGACCAGCAATACGCCGGCTGCGATGTCCCATGCTTTCACGCCAGCCTCGAAGTAGGCATCAGCGCGGCCGCAGGCCACGTAGGCCAGGTCGAGCGCGGCCGAGCCGGTGCGGCGGACGTCCTCGGCCTGCACCAGCAGGGTGTCGAGGGCCTTGAGCTGGCTGCTGGCACGGGCGCGTTCGCGCGGGGCGAAGCCGGTGTGGATCATGGTGCCTTCCAGATCCTTGCGGTCTGAAATGCGGATGCGGCGATCATTGAACACCGCGCCGTTGCCACGGCTGGCGGTGAACAGTTCGTTGCGCAGCGGGTCGAAGATCACCGCATCGGTCGGCTCGCCATTTTCGACAAGCGCAATAGATACGCAGTAATGCGGGAAGCCGCGGAGGTAGTTGCTGGTGCCGTCGAGCGGGTCGATCACCCACATCTGGCGCTTGCTGCCCTGCACGCCACCTTCTTCACCGAAAATTCCATATTCGGGATAGGCGCGCTTGAGCTCTTTGACGATTACTTTCTCCGCATCGCCATCCACTTCGCTGGCGTAATCCATCCGACCCTTCTGCACTACATTGAGTGCTTCGAGCTTGTTGATGTTGCGGAGCAGGACGTTGCCGGCGAGGCGGGCGGCCTTGACCATGACGGTTACGGCGGGTTTCTGCATGGCGAAAGGCTCCCGTGAAGGCTGAGATCGGATTGGCGGGGGAAAAGAGCGGGTCCGGCGCACAGGCCGGTCGCGCAGTTTACCATCTGCAGCTGTCTCGCTCCTGATTTTTTGCCATCCATGTCTGTTCCTGTCCATATCCGTTTCGTTCTTGTTGGTACTCAGCACCCTGGAAACATCGGGGCGGCCGCCCGTGCGATGAAAACCATGGGGCTGGCGCGGCTGGTGCTGGTCGCCCCCGAAAAGCCGCTGGATGACGTGGCATTGCGCCGTTCGGCTGGTGCCGAGGACGTGCTGGGCGATGCGCCGGTGGTGGCGACCCTGGCCGAGGCCGTGGCCGACTGCCAACTGGTGCTGGGCTGCACGGCGCGCTCGCGCCGGGTGCAGTTGGAGGAGCTGCTGCCGGAACTGGCCGGCCAGCGTGCGGTTGCCAAGGCCGGTGAGGGCGCCGAAGTGGCCTTCGTGTTCGGCCGCGAGCGTACCGGTCTGACCAATGAAGAGCTGCAGCTGTGCCATGTGGCTGTGCATATCCCGTCCAATCCGGAATTCAGCTCGCTGAATCTGGCCGCAGCCGTGCAGGTGCTGGCCTACGAAGTGCGCATGGCCCAGCTCGAAGGGCAGGTACAGTTGGTCGCGCCGGAGCCGGGTTTTGGCGAGGCCCCGGCCAATCATGCGCAGCTGGAAGGCATGTTCAGCCAGTTCGGCGACACCCTCGATCAGATAGATTTCCACAAGGGCCGTGCCCCGGAATCGGCTATGCGCAAGCTGCGCCGGCTGTTCATGAAAGCCGACCTGACCGAGCAGGAAGTCCGCTTGCTGCGGGGCATTCTGGCCGACGCACAGCGTATGGCACGTCTGGCCGGAAGCAGTCCTGGCTAAGCTCCTCATCACGGTGCGGAATTTCCGGTAGGCTTGCTGGATCGTTTGGGGAGCTGCCGTTTTGCGCGTGTTTCGATGGCTTTGGGGAGCCGTATTGGGACTGGCTGCGCTACAGCCGGTAACTTGCGGGGCGGTCGAGCGTTCGGTGCTGGTGTTGGGTCGGATCAGTGATGATCCGAAGTCTCACTATGACCAGCTCAAACCGCTGTTGGACTACGTGGTGCCAAGGATGCGGGACGTCGGGATCGTCGAAGGACGCGTCCTGATGGCCAAGGATGCCCAGCAGATGGGCAGCTACCTGCGTCGTGGGCGCGTGGACTGGGTGACAGAAACCGCCGGCACGGCCATGGCCTTGCAGCAGCGGGCCGGCGCGCGCCCGTTGTTGTTGACTGAGCGCAGTGGCGTGGGCGCTTACGAAAGCGTGTTCTTCGTGCGCCGCGACAGTCCGATTGGCAGCCTGGAAGACCTCAAGGGCCGCACCGTGGCGCTGCAGAGCGCGCTGTCGACCAGTGCGTACCTGGTGCCGGCCATGGAGCTGCTTGCGCACGGCGTGAAGCCGGAAATCCTGTTGACCCCCAACGATGTGCCTGCCGCCGATACGGTGGGTTATGTGTTCGCGCGGACCGAATTGAACATCTCCACCTATGTGCACAAACGGGTGGTGGATGCCGGGGTGATCAGCAGCCTGGATTGGATGAACGACCGCAGCATGCCGCCGGCGTTCCGGGGCGACATGCGAGTGATCTTCCGTAGCGAACCAATGCCGCGTGCGCTGGAAATGGTGCGGTCCGACCTTGACCCTGCGGTGCGAGCGCGCCTGCAGCAGGTGTTGTTGGATGCAAGCCGCGACCCCGTTGCTGGCCCGGCACTGGCCAAATTCTTCGGGACCACCGGCTTTCATCCGGTGGACGCCGACAGCCAGCGGGCGTTGGACCGCCTGCGTAATGGCTTGCTGCGTATCCGCTTGGAGGTGGAATGAACCGCTTTCGCTTCGGTCTGCAGGCCCGGTTTTTGCTGGCATCCGGTGCGGCGTTGTTGGTGGTCACGATCATCGTCGCGCTGATGCTGGCGCGCCAAGCCAAGGCCCAGCAGGAATTGCTGCGGAACGGGGTCGAGGTGGTCAGCCAGGTGCTGGATCACAGTGTCAAAGAGCGCGGCACCGCGCTGGCGCAGGGCTTGGCCGACAGCCTGGTCAACCCGCTGTATTACGAAGATCTGGCTGCCATTGGTGCGCTGGTGCGCAACACCACTGCGCAGGAGTCGGTGAGCTATGTGCTGGTGCACGACGCCGAGGGTGACCTGATCCACGACGGCTCCATTGATGTGGCCGGCTATGGGCAGCCGATGCACGATCCGCTGGCGCAGTCGGCGGTGGCCGCGCAGAAGCTGCTGCTACAGGAGTCACCGTCGGTGCTGGAAGTGGACCTGCCCATCCATATCGGCGACCTGCGTATAGGTGGGCTGCGGGTTGGCATGGACCTGAAGCCGGTGCAGGCACAGGAAGCGGCGGCCATGCGCGCGCTGTCGCAGCGGCTGGAGGAAAGCCGGCGGCGGCAATGGCTGTGGTTGACTGCGTTGATGGCGGCGCTGGTGGTTTTTGCCAGTGCCACCGCGTTGTACATCCAGCGCACGATGGTGCGGCCAATCCGCTGGCTGAGCAGCGCCGCGCAGCGTATTGAACGCGGCGATTACCAGATTGAAGAACAGCCGACCCGCCGCGGCGATGAGATCAGCGACTTGCTGCGCACCTTCAACGGGATGAGCCAGAGCATCGCCCGGCATGATCGGGAAGTGCGGCAGATGGCTTATACCGACGCCCTGACCGGCCTGACCAATCGCCTGGCGTTCCGCGAGACGCTGGAGGAGCGCCTGCACGAGGCGCGCCAGGACGGCCAGTCGCTGGCGCTGCTGTTCATCGACATTGACGAGTTCAAGCGGGTCAACGACACGCTCGGCCATGAAGCCGGTGATGACGCGCTGTTGCAGTTTGCCCAGCGCATTGCCACCTCGGTGGATCAGGTAGGCGGCCACGGCGCCTTGTTGTCGCGCTTTGGTGGCGACGAGTTCGTGATTCTGGTTGGTGACAGCGGGCGCGGCGCGGCCGAGGTGGCGGCGAAGCTGGCCGAGCGACTGGTGGTGGAGCTGGGGCAGCCCCTGCAGGTGCAGCAGCGCGAAATCTTCCTCGGCAGCTCCATCGGCATCACCCTGTTCCCCGAAGATGCGAACGGGGCCACGGCGCTGTTGAAGAACGGCGACATCGCCATGTACCAGGCCAAGCTGGCCGGCAAGAACTGCTTCCGCTACTACAACCGGGCGATGGACCACGCGGTCGAGCGGCGCTTGTACTTGGAGCAGGAGCTGCGCGGCGCGTGGGATCGCGGCGAGCTGCGGCTGGTCTACCAGCCCATCTTCCGTACCCGCGACCACATTCTGGTCGGCGCCGAAGTGCTGCTGCGTTGGAACCACCCGACGCTGGGTTCGATCCCTCCGTCGGTGTTCATTGATGTGGCCGAGCAGAGTGGCCTGATCCAGGCGCTCGGGCCGAAGGTGCTGCACGCGGCCTGCGAGCAGGCCATGACGTGGCCGCGCAACGTGATGGGCGAGGAAATCTTCATCTCGGTCAACGTCTCGCCGCGTCAGCTGCGTAACGGCGATCTGGTCGGCGAGGTTGAAACCAGCCTGCATGCCTCGGGGCTGGCGGCGTCGCGTCTGCATCTGGAACTGACCGAAACGGCGGTCATCGGCGACGAAATTCTGGCCGTGACACTGCTGGAGCGGCTGCACCGTGCCGGCGTGCGGGTGTGGCTGGATGACTTTGGTACCGGCTTCTCCGGGCTGAGCCATCTCCGTCAGGTGCCGGTGGACGGGGTCAAGATCGATCGCAGCTTCGTGGCCGACATGGAGCGCGATCCGGACGATCTGGCGCTGACCACCGCCATCATCGCCATGGCCCATGCGCTGGGCATCACGGTGGTGGCGGAGGGTGTCGAGCAGCGGGCGCAGTTTGAACTACTCAGTCAGCGCGGCTGCGATCTGGTGCAGGGCTACTGGCTGGGTCGTCCGTTGGACGCCGATGCGCTGGTGCAGCTGTTGGAGCACGACATGGTCAGTGTGCCGAGCATGTTGGTATGAACTGAAGCGCCTGCCTTACAGGTTCGCCAATTCGTAATCCGGGCCTGTCATCGGCCGCTTGCTGGTGTCGCCGGCGGTTTCGCGCACCAGCTTGGGCACCAGATAACCGGACAGCCGGGCCAGCAGCCCGGCATGCAGCGACAGCGCCTGTTCGTCGCTGATTTCAAAATGCGCCACGCCCTGCACGCGGTCCAGCTGATGCAGGTAATAGGGCAGCACGCCTGCCGCAAAGCTGCGCTCGCTCAGCTCGGCCAGCGTCGCCAGGTCGTCATTGATCCCGCGCAGCAGCACCGCTTGGTTAAGCAGTTGCGCGCCGGTGCCGCGCAGGCAGGACATCGCCGCGTCGACGCTGGCATCGAATTCATTGGCATGGTTGGCGTGGATCACGAACGCCACCGGCCAGGGCAGGGCGCTCAGCCACTGCAGCAGTTCCGCGTCCACGCGCTCGGGCAGCACCACTGGCAAGCGGCTGTGGATGCGCAGGCGCTTGATGTGGCCGATGGCGGCCAGCGCATCAGTCAGTTCGACCAGCTTGGAGGTGGCCAGCGACAGCGGATCGCCGCCGCTGAGGATCACTTCATCAATGCTCGGGTCGGCGGCAATGGCGGCCACGGCCTCCTGCCAGCCACCCTTGGCGGCGTTCTCTTCGGCGTAATCAAAGTGCCGGCGGAAGCAGTAACGGCAATGGATGGCGCAGCTGCCGGTGGCGACCAGCAAGGCGCGGCCACGGTATTTCTGGATGACGCCGGTGGCTTTCTTGGCCTGGCTGTCACCCACCGCATCGAAGCTGAACCCGGGGACGACCTGCATCTCCTCGTTGATGGGCAGCACCTGCCGCAGCAGCGGATCGGTCGGGTCGCCGTGGCGCATGCGGGCCACGAAGCCGCGCGGTACCCGCAACGGGAACTGCGCCAGCGCGTCGGCCGAAACCCCCATGTCTTCCGGCGCCAGCCCAAGCTCGGCCAGCAGCTGCGACGGCTCGCGGATGGCGGCGCGCCAGTGCGCCTGCCAGCGGTCGCCGGGCAGGGTCAGGATGGCTTTTTGTGGAGCGTGGGCGGGGGCTGCGGTTATCATTGGCGGTCAGAAAAACAGTTGCCCCGCCTGATGGCGGGCGTTCCATTCTAATCCGGCCGGCCGAAACACGTGCCGGTTTTGCCAATTCAGGAGTTTCAGCATGGCCAGTTACGGCATGAACGACGTAAAGAACGGGATGAAAATCCTGGTCAACAGCGCCCCGGCAGTCATCATCGACACCGAGTACGTCAAGCCGGGCAAGGGCCAGTCCTTCACCCGCGTCAAGTACCGCCTGATCAAGGACGGCCGCACGCAGGAAGTGACCATGAAGTCGACTGACACGCTGGAAGCAGCTGACGTGGTCGATACCGACATGAACTACATGTACAGCGACGGCGAGTACTGGCACTTCATGGACCCGGAATCCTTCGAGCAGGTGCAGGCTGACAAGGCCGGCATGAACGGCGCCGAGAAGTGGCTGAAGGGCGAAGAGTCCTGCGTGGTGACCCTGTGGAACGGCGTGCCGATCGACGTGACCCCGCCGAACTTCGTCGAACTGAAGATCGTCGAGACCGATCCGGGCGTGCGCGGCGATACCTCGGGCGGCGGCGGCAAGCCGGCCACCTTGGAATCCGGCGCCGTGGTGCGCGTGCCGCTGTTCGTCAACCAGGATGAAATCATCCGCGTTGATACGCGTTCGGGCGAATACTCCGCACGCGTCAAGTGACGTAATGGCGCGTTTGCGCAAGCGCAAACGCCTTTGCCATTGCGTCATCTCCGCGCAGGTGGGGATCGTGGCGCAGGTCACATTGGGCTTCGGGCGACCTTTCGGAAGCCCGAAGCCTTTTTCGCATCCGGCGTTGGCTGGATGGATTCAGTAGCAGATCTAGAGGTGAACCGGCGTGAGCGATATCCAACCCCAGCAATGTGACCTTCTGATCGAAGCCGGTTATGTGGTTCCGGTCGAGCCGCATGCGGTGGTGCTGGAAGACCACGCGGTGGCCGTGACCGGCGGAAAGATCGTGGCGGTGCTGCCGCGCGCTGAAGCGCGTGTCCAGTTCGCTGCCAAAGAAGTGGTGTCGCGACCGGAAGCGGCGCTGATTCCCGGCTTGGTCAACGCGCACACGCACAACCCGATGACGCTGCTGCGCGGCGTGGCCGACGATCTGCCGTTGATGACCTGGCTGCGCGAGCACATCTGGCCGGTGGAAGCAGCGGTGATCGGCCCGGAGTTCGTTGCCGATGGCACCACGCTGGCCATTGCCGAGATGCTGCGCGGCGGTACGACATGTGCCAACGAAAACTATTTCTTCGCCGACGTGCAGGCCGCTGTGTACAAGCAGCATGGTTTCCGCGCGTTGGTGGGCTCGGTGATCATCGACTTCCCCAGCGCCTGGGCAAAGAGTGATGACGAGTACTTCGCCCGCGCCACCGAGCTGCACGATACCTGGCGTGACGACACGCTGATCGGCACCGCATTCGCGCCGCATGCGCCGTACACGGTGAGCGATGCCAACTTCGAGCGGGTGCGGATGTTGTCCGACCAGCTCGATATTCCGGTGCACCTGCACACGCATGAAACCGCGCAGGAAATCACCGATTCCATCGCGCTGCACGGGCAGCGCCCGCTGGCGCGACTGGATCGACTGGGGCTGGTCAATGACCGCCTGATCGCGGTGCACATGACCCAGCTGACCGACGCCGAAATCCACCTCTGCGCCGAACGTGGCGTCAGCGTGGTGCATTGCCCGGAATCGAACTTGAAACTGGCGTCGGGCTTCTGCCCGGCATGTGCGCTGGTCAAGGCCGGCGTGAACCTGGCCATCGGCACCGACGGCTGCGCCAGCAACAACGATCTGGACATGTTCAGCGAGAACCGCACCGCGGCCATCCTCGCCAAGGCCGTCGCCAACGACGCCACTGCGCTGGACGCTGCCACCACGCTGCGCGCGGCAACGCTCGGTGGCGCGCGCGCGCTGGGCTTCGGCGACCGCGTGGGTTCGATCGAAGTGGGCAAGCAGGCCGATCTGGCATGCGTGGATCTGTCGGCGCTGGAAACGCAGCCGCTGCACCACGTGCTGTCGCAACTGGTTTATGCCGCTGGCCGTCACCAGGTCAGCGACGTGTGGATCGACGGCAAGCCCAAGTTGGTCCAGCGCGAACTGGTTGGCATGGACGTGGCCGCGATCACCGCCAATGCACGCCAGTGGCGCAACCGTATCCGCAACATCCGCGCCTGAGGGCGCAGCCGGGTCGCGCAGGCGGCCCAAAGAGGAAATACAGATGAGTGCAACCTCCACCAATTTCGATCAGGCCGAACTGGACAAGTTCGCCGCATTGGCCAACCGCTGGTGGGACGCCGATGGCCCGCAAAAACCGTTGCACGCGCTCAATCCGGTGCGCCTGCAGTACGTTGCCGACCGCGCCACGCTGCGCGGTGCCAAGGTGCTGGATATCGGTTGCGGCGGCGGCTTGTTGAGCGAGGCGCTGGCCAAGGAAGGGGCGCAGGTGACGGCCATTGATCTGGCACCGGAGCTGGTCAAGGTGGCGCGTCTGCATGGCCTGGAATCGGGCGTGCAGGTGGACTACCGCGTGCAGGCTGCCGAAGACCTTGCCGCAGAACAGCCGGGCGCATTCGACGTGGTCACCTGCATGGAAATGCTGGAGCACGTGCCGGACCCGGGCGCGATCATCGCCGCCTGCCAGCGCTTGCTGCGTCCGGGCGGAAAGCTGTTCCTGTCCACGATCAACCGCACCCCGGCTGCATTTGCGGTGGCGGTGGTGGGTGCCGAATACATCGCGCGGCTGCTGCCCAAGGGCACGCACCATTACCAGGAATTCATCAAGCCGGCCGAGCTCGGCGCGTGGCTGCGTGAGGCCGACCTGCAGCTGCAGGACGTCACCGGCATGGCCTACGAGCCGTGGCGCAATCGCGCACGCCTGAGCAGCCGCACCGAGATCAATTACCTGGCCTACGCGGTCAAGCCGGCACAGGCATGACCGCCGCGTCGTTCCCGGCGGCGGTGTTGTTCGACCTGGACGGCACGCTGCTGGACAGCGCGCCGGACTTCATCGCCACCGCCAATCGCATGCGTGAAGCGCGTGGCTTGCCGGCGCTGCCGCTGGAGCAGCTGCGTCCGGTGGTGTCCAAGGGGTCGCGGGCGATGCTGGCGGTTGCATTTCCGCAGATGGCCGAGAGCGAGCGCCATGCGCTGGTGCCGGAGTTTCTGGAGGTCTACGAATCCCTGATCGGCCAATACGCACGTTTGTTTGACGGTATCGAAACGATGCTGGAAACGCTGGAGCAAGCCGGCACGGTCTGGGGCATCGTCACCAACAAGCCCGAATACCTGGCGCAACTGATCCTGCCGCAACTGGGCTGGGAGCAGCGTTGTGCGGTGTTGATCGGCGGCGATACGCTGCCGGAGCGCAAGCCGCATCCGCTGCCGTTGGAAGTGGCGGCGCAGCGCATCAAGGCCGCGCCCGGTGCCTGCGTGTATGTGGGCGACGACGAGCGTGACATCGTCGCCGCACGCGCCGCTGGCATGCCATCGATCGCGGCGCTGTGGGGCTATCGCCTCGATGGCGATGACCCGCTGGCGTGGCAGGCCGATCATCTATGCGAGCTGCCGCAGCAGCTCTGGCAGGCGGCTGCATGGCCGGCCGCAAAACGGGCTTCGGCCTGACTCAACGAAACAGAGGTAATGACGTGAGCAGTGCGCTGGATAGCTTCCTGGACAAGTGGCGTGACCGTTGGCCCGAATGGACCTTCGTGGAGCGCTTCGTTGCGGAGGGAGATCGCGCCCGGGCCGTGGCGTGGTTTGCGCTGCTGCAGGAATTTGACGACATCTTGAACGCCACCGGCGATACAACGCCGCAGGACGCCAAGCTGGCGTGGTGGGGCGAGGAACTGCGCAGCTGGGCCGCTCAGCGCTCACGGCATCCGCTGGGGCGCGTGTTGGAGCCGGTGCGTGCGCCGTGGGATCAGTTGGCCGATGCGTTGCCGAGCTTGATGGACGCGCGCGAGCCGCCGACCGATGCCGCGCAGGCGCGCAAGGTGTTGGCGCAGTACGCAGCAGCGGCGGCTGCGGTGGAAGCCGCGGTGTTCAACAGCAAACTGTCGCCGGCGGCTGCCGAGGCGCTCACCACGCAGATGCTGGCGCTGCGCGTGCAGGAAAATGCCGCATCGGTGCCGCAGACCTTCAGCAATGAGATGGAATGGGACAAGGCCTTGCAGGCGGCGTGGCCGTCGCGTGTGGCCGGTCCGCGCCCGCGTCGTGTCTATGCGGTGCTCGCGCGTGGCCGCCAGCAGGCGCGCATTCGTGGCGGCGAGTACCAGCCGAGCCCGGCGGGTTTGCTGTGGCGTAGCTGGTGGGCTGCGCGGGGGTAAAACTGGTGCAGCTCGCCGGAGCCGCTCGCCTCTCCCGTCAGCGGGAGAAGAGCCTGTCCCCGCGAAGGCGGGGGGGCCGAAGGGCGGATGAGGGGAGGCTGTGGGCTGTTGATCCATAAGCTTCGCGGCTTGGGCTGCTCCCACAAGTAGTGTTGGGAACGCCCCTGTAGAGCCGAGCCATGCTCGGCTGAGGCTCTACCGGTAAGCCCTCTGCCGAGCGTGGCTCGGCACTACATTCCCTTCGGCTTTATTTGCCGCGTTCCAACACCAGCAGCGGGTCAATGCGGGTGTCGAACCAGTTCATCCCCCAATGCAGATGCGGCCCGGTCGCGCGCCCGGTCGCACCGACGGCGGCAATGTTCTGGCCCTGTTCAATCCGGTCGCCCACTTTCACGTCGATGCGTGACAGGTGCAGGAAATTGGAGCTGATGCCGTAGCCGTGGTCGAGCACCAGGGTGCCGCCGGTCAGGTAAAGATCCGGGCCGGCGAAGGTGACGATGCCGGCGGCCGGCGCTTTCACTGGGGTGCCGGTTGGCACGGCGATATCCATGCCGGAATGGCCGCTTCCCGGTTGCCCGTTGTAGACGCGTGCATTACCGAAGCGGCCACTGATACGGCCTTGTACCGGCCAGATGAAGGTCTGGCTGAAATCGGTGCGGTTGTCGTCGCGCTTGCGCGCTTCGGTGACCTGCGCCTGCTCACGGGCGATGCGTTCGGCAATGGCGGGCGGCGGGTTCACCGTCTTCGGTGGCACGCCGTTGACGCGCTCGGTCGGCCAGTCGCGCGGCGTCACCGCGATGGATGCGGTTTCGCTGCTGCCATCCGGGCGGCGGACCTGCACCTGCAAAGGGCCTCTTTCGTCGCGGCCGACGCCGAACACCACGCTGCCGTAGCCGCTCACGCGCAGATCGCGACCGCCGTAACGGACGTTGCTGCCGGCCGGCACCTTGCCGACCACCATCGCGCCTTGCGACACGCTGGCGGGGAACACGACGCGATTGTCGACCAGCAGGTCGCCGATGCCGTCCTGCGCCTGTGCGGATGCTGCGGGGAACAGCGGCGCTGCCAGCAGCAGCGCCGTGACCATCAATGCCGAGCGCATCAGCGGTCGTAGGTCATGCGCTGGCCGGCCGGTGCACCGACCAGCTTGCTGCCATCCCACACCTGTTGACCGTTGACCCAGGTGGAAGCGATACGCGAGCGGAAGGTGGTGCCTTCAAAGGGCGACCAACCGCACTTGGACAGCACGTCTTCGCGCTTGACCGTGAACGGCACGTCCTCCACCAACACCAGATCGGCGAAGTAGCCTTCGCGCAGGAAACCGCGTTCTTCCACGTCGAACAGTTGCGCCGGCGCATGGGCGAATTTCTGCACCACCTGTTCGCGGGTGAGCTTGCCTTCGTGCACGCGCTCCAGCGCGGCGACCAGTGCGTACTGCACCAGCGGCAGGCCGGATGGCGCCTGCGCGTAGGGCTTCTGCTTCTCTTCCCAGGTGTGCGGGGCGTGGTCGGTAGCCAGTACGTCGAGCACATCGTTGGCGAGTGCGGCGGTGATCGCCTCGCGGTCGGACACTTCCTTGATGGCCGGGTTGCACTTGATCAGGTTGCCCTTGGTTGCGTAGTCCGGGCGCGCGAAATGCAGGAAGTGCACGCAGGTTTCGGCAGTGATCTGCTTGCGGCTGCCGTCGGCGCGGATCAGCGGGCCTTTCTCGAACAGTTCCAGTTCGTCGGCGGTGGAAATGTGCAGCACATGCAGGCGCGTGCCGTGCTTGCGGGCCAGTGACATTGCCAGCAGGGTGGACTTCTTGCAGGCTTCGCGCGAACGGATGTCCGGGTGCATGTCCGGGGTCAGTGCATCGCCGTATTTTTCCTGGAACGCCTTCAGGTTGGCGTCGATCATCGGCGTGTCTTCGCAGTGCGTGATGATCGGCGTCGGGCACTCGCGGAAGATCGCGTCCAGCGTTTCCGGGTTGTCCACCAGCATGTTGCCGGTGGATGCGCCCATGAACACTTTCACGCCCGGCGCTTTCTTCGGATCCAGTGCGCGGATGGCTTCCAGATTGTCGTTGCTGGCGCCGTGATAGAAACCGTAGTTGGCCCAGGCGCGGCCCTTGGCCAACTCGTATTTGGCTTCGAGGATGGTCGAGTCCAGCGTCGGCGGATTGGTGTTGGGCATGTCCATGAAGCTGGTCAGGCCACCGGCCACCGCTGCAGCGGATTCGCTGGCAATGTCGCCCTTGTGGGTGAGGCCGGGCTCGCGGAAGTGCACCTGGTCATCAATCATGCCGGGCAGCAGCCAGCGCCCGGCGGCATCCACGATTTCTTCGCCGTCGCGCGGCGTCAGCCCGGTGCCGATCTGCGCGATGCGGCCGTTCTCGATGCGCAGGTCGCCGTCGAAGGTGCGGCCTTCATTGACCATGCGGGCATTGGTGATGAGCGTGGAGGACATGTCAGTGTTTTCCTGTACAGCGGCAAGAAGAAGAGTCAGAGCGCTCGGGCACCGGGTCGAAACCGCCAGGGTGGAAGGGCTGGCAGCGGCCAAGCCGCAGCAGCGTCAGCCAACAGCCGCGCAGCGGGCCGTGTACGCGGATGGCTTCCATCCCGTATTCAGAGCAGCTGGGAACAAAACGGCAGCGCGGCCCGAGCAGGGGGCTGACGAAGCGCTTGTAGAAGCGCAGTACGGCAATGAGTAGGCGGCCGATCACAGCCGAATGATATGCCACTTGGCATTGCCATTGGATTTGTCGCAGGATGCAGGACGGTGCCGGTAAAGCTTTTGGGCTTTACCGCTGCCGACCAGACGCGGATGCCGCGCTTGGTTACGTTCCGAACTGCGTACAACGGTCCGGTGACGCCACCGGACCCTCGCAGCGCGGGCCGGGCATCCGTTCAGGCAACGGTGTCTGGCGCGGTTGCTGCTGCTGGTCGGGTAGGCTATAAAGGCCCGCTTTCCCGGGCCCCGGGGGAAACAAGGAAGAGCGTTTCGTGGCTGCTAAAAAACCTGCAAAGAAGGCCGTCAAGGTCGCCAAGAAGACCGCCAAACCCGTAGTCAAGAAGGCGGTGTCCAAGCCGGCTGTGAGCAAGCCCGTTGCCAAGGCTGTAAAGCCGGCAACCAAGGCCCCTGCCAAAAAGGTGGTTGCCAAGAAGGCAGCGACCAAGCCGGCCGTCGTCAAGAAGGTTGCTGCCAAGCCGGCGGCTCCGGTGGCCAAAAAAACGCCTGCCAGCAAGGTGACCAAACCCGTCGCTAAGCCGGCAAAGAAAACTGCACCCGTGGCCAAGGCCGTCAAGCCTGCAGCCAAGCCGGTGGTGAAAAAGGTGGCGGAGAAATCCGTTGCCAAAGTCGTCAAGACGCCCGCCACCCCAACCGTGGTCAAGTCCGTACCGAAGCCGGCCGTCAAGCCGGTGACGGCCAAGCCTGTCCCGGCTGAAGTCGCCAAGAAGGTTCCAGCCCCGGCCGTCAAGCCGGTTGCTGCCAAACCGACGCCGGCGGCCAAAGCCCCGCAATCCAAGAAGCCCGTGCCTGTTTCGAAATCCCCCGTGAAAACACCCGTCAAATCCACCGCTCCGGTTGCTGTTCGCCCGGTTGGCAAGGTGGCCGTCGCCGTAACCGCTCGTTCGACCGCTCCGGCGCCGCGCAGCAAGTACAAGGTGGTCGAGTACAAGACCGACGAGGCCTCTGGCCGCCCGATCCTGCCTGCCGGCTACAAGCCGACGGCGGACGAGGAGTACATGAGCACGCTGCAGCAGGAGTATTTCCGTCAGCGTCTGCTGCATTGGCGCGCTGATCTGGTCGAGGAATCGAAGCAGACCATCGAGAACCTGCGTGAGGAAGTGCGTGACATCGGCGATGAAGCCGAGCGTGCGACCCGCGAGACCGAGAACTCGCTGGAACTGCGTACCCGCGACCGCTACCGCAAGCTGATCGGCAAGATCGACAGCACGCTGAAGCGTGTGGAAGCCGGCGACTATGGTTTCTGCGTCGATACCGGCGAGGAAATTGGCCTGGATCGTCTGGAAGCCCGTCTCACCGCCGAGCGCACGATTGATGCGCAGGAGCGTTGGGAGCACCTGCAGAAGCAGCAGGGCGACTGATCGTCCGGTTCTGTCGAACAACGCAAAACCCCGCTTCGGCGGGGTTTTGCCTTTTTGGAGTTATGAAGATGGCGGATCAGGACGTTTTCATGCGCCGCGCAGTGGAGTTGGCCCGCGCGAATATCGCTGCCGGTGGTCGACCGTTCGGCGCGGTGTTGGTCAAGGATGGCAAGGTGCTGGCCGAGGCGGCCAATCGCATTCATGCCAGCCACGATCCCACCGACCATGCGGAAATGCACGCCATCCGTTTGGCCAGTGCAAGACTGGCCAGCCCGCGTCTGGACGGCTGTGTGATTTACGCGAGCGGTCATCCATGCCCGATGTGCCTGGCGGCGATGTACCTGTGTGGTATCGAGCAGGCGTGGTTTGCGTATTCCAACGAAGACGGCGCACCGTTTGGACTTTCTACCGGCGCGGTGTATGCACGGTTGGCAGAGGGGCCGGCGGCTTCCAGCTCTGGTCTGCGACAGTTGCGGCCGGCGGGCGAGGCCGGGCTGTACGCGGAGTGGAAAGCAGGGCAATAGCGAAAAGCTCCCCCCATCCGCCCTTCAGGCACCTCGCTCAGCGCCCCCGCCTCGCATAGCATGCGAGGCGTTCAGCCATGCACGAGCCAGTGGCTCGTAAGCCGCATGCCTTCACCCCGCAAGCAGGAGAAGGGATGGTGCTGGCTTCGGAAACCCTCTGCGCTTCGCACGGCCTGCCACCGTTCGGTGGCCTGAAGGCATGCGCAATGCTCGGCATGCTCCCTTCTCCCGCCTGCGGGAGAAGGTGCCCGAAGGGCGGATGAGGGCGGCTCTACTGCAGATCGCGCAGATTCAATCGTCGCAACTGCGGCGCCTTCCATGCGGTGATGCCGGCCACGCCCAACACCGCGCAGCCGCCGATCACCACCGCCGGCACCAGACCCAGCAGGCGCGCCATCGTCCCGGCATAGAACGCGCCCAGTTCATTGGATGAACTGATGAAGATGCCGTTGATCGAGGACACCCGGCCGCGCATTTCATCGGGCGTGGCCAACTGCAGAATGGTCGAGCGCACCACCACCGACACGCCGTCGCAGGCGCCGTAGAACAACAGGATCGCCGCTGACAACCAGAAGCTGTGCGACAGCCCGAAGGCCACGACGCACAGGCCGAAGCCGGCGACAGCGAACAACAAGACGCGGCCGGCGTTGCGTTGCAGCGGGCGCCGCGCCAGCCACAGGCCGACGCAGATAGAGCCCAGTGCCGGTGCCGCGCGCAGGATGCCCAGGCCTTCCGGCCCGTGATGCAGGATGTCCTGGATGAAGGCCGGCAGCATCGCCACGACGCCGCCGAGCAGTACCGAGAACATGTCCAACGCCATCGCGCCGAGCATGATCTGGTTGGACAATACGAAGCGTGCGCCTTCGGCGATGCTGGCGAAGATCGGCGCGCGGGTCAGCGGCGGGGCCGGCTCGCTGACCTTGAGCGAGGCCAGTGCCGCCAGTGCCAACATCGCCATCACCGCAGCAACGCCGTACGACAAGCCTTTGCCGCCCCAGGCAACCAATACGCCGCCCAGCGCCGGGCCGATGACCATGCCCGCCTGGAACACCACGCTGCCAAAGCCGGCGCCGCGTGCGAACTGCTCGCGTGCCAACACGCGCGCGAACAGCGCGTTGTAGATCGGCGACAGAAACGCGCGGACCATGCCGGTCAGTGCAATGGCCAGATAGATCGGCCAGACGCCCTTCACCGGCAGCCAGTTCATCGCCACGGCAGCCAGCACGGCGGCGGTGGCGATCAACCCCAGCGTGGCGGCCATGCCGAGTTTGCGGCGCGGCAGGTGGTCGACCAGGTAGCCGGCGAACGGCGCCACGCAGAAGAACGGCAGCACTTCTGCCAAGCCTATCAGGCCCAGCGAGAACGGATTGCGGGTGATTTCATAGATGTGCCAGCCGACCGTGACCGCGACGATCTGGTAGGACAGCATCGCCGCGATGCGGTACATCAGCAGTTGCGCGAAGCCGGGTTGGCGTAGCAGGGTCGCTGCGCTGGAGCTGTCCGCCGTCGCGCTCACTGCTGCTGTGCTTGGGCGGTATCGCGGATGAAGGTCAGCATTGCGGCCAGACCGTTGCTGCGGGTGGGTGACAGGTGCTTGGCCAGGCCGATCGCAGACACATAGTCCGGCTCGGTCGCCAGGATATCGGCGGCGGAGCGGCCGGAATACACACGCAGCGCCAGGTAGATCAGGCCCGAAACGATGGCCGAATCGCTGATGGCGTGGAAGACCAGCTTGTCGGCGTTGCCTTCGGGCACGATCCAGACCATCGACTGGCAACCGAGCAGACGGTGCTCCTCGGTCTTCCACTCTTCGGGGAAAGTGGGCAGCTTGCGGCCGAGGTCGATCAGGTACTGGTAGCGCTCGGACCAGTCACCAAAGAAGGAAAACTCCTCGGCAATGGTGGCCTGTGCTTCGGCGGGGGTGGGTTCGAGCGGGAAGGGGGAGTCGATCATTGGGGTTCCTGTTTTGGCGCCGCTCCGGTGAGGTGGGAGTGGCTTTGTGGGGTGGGGGGCTTCTTCCCCCTCTCCCCAACCCCTCTCCCGCGAGGGGAGAGGGGCTCAAAGCAGCGCGAGCTCAAGCAGCGCTGCGCAATTGCAGCTTTTAAAGCCCCTCTCCCCTCGCGGGGCGATGGAGAGCAGCTTGCGAATCATGGATTCGCTGCTCTCCTAGCGCCTTCGCGTCTAGCGAAGGCCGGGGCGCGGAGCGGGGGTGGGGGAGAGGGGGAAACGGGAGACTTACCCCCGCTTCCAGCGCACGCCCTGCGCGGTGTCCTCCAGCACGATGTTCTCGGCGGCCAATTGGTCGCGGATGGCATCGGCGCGGGCGAAGTCGCGGTTCTGCTTGGCGGCGATGCGTTCGTCGATCAAAGCCTGGATGCGTGCATCGTCACCGGCTTCTGCGCCACGGCTGAACCATGCCGCCGGTGCCTGCTGCAGCAGGCCAAGGGCAAGGCCGGCGCCAAGCAGCTCGCGCTTCAGGCGGATTTTGTCTTCGACGCTTTCGGCTTTGCGTGCGTCACTGGCGATGCGTGCCACTTCGGCCAGTGCCAGTGGCGTATTGAGGTCATCGTCCAGTGCAGCTTCCACCGAGGCAGGGATTTCGACTGTGGCGTCGATATCCACCAGATCACGCAATGTGCCGTACAGCCGGTCCAGCGTACGGACCGACTGCTCGATCAGCGCGTCCGACCAATCCAGCGGCTGCCGGTAATGCGCCGACAGCAGCGCGTAGCGCAGGGCTTCTGGCGGGTGCTGTTGGACCAGGTCGTGCACGCGCTCGATGTTGCCGATCGACTTGCTCATCTTGGCGCCGCCAAAGTTGAGCATGCCGTTGTGCAGCCAGAAACGGGCAAAGGTCTGCCCGCCGTGGGCGCATTCGCTCTGGGCGATCTCGTTTTCGTGGTGCGGAAACTGCAGGTCCACGCCGCCGGCATGGATGTCGATGGTCGGCCCCAGATGCGCGGCGGCCATTGCCGAGCACTCGATATGCCAGCCCGGGCGGCCCACGCCCCACGGCGATTCCCAGCCGGGCAGGTCGTCGGTGGACGGCTTCCACAGGACGAAGTCGCCGGCTTCGCGCTTGTACGGCGCTACTTCGACGCGGGCACCGGCCAGCATTTCTTCCGGATCGCGGCGCGAGAGCTTGCCGTAGCCCTTGAAGCTGCTGACGGAGAACAGCACATGGCCCTCGGCGGCATAAGCATGACCACTGGCGATCAGGTCTTCGATCATCGCGATGATGTGCGGGATGTGCGCAGTGGCTTCCGGCTCGATATCCGGCGGCACAACGCCCAGCGCGGCCATGTCGTCGCGGTAGGCGGCGGCGAAACGGTCGGTGATGGCCGAAATCGGCACCCCTTGTTCCTTGGCCGCTGCATTGATCTTGTCGTCAACGTCGGTGATGTTGCGGGCGTACCGCAGCGCGCCGTAACGCCGCCGCAGCAGGTCGGCCAGCACACCGAACACCACCGGGCCACGGGCATTGCCGATATGGACGTAGTTGTAGACGGTGGGGCCGCACACATACATGGTCGGGGCGGTGGCATCGAGCGGAGCAAACGGCTCCAGCTGCCGCGTCAGGTTGTTGTGCAGGCGCAGGGTCATGGGCATCTGTTGGGGGTGAGGCGAACCCGACGATTCTAGCGGCCCGGGACGGGTGGGGCACGCCCGGGCTGTGCAGGATGCGGACGGAGGGGTAAGGTTCAGCCCCAGAGCCGCGCCGCTGCCTACACTATTGGCCACCATTCGCTCCCGCATCGTGCCGCTGACCTTGATGAAACCAAACCCGCTGCTGTTGACGCTTTGCCTGTGTACCGCCGCCTCCGGGGCTGCCGTGGCGCAGGAGAGTGATCTGCGCAACCGTGTGGTTATCGTGGAAAACGTCCGTTACGACTACGCCCAGGTGCTCAATGTCGAACCGGTGTTCCAGACGCTGCGCGCCACGCGCACCGAGGAACATTGCGAGCCGGTCTCCACGCGCACGCTGGCACCGGTGCAGGTAAAGGGCGAGAACGGCGAGGAGCGCGGCGGCATGCGCCGCTTCTGGGATTCGGTGAAGGGCATCTTCAGCCGCGACGAAGTAGAGGAAGAGGTGGTCAGCGCTGAAGACGCGCAACCCCGGCATGCGTCCGGTGGTTCGGCGATGCTGACTCCGGAATGCAAGATTGTTGAGGTGGGTCGTGAGTTCCGCCGGCCCATCGCCTATGACGTGGATTACGTCTACAAGGGCATCAAGTTCCGCTCGCGGCTGCCGGAAGACCCGGGCAACCGCCTGAAACTGCGGGTGTCAATCACCCCGGATATCGGCCAATCCTTCGACGCATCGTCGGCCACGCCCTGATGTTGCGCTGCGACACTTGCGTGCCGGCAGGCTGCGTGCGAGTATGCGCGACGATGAAAGCCAACAGCTTCCAGCACGAAACCAGCACCGCCCGGATGGCCTCCGGGATGACCTCGCGTGCCCGCCGACCGGAATCCCACATATTCGCTGGGTGACCGGGGCTTCGTGCTGTCTGTTCAGAAAACCCAGCCCAGGCTGGGTTTTTTCGTTTTTGGTTTGGCAAAAGTTTCAACCGCAATGAGTCGCGCCTTGGCGCATCCAACCGCCGGTAACGGCGACATTCCGCAGCAAAGGATGGATTGATGTCTCTGAAGCACTTCTTGAACACCCAGGACTGGAGCCGTGGCGACCTCGACGCGCTGCTTACCCAGGCAACGCTGTTCAAGCAAAACAAGCTGGGCGATGACCTCAAGGGCAAGTCGATCGCTCTGGTCTTCTTCAACCCCTCCATGCGCACCCGCACCAGCTTCGAGCTGGGCGCCTTCCAGCTGGGCGGCCACGCGGTGGTGTTGCAGCCAGGCAAGGATGCGTGGCCGATCGAGTTCGATTTCGGCACGGTGATGGACGGCGATACCGAAGAACACATTGCTGAAGTGGCCAAGGTGCTGGGCCGCTACGTCGACCTGATCGGCGTGCGCGCGTTTCCGAAGTTCGTGGACTGGTCCTACGACCGCCAGGACATCGTGCTCAAGAGCTTTGCCAAGTACTCGCCGGTGCCGGTCATCAACATGGAGACCATCACCCATCCGTGTCAGGAGCTGGCGCACATTCTGGCGCTGCAGGAACACTTCGGTACCACCGACCTGCGCGGCAAGAAGTATGTGTTGACCTGGACCTACCATCCCAAGCCGCTGAACACCGCAGTGGCCAACTCGGCGCTGACCATTGCCACGCGCATGGGCATGGACGTGACCTTGCTGTGCCCGACGCCGGATTACATCCTGGACGAGCGTTACATGGGGTGGGCCGAGCAGAACGTGGCCGAGAGCGGTGGTTCGCTGCAGGTCAGTCACGACATCGCCAGCGCCTATGCCGGTGCCGACGTGGTTTACGCCAAGAGCTGGGGCGCGCTGCCGTTCTTCGGCAATTGGGCGCCGGAAAAGCCGATTCGCGACCAGTACCAGCACTTCATGGTGGACGAGGCCAAGATGGCGCTGACCAACAATGGTGTGTTCAGTCACTGCCTGCCGCTGCGCCGCAACGTGAAGGCCACCGACGGCGTGATGGATTCGCCGCAGTGCATTGCCATCAATGAGGCGGAGAATCGCCTGCACGTACAGAAGGCGATCATGGCGGCGCTGGCCGGCAAGTAATGCGTTAGCTCCTCTCCTGATGGGAGAGGGGTTGGGGTGAGGCTAGGTTCCTCGCTCCAAAGACCACCTCAACTTCGTTACCCCCTCCCCAACCCCTCCCCCGCAAGGGGAGAGGGGCTTCAATAAAGCAGAGACTTCTTCCCCATGAGCAAAGACATCGTCCTCGCCTTCTCCGGCGGCCTCGACACCAGCTTCTGCGTGCCGTACCTGCAGGAGCGCGGCTACAACGTGCACACCGTGTTCGCCGATACCGGCGGCGTGGATGCGGAGGAGCGTGACTTCATCGAAAAGCGCGCCGCTGAGCTGGGCGTCACCAGTCACGTCACCGTCGATGGCGGCCCGGCGATCTGGGAAGGTTTCGTCAAGCCGTTCGTCTGGGCAGGCGAGGGTTACCAGGGCCAGTACCCGTTGCTGGTGTCCGACCGTTATCTGATCGTGGACGCTGCGCTCAAGCGCGCTGCCGAGCTGGGCACCAACATCATCGCCCACGGCTGCACTGGCATGGGCAACGACCAGGTGCGTTTCGATCTGGCAGTGAAGGCGCAGGGCGATTACGTCATCGTCGCGCCGATTCGCGAAATCCAGAAAGAGCACACCCAGACGCGCGCCTACGAGCAGAAGTACCTGGAAGCGCGCGGCTTCGGCGTGCGTGCCAAGCAGCAGGCATACACCATCAATGAGAACCTGCTGGGCCTGACTATGTCCGGCGGCGAGATCGACAAATGGGAAGCACCGGGCGAAGGCGCCCGCGGCTGGTGCGCACCGCGCAGTGCGTGGCCGGTGGAGCCGCTGACCGTGACCCTGAAGTTCGTCGAAGGCGTGGCTGTTGCGCTGGACGGCAAGGAACTGCCGGGTGAGCAGATTCTTGCCAAGCTCAACACCTTGTTTGCGCAGTACGGCGTGGGTCGCGGTGTTTACACCGGCGATACGGTGATCGGCCTGAAGGGCCGCATCGTGTTTGAAGCACCGGGCCTGGTCTCGCTGCTGGCCGCGCACCGCGCGCTGGAAGACACCGTGCTGACCAAGCAGCAGAACCGCTTCAAGCCGGAAGTGGCGCGCAAGTGGGTGGAGCTGGTGTACGAAGGCTTCTATCACGACCCGTTGAAGACCGACATCGAAGCCTTCCTGAAGGCTTCGCAGGCCAAGGTGACCGGCGAAGTCGTGCTGGAAACCCGTGGTGGCCGCGTCGATGCGGTGGCCGTGCGCTCGCCGTACATCCTCAATGCCAAGGGCGCGACCTATGCACAGTCGGCGGACTGGGGCGTGGAAGAAGCCGAAGGCTTCATCAAGCTGTTCGGCATGAGCTCGACGTTGTACGCGCAGGTCAATCGCTGAGTGCTGTTAGCCCCTCTCCCCACGGGAGAGGGGTTGGGGTGAGGGTAGGGCGCAGCCGCATGCAACGTTGGCGCAGCCTTACCCTCATCCGCCCCTTCGGGGCACCTTCTCCCGGAGGGAGAAGGAAGCTTCGTCCGCCTCCGCTATGAACTGAAACCATGACCAACCTGCTCGAATCCACTCTGCAGCACCTTGAAGCCCTGGTGTCTTTCGACACCCGCAATCCGCCGCGTGCGATCACCACCGGTGGCATCTTCGATTACCTGCGTGACAACTTGCCGGGCTTCAACGTCGAGGTGATCGATCACGGCGCCGGTGCGGTCAGCTTCTATGCGGTGCGCGGCAATCCGAAATATCTGTTCAACGTGCACCTGGACACCGTGCCGGATTCGCCGCACTGGTCTGCCAGCCCGCATGTGATGCGTCGCCTTGAGGATCGTGTCGTCGGCCTGGGCGTCTGCGATATCAAGGGTGCGGCTGCGGCGCTGGTGGCAGCTGCCAATGTCACCGATGGCGATGCGGCGTTCTTGTTCTCCAGTGACGAAGAAGCCAATGACCCGCGATGCATCGCTGCCTTCCTGGCGCGTGGCATCGCATATGAAGCGGTGATCGTCGCCGAGCCGACCATGAGCGAGGCGGTGCTCGCACACCGCGGCATCAGCTCGGTGTTGATGAAATTCCAGGGCCGTGCCGGTCATGCGTCGGGCAAGCAGGATCCGTCCGCCAGTGCCTTGCACCAGGCGATGCGCTGGGGCGGCAAGGCGCTGGATCATGTTGAATCGCTGGCGCATGCGCGCTTTGGCGGGTTGACCGGCCTGCGCTTCAACATCGGCCGTGTCGAAGGTGGCATCAAGGCCAACATGATCGCGCCGGAAGCCGAGCTGCGGTTTGGTTTCCGTCCGCTGCCGTCGATGGATATCGATGCGCTGCTCGGCACCTTCGCCGGTTTCGCCGAGCCGCAGGCGGCGCACTTTGAAGAAACCTTCCGTGGCCCGAGCCTGCCGTCGGGCGACATCGCGCGCGCCGAAGAGCGCCGCCTGGCCGCGCGCGATGTTGCCGACGAACTGGGCTTGCCCATCGGCAATGCCGTTGATTTCTGGACCGAGGCATCGCTGTTCTCGGCCGGTGGTTACACCACGATGGTGTATGGCCCGGGTGATATCGCCCAGGCGCATACCGCCGATGAGTTCGTCACGCTGGAGCAGTTGCAGCGTTACGTCGAGTCGGTGCACAGCATCCTGCAACGCGGCGCCTGAGCCGCAGTGGCCCGGCGGTTCACCGCCGGCTTCTCCCCCGCGACCGTTGTGGTCGCTTTGTAGACGCAAGCAATGTCCCCAGCCATGCAACCCCATCGCCAGACCCGCCAGACCATTGTCCGCCTGCTTTCGAGCATGGCCAGTGCGAAGGAAATCAGTCAGTACCTCAAGCGTTTTTCACAGCTTGATGCCAAGCGCTTCGCCGTGGTCAAGGTGGGCGGTGCGGTGCTGCGCGACGATCTGGAAGCACTGACGTCTTCGTTGTCGTTCCTGCAGGAAGTGGGCCTGACCCCGATCGTGCTGCATGGCGCCGGCCCGCAGCTGGATGCTGAGTTGTCGGCCGCAGGCATCGAGAAGCAGACCATCAACGGCCTGCGCGTGACCACGCCCGAGGCGTTGGCCATCGTGCGCAAGGTGTTCCAGCAGTCCAACCTCAAGCTGGTCGAAGCGCTGCAGCAGAACGGTGCGCGCGCAACGTCCATCACCGGTGGCGTGTTCGAAGCCGAGTACTTGGATCTGGACACTTACGGTTTGGTTGGCGAAGTGAAGAAGGTGAATCTCGCACCGATCGAAGCCAGCCTGCGTGCCGGTTCGATTCCGGTGATCACCAGTCTGGGCGAGACGGCGAGCGGACAGATCCTCAACGTCAACGCCGACTTCGCCGCCAATGAGCTGGTGCAGGAACTGCAGCCGTACAAGATCATTTTCCTCACCGGCACCGGCGGTCTGCTGGACGAGGAGGGCGCGCTGATTTCGTCGATCAACCTGTCCACCGAATACGACCAGCTGATGGCGCAGCCGTGGATCCACGGCGGCATGCGGGTGAAGATCGAGCAGATCAAGGATCTGCTGGACCGGCTGCCGGAGGAGTCGTCGGTGTCGATCACGCGCCCGGCCGATCTGGCCAAGGAGCTGTTCACCCACAAAGGGTCGGGCACGCTGGTGCGTCGCGGTGAAAAGGTGCTCAAGGCGACGTCGTGGGACGAGTTGGATACCGCCCGTCTGAAGACACTGATCGAATCCAGCTTCGGTCGCACGCTGGTGCCGGATTACTTTGAAAAGACCAAGCTGCTGCGCGCCTATGTCAGCGAGAACTACCGCACTGCGGTGATCCTCACCGATGAAGCCGAAGGCGTATACCTCGACAAGTTCGCCGTGCTCGACGACGCGCAGGGCGAAGGCCTGGGCCGCGCGGTGTGGAACGTGATGCTGGAAGAAACCCCGCAGCTGTTCTGGCGTTCGCGCAACGGCAATCCGGTCAATCATTTCTATTACGCCGAATCCGACGGCTGCTACAAGCAGGGCCACTGGAAAGTGTTCTGGTTCGGCGCCGACGGTTTCGACCGAATCCGTACCTACGTCGAACACTGCGCCGCACGCAGCCCGAGCCTGGAGGGCTGAACCATGAACCATGCCGATTGGAGCAAAGTACCGACGCTGGCGGGTTCGCACGTGCGACTGGAGCCGCTGCAGATGGCGCATATCGACGGCCTGCGAGGCGCGTTGGGCGACGGTACGCTGTCCGAACTCTGGTACGCGCAGGTGCCGACGGCCAAGACCATGACCGCCTATGTGCAAGCCGCGCTGCAGGCGCAGGCCGAGGGCAAGGTGCTGCCGTTCGCGGTGCTCAATGCGGCCGATGAAGTGGTCGGCACCACGCGCTATTACGGGCTGGATGCAGAGGTTCCAAAGCTCAGCATCGGCTACACGTGGTACGGCAAAACCGCGCAGCGCACCGGCATCAACACCGAGGCCAAGTTGATGTTGCTCACTCATGCGTTTGAACGGCTGCAGTGCCTGAGCGTGGTGTTCGAGACCAGCTCGTTCAACCTCGCGTCTCGCGCGGCGATTGCGCGTCTGGGCGCCAAGCAGGACGGCGTGCTGCGCAATCACAAGCGTCATCCCGACGGTACACCGCGCGACACCGTCATCTTCTCCATCATCGACACGGAATGGCAGGACGTGAAATGTCAGCTGCAGCACCGTTTGGACGCACACGCATGAATGTTGCTTCGTCTTTCACCGTTGGCATCGTCGGTGCCCGCGGTTATACCGGCACCGAGTTGATCCGGCTGTTGGCCGCGCATCCGCAGATTGAGCTGGCGTTTGTTTCCTCACGCGAGTTGGCTGGCCAGCGCGTGGCCGATCACAATGATGCGTACAGCGGCGAGCTGCGCTACGAAAGCCTGGACGCCGATGCGGTGGCCGCCAAGGGCGTGGACGCGGTGGTGCTGGCGCTGCCCAATGGCAAGGCCGAACCGTTTGTAGCGGCGCTGGATGCAGCGAAGCCGGACACGGTGATCGTGGATCTGTCGGCCGACTACCGTTTCGACAACAGCTGGTATTACGGCTTGCCGGAGTTGACCCGCAATCGCTATGCCGGGCAGAAGCGCATCAGCAATCCGGGTTGCTACGCCACCGCGATGCAACTGGCCATCACGCCGCTGTTGTCGCAGCTGGCCGGGCCGCCGACCTGCTTTGGTGTTTCCGGGTGGTCCGGTGCCGGCACCACGCCGTCGGACAAGAACAACGCCGAGCTGCTGCGCGACAACCTGATGCCGTACGCGCTCACCAACCACGTGCACGAACGCGAAGTGACCACGCAACTCGGCGTGCCGGTGGAATTCATGCCGCACGTGGCGCCGCACTTCCGTGGCATCACCATGACCGTCAATCTGTGGCTGCAGCAACCGCTCAAGCGCGAAGAGGTGATGGCGCTGTATCAACAGCGTTATGCCGGCGAGCCGCTGGTGGACGTGGTGGATGAAGCACCGTGGGTCAGCCGCATCGCCGGCACGCATGGTGTGCAGGTGGGCGGCTTCACCATGGCGCCGGGCAACAAGCGCGTGGTGGTGGTGGCGACCATCGACAATCTGCTCAAGGGCGCAGCCACGCAGGCGCTGCAGAACCTCAACCGCGCGCTCGGCCTGGACGAGCTGACCGCCATCCCCCATTAACCGCATGTCGTAGGAGCGGCCTCGGTCGCGAGATATTGGCTCTGTCACTGAAGAGCTTCGTGGCCCAGGTCGCTCCTACGGGATTCTTGAATTCAGAGGCTTTTCACCATGACCAACCTGCTCTGGCAGAAACCCGGCGTCGCGGTTGACGCGAAGATCCAGACCTTCCTGGCCGGCGATGACGTCATCCTCGACCGTGAGTTCTTCCTGCACGACATCCAGGCAAGTACCGCGCATGCCGAAGGCCTGCAGCACATCGGCATCCTGTCGGCGGATGAATTGGCCGCGCTCAAGCGCGAGCTGGCGACGCTGGCGGACGACTTCCGCAGCGGCGCTTTCGTGCTCGACGAACAGTACGAGGATTGCCATTCGGCCATCGAAGCGCGCCTGACCGAGCGTCTTGGTGATGCGGGCCGCAAGATCCACACCGGGCGCAGCCGCAACGATCAGATCCTGGTGGCCACGCGTTTGTGGCTGAAGGAAAAGCTGGAGCGCGTGGCGCAGATCAGCACCGACGTTGCCAAGGTCGCGCTGGATCGTGCGCAGGCCGAACAGCTGCAGCCGTTGCCGGGTTACACCCACATCCAGCGCGCCGTGGTGTCCTCGGCGGGCATGTGGTGGGCTGGCTGGGCCGAGGCGTTCATCGACAACGCCATCCGTGCGCGCGACACGCGTGCGCTGGTCGACACCAACCCGCTGGGCACCGCCGCCGGTTATGGCGTCAACCTGCCGCTGGACCGCGAGCACACCACGGCAGCGCTGGGTTTCTCCCGCATGCAGGTCAACCCGATCTACGCGCAGCTGTCGCGCGGCAAGTTCGAGCTGGCCGCGTTGGAAGCCTTGGGCGGCGCAACGCTGGACCTGCGCCGGATTGCGTGGGACCTGTCGCTGTTCACCACCGGCGAGTTCGCCTTCGTATCGCTGCCGGCGCAGTACACCACCGGCAGCTCGATCATGCCGAACAAGCGCAATCCGGACGTGATCGAACTGATGCGTGCCACCCACGCCAGCGTTGCGGCCGCGCGTACCGAGATCGAGCAGCTGCTGTCGCTGCCGTCGGGTTACCAGCGCGACCTGCAGAACTCCAAGGGCGCAATCGTGCACGGCTTTGGTCGTGGACTGGCGGCGCTGGAGCTGTTGCCGGCACTGTTGTCGAATCTGGATTGGCGCGACGACAACATTCGCAGCGCGATTGATTCGGGCATGTATGCGACCGATGTTGCCGTGGAAGCTGCCGTTGCCGGTGTGCCGTTCCGCGATGCGTACAAGGCCGCTGCTGAAGCTGCTGACACCGCAGGGCAGGGGCGTACCCCTGAGGGCAGTTTGGCCGCGCGCGTGTCGCCTGGAGCGGCGGCGGATCTGCGGCTGGATGAGCTCAATGCACGCTGGAAGGCGTTGCAGGGCTGATGGAGTGAACGCGGGCGCCGAAGGGCGCCCGTGTTGGTTTTGGCTCTGGCTTCGGCTTAAGCCCCTCTCCCGCGTGCGGGAGAGGGGTTGGGGTGAGGGGAAGCTTCCAGCAAGCTACGTCAAAAGCTCCCCTCATCCGCCCTCCGGGCACCTTCTCCCGCACGCGGGAGAAGGGATAGCCAAAGGCCCAAGCCAAAGCCCAAGCCCCAAGCCCCAAGCCAAAGCCCAAGCCCCAAGCCCCAAGCCCCAAGCCAAAGCCCCAAGTCAAAGCCCCAAGTCAAAGCCCAAGCCCAAGCAAGTTCCAAGCGAAAGCAAACGCGACGGCGGCGTGTCTGGCGTGCTGTCATACGCAGCAAAGGAGAATGCAATGAAGCTTTACCTGGTAATGGCAATGCGCAAGCCGTCGTTCGACGACGCGGTGATTGCCCCGCACAAAGCGTTCCTCGATGTGCTCAGCGCCGAGAACCGTCTGCACCTGACCGGTGGGTTCAGTGATGGCAGTGGTGGTGCTTATGTGTTGAAGAACATCGACAGCCTCGACGAAGCCAAGGCCATCGTCGCCACCGATCCGCTGGCCATCCACGGCAGCTCCGAGTTGACCGTCCACGAGTGGAATACGCGCTGATCCCATGATCCAGACCTCACTTTCGCCGTTCACCGAACAAGTGCTGCCGCCGTGGCGCCGCGCCGTGCTCAAGGTTGGCAGCAGCCTGTTGGCCGCTGACGGCGGTGGCCTGACGCCACGCTTCGCACTCGGGCTGGCGCAGTTCGTGTCGGCCAATGTGCAGGCCGGGCGCGAAGTGGTGATCGTCTCTTCCGGTGCGGTCGCTGCCGGCCGTGCCATCGTGCCCAAGGCCGCTGAAGCTGGCGCCGCGATGGCCGCGCGACAGGCGCTGGCCGCGCTCGGTCAGGCGCAATTGATCACGCTGTGGCAGCGCTTCTTCGAGCGGCCGGTGGCGCAGGTGCTGCTCACGCATGACGACCTGCGCAATCGCCGTCGCTATCTCAATGCACGCGCCACGCTCAACGAGCTGCTGGCGCTGGGCGCGTTGCCGGTCATCAACGAAAACGACACCGTCTCGGTGGACGAACTCAAGCTTGGCGACAACGACAACCTTGCCGCCATCGTCGCTGCATTGGTCGATGCCGATGCCTTGTTCATCGCCACCGACATCGACGGCCTGTACACCGCCGACCCGCGCAGCAATCCATTGGCGCAGCCGATCAACGAAGTCACCGAGCTGACGCCGGACGTGCTGGCGATGGCCGGCGGCAGCGGCAGCGCGGTCGGCACCGGCGGCATGCACACCAAGCTGCAGGCGGCGGCCAAGGCCGGTGCGGCCGGCATCGATACGTTCCTGTTCAACGGCCGCGATGGGGACGTGGTGCGCGGGCTTGCCCAGGGCAGGCTGCGTGGCACGCGTCTGCACGCGGGGCAATCACGCATCGCCGCGCGCAAGTATTGGCTGCGGCATGCGCCGGTGGAGCCGGGTGCGATCCTGGTCGATGCCGGCGCTGCGCGGGCGTTGCGCGAGAAGGGTGCATCACTGTTGCCAGGCGGTGTGGTTGGTGCGGAAGGTGAGTTCCGGCGTGGCGACATGATCGAGGTGCGCCTGTTTGATCCGGAGGGGCAGCAGCGCATCGCGCGCGGCGTGAGCCAGTATTCGGCGGTGGACATCCGCCGCATCAGTCAACACCACACGCGCGAGATCGAGACCATTCTCGGCTACAACTACGGCGACAACGTCATCCATCGCGACGATATGGTGCTGCTGTGACCAACGCATTCAATGCTTACCAAAGGTGCCGCCATGACTGATATCCGCACGCTGGCATTGCAATGCCGGCAAGCCGCGCAGACGCTGGGTCTGCTGTCCACGCAGGCGCGAAGCGCGTTGCTGCAGTCGATGGCAGATGCGCTGGATGCCGATGCGGAAGTGATCCTCGCAGCCAACGCGCGCGATCTGCAGGCCGCAGATGACAAAGGCGTGGGTGCGGCGATGCGGGATCGTCTGGCATTGAATCCCGCGCGCCTTGCAGGCGTTGCCAATGCGCTGCGTGAAGTGGCCGCATTGCCTGATCCGGTGGGTGAAATCACCCGCGACTACGAACGTCCGAATGGCATCCGCGTGCAGAAGGTACGCGTGCCGTTGGGTGTGATCGCGATGATCTACGAGGCGCGGCCGAACGTGACCGCCGACGCTGCCGCGCTGTGCATCAAGGCCGGCAATGGTGTGATTCTGCGCGGTGGCTCGGAAGCCATCCACTCCAATACCGCCATCGCCGCCAGTCTCAAGCGCGCCCTGCGCGAAGCCGGGTTGCCCGACGCCGCGTTGACGCTGGTCGAAGACCTGCGCCGCGAAACGATGCTGGAGCTGCTGCAGCTCAACGACATCATCGATCTGGCGATCCCGCGTGGTGGTGAAGGGTTGATCCGCTTTGTCGCCGAACACGCGCGCGTGCCGGTCATCAAGCACTACAAGGGCGTGTGCCATTTGTTCGTCGATGCCAGTGCCGATCTCGCACTGGCAGTGAATCTGTTGGTGGACGGAAAGGTGTCGCGCCCGTCGGCCTGCAATTCGCTGGAGACGTTGTTGGTACACGAAGCCATCGCGCCTCAGTTCCTTCCGCTTGCCGCCGCTGCGCTGCGCGAACGCGGCGTGGAATTACGCGGTGATGCAGCGACGCAGGTATTGCTGCCGGACGTGCTGCGGGCCACTGACGACGATTACGCAGCCGAGTATCTCGACCTGATCCTATCGATCCGCGTGGTGCCGGACATGGCGGCCGCCATCGCGCATATCCAGCAGTACACCTCCGATCACACCGAAGTGATCGCCACCGGTAATCCCGCGCATGGCGAAGCCTTCGTGCACGCGCTGCGCTCGGCGGTGGTGATGGTCAATGCGTCATCGCGTTTTTCCGACGGCGGCGAACTGGGCTTGGGCGCGGAAATCGGCATCTCCACCACGCGCCTGCATTCCTACGGCCCAATGGGTCTGGAGGCGCTCACCGTGGAGCGCTTTGTAGTGCGCGGCGAGGGCCAGGTGCGGCACTGACACCTGGCTGAGCAAAGTGGCATTCGGCATGAAGGGCGCGCTGCCAGTCGCTGTTCATGTTGCGAATGGCGACCAGCTTTCATCGGCCGAATCGCAGGCAAGCCGCTTCGTTGATCTTCAGCACAAACCGATTTCACGCAGCAGAATTTACGCTTCGTGAAATCGTTGCCTCACCAATGATCTTCCAGGTGCTGCGGGCGGCAGGCGAACCAGGCGGCGGTGAGCAGCACCGTCGCGCAGACGGTCAGGAACGCGAACGGCAGCATCCAGCCGTTGGTGCGGCCGTGCAGCCAGCCGAACAGCACCGGGCCCAGGCACGCAAAGCTGTAGCCAACGCCCTGCATGAAGCCTGACAACGCGGCCGAGCCGGCTGGTGTGCGGGTGCGCAGGTTGATCAGCGTCAGCGCGAGCGGGAAGGTGGACGGGCCGAGCCCCAGCAAGGTGGCCCACAACAACGGCGCGCTCATCGGTGCCCACAGCAGGCCGGCGAATGCGGTGAGGTTGATGGCAAACGCCACCGCAACGATGGGAAAGGGATTGCGCAAGCGCACGGCCAGGGCCGGCATCAGCAATGAGGGCACCAGGCCCAATGCCGAGAATACGGCGACGGTCACGCCGCCGAACGCCGGTGACGCGCCGGCCTCGATCATCATCTTCGGCAGCCAGGTGAACATCGAATAGGTGATCAGCGAGGTCATGCCGAACATCAATGCCAAGCCCCAGCCCAACGACGTGCGCCAAACCTTGCCCGGTGCGTGGACCGGCGCGTTGTGGGCTTCAGGTGTACGCGTGCTGCGTGACATCAGCACCCACGGCAGCATCGCTGCCAGCGAGAGCAGCGCCCACAGGCCCAGCGAGATGCGCCAGTCGTAGGCGTCGGCCATCGGCACCGCCAGCAACGCCGGGATCATCGTGCCGGCCTGCAGCACGGTGATGTACAGCGTGCTCATGGTGCCAACGCGATCAGCGAAGTAGCGCTTCACCAATGGCGGCACCACCACGTTGCCGATGCCCATGCCGGCCAGTGCGATGCCGGAGCCAAGCAGCAAGGTGCCGACATTGCCGGCACTGGCGCGCACCAGCAGGCCCAGCGTGGCCAGCGCCATTGCCAGCAGCGCCGTGCGCTCCAGGCCGATGCGACGGGTCAACGCGGGGGTAGATAGACCGAACAGAGCGAAGGCGGCGGTTGGCATCATGCCGAGCACGCCGGTCATCGTGCTGCCGAAGTTGAACACCTTCTCCAGCTGATCCAACAACGGCGTCAGCGAGGTGACTGCCGTACGCAGATTGACGGCCGCCAGCACGATGGCGACGAACGCCAATACGCGGCCGCGCAGCAGGGGATGAGGGGAGGGGGCGGCGTGGGTCATAAAGCGTTCTTCACAGGTAGCGCTGCGGCCCAGACCGGGATCGGCACGGGCAAACAGGTTCAGATGGGCGATTGGGCGGCGGGGCCAGTAGAAAGTAGCTGGGCCGGAGAATCGCGATTGCGCATTGTACGGCGCGGGGTGTGAATGGGATGCGGTTGCATCGCCGGCAGCCTGATGCGGCACGGTGCGGGTAGTGGTGGATCGCCCAAGAAAAAAGGTCTGGAAATGCGCGTGCATTTCCAGACCTTTGATTCTTCCTTGGTCGGGGAGACAGGATTCGAACCTGCGACCTCTACGTCCCGAACGTAGCGCTCTACCAGACTGAGCTACACCCCGTAAGGAGCCGCCTATGATAGCGGTGACTCCACTGCCTTGCAAGTGTTTCCCCAGTGGCCAACCCCGTGGACGGGTGAGTACCGGTGCGCCCGCGAGGGCGGCTTCACACAACAAAAAAGCCTGAAAAACGTCGCCGTTTTCCAGGCTTCCTTGTGACCTTCCTGGTCGGGGAGACAGGATTCGAACCTGCGACCTCTACGTCCCGAACGTAGCGCTCTACCAGACTGAGCTACACCCCGCGAAGGGAGCCGGAAAGATACGCTCAGTCCGGGCTCCTGACAATACCTTGAAGCGTTTTTTTAGCGTTTTTCGTTGTTTTTGCGCGCTTCGCGGGCTTCAAACCACATGCCGTTGAGAATGGCCACCGTACAAGCGAGGCCGGCGCCGAGAATCCAGGCGAAATACCACATGGGATGACTCCTTTACGTATGTCGTGGATGCGGATCAGTAAGCGTTCGGGTTTTCACCCATTTCCGCCGTGGTGGTCTTGCCCTTCATTACGCGGTAGACCCAGGTGGTGTAAGCGATGATCAGCGGCAGGAAGATCACCGTGGCCAGCAGCATGATCCACAGCGTCAGGTGGCTGGACGAGGTATCCCACAGTGCCAGGCTGGAACTGGGCTGGCTGGAAGAGGGCAGCAGGAACGGGAACACCGCAAAGCCGACGGTGAAGATGATGCCGGCAATCGATGCGCCCGAGGCGAGGAACGCCAGGCCGCCACGACGCTTGCGCAGCAGCACCGCACTGAGCAGCGCACCGAGCAGGCCGATCACCGGTGCAAGGATCGTGGCCGGCATGTCGGTGTAGTTGCGCATCCAGCCGCCGGCAGCGGTGATTTCCACCGTCTTCAGCAGCGGGTTGCTCGGGCCATCGGTGACTACTTGCGAGGTGAAGGCATAACCCGGCAGGCCCATGGCCACCCACACGCCGCCCAGTGCGAACAGCACGAAGGTCAGCAGTGCGGCGATGCTGCCGAAGCGGGCCGAACGGTCAGCCACCGGGCCGTCGGTCTTGATGACCAGCATGGCGGCGCCATGCGAAACCACCATCGCCACACTGAGCAGGCCGGCAAGCAGGGCGAACGGTGTCAGCAGGCCGAAGAACGTGCCCGTGTACCAGATGCGCTGGGTGTCATCGAAGTGGAACGGAACGCCCAACAGCACGTTGCCGACGGCCACGCCCATGATCAGCGCCGGGACGAAGCCGCCAACGAACAGCGCCCAGTCCCAGTTGTTGCGCCAGCGTGCGCTGGGCATCTTGCTGCGGTACTTGAAGCCGACCGGGCGCAGGATCAGTGCGAACAGGATGACGAACATCGCCAGATAGAAGCCGGAGAAGCTGACCGCATACAGCGGCGGCCAAGCGGCGAAGATCGCACCGCCACCCAGCACCAACCACACCTGGTTGCCTTCCCACACCGGGCCGACGGTGTTGATCACCAGTCGGCGTTCTTCATCGGTCTTGGCCACGAACGGCAGCAGTGCGCCGACGCCCAGGTCGAAACCATCCATTACCGCGAAACCGATCAGCAGCACGCCGAGCAGCAGCCACCAGATCACGCGCAGTGTCGTGTAGTCCAGAAGAATGAATTCCATGAGTGTTCTCCTTCCTTATGCTTGGCGCGAGGCCGATGCGTGGTGGGAAGCGCCGGTCTGCAGCGAGGGCAGGATTTCGTCCGGACCCTTGCGGATAGCCTTCAGCATCAGCTTGACTTCGATGACGATCAGCACCGTGTACAGCACGGTGAAACCAGCCAGCGTCATCAGGATTTCATGCAGGGCCAGGCCAGAAGCGGCATAGAAGGTCGGCAATACGCCTTCCACAGCCCACGGCTGACGGCCGTACTCGGCGATGAACCAGCCGCATTCGATGGCGATCCACGGTGCCGGCAGCGACCACAGTGCAATCTTCAGGAAGGTGCGCTTGCTCTCGAAGTTGTTGCGGCACGAGTAGTAGAACGCAAAGCCGAAGAAGGCGATGAGGTAGAAGCCCAGGCCGGCCATGATGCGGAAGGTCCAGAACAGCGGGGCCACGCGCGGCACGGTGTCCATTGCCGCCTGCGAGATTTCCTGCGGGCTGGCGTTGAGGATGTCCTCGCGGTAGCGCTTCAGCAGCAAGCCATGGCCCAGGTCCTGCCAATGGCGGTCAAACATCTCGCGGGCTTCAACGTCGTTCTTGTCGGCGCGGATGCGTTCCAGTGCACCGTAGGCCAGCTGGCCACCACGGATGCGGTGTTCAGCGCGGTCCACCAGTTCCAGGATGCCCGGGATCGGCTGGTTGAACGAACGGGTCGCAATCAGGCCCATCAGGTACGGGATCTTGATCTCGTAGTCGTTCTGGTGGGTCTTCTGGTTCGGGATGCCGAAGGCGGTGAAGTCGGCCGGGGCAGCCTCGGTCTCCCACATCGCTTCAATCGCGGCCAGCTTCATCTTCTGGTGTTCGTTGGCGGCGTAACCGCTTTCGTCACCCAGCACCACCACCGACAGCGAGGACAGCAGGCCGAACGCGGCAGCCACGGCGAACGAGCGGCGGGCGACGTCATGGTGCTTGTTGCGCAGCAGGAACAGGGCGCTGATCGACATCACAAACATCGCGCCGGTGACATAACCGGCCGACACCGTGTGCACGAACTTGGCCTGTGCCACCGGGTTGAACAACACGGCCATGAAGTCGACGACTTCCATGCGCATCGTTTCCGGGTTGAACACCGCACCGACCGGGTTCTGCATCCAACCGTTGGCGATCAGGATCCACAGTGCCGACAGGTTGGTGCCCAGCGCCATCAGCCAGGTCACCGTGAGGTGCTGCACCTTGGACAAACGGCCCCAGCCGAAGAAGAACAGGCCGATGAAGGTCGCTTCAAGGAAGAACGCCATCAGGCCTTCGATGGCCAATGGAGCACCAAAGATGTCACCAACGTAATGGCTGTAATACGACCAGTTCATGCCGAACTGGAATTCCATGACGATGCCGGTACTCACGCCGATGGCGAAGTTGATGCCGAACAGCACGCCCCAGAACAGGGTCATGCGGCGCCAGACATCTTTGCCGGTCATGACATAGACGCTCTCCATGATCGCGATCATGAAGGACAAGCCCAGCGTGAGCGGGACGAAAAGGAAGTGGTACATCGCGGTCAGTGCAAACTGCAGCCGCGACAGCTCTACGACTGTTGGGTCGATCATAGCCAGGCTACCTCGTTGGTGTTGGGCATCTTTGGGTGGCAGGAGTGGGGTTAATGACGTGGATGCTCCCTGTTCATGCTTACCCCCGCCTTGATCTGGATCAATGAGGCCCAGGCGTGCAGCAGCGATCTTGCATGGGGCCGGCGGGCAGGGAGCAGCTTGCTTACAATCGGGCGGATTCCTTTCAGCTGAGTTGCCAGTCTTGAGCGATGTTCCACATTCCAGCGATACGGTGCGTCAACAGCGTCGTCAACAACAGCAGTGGCTTGCATCCCTGGCCGCTGGCGCACGTTCGCGGCAGCGGCTGGCCGCCCTGGCGGTGTGTGGCTCGGGCGCGTTGCTGATCGTACAGGCCGCGGCGATTGCCTGGTTGATCCAGAGCATAGTCGTGGAGCGTGTAGCCATTGTGGAGACCGGCCCGGCTTTCGGGCTGCTGGCGTTGACCCTGCTGCTGCGCAGTCTGCTGGGCGGGCTGGCGCAGACGGCGGCCGGTGACGTGGCCGATACCGCCAAGCTGGCCTTGCGCGCGCAGATCTACCGGCGGCTGATGGAGCGCGGCCCGCTGTGGCTGCGGCGGCAGCGCACCGGCGAGCTGGGCGAACTGCTGCTGGCGCACGGCGATGCCATCGAAGGCTATTACGCCGGTTTCCAGCCGGTGCGGGTGGAAGTGGTGGTGGTGCCGCTGTTGATCCTGGCTGCAGTGGCCTACGTGGATTGGGTGGTGGCGCTGATCTTCCTGTTCACCGCGCCGCTGGTGCCGTTTTTCATGATGCTGGTGGGCTGGGGCGCGGAAGCGGCCGGGCGCGCCCAGTTGGGCGAACTGGCGCGGATGAGCGGCCACTTTGCCGACCGCATCAAAGGCCTGGGGCTGCTGCGTCTGTACGGGCGCGGTGAGGCCGAGCTGGACGGCATTGAACAGGCGGCTGAAGGCGTACGCGTGCGCACCATGAAAGTGCTGCGCATCGCCTTCCTGTCCTCCACGACGCTGGAGTTCTTTGCCTCGGTGAGCGTGGCGATGGTGGCTTTGTATCTGGGCCTGAGCTACCTGGGGATGATGTCGCTGCATTCGTTTGTGCCCACCTTGGGCACCGGCATGTTCTGCCTGCTGCTGGCGCCGGAGTTCTACGCGCCGCTGCGGCGCTTGGCCGCGCACTATCATGACCGCGCCAATGCGCTGGCCGCTGCCGCCGAAGTAGAGCGCTTGTTGGCCGATGATGCGTCGCCCGCAACCACGGACGAAGCCGGCATTGCGCCGGTCAGTACCGAGCCGGCGCAGCTGCATGCGCCGATGGTGCAGGTGCAGGCCATCACGTTGCGCCCGCAAGGTGCAGGCCACGATGTGCTGGCAGGTTTTTCATTGGACATCGAACAAGGGCAGCGTTTGGCCCTGGTCGGGCCCAGCGGCAGCGGCAAGAGCACCTTGCTGGAAGCGCTGGCCGGTTGGCTGCCGGTGCGCGAGGGCAGAATTGTGACGCGCGACGGCCTGCGTATCGGTTACGCCGGGCAGCGGCCGTATCTGTTCCACGGCAGCATTGCCGACAACCTGCGGCTGGCGGATCCGGCCGTCAGCGATGCGCGCTTGCAGGCGGTGGCCGAGGTCGCGCAGGTCATGCGTTTTGCACAGCACTTGCCGCAGGGCCTGGACACGGTGATCGGCGAGCGCGGGTTTGGTTTGTCCGGTGGCGAGGCCCGGCGTATTGGTTTGGCGCGGCTGTTGCTGCGCGAGCCGGATCTGTTTCTGCTCGACGAACCCACCGCATTCCTCGATCCACAAACCGAGCACGATCTGCTGCAGGCGCTGGCGTCGCATACGCGCGGGCGCACCGTGTTGATGGCCACGCATAGCGAGGCCGCGATGCGCTGGGCGGACAAGGTCATCACCTGGCCGGCCAATCTGCACGCACATGAAGGGGAGCGCGCATGAAACCGAAAGAGATCGTGTGTGAGAACACGAGCCGTGCAAAGGGTCGGCGCGATGACATGCGTGGCGTGTTCGTACGTCATGGCGGCTGGCTGCTGCTGACCACCGTGCTGCTGTTCACCACCATGCTGGCCGGTGTCGCCTTGTTGGGCTTGTCCGGCGGCTTCCTCACTGGTGCCGCATTGGCCGGCGCGTTGGGCGCAGGCGCGACCTTCAACTTCTTCTCGCCGTCGGCCGGTATCCGTGGCCTGACGATGATGCGGATCCTGTCGCGCTACCTGGAAAAACTGGTCGGCCACGACGCCACCTTGCGCATCGCCCGTGACTTGCGGGTGTGGTTCTTCCGGCGTGCATTGCCGCTGGCGCCGGCACGGCTTGGCAGCAGCCGTACTGGCGAGCTGCTGGCGCGATTGATCTCCGATATCAGCGATGTCGACGGCGCGGTGGTACGCGCGGTAGGCCCGTTGCTGGCACTGGTGGGGATTGCGTCGGTCGCAGTGTTTGCGGCGGCACTGATCTACTGGCCAGCCGCAGTGTTGTTGGCTGTGCTGGGGGCGCTGGTCGGGCTGGGCGTGCCGGTGTTGGCGGTGCGTCGCGGCGATGCCAACGAGGCTCAGCGTGCGCAGCACCGTGCGGGTCTGCGCACGCTGGCGTATGAAGGTCTGGAAGGCGTTGCCGATCTTGCTGCGCTGCATGCGCGTGATGCCTGGGCGCTGCGCGTGGACGAAGCAGCGGGGCAGTTGGCCGTTGCGGATCGACGCCGCAGGCAGCGTTTGATCGGCGGCAACATGCTGCATTCGCTGCTGTCAGGACTCGGCTTGCTGGGGATGTTGTGGCTGGCTTTGTCGGCATTCGAGGCCGGCAAAGTGGAAGCGCCGATGGCTGCTGGTTTGATCTTCCTGACCGTTGCGCTGTTGGAAGTCGCCGCAGGCAGCAGCCTTGCCTGGCAGGCGCTGCAGTCGGCGCGGGTGGCGGCAAAACGGCTGGAGCAGATCGTGGATCAGCCGCCTGCCGTGCACGACCCCGCGCAGCCCGTCGCCGTGCCTCCGCCGCCGGCCGTGTTGTCGTTTGAAAACGTGGTGTTCGCGTGGCCGGGTGAAACACGGCAGTTGCTTGACGGCGTTGATCTACAATTGGCGCCCGGTGAGCGCATCGCCATCCGCGGCGACAGCGGTTGTGGCAAAACCACGTTGTCGGCCTTGATGCTGCGGCTGTGGGACCCGCAGCAGGGCGTTATCCGCTACGGCGGCGCGGACCTGCGTGGCTTCCTGCAGGACGACTGGTATCGCCAGATCGCCTGGTTGCCGCAAGGTGCCCCGGTATTTGCCGGCAGCATTGCCGAAAACCTGCGTCTGGGTTCGCCCGATGCCAGCGACGCCGCGATGTGGTCGGTGCTGGAGCAGGTGCGGCTGCAGGAATGGGCGCAGCAGCAGGGTGGCTTGTCGGCGTGGGTAGGCGAAAATGGCGCCACCATGTCGGCCGGTCAGGCGCGTCGTTTGGCTCTTGCCCGCGCACTGCTGCGCAACGCACCGTTGATGGTGCTGGACGAACCCACCGAAGGTCTGGATGTGGATACCGCCCACGCCTTGTTGACCGATCTGGCCGCTGCGTTGGGCAACCGCAGCCTGCTGATGATCACCCACGGCGAGTTGCCTGAAGGGGTGGTGCAGCGCGAGTACCGCCTGCACCGTGGGCAGTTGCAACAGGTGGACTGACCGGGTTTGAAGCGCGGCCGTTATGGCCGCGCTATCGGTTGCTGTCATCAAAGTGACGATGCGCCTGCAGGATGACGATGTCGTCATCCGCTACTAACGCAAGCTCAGAATGCGGTGGTCAGTAGCGTGTCTTTCAGCGTGACCAAAGCGATGACGCCGAGAATGTTGAACACCACCGTCACCCAGAAAACACGCTGGAAATTGCGCTTGCTGGTCTTGTGATTGAACAAGCCTTGCGCCAGTAACGCACCCGGCCAACCGCCCAGTAACGCGATCAAGTGCAAGGTGCTTTCCGGTGTCCGCCAGCGGTTGCCTTGCGCGGCGGCTTTATCGCTGAGGTAGAAAATCAGCGCGAGCAGGCTGAGGCTGCTGATTGTCAGCATCGCCCAGTCGGGAATGAACTTCGCCATCCATGCCAGCGTCACAGCAAGCAGCGTCAGCAGCCCGAGTGTGGTGCGTGGCAATCGCGGCGCGGGGCCAGAAGGCTTTGCTGCGGCCTGGACCTTGCTGGTCGCGGCGAAGCGGATGGCGGTGGCATTGAAACGCCCGCGCGCATCCTTCTTCTGCTCGTAGCTGATCAGCAGGCCATTGGCTGGCCGCTGCGGCGTGCGCTCGAAGGCTTTGATGTGGACGAAGGCACGATCGCCACCGCCGTTGGGCACGACAAAGCCGAAGCCCTTGTCGTCATTCCAATCCTGAAGTCGTCCCTGATAACGCATGCCGCCCCCCGTGCTGTCTGCGCGCATTGAAACCCAGCATGCCGGTACCTGTGAAGGGGAAGAAAGGCTTTGCTCATGGTGTTGCAGCGATTCATCTTTGCATGCTGGAGTCGGTTTTTATGGGCGTGCGTTGGCTGGCGGGGAGTCCTCGCGTACCCGCAGGAAGCGGGCAAAACGCGGCAGGCCGTGGACGGTGAGGCCGTTGTAGCGGTAGGTGATGAGGCTGCCGATAGCCGGCGGGTTGGCGCGTTGGGCATCACTCAAACCGCTGCCAATGCGGAAGCGTCTTCCGTCGTCGGATTGCACCTGCAGTGCGCCGACCATGCCTTCGTATTTTCCTTTGCCGGGCACATAACCGGCCACGCGCGCTTCGGCATCGTCAAAGAGTTTGAGTTTCAACAGGCCTTCGCTGCGCCCGGCAGCGTAGTAGTTGTCCTGGTGATGCAGCATCAAGCCTTCGCCACCGGCGGCAACCACTTCTTGCAGGTGTTTGTGCAGTGACGCGGCGTCGCTGAAACGCTGTTGGGCGATGACGGCCAGATAAGGATTGTTTGTGCCATGAACCAAGCCGCGCATGGCGGCGAGCCGTTGCTCGAAGGTGCCGGGATGCGCGGGCAGGTCGAAGGCCATGAAGCGCAAGGTGCGCCATTGCGTGTCGTCGGCAGGCGTACTGCGAACGATAGCGCTGGTGGAATCGAAAGCGTTGCGGCTGGCCCACAATTCGCCATCAAGCGGTTGCTGTGGCCACGCATGGGTGAACCATGCCGGCGCCGGGATGATGTTGCCGGCGCGGCTGATCAATCGGCGGCCGTCCCAGTGGGCACGGACGCCGTCGAGCTTTTCGCTGACCAGATAGCGGGAAACATCGGGGCCGTCCTGCCATTGCCCGGCAAGCATCAGCGGCGGAGGTGATGCGCTGGCCGCGGGCATGCAGCACAGCAGGAGCAGGCAGTACAGGAAGAAGCGCAGCATGGTGAACCCTCGTGCGGTGAGGGCTGCCAGCGTGGGCCGGGGAGATGCGTGCGCCTATCGGGTGTGGGGGCTTGGTTGCGTAGGAAGCTGGGTGTTGGGATTTCTGGGTCGCGGATATGGCGAAGAAGGGTGGTTGTTTGGATGGGGCAAGCGGTTGCTTGGTGGTTTTTGGGCAGGGGGGAGCTTCTACCGTAGATGCCGAACCGCAGTACCGCGTCCGTTTACGCAATCGACTGCAAAAAGCTTCCCACTGCGGGTCCAAAACGGTCGTAATCCACCAGGAAGGCATCATGGCCTTGTGGAGAATCCATGCCGATGAATTGCGTTTCGGCGCCGCCAGCACGCAGGCCATCGGCGATCTGCTGTTGCTGCTCCACCGGGAACAGAATGTCGGTGTTGGCGCCAATCGCAAGGGCGCGTTCGACACGGATTTTGGCCAGCCCGGCCATCACGTCGCCCTCGCCGTATTCGGCCAGGTCGAACCAATCCATCGAGCGGCCGAGGTAGAGATAGCAATTCGGGTCGAAGCGGCGGACGAAGCGACGCGCGTGCCCTTCCAGATAACTTTCCACCTGGAACTCCAGCCCAAACGGGCCGTCATCGGTCAGTTCCGAATCCAGTCGCACGCGACCGAAGCGGCCATCCCATTCCAATGCGGAGCGGTAGGTGATGACGCCCAGCTTGCGCGCCATGCGCATGCCCGATTCGGGGTAGCTGTTCTCGTCGTAGTCGCCGTTGTTCCAGGCCGGATCCAACCGGATGGCTTCGCGCTGCAGCGAGCGGATGGCGATGGAAAACGGCAACGCCTGCGCGCTGCCAGAGATATTGATATGGGTGCGGGCAATACCTGGATGCTGCAGCAACATGGCCAATGCGGTCATGCCGCCCATGGAGTTGCCGATCAAACAGGCCAGCTGCGCGATGCCGAGCGCTTTCACCACTTCGGCTGCGGCGTTGGCCACGTCCTCGATGGACAGCTCGGGGAACGTCAGGCGATACGGTTTGCCACTGGCCGCATCGAGCGTCGCTGGGCCAGTGGAACCCTTGCAGCTGCCCAGCGAGTTCACGCAGATGACAAACCAGCGGTCGGTATCAATCGGTTTGCCGGGGCCGAGCATGGGCTCCCACCAACCGGAAGCGGGATTGCCGGCGTTGCTGGCCGCATGCGCGTCCGGCGACAGGCCGGTGACGATCAGGATGGCATTGCCCGCATCGGCGGCCAGCGTGCCCCAGGTTTCGTAAGCGACATGGGCACCGTGCAGGGCGCCGCCACGCTTCATCGGGAACGGGGACGAGAGCGCATGAAAGCGGCTGCCTTCGGGGATGAATTCAGTCATCGGCCAATTTTAACGGGCGTGGAAGGGCGGGCTTTGCATGCGCTGATAACCGGACGTTATTTGAATATGTCCGGCTCAGGGTTGTCCCAGCGTGATGTCCAGCGGCTTGTCGGTCGGCAGCGTGACGCGGACGGGCGCGGAATCAACATCGCCGTCCTGGCGCATGGCCTGGCCGCTGGCGGACAGTCGCGCGAACACTTCCACTTCCGTCAACGCCGACAGCTTCTGTGTGGGCATCGGGCTGTCGCTGTCGTCCAACGTGACGGTCAGCGGCAAGGACTGTGCGGGGTGACGTTCTGCAGCGACCGGCATCGGCGGGCCGCCGGGAATGCGGGCAATGATGAACACGCTGTCCTTGCCCGACGCCACGCGCGCGGCCAATGACGGCACCAGCGCGACCGTCACGGTGATGGCATTGGCTGAAGTGGCGCTGGCCACCGCTGCAACCGCGACCGGAGCCGCTGCGGGCGCCGGCGCAGTTGCGACCTTGCCGCGCGCGGCATCGATCTGCTCCTGCAGTGCCGTCGCCGCAGCCGGTTCCAGCCTCGGCAGCAGGCTTTCCCAAGTGCGGGCGGCATCTTCGTTCTGGCCGCGCTGACGCTGCACGATGCCGATCAGCCAGATCGCACGCTCGTTGTCAGGTGCCAGCGTGCGCGCATGCTGCAGCCATTGCGCCGCGGTGTCGTCGAACAGGAAATCCGGTGCCGCCTGGGCGCGGGTCTGCGCGGCTTCCACCAGCAGGCCGGGTTCGTCCGGGGCCAGCGTCACTGCACGCTCATACGACACGGCCGCATCGGCGATCTTGCCGATTTCCAGTTGCGAGCGTGCCAGCAGTACCCAGCCGTCCATCCGCTCGGGGTTCTGCTGCAGCGCCGACTGCAACTGGGCAATACCTTCTTCGATGGTCTGCGGTGCCGCGGTGGCCGCATGCGGCTGCAACGCTGCCGGCGTGCCCAGCCATTGGTAGAGGCCAAGCGTGGCAACCACCAAGGCGCTGACCAGCGTGGCCCAGATACGGCGTTTACCGCTGCGCCACAATGGCCACAGCGTGAGTCCGGTGGCGACAGCTGCGAGCAGCGCAGCGCCTGCAAGAAACAGGGTGTTCACCATTGACGATCTTCCTGTGCGTGCTCGTCCACGTCGGGTGCTGGCAACGCGCGTGCGCGTTTGCGCACTTGGACGACCAGCACCACGGCGCCGGCAAGCAACAGCAGGCCCGGGCCGAACCACAACAGCGCGGTGCTGGCTTCCATCGTCGGGCGGTACAGCACGAACTCGCCGTAACGCTCGACCAGAAACTGCTTGATCTGCGCGTCGCTGCGGCCTTCGTGCATCAGCTTGAGCACTTCGCGGCGCAGGTCATGTGCGATCTGCGCGTTGGAATCGGCCAGCGATTGGTTCTGGCATTGCACGCAACGCAGTTCGGCGGTGAGTGCGTGGAAGCGGGCTTCTTCGGCGCGGTCGCGGTACTGCAGCGGGGTGGGATCACCGGCCGGTTGTGCGCAGGCAGCCAGTGCCATGCCCAGCGACAGCAGTGCGCCGACCATCCACTTCATCGTGCGGCGCCCATGTCGGTGCCGTGCTTGCCGTTGGCTTGCGCTTCAACCTTTTCCAGTGCCGGGATCAATTGCTGATCGAGCACGTCCTGGGTGATGGCGCCGCTGTACTTCCAGCGCACGATGCCACTGCCATCGACCAGGAAGGTTTCCGGTGCGGCGGCGATGCCCCAATCCAGCGCGGTGCGGCCTTCTTCATCGGCCAGCACCACCATGTACGGATTGCCCAGCTGCTCCAGCCAGCGCAGGGCATCGGTGCGCTCGTCTTTCCAGTTGTAGCCGATCACGCGCACGCGCTTGGTTTCGGCAAAGCGGGTGAGGATGGGGTGTTCGTCGCGACAGGCCGGGCACCAACTGCCCCACACATTGAGCAGGTACGGTGCGCCGCGCAGTTGCTGATCGCTGACCTGCACGCTGGGGTCGTGCAGGACCGGCAGGTTGAACGCGGGCGCCGGTTTGCCGATCAATGCCGAAGGCAAGGTGTCGCGGTCGGGGCGGTCCGAACGGCTCACCCCGTACAGCATCAGCCCCAGCAAGCCGAGGAAGAACAGCGCGCCGATGACGACGGCCACCAGCGGCAGGCGGTGCGGTTTGTTGGATTCGGGAGGTGTGGAAGTGGTCATTTGGCTTTACCAGGCAACCGGCGGAAACGGCGGTCAAGCGCGGTGATGAAGCCACCCAGGGCCATCAACGCAGCGCCCAGCCAGATCCAGCGGACAAAGGGTTTGATCTGTACTCGCACGGCCCAGGCGCCGTCGCCGAGTGATTCTCCCAGCGCAACGTAGATATCGCCACCCAGCGCGGGATGAATGCCGGCTTCGGTCATCGGTTGGCCGCCGCTGGCGTACATGCGTTTTTCCGGGTTCAACCGGGTAATGAATTTGCCGTCGCGCAGCACCTGTAGGTGGCCGCGATCAGAGTGGTAGTTGGGGCCTTCACTGGCATCCACGCCTTCAAACAGCAGCGTATAGCCGCCAGCATCCACCGATTTTCCGGGAGCCAAGGCCACTTCGTGCTGCACGTTGAGCGCTTCCACCAACAGTGCGCCGACCAGAAACACCGCGATGCCCAGGTGGCCGACCAACATGCCGGTCATCTCGGCATTCAAACGGCCGCTGCTGCGTAGGCGCGTCCACAGGTAATACAGCGTGCCGCCGGCCACCCACGCCGCACCGGCAATGCCGAAGGCGGTCTTGAGTTTGCCTTGGGGGGCGACTACCCAGCCGATCACACCCAGCACCACGGCCAATAACGCCCACGGTGCCAGCAAGGCGAGCGGGCGCAGGCCTTGTTCGCGCTGCCAGCGGGTCAGCGGGCCGAACGGCAGCAGCATCACCAGCGGCGCCATCAACACCACGAACAGCGTGCCGAAGTACGGCGGCCCCACCGATACCTTGCCCAGGTCCAGTGCGTCGGCCAGCAGCGGGTAAAGCGTGCCGAGCAGCACCATCGCGCAGGCGCAGGTGAGCAGCAGGTTGTTGGCGAGCAGCAGGGTTTCACGCGAGTTGAGTGCGAAGGCGCGGTTGGCATCGCGCGCATTGCCGCTCAGCGTCGGTACGCGGATCACGTACAGCAGCAGCGAGGCGCCAACCACCAACGCAAGGAAGATCAGAATGAACAAGCCGCGCGCCGGATCAGCGGCAAAGGAATGCACGCTGGTCAGCACGCCCGAACGCACCAGGAAGGTGCCCAGCAGCGACAGTGCGAAGGCGGCGATGGCCAGCAGCAAGGTCCAGCCGATGAACACGCCGCGTTTTTCGGTCGCCGCCTGCGAATGCAGCAGCGCTGCACCCACCAACCACGGCATGAAGCTGGCGTTCTCCACCGGATCCCAGAACCACCAACCGCCCCAGCCCAGTTCGTAATACGCCCACCAGCTGCCCAGCGCGATACCCAGCGTGAGGAAGCCCCAGGCTGCGTTGGTCCACGGCCGCGTCCAGCGCAGCCAGCGCACGTCGATATGGCCGTCGAGCAAGGCGGCGATGGCGAAGGCGAACGGGACCACGAAGCCGACGTAGCCGATGTACAGCAGCGGCGGATGGATGATCAGCCCCGGGTCCTGCAGCAGCGGGTTCAGGTCATGGCCTTCGACCGGCGACGGCAGCAACCGCTCGAACGGATTGGAGGTGAACAACAGGAAGGCGAGGAAGCCAACGCTGATCATGCCCATCACGGCCAGCACGCGCGCCACGACCGGGTCGGGCAGTTGTCGCGAGAATTGGCTTACCGCTGCGCTCCACAACGCCAGCACCAGCGTCCACAGCAGCAGTGAACCCTCGTGTGCGCCCCACACCGCGGAGTAGCGGTAGATCATCGGTAGCAGCGAGTTGGAGTTCTCGGCGACGTAACGCAACGAGAAATCCTGGCGCACAAAGGCGATGGTCAACACCACGAAGGCACCCAGCACCGTGACCAGCTGCAGCATGGCGGCGGGGCGTGCGGTGGCGATCAAGGCCGGCAGTTGGCGCTGTGCACCGATCAGCGGCAGCACGCTCTGCAGCAGCGCTGCCAGCAGTGCAAGGATCAGCAGGACCTGTCCAATTTCAGCGAGCACTCAGGGCGTTTCCGTAGCAGGGGCGGTGGCGGGGACCTGGTGCTTGGTATGCGCTTGGCCCATCTTGTCGGCCAGCTCCTTGGGCATGTAGGTCTCGTCGTGTTTGGCCAGTACGTCTTCGGCCACGAACACGCCATCAACCATGCGCCCGGTGGCGACCACGGCCTGACCTTCGCGGAACAGGTCGGGCAGGATGCGGTCGTAGCTGACCGGTAACAGGGCATCGCCGTCGGTCACCTCGAAGCGCGCCAGCAGTGCGCCGGGTTCGCGCTTGAACGAGCCCTTGTTGACCATGCCGCCCAGCCGGAACCGCGCATCGGCCGGCACCTTGCCGGCGTGTACTTCGGCTGGCGTGTACAGATAGGCGATGTTGCGCTGCAAGGCCAGAGTCACCAAGGTGACCGCAATGCCGGCCACGGCCAGCACCAGGACCACCAACAGCAAGCGGCGGCGTTGGGTGGGGCTCATCGGCTCAGCTCCTCGTCCACTGGCGTTGCCGCCGCGCGGTTGGCGCGGGCCACACGACTGCGGGCCTCACGCAATTGCTGACGGATCTGCAGGCGCGGCACGATGAAATCCCAAGCCAGCACGATGAAGAACACGCCATAGGCCATGGCGACGTATTTGAAATAGGTCATGCCGCTTTCTCCAGACGTTCTCGCAGCCAAGCCTTACCGGCTTCACGGCGCAGGTTGTCGGCGCGCGCACGGGTCAGCAGCGAGCCGGCAAACCAGAACTTGGTGGCCAGCACCATCAGCCACAGTGGCAACACCATGCTGCTGTCCATGCTGGATTCGCCAAACACGCTGATGGTCTGTCCCTGATGCAGGGAGTTCCACCAATCCACGGAGTAACGGATGACCGGCAGCAACGCCACGCCGACGATGGACAGCAGGCCGGCGGCACGCGCAGCGGCGCGGCGGTCGTCAATGGCGCCGTACAGGCCCATCACGCCCAAGTACAGGAACAGCAGAATCAGCTCGGTGGTCAGGCGCGGGTCCCAATCCCACCAGGTGCCCCACATCGGCTTGCCCCAGATGCTGCCGGTGAGCAGGGTGATCAGGGTGAACGCCGCGCCGATTGGTGCGCAGGCCATCGCCAGGATTTCGCAGAGTTTGATCCGCCAGATCAGCGCGATGGCGCTGTAGAAAGCCATCAATCCAAATACGAACAGGCTCATCCAGGCCGCTGGCACGTGGATGTAGAGAATGCGGAAGCTGTCGCCTTGCTGATAATCCGCCGGCACCACCGCCAGCGCCTGCCACAGGCCATAGCCGAATAACGGCAGCGAAGCGAGGTAACACCACGTTGACCAGCGGGCGGCGAAGGTGTCGAAGTAGGGCGGTGAGCCCAGCTTGTGAAACCAACCTACTAAACCTTTGAACATCCGCTCGCTCGCTGGGGAAGACCAAGGCCCGGTCACATGACGTGATGGGCCGGCTGGGTGCCGCCAGTTGCGGCACCGTTGCTGTTTTCAGACTAGGCTCAAGATACCTGAAAACCGCCGAATGGTCGGCCAGTGCGTGCTCGATGAGTGAAGCGTGCGACCAACGGTCGCAGGGGGCTATTGCCTGCGTGGAGTCGCGCTGCGCTGCGGCAAAATCGACTTAGGTGCGCGGCAGCACGCCAGCGAGGAAGAGCCGTACCGCCAGCCGCGCCTGCTGCTTGGCGTTGGGAATATCGTCCGGGCTCATGCGGCCGTTGACCGAGCGCAGGACCAGGCCGCCGATCACCATCATGTAGAACAGGTGCGCACTGCGGTCCGGGTCTTCCACGTGCAGACGGCCGGCTTCGGTCTCACGCTGGAAGTAGTCGTTCAACAGCGCTTCCATCGGCTCCACGCCGTGCGCATGGAACCAATCGCGCAGCTCCGGCAGGCGCATGCCTTCGGAGATGACCACGCGGTGGCAGGCAATCCGGGCGGGGGTGAGGATTTCCTCGACCATCCGGTAGGCCGCTTGTTCGAGGGCTTCTTCCGGTGGCAGCGTGGACTGCATCAACTCGTCCAGGCTCTGCCCGAAGCTGTCGATGCTGCGCTCCATCAAGGCGTGTACCAGCCCGGTCTTGTCGCCGAACGCGCGGTACAGGGTGGCCATCGAGCCGCCGGCGCGTTTGACGATGTCCGACAGACGCGCGGCCTGGTAGCCCTTTTCGTTGAATACCTCGGTCGCCGCTTCGAGGAACTTTTCAACGCGCAGTTCGCCGCGGCGTTGCAGTTCGACCACAGGACGGGGCGGGAGGGTGGGCTTTCCCGTCTCCGGGGTTTTCGGGCGGTGCCTATTGGGCATTGGGGTCAGCGGGGCCGTGAAGCAGTCAGGAAGAATACCGTTGTTTATGCGGTATACGAATTACGAATTGGCAATACGGATCGCCGCGGCAGCAGTGATCGGCGCCAATAATGCGCAGACCACCAGCCCGGCGCCAAGCATCAGCAGCGGACCGCTGGGGTCGAAGCCGCGGGCGGCCAGCGCCACGGCCCCGGCGCCGAATACCAGTACCGGCACGTATAACGGCAACACCAGCAAGGCCAGCAGGATGCCGGCACGGCGCATGCTCACCGTCAACGCGGCGACCACGGCGCCCAGCAGGCTCAGCAGCGGTGTACCCAAGGCCAGGGCAGCCAGTAGCGCCGGCAGCTGTTCGCGCGGCAGCTGCATCAGTTCGGCCAGCAGGGGGCTGATCAGCACCAGCGGGAAGGCGGTGGTCAGCCAATGCGAGAACACCCGCACCGCGACCAGCCATGCCAGCGGGATCGGCGAAAGCAACCATTGCTCCAGCGAACCGTCCTCGGCGTCGCTGCGGAACAGCGTGTCCAGCGACAGCAAGCCGGCCAGCAGGATCGACAGCCACAACACGGCCGAGGCCACGTTCTGCAGCAGCTTTGGTTCGCCGCCCAGGGCAAGTGCGAACAGTGCGACTACAAGCAGCGCGAACAGGATGGGCTGCGCCGCGTCGCCGCGCCGTCGCCATAACAGGCGCAGGTCGCGTGCGAGCAGGGCCTTGGCGGCGGTGATCAGGGTCGGCTGCGGACCGGGCAGGCTCATGCCGCCTGCTCCTGTGCTTGTGCGCTGGCAAGCACGAGTGTGCGATTGCGCACCGGCGGCGCAGCATAGGCGCCGTGGGTGGTGACCAACGCAGCACCGCCACTGCGCAGGTGCGCGGAAATCATGCGGTTGACCAGGTTGATGCCGTCCAGATCGAGGTTGGCATAGGGTTCGTCGAGCAGCCACAGCGGTGCCGGCGACAACCAGACGCGGGCCAGTGACAGGCGCTTTTTCTGGCCGGCCGACAGCTGCCGCACCAAGGTGTCTTCATAGCCGGCCAAACCGACGATGGCCAGCGCGTTGCCCGGCATCTGCCGCGCGCGACGGCCCTGAAGCCCGCACATCAGGTGCAGGTTCTCCAATGTGCCAAGGTCCTGCTTGAGCGCGGTGAGGTGGCTCAGGTACGCCATGTAACGCGAACGTTCGTGACTGTTGGCCGGGCGCCCGTCGATCTCGATCCTGCCATCGTCCGGCCGCAGCAATCCTGCCAATACGCGCAGCAGCGTGGTCTTGCCGGCGCCATTACCGCCTTGCACCAGCAGCGCTTCGCCGGCATCCACATGCAGGTCGAGCGGGCCGAACACCGGGTCGTCATTACGGGTGAATCGCAGGCCGCGTGCGGCGAGCAGCGGCGGGGTGTTCGGGGAGTCAATCATCGGATCGGCGCTTCCGTCCTTGGGGTGGCAGCGCAGCCGGGCTGGCGCATGGGGCGGCGGCATTATAGACCCGCCGTGGCGGGCTTCATGGCCTGGAACGCAGTGATGCCGGCGCGCTGCCCCCTGATTGCTGGCTTTGCGTACACTCGCTGCTCTCTTTCCCCCGCGTGTACATGCCGATGCAGCCGCAGACCAAGTTGCCCAAGGTGGGCACCACCATTTTCACCGTGATGTCGCAGATGGCCGCCGAGCATGGCGCCGTGAATCTGGGACAGGGTTTCCCGGATTTCCCCGCGCCGCAGCGCTTGATCGACGAAACCGCCAAGGCCATGCGCGAGGGTTTCAATCAGTACGCGCCGATGACCGGTGTGGCGCCGTTGCGCCAGGCCATCGCCCAGAAGGCACTGGATTGCTACGGCGCGCAGGTTGATCCGGACAGCGAAATCACCGTCACCTCCGGCGGTACCGAAGCCATCTTCAATGCCATCCACGCCGTGGTGCGTGCCGGTGATGAAGTCATCGTGCTCGACCCGGCGTATGACTGCTACGAGCCGGCGATCGACCTGGCCGGTGCGCGGGCGGTGCATATCGCGCTCGATCCGCAGACTTTCGCCGTGGACTGGGGCAAAGTGCGCGCGGCGATCACGCCGAAGACCCGCATGTTGATGGTCAACACCCCGCACAACCCGTCCGGCGCGATGCTGTCGGCCGCCGACATGCAGGCACTGATCGACGTGCTGCGCGGGACCGACATCTATCTGATTTCCGATGAGGTGTACGAGCACATCATCTATGACGGCGTGCGCCACGAATCGGCGTTGCGTTACCCGGAGCTGCGCGAGCGCGCGTTTGTCATCTCCAGCTTCGGCAAGACCTACCACTGCACCGGCTGGAAGATCGGCTACGCCATCGCGCCGCCGGCCATGACCGCCGAGTTCCGCAAAGTGCATCAGTACAACACCTTCACTACTTACAGCCCGGCGCAATACGGTTTTGCCGCGATGATCCGCGACGAACCCGAGCATCACCTGGAGTTGGGCGCGTTCTACCAAGGCAAGCGCGACCGTTTCCGCGAGCAGCTGCTGACCACGCGCTTGAAGCCGCTGCCGGTGCCCGGTGGTTATTTCCAGTTGGTGGATTACTCGGCCATCAGCGACCTGCCGGACCACGAATTCGTGAAGTGGCTGACCATCGAAAAGGGCGTGACTGCGATTCCGCTGTCGCCGTTCTACGAAACGCCGCCGGCCGGGCAACGCCTGGTTCGTCTGTGCTTTGCCAAGAACGATGCGACGCTGGACGCGGCCATCGAGCGCCTGCAGAAGCTGTGATTGAGAGCAGGGAGTGGGGAATAGAGAGCGGGGAATGAAAGTTTCTTTGCTCCTGATTTGCTCCATTCCCGTTCGTGCTCCTTCATTCCCTGTTCCCCATTCCCCCATTCCCGGCTTCAAACAATGACCGACCTCCGTATTTCTCTCGTCCAGGGCGACACCCGTTGGCACGATCCGGCCGCTAATCGCGAGCACTACGGCGCCTTGCTGGCGCCGCTGGCCGGCACGACGGATCTGGTGATCCTGCCGGAGACCTTCACCAGCGGTTTTTCCAACGACGCCATCGACAAGGCCGAAGACATGGACGGCCCGACCGTTGCATGGATTCGCGAACAGGCGCGCGCGCTGGGTGCGGTCGTCACTGGCAGCGTGCAGCTGCGCGTGGGCGAGGGCGTCTACAACCGCCTGCTGTGGGCCACGCCGGACGGCGAACTGCAGCACTACGACAAACGCCACCTGTTCCGTTTTGCCGGTGAGCACAAGCGTTACGCAGCGGGTGAAGCGCGCCTGTGCGTGGAGTTGAAAGGGTGGCGGATCAATCCGCAGATCTGTTACGACCTGCGTTTCCCGGTGTTCTGCCGCAATCGGTTTGATGTCGAACGGCCTGGGCAGATGGATTTCGATCTGCAGATCTTCGTGGCGAACTGGCCCTCGGCCCGCGCCTACGCCTGGCAGACGCTGGCACGCGCACGCGCCATCGAAAACCTGTGTTACGTGGCAATCGTCAACCGTGTCGGTGTGGATGGAAACGGCCTGCATTATTCCGGCGACAGTGCGGTGATTGATTACCTCGGTCAGCCGCAGTTGGAAATCCGCGAGCGCGAACAAGTGGTCACCACCACCATTTCCGCAGCGGCATTGGCCGCGCACCGTGAGCGCTTCCCGGCGATGCTGGATGCCGATGCATTCGCACTTTCCGGGCCGGTAGCGACAGGCTGAACGTCAACCCGATGCGGAGGCTGGCGCGGCGCAGTAGGGCAGGGCTTGGCTGCTAGGCTCGGCATCGGTTTCAACACGCAGGAGGCTGCAACCATGAAATCCACATTGGCAGTGTTGGTGTTGTTGGCAACGGCGGGCTTGGCGCCGGCCGCACAGGCAGCGGGCAACATCGACTGCGAACTGCACTACACCCTTTCCGGCTGGTCGGCGTTCTACAAGACCGCCGAAGGCACGGGAACGATCACCTGCGACAACGGCTCCAGCATCCCGGTCAAGATCACCGCCAAGGGTGGCGGCCTGACCGTTGGTCGCACCACCATCACTGATGGGCGCGGCAAGTTCACTGGCGCGTATTCCACCAATGACCTGCTCGGCACCTATGCCGCCGCGGAAGTGCATGCCAGCGCTTCGCGCGCCAGCGACGCACAGGCAATGACCAAGGGCGATGTCTCGCTGGCACTTGCCGGCACCGGCCGTGGTTGGAGTCTGGGCGTGGGTTTCGGCAAGTTCGTGATCGAGCGCCGCTGAAACGGCTCGGTAAGTTGAAGGTCGCAGCTTTAAAAGCCCCTCTCCCGCGTGGCGGGAGAGGGGTTGGGGTGAGGGCGCTCTGAAAGCACGTAGAGCTAAGGAGCTGCCCTCATCCGCCCTTCGGGCACCTCGCTCCGCGCCCCGGCCTCGCATAGCATGCGAGGCGTTCAGCCATGCACGAGCCAGTGGCTCGTAAGCCGCATGCCTTCACCCCGCCTGCGGGAGAAGGGACAGCTGCAAGAGCAACCGCAAGATCAACGGCCAAAGCCAAAGCCCTCACTCCTCCTGCACCACCGGAAACGCCTTCAGCGCAGCCCACACAATCGGCTTCGCCCATTCCGGCACCTGCGCGAATTCCTCCTGCGCCGCCGGGCACAGAATCCGGCCTCGCTCCAGCTCAAGCACCAGCAGCGGTTCGACCTGTCCATCGGCATCCGCCGGGCGGCTGTTGTCGTAGACGTGCAATGTCGTGAGATAGGGCAGCAGCTCGATCAGATTGAGTCGTGAACTATCGAAACGCTGGCGGATCTTGGCCTCGGGAATGTCGTGACCGCCTGCGATAACGCGCTCGGCAACACGCTGCAGATGCAGCTCCACGTTTTCCAATCCGCAGAACCAGATACTCACTTCATGTTGCTGGCAGGCATCACGCAGCAATGCGGGAATCGTGTTTGCTCCCAGCGTGGTTTCAAAGGCGTAGTCGTGATTTTCGGCCATCGCATCGCGCAGCCGCCGGGTGCCTTCCAGCCAAGCGGTGGCGTTGGCTTCTTCAAGCGGCCAGCCGCGTTCGACCAATTGCCGGGTGAACGCGTCGGGATTGAACCAGGTGGCGCCGTCCTCGTGCAGCATCATGCCCAGCAGCGAACTCTTGCCGGCGCCGTTGACGCCGGCCAACACCAGAATCCGTGCCACCGCTTAGAGCGACTTGCCCAGCGTGACCTTGCCGCCGCGACGTGCAGGTCGGTCGAACACCTTGGACAGCCCGTCGGCCTTCAGTGAGGAAAGATGCACGTCGAACTCGGCCTGCAAGGCCTTGAGTGACTGTGCGCGCTGCGCCGCCGTCGAGGTGCTGTTGGCTTGTGTCACCAAACGCTCGTATTCCTCAGCTGAGACCACGACCGCCTGCGGATGGTTGTGATTGGTGATCACCACCGCACCGCGCTTGCTTACCTTGCGCATCAGCTCAGGCCAGCCCTTGGCCTTGACGTCGCTGGCGGGCGTCCTTTCCAGGTCAAGCAGGTTCAGTGAGAAGTCCATGGCCGGTCTCTGATCGGTAGTTGCATTGAACGCTACTCCAAATTTCCCATTTAGGGAAATTTGCACATTATTCCCATTAAGTTACCTGGGAGTCGCGGTTCCGTTGACGAGGGCTGCCAACGAGCAGCCCAAACGCAAAAACGCCCGGTGCATTGCACCGGGCGTTCTGTTTCAGCGTAGCTGCGGGCGACTATCAGCCGCCGCGCGGGCCACGGTTGCCGCCGCCACCGGGACGGCCACCGCCGCCTGGGCGACCTGCGCCACCCGGACGGTTGCCGCCGGGACGCGGGCCGCCGGAGGGACGACCGCCGGGGCCACCCGGGCCACGGTTGCCGCCGCTCGGGCGACTGGCCGGACGTGCGCCGTACGGGCTGTAGCTCGGGGTTGCGTGATCAGACGGGAAGCTCGGGGCGTTGCCCGGGTGACCGTACGGATGCTTGCGCTGGCCCTGGCCGGCACCTGCGCCGCCGGCGCCCTGCGAACGGCCTTGGCCGCCCGCACCGTAGCCGCCGCCCTGCGGACGACCCTGGCCCGGGCCACCGCGGCCGGGGCCTGCACCTGGGGCGCCGCCCGGACGCGGCTTGCCGTACGGACGTGCCGGGCCTTCACCTGCGGCACCACGGCCGGGGCCACGGTTGCCGCCCGGGCCGGCGTTGCGGTGACCGCTCGGGCCGGTGCTCACGCCGTCCGGCACATACCAGGTGCGGAATGCGGCGGGGTTGCCATCGGGCAGGCTGCGGTCGCCGGCCGGCTTGCGCTGCTTGAACGGACGCTGCGACTGCTTGGCAGCGGCGTCGCCGCTGACCGTCAGGCCGCCCTTGTAACCACCGCCCGGCTTGCCGCCACGGCCACGGCCGCGGTCTTCGCGCACAGCGTCGAAGCGGCGCAGTTCGCGGCCTTCGTCGGCGGTGCTGTGGCCGTTGACGTAGGCATTGCCGCGGCCGCCTTCGCGCGAGACGCGCACGGTGGTCTTGGCCGCCTTGCGCTGGCCGATCACCGGCTGCAGGGTCAGCGCGGACGGGGTGCCTTCTTCCAGCTTCAGCTGGGCGCGCAGCGCCTCAACCTGCGGGCTGGTCAATTCCACCGACTTGCCGCGCATCAGTTCGCGCGGCAGCTCGATCTTGCCGTAGCGGGTGCGCTTGAGGCGGCTGACCTGGCAGCCCTGCGATTCCCACAGGCGGCGCACTTCGCGGTTGCGGCCTTCCTTGACGACCACGCGGAACCAGTCGTGCGAATCGGTGCCGCCAATGCGCTCGACTTCGTCGAACTTGGCGCCGCCGTCTTCCAGCAGCACGCCGCGACCGAGGCGCTCGATGATGGCGTCGGAGACCTTCTCTTCGCCTTCCGGGGCGCGCACGCGGACCACGTACTCGCGCTCGACCTCAAAGGACGGATGCATCATTGCGTTGGCCAACTCACCGTCGGTGGTCGCCAGCAGCAGGCCGGTGGTGTTGATGTCCAGACGGCCGATGGCGATCCAGCGCGCGCCCTTCAGCGGCGGCAGCGCTTCAAACACCGTCGGACGGCCTTCGGGATCGTCACGCGTGGTGACTTCGCCTTCGGGCTTGTTGTAGATCAGCACGCGCGACGGATCGGTCAGGGCGCTTGCAACAAAGCTGCGGCCGTCGAGGTCGATCTTGTCGCCGCTCTTGACCGACATGCCGACCTGCGCGGTTTCGCCGTTGACCTTGACCAAGCCGTCGGCGATGCGCTGTTCCAGCGCGCGGCGCGAGCCCAGTCCGGCCTGGGCCAGAACCTTGTGCAGGCGCTCTTCGAGCTTGGGCTGTTCGGTGCCGGTTTCGCGCTTGAGCGAAAGCTTGTTCAACGTCGACTTACGGGGGGTGTCACTCATCTGTTTTGCTCCGGCCGGCGTTTTCCGCGTCGGCCTCATGGTCGGAATCGGCTACGTCAACAGCCACGGTCGTCGTCGCGACGGCGTTGTTTTCAGTTTGTTCCACTTCCGCCGCGCGCTCTCCCGGCGCGGCGTCGGGTTCGCCCGTGAGGGCGGTGTCGGATGCGGCTGCTTCCAAATCCGGGGATTCGTTGGCAGCTGCGTTAGTTGGGTTATCTGATTCGCCCGGCTCGGCACCGTTATCGGGTGCGGCAGCGCCAGCAGTCAGTGGTGCAGCGGGTTGGCCGTCGCCATCCAGCGGAAGTTGCGGTTCCAGTTCGCCGATGTCACGCAGCTCGGACAGCGGCGGCAGTTCGTCCAGGCGCTTGAGCCCGAAGTAATCCAGGAAGCCCTTGGTGGTGCCAAACAGTGCCGGTTTGCCAGGCACGTCGCGGTGGCCGATGACCCGGATCCACTCGCGCTCTTCCAGCGCCTGGATGATGTTGCTGCTCACCGCCACGCCGCGCACCTGTTCGATCTCGCCACGGGTGATGGGCTGGCGGTAGGCGATCAGCGCCAGGGTTTCCAATGTGGCGCGGGTGTAGCGGGTCTTGCGCTCGGTCCACAGCCGGGACACCCAGCTGTGCACTTCGCCGGTGATCTGGTAGCGGAAGCCCGAGGCCACCTCGACCAGTTCCACGCCACGCTCGGCACACGCCTCGCGCAGCAGTTCCAGTGCACGCTCCACGCTGCCCGGGGGCGCCGGAGCGTCTTCCGGAAACAGGCCTTGCAGCTGCGACAGGGTCAGCGGCTGGCTGGAGGCCAGCAGGGCACCTTCGACAATACGGTTGATCAGCGGTTGATCCATGCGTCGGTCTGGTTGCTCAGGCGGGGTCGGCGTCGGCGTCATCGAACTCGCTGGAGAAGGCCAGCGGAGCGTTGGTGTTGCCGGAAGCCAGGGACTTCACGTAGATCGGGGCCAGCGAGGTTTCCTGCACGATGTCCAGCAGCTGCTCCTTGGCCAGTTCCAGCATGGCCAGGAAGGTCACCAGTACGCCGAGCTTGCCTTCTTCGGCGCTGAACAAGGTTTCAAAGCGGTAGAACTTGCCGTCTTCCAGCTGGCTGAGGATGTCGCCCATGCGCTGGCGCACACTCAGTGCCTCGCGTTTGATGGCGTGGCCGCTGAACAGCTCGGCGCGCTTGAGCACGTCATGCAGCGCCAGCAGCATTTCCTTCAGGTCCACCGGCGGCGGCAGCTTCACCGCAATGCGTTCCGGCACGAAGGCCGTTGCCAGGCTGGTGTCGCGGTCCTGGCGGGGCAGGCTGTCGATGTCTTCGGCAGCCTGTTTGAAGCGTTCGTATTCCTGCAGACGACGGACCAGCTCCGCACGCGGATCGGCTTCATCGCCTTCCACGCTTGGCGGCCGGGGCAGCAGCATGCGCGATTTGATCTCGGCAAGCATGGCGGCCATGACTAGGTATTCGGCTGCCAATTCAAAGCGCAGCTCCTGCATCACATTGATGTATTCAACGTATTGCTTGGTGATCTCGGCGACCGGGATATCCAGGATGTCCAGGTTCTGCCGGCGGATCAGGTACAGCAGCAGATCCAGCGGGCCTTCAAATGCATCCAGGATGACTTCCAGCGCGTCCGGCGGGATGTACAGATCCTGTGGGATCTGCAGTACCGGCTGCCCATGCACCATCGCCAGCGGCATTTCCTGCTGCTGCGGTATATGGGGCGGCGTTGGCGGGTTCGCGTCGTGCGCGAGTTCGGAAGTCATCAGGTCGACATCGGGTATTACGAGCCGTACGCATCCCGGGTTCCCGCCCGGTAGGGTTCGGCCTGAGTATTGCGAGCCATGCGCGCTTGTCTGGCGCGCTTCTTCCATACATGAACAACAAGACGCACCGCGAAGGGCGGCAACGTCATTACGAGGAGGTCGTCTACGCGGTCCGGGAAGAGGAGTGCTTCGGTGAACCGGCGGGGCCTGAGCCTTCCGCCGCACCGAGCCGCTACAGGCCGGCTGCGTGCAATAGCGCAAAGAGTAATCGCCAGAACCGGGCGGTGTCCAGCCTTGTGGGGCTAGACTTGTCACCGATCCATTCAGCGGACAAGGAGATAAACGCCCGTGTGGTACGTGATTGAAGGCTATGACGGCGAGCAGGTGCTGGCCGCGCGCATGCAGGCCAGGGCAGCGCACCTGGACCGGTTGAAGGCATTGCTTGACCAGGGAAGGCTTCTTTTGGCTGGTCCGTGTCCTGCCATTGACTCCGAAGACCCGGGCGAGGCTGGTTTCAGCGGCAGTGTGGTGATTGCCGAGTTCCCGGACCTGAACGCTGCCCGTGCCTGGGCGGACGCTGATCCGTATGTGGCCGCCGGCGTTTATGTACGCGTGGATGTGCGGCCCTTCCGCAAGGTGCTGCCATGAGCCGGGTAGACCAGATCCGCGCCGCGCTGCAGGCGGCGTTTGCCCCCGCACTGCTGGAGGTGGAAGACGACAGCCATCGTCATGCTGGCCATGCCGGGGCCCGTGACGGGCGCGGCCACTTCAATGTGCTGGTGGTGAGCGAGGTATTTGCCGGCAAGGCGCCGTTGGCCCGCCACCGTGCGGTGTATACGGCGGTGGGAACCATGATGGAGACCGACATCCACGCGCTGTCGATCAAGGCACTGACCCCGGCGGAGCATGCTGGCGGCGCGTGAGCCCGCTTGTCCGGCGATCCGCGCGGACAGGGAATGTCCTGTCATGGCCCAGCGCAGCATGACAAACGGTTTACAGATCGCTTTGAAAACGTTTACATTCCGCGCAACCGTGCTGCGGAGGGCATGACGGTGGCAAAACCGGCAATCACCATCAAGGATGTTGCCCGCGAGGCGAACGTCTCCGTTGCTACCGTGTCCCGTGCCCTCAATGGTCACGACAACGTCGCCGAGGCGGTGCGAGCACGGGTGTTGGAAGTCGCCAACCGGCTGCGTTACACCCCGCATGCCGCCGCGCGCAGCCTGAGCAGCCGCAGTACCCAGACCGTTGGGGTGGTGCTGCCTGACCTGCACGGCGAGTTTTTTTCCGAATTGATGCGCGGCATCGACGGTGTGGCCAGCGCCCACCGCCGGCACCTGCTCGTGTCCAGCTATCACGGCGACCCGCAGCAGCAACGCACGGTGCTGCAGGCCATGCGCGGTCGCGTGGACGGCCTGCTGCTGCTTTCGCCGTATGCCGGTGATCCCAGCTTCCTGCTGGAAAGCCTGCCTACGACCCTTCCGACGGTGTTGATCAACACGCCGCTGGACGATGGCCAGCATCCAATGTTCAGCATTGACGACCATGCCGGCGCGGTGACGATGACCGAGCATTTGTTGGCGCAAGGTCACCGCCATATCGCCTTCATCGGTGGCCCACCGCAAAACCACGATGCACAGGAACGCCTGCGTGGCTTCCGCGATGCCATGGCCGCACAGGCCGGTGGCAGTGAAGGGATTGAACTGCCCGGCGGCTTCGATGAAGCCAGCGGCCATCGTGCCGGTGTGGCCCTGCTGAAGCGTAAAACCCTGCCCGATGCGGTGTTCGCCGCCAACGACATGATGGCGCTGGGCTGTCTGTATGCCTTCAGCCAGGCCGGCGTGCGCGTCCCCGAGCAGGTGGCGTTGGCCGGCTTCGACGACATTCCGCTGGCACGCTTTGTTCACCCTGCTTTGACGACGATGCAGGTGAGCATCGCTGAGCTGGGCGAACGGGCAATGCAGCAGCTGGTGCTGCAGATAGACGATGAACACGCCAGCCCAACGCCTGGCGTCACCCTGATTCCCAGCCTGGTAGTGCGTGATTCGACCGCAGCCCGTGGTCCTTCCTGAGCCCGTGAACGCACTGGGACACCGCTTCAAACCAAATTCCTGGCAGTCCCTGACTGCCGCCGTGGAGAGAGTTGAACCATGAGAAATCCCCCTTTGAAGCATGTTCCGTCGCGCACCTTGCTGAGTTGCGCGTTGGCAGGCTGCCTGTTGCTGGGCGCCGCACCTGCATTTGCACAGAGCACCGGTGCCACCATTCGTGGCCAGGTGAGCGCTGATTCCACACCCGCCGCGCAGGCGCAGGTGACCGCCACCAACATCGCCACCGGCCTGAGCCGCAGCGTGAAGAGCAGCGCCAGCGGCGGTTACTCGCTGGCCGGTCTGCCGCCGGGCACTTACCGGGTTGACGTCAATGCAGGCGGCAAAACCAGCACCCAGAACATCACCGTGCAGGTCGGCCAGACCGCTACCGTGAATCTGGGGGTGGGCGGTGTGAGTGAAACCGCACAGGGCGGGGCGGCGACCACGCTGGATGCGGTGCAGGTCACTGCGCAGGCGGTGGTGGAAACCAAAACCTCGGAAGTGGCGACCTACGTTACCCAGAAGCAGTTGCAGGCATTGCCGCAGAATTCGCGCAACTTCCTGGCATTCGCCGACATCGTGCCGGGCGTGATGTTCAACACGGGCAACGAAGGTTCCACCTCGATCCGCAGCGGCGCCCAGCTCTCCAGCGGCGTCAATGTGTTCATCGATGGTGTCGGGCAGAAGGACTATGTGCTCAAGGGCGGCATTACCGGGCAGGACTCCAGTCGCGGCAATCCGTTTCCGCAGCTGGGCATTGCCGAGTACAAAGTTGTCACGTCGAACTACAAAGCCGAATATGACCAGCTGAGCAGCGCCGGCATCACTGCGGTCACACGCTCGGGCACCAACGAATTCCATGGCGATTTTTTCTGGGACAACGTCGCCAGCAGCTGGGTGGCAGACACCATTCGTGAAAGGGATGGTCGCGACATCAAGGCGCGCACCCATGACGAGCAGTACGGCGTGGCGCTGGGCGGCCCGCTGATCAAGGACAAACTGCACTTCTTCGTGACCTACGAAGCAAAGGATCGCAGCGATGCGCGCCAGGTGATTCCGGGCCGCCAGATATCAATCGAAGAACTGCCCGAGCGTTTCCAGGACGAGGCACGTTCCACCAACAACGCGCCGTTCAAGGAAGACCTGTACTTCGGCAAGTTGAGCTGGACGCCGGGCGATGCGCACCTGGTCGAGTTGACCATGAAGCGCCGCGAGGAAGATGAAGTCACCGGTGTGGGTGGCGTCAACCTGGCGTCATACGGAACCTTGAAGACCGGCGAAGAAACACGTATCGACCTGCGCCACCAGTTCAATGCAGCGAACTGGATGAACGATGCCCACATTACCTATGAAGACGCCAGCTTCGCGCCGCGCCCCATCAATCTGGACAACGGTTACAAGCTGTTTGTGCCACGTCGTGGTGAGGAACTCTTGAACAACCCGACGATGGAAGAGGTGATCAACCGCGGCGGTGGTGGTGATTTCCAGGAAAAGTCGCAGAAGGGCTATTCGTTCCAGAACGACTTCACCTTCTTTGGCTGGGAAGGTCATACCGTCAAGGCGGGCATCAAGTACAAGGACATCGATCTTTCCGCCTTCGAGCAGAGCCCGTACTCACCGCAGTTCCGTTATGACTTGAACCAGAGTCTGGACACACCTTATATGGTGCAGTTCACCGCATCGGGCAACGGTTACCCGACGTCGGTGGAGTCCAGTGTCAAACAGTTTGGCATCTACATTCAGGACGATTGGGAGGTCAACGAGCACCTCACCTTGAACCTCGGTTTGCGCTGGGATTACGAAACCAATCCAGCCTATGAAGACCATGTAACCCCGGCCGGGCTTGTATCCGCGCTGCAGGCATGGCCGAACATCAACAACGCAAATGTTGATTACGACTACAACAACTACATCAGCAACGGCCACAACCGCAGCGCCTTCAAGGATGGCTGGCAGCCGCGTGTGGGCTTCTCGTACGATCTCAATGGCGATCAGCGCCATGTGTTCTTCGGTGGCGCGGGCCGCTCGTACAACCGCAATCAGTTCGACTATCTGTCACTGGAAAAATACCGCCTCGCCTTCCAGCGTTACGAATACCAGTTCAATACGCCGGGCCATGCGTGTACGCCGGGGGCGGGCAGCAACTGCTACAACTTCGATCCGAGCATGTTCGATCCCGCCGTGCTGGCGCAGATGGCAGCAGCCAACCCGAACAACGGGAGCGAGGTGTTCCTGCTCAACAACGACATCAAGACGCCGTACTCCGACCAGTTCAGCATCGGTATGCGCAACGCGTTTTCGATGTGGGGGCACGACTGGAATTCGTCAGTGACCTTGATGCACGTGTTGAGTCACGACGGCATCCTTTGGACGATGGGCAACCGCTATCCCAATGGCGAGTACCGCAACAATCCTGCGGTCAACTGGGGCGGCCAGCCTTGGGGCGAGCAGTTGCCGGGATGGGGCCGGTTCTTCATCGGCAACAACGCGGTCGAAACGCGCCTGAATTCGCTGCTGCTGGCGTTGGACAAACCGTACACCACGGAATCCCATTGGGGTGTGAGCTTTGCCTACACCTACAGCGACGCCAAGGAAAACCGCAGCAATTCCGACACCTTCTCGTTCGACTACCCGAATCTGGACAACGTCGCGTTCACCCGCGCGCTCGGCATTCCAGAGCACCGTCTGGTAGCCACCGGCATTGTCGATTTCTGGGGGATTACGGGCTCGGCGAAGCTCGTCCTGGAAAGCCCAAAACTGGTTGAAGCGATCAATTGCTATTCCAGCAGCATTGCAGGTGACTGCGCGTTTGATCCGTTCAAGCCGGACAAAAAGATCGGCTACAAGCAGTTGGATCTGGCACTGCAGAAAGAATGGGATACGGGTACGGACTTGAAGCTGCGCGTGCGTGGTGACGTGCTCAACGTCTTCAACTGGCGCAATGTGCTCTCTTCCGAATATGCCAACTGGCGCGGCAATGCGGGAACGCCTGATCCGAACTATGGCAACCGGACGGGTGATGCGATTGCGCGTCCCACGCGGACGTTCAAGTTGTCGTTTGGTCTGACCTGGTGATTCACGTCCCGGCTGGCCGAAGGCCGGTCGGGCTACCGCGGTAAATGCGGTGCATCACCTTCTTTCATTTGCATTTCATGGATGTCGCCTTGAGCAAGTCATGCACCCCACAGTGGTTGGCCTGTGTCCTCGCCGGTTTCGGGCTGGCGCTGTTGGCGGGGTGCGGCAAAGCACCGGAACCGCCGATGCCAAAGGTACTGCCGCAGGTGATCCTGATCGAAGCGGATTTGCCGCCACGACCAATGAAGCCGGAACTGCCGCCGTTGTTCGACGACATCGAGCGGCGCACGTTCCAGTTCTTCTGGGACACCACCAATGAACAGAACGGGCTGACGCCGGACCGCTACCCATCGCGGCCATTCGCCAGCATTGCCTCGGTGGGCTTTGCGCTTACCGCGTATCCCATTGGCATCGAAAACGGCTGGGTAAGCCGCAACCAGGCCATTGATCGCACGCTGACCACGCTGCGTTTCTTCCGCGACCTGCCGAGCGGGCCGCAACGCACCGGCAAGGGAGCTTACAAGGGCTTCTACTACCACTTCCTGGACATGCAGGAGGGGCGTCGTTACGACAGTTGGGTGGAGCTCTCCAGCGTTGATACCGCGTTGCTGCTGATGGGCGTGCTGTTCGCCCAGTCGTACTACGACGGGGACGACGCGCGCGAGAAGGAAATCCGGCAGATCGCCGACACGATCTACAAGCGCGTGGACTGGCAGTGGCTGCAGCGCAACAAGCCGTTGGTGTCGATGGGCTGGTTCCCGGAGAGCGGCTTCATCCAGCACGACTGGATGGGCTACAACGAGGCGATGATGCTGTACATCCTCGCGCTGGGCTCGCCCACGCATGCGGTGGAGCCGGATGCCTGGACGGTGTGGTCGCGCACCTATGACAACGATTGGGGCGTGTATGAGGGGCAGGAATACCTGGCGTTCGGGCCCTTGTTCGGCCACCAGTACAGCCATGTCTGGATCGATTTCCGTGACATCCAGGATCCTTACATGCGCGAACGCGGCATCGACTATTTCCTCAACAGTCGCCGCGCCACGCTCGCCCAGCGTGAGTACGCCATCGAGAACCCAATGCAGTGGCGCGAGTACAGCGCCAATGTCTGGGGTTTGACCGCAGGTGACGGCCCGCAGAACACCACCCAGGAATACCGCGGCGAGCAGCGCCAGTTCCGCCATTACTCGGCGCGTGGTGCAGGCCTGCGCGAGAACTTCGATGACGGCACCATCGTGCCGTCGGCGGCCATTTCTTCATTGCCGTTCGCGCCGGAAGTGGTGATTCCCGCCACCGTTGAAATGCACAAGCGCTTCGGTGACTACCTGTATTCCAGCTACGGCTTTCTGGACTCGTTCAACCCCAGCTTCAACTACGACATCCCGCTCAAGACCGGGCGTTTGATTCCCGAGCGCGGTTGGGTGGCCAGTGATTACATCGCCATCGACCAGGGGCCGATCCTTACCGGCATTGCCAACTACCGCAATGAATTTGTGTGGGAGGTGATGAAGAAGAATCCGTACATCCGCAAGGGCTTGGAGCGCGCCGGTTTCACCGGCGGCTGGCTGGCACCGGAAGACAGTTTCCAGCCGCTGCAGAAGGACGAAAAAGCCGCCTCTGCACGGGCAGCAGGCATCGCCGAATCGCGCGCTGCCGCTGCTGCCGAACAGAAGGCGGCAACCGTTGTACCGCCCGCTTCCAAGCCGAAGCAGTGAGCCGCTGATGATCCGCGCGCTGGCCATGATGTTGTTGACGCTGGTGGTGGCCGGCTGCGGCAAATCGCAGGAAGGCACCACGCTGCGCTTCTGGGCGATGGGCCGAGAGGCCGAAGTCGTGGGTGAGTTGATTCGCGAATTCGAGGCCGAGAACCCCGGCATCCGTGTCGAAATCCAGAACATTCCGTGGACCGCTGCGCACGAAAAACTGCTCACCGCCTATGCCGCCGACGGGCTGCCGGATGTCTGCCAACTGGGCAATACCTGGATCGCCGAGTTCGCCATGCTGCAGGCGCTCACGCCATTGCAGTCGTATGTGGATGCCTCGTCGGTGGTGAAGCCACTGGATTACTTCCCCGGTATCTGGGACACCAATGTGGTGGACGGGCAACTGGTTGGCGTGCCGTGGTACGTGGACACGCGCCTGCTGTTCTATCGCAAGGATCTGCTGCGGCAAGCCGGCTTCGATCACCCACCGCGCACCTGGGCCGAATGGGATCAGATGAATGCTGCGCTGAAGCAGTTGATGGGGCCGAATCGCTATCCGGTACTGATGCCGCTCAACGAATTCGAGCCACAACTGTCGTTCGCGTTGCAGCAAAGTGATCCCTTGCTGCGCGAGCAGGACACGCGGGGTAATTTCCGCAGCCCCGGCTTCCGCCGCACGCTGGCGTTCTACGACAACATGTTCGAGCAGGGCTGGGCGCCGAAGATGTCCGAGACGCAGATATCCAATGTCTGGGACGAGTTCTTCCGTGGCTTCACCGCGTTCTATCTATCCGGCCCGTGGAATATCCGCGAGTTCCGCCAGCGCCAGCCGGCCAGCCTGGAAGGCGAGTGGGGCACTACCGCACTGCCGGGGCCGAATGGTCCGGGTGCGGGTATTGCCGGCGGCACCAGTCTGGTGGTGATGCGTTCGTCGCAGAAGAAAGAAGCGGCATGGAAGTTGATTGAATTTCTGTCGCGGCCGGCCATCCAACAGCGGTTCTACACCATCATCGGCGACTTGCCGCCGCGCCGCAGTGCCTGGGATTCGCCGGAGCTGACGAGCGATCCACTGACGGCGGCATTTGCGGATCAGTTGGAGCGGGTCAAGCCCACGCCAAAGGTGCTGGAGTGGGAACGTATCGCCCAGCAGATGCGCATCGTCACCGAGCAGGTCGTGCGTGGTGGATTGTCGCAGGACAAGGCGGTGGAGCAGTTGGACCAGCAGGTGGACGATATTCTCGCCAAGCGCCGTTGGCTGGTTGAGCAGCGTGCTGAGGCGGCAGAAGCGGCTGCGGCGGAGCGTGCGCGATGAAGCAGCGTTCGCTTGCCGGCTGGTTGTTCGCGGCACCGGCCCTGATTGTGATCGGCGTGTTCTTTGGCCTGCCGGTATTGTCGGCATTGGCCTTGAGCCTGACCGACTTCGACCTGTACGCACTGGCTGATCCGCACAACCTGCGCTTTGCGGGGCTGGGGAATTACATCGACCTGCTGCAGACGCCGATGTTCTGGAAGGCGCTGGGCAATACCGCGTATTTCGTGGTGGTGGGTGTGCCGCTGTCGATTGGTTTGTCGCTGGGCGCGGCAATGCTGCTCAATGCGCCGGCAGCCCGTTTCAAAGCTTTGTTCCGCACGGCCTTGTTCGCGCCGGTGGTGACCACGCTGGTCGCGGTGGCGGTGATCTGGCGCTATCTGTTCCACACCCGCTACGGTTTGGTGAACTGGGGGCTGGGGCAGGTCGGCATCAATCCTGTGGATTGGTTGGGCGACCCGCATTGGGCAATGCCGACCATCATTGGCTTCGCCGTGTGGAAAAACTTCGGCTACAACATGGTGATCTTCCTGGCCGGCTTGCAGGCCATTCCGAAGGATCTATACGAAGCGGCGCGCATCGACGGCGCCTCGCGCTGGCAGCAGTTTCTGCACATCACCTTGCCGATGCTGGGTCCGGTGTTGCTGGTAGTCGGCGTGATTACCGTATCCGGCTATTTCCAGCTGTTCGCCGAGCCGTATGTGATGACCCGCGGTGATCCGCTGCAAAGCACGGTAAGTGTTCTGTATTTCATGTTCGAGGAAGGCTTCAAGTGGTGGAATCTGGGTCGCGCTTCAGCGGTGGCGTTCCTGTTGTTCCTGATCATCCTGGCGGTGACCACGCTGATGTTGCGTTTGGGAAAACGCCGGGAGCTGGTATGAGCAGGGGGCAGCCATGAGCCGCGAAATCGGGCAATCGCGTTGGCACGCGTGGTGGGTCAATGGTGGGCTGGGTTTACTTGCGTTGGTCAGCTTGGCGCCGCTGCTGTGGATGGTGTCGGTGTCGTTCATGCCCAGCGGGCAGGCGTCGCAATTTCCGCCGCCGCTGCTGCCGGCGCAGACCACCGTGGCCAACTACCAGGCCTTGTTCGCACGCACCGGCATGGGCGGCAACTTCATCAACAGCCTGTTGGTGTCGGTGGGCATTACGTTGGGCTCGTTGCTGTTCAATACGCTGGCCGGTTATGCCTTCGCCAAACTGCGCTTTGCCGGCCGCGAGCGGATATTCCAGATGCTGCTGGCAGCGCTGGTGATTCCGGCGCAGGTGGTGATGTTGCCGTTGTTCCTGCTGATGAAACAGATGGGCTTGGTCAACACGTTTGGCGGCGTGGTGATTCCGGCCTTGGCCAGCGTGTTCGGGATTTTTCTGGTGCGGCAGTACGCGCGCTCCATTCCCGATGAGCTGCTGGAAGCGGCGCGTATCGATGGTGCCAGCGAGGCGCGCATCTTCTTCCAGATCGTGTTGCCGATGCTCAAGCCGGTGCTGGTGACCTTGGCCATTTTCACCTTCATGGGCGCATGGAATGACTTCATGTGGCCGCTGATCATATTGACCGACCAGGAGCACTACACGCTGCCAGTGGCACTGGCCAGCCTGTCGCGCGAGCACATCATGGATGTGGAAATGATGATGGCCGGCGCGGTGGTCACGGTGCTACCGGTGCTGCTGCTGTTCCTGCTGCTGCAGCGCTATTACATACAAGGCTTGCTGCTGGGTAGCATCAAGGGATGAGTGGACGTGGCAGCGGTGTATTACGCCGTCACGGTTCTGCTGTTTGGCAGTGAAACAACGGTCACGCAGGGCGTCTTTCTCTGCGAAAATCCGGCCCGGATTGTTGGGCATGAATCGAGATGCTGGTGATGAGTAAGCGCGTCGTCTGTTTGCTGTTTCTGGTGTTGCTGAGCGTGACCGTGCCGGCGACGGCAGCGGTGTTGGCGAAGTTTGATGACATCAGCGCCTGGCAACTGATTACTTCGCCGCAGGTCAGCGGTTCGCTGCGGCCGGTGAGCGGAAACAACGGCCGCGCGTTGTGCCTGGATTACGACTTCCACGAAGTATCTGGCTATGTCGGTATCCGCCGCGAGATCGATATCACCTGGCCGGAGAACTATCAGGTTTCTTTCGAGCTGCGCGGTGATTCGCCGGCCAACGACCTGCAGTTCAAGTTGATCGATGGCAGTGGCGACAATGTCTGGTGGGTCAACCGCACCGGCTATCAGTTTCCCAAGCGTTGGACGCGGGTGGATTACCGCAAACGACATATTGAAAAGGCATGGGGCCCGGGCGAAGACAAAACCCTGCGGCGCAGTGCGGCGGTGGAATTCACCATTTACAGCAAGGTTGGCGGTCGCGGCACGGTGTGCTTCGACCAGTTGACCCTGCAGCCGCTGCCGAAAGAAGACACCACGGCGCTGACCACGGCAGTCATCGCCGACACCGCCACCGCGTTGCAGCAGCGCATCGCCGACGGCAAGCCGGATACGTTCTGGATCAGCGGCGGCGTCAAGCAGCAGACCATCAGCCTGGATCTGGGCAAGGTGCGCGAATTCGGCGGCGCGGTGGTGCAATGGGTGCCGGGTTTGGAGGCGTCGCACTATGTGGTGCAGGCTTCGAGCGACGGACGCGATTGGCACAAGCTGCGCGAAGTGACCACCGGCGGCGGTGGCCGCGATTGGCTGGCGCTGCCGGAGACCGAGGCGCGCTATCTGCGCTTTGATCTGGAAGACGGCCCGAGCTGGCGCTACGGCATTCGCGACATCAGTCTCAAGCCGCTTTCGTTTGCGAACACGCCGAACGACTTCATCCGCTCGGTCGGCGCAGATCTGCCGCGCGGTTCACTGCCGCGTGGCTTCAGCGGTGAGCAGCCTTATTGGACGCTGCTCGGGCTGGACGGCGGCCGCGAGCAGGCGTTGATGAGCGAGGACGGTGCGCTGGAAGCGGCCAAATCCGGCTTCAGCATCGAGCCGTTCGTGGTGCTCGATGGCAAGGTGCTGGGCTGGGCCGATGTGAGCGCCAGTCAATCCTTGCAGGACGGCTATCTGCCGGTGCCGTCGGTCGATTGGAAGCACGACCAGTTCGGCTTGCGGGTAACCGGCTTTGTGCAGGGACGCCCGGATCAAGCGCAATTGGTTGCGCGTTATCGGCTGAGCAACACCGACAAAGTGGCGCACGAATACACGCTGGCGTTGGCGGTTCGCCCGTTCCAGGTCAACCCGCCCAGCCAGTTCCTCAACACCGTGGGCGGCGTCAGTCGCATCGAACGCCTCGCCATGCAGGACGGGCAAGTGTCGGTGAATGGCCAGCCGCGAGCGTTCGCGGTCACCAAGCCGGATCAAACCTTCGCCAGCACCTTCGACGCCAAGCTGGACGTCACGCATCTGGCCGACAAGCACCTGCCCGGCACGCATGAAGTGAGCGATCCCACCGGATTGGCATCCGGCGCCATGCTGTACACGCTGAAGCTTGATCCGGGGCAGAGCAGGGAAGTGGCGTTGGTGTTGCCGCAGACCGGTGAATGGCGCATGCCAGCCGGCTTCGATGCAGACAAGGCGCAGCAGCAGGTTGCGGCGATGTGGCGGCAGAAACTGGGGCAGGTGCAGCTGCAGCTGCCCGACGCTGGTAAGCCGCTGGCAGACACGCTGCGCACGGCGCTGGCGCACATGCTGATCTCGCGCGTCGGCCCCAGCCTGCAACCCGGCACGCGCTCGTACGCACGCAGCTGGATCCGTGATGGCGCGATGATTTCCGAAGGCCTGCTGCGCATGGGCCGCGACGATGCCGTGCGTCAGTACGTGGACTGGTACGCGCCGTATCAATTCGAGAGCGGCATGGTGCCGTGCTGCGTGGATGCACGCGGCAGCGATCCGGTGCCGGAGAACGACAGCCACGGCGAGTTGATCTACACCATCGCCGAGTACTGGCGTCACACCGGCGATCTCGCATTTCTGCAACGCATGTGGCCGCATGTGCAGGGTGCGTGGAAGTACATGGAAACGCTGCGCCTGAGCGAGCGCACCGAGGAGAACCGCGCGCGCCATCCCGGCTTCTACGGAATGATGCCGGCCTCGATCAGTCACGAAGGCTATTCGGCCAAGCCGGTGCATTCGTACTGGGATGATTTCTGGGCATTGCGTGGTTACAAGGACGCGGCCGACATGGCTGCGGCCTTGGGGCTGGAAGAAGAAGCGCTGGCGATGTCCGCTTCGCGCGACGAGTTCCGTCAGGATCTGAATGACTCGCTGCTGGCGACCATGCAGTCACACAAGATTGATTTCCTGCCGGGCTCGGTGGAGTTGGGTGATTTCGATGCCACCTCAACCACGATCGCGTTGGCGCCGGGCGGCGAACAGGGGCGACTGCCGCAGCCCGCGTTGAACAACACCTTCGAGCGCTATTGGGCGCACTTCGTCGAGCGCCGCGACGGCAAGCGCCAGTGGAAGGATTACACGCCCTACGAATGGCGCAATGTGGCCGCGTTCGTGCGATTGGGTTGGCGTGCGCGCGCCAATGAAGCCAGCGACTACTTCTTCAAGGATCGCGCACCGCAGGGCTGGAACCAGTGGGCCGAAGTGGTGTCCTCGACACCGCGCAAACCGTTCTTCGTCGGTGACCTGCCACACGCTTGGGTCGCATCGGATTTCGTGCGTTCTGCATTGGACATGTTTGCCTACGAGCGCGAGGTGGACAGCGCGATCGTGTTGGCAGCCGGCGTGCCGGCGGCATGGTTGAGCGGCAAAGGCATCGCCATCGACGGTCTGCACACCGCGCACGGCACAGTGAAGTACAGCCTGGTGCGCAGCGACAAGCAGCTGACTTTGCAGGTTCCAGAAGGCCTGCAGCTGCAAGCCGGAGGGTTGGTGTTGCCGTGGCCGTACGAAGGCACGCCGGGCGCGGCAACCATCAACGGTGAACCGGCCGAATGGATGGCCAACGAGCTTCGCATTACCGCATTGCCGGCCAAGGTGGAGATTGAGATTCCGTCGGAGTTGCGCCGCAGTGAGCGGGCCAGGCGCTAACGGGGCGGTCTTTCCCCCTCTCCCCAACCCCTCTCCCGCGAGGGGAGAGGGGCTTTAAAGCTGCAGTTGCTCAATTGAGCCTCAACATGACGTACACCGAGCCCCTCTCCCCTTGCGGGAGAGGGGTTGGGGAGAGGGGGAGCTGCCAAGCATCAGCACTCGCCAAACTCAACAATCCCTCAAATAAAAACTGCGCCTCGAACTCCGAGGCGCAGGTCAGTAGACGGAGGGAGAGGGAGATCTACCGTCGTACCTGTAAAACTCAGGCCGTGCGTGCGCGCTTGACGATTTCCGCCGCGGCCGCGGCTGATTGCTTCACCGCATCCCATTGGCCTTCGCGGATCCAGCTGTCCTGCACCATCCACGAACCGCCGATGCAGACCACGTTCTTCTGCGACAGATAGTCGCCTGCGGTTGCTTCGGTGATGCCGCCGGTGGGGCACAGCTTCAATTCGGGAATCGGTCCGGCAACGCCTTTGATCATCGCCAGCCCGCCCACGGCGGTAGCCGGGAACAACTTGCAGATGCGGAAACCGCGTGCGACCAGCGCCAGCAGCTCGGTCGGCGTTGCGGCGCCGGGGACCACCGGCAACGGCGCGTTGGCGAGCGCGTCGACCATGTGCGCAGGCGTGCCCGGCGTCACCAGAAAATCCGCGCCGGCATCAATGGCACGCTGCATCTGCTCGACGGTCAGTACCGTGCCCGCACCGACCACCACATCCGGCAGTTCGCGCTTGAGCATGGCCAGTGCTTCCATCGCCACCGGCGTGCGCAGGGTCAGTTCGATGGCCGGCAGGCCGCCTTCCAACAGCGCCGCGCTGACCGCGCGCGCCTGGTCCAGCGTGTGGACGGTGACCACCGGCAGGATGCCTGCGGCGGTAAGAAGCTGCTCGGCGCGGTCCTGATGTTGGGCAATGCTCATCGTGTTCCTCTACTGATACGGAGAGTGCGCCGCGTCGTGGCGGCGCGCGGGGATCATGCGTCCTTGGCTTCGTGCGGTGCGCCAGCGGCGGCCGCATCGTGGCCAAGGTCGTATTCGGCGTCGTATTCCCACACGCTGCCATCCGGACGCGCCGGGCCGCACGAGATCGACACTGCGCCCTGATCGGCCGGGCCCACCATGCGGCGGTTCATCGCGAACAGATTGCGGCCCATGTCATTGCCGGCCGGTGCAGTGTTGGCGGCGATGCCGCGTGACGCCCATTCCGCAGCGTCCACCAGCACTTCCAGCGTGCCGGCTTCACCGTCCAGACGAATGATGTCGCCTTCGCGCACGCGGGCGATGGAACCGCCACGCGCCGCTTCCGGTGTGACGTGGATCGCGGCCGGGATCTTGCCCGACGCACCCGACAAACGACCGTCGGTAACCAGCGCAACGCGTCGGCCTTGGTTCTGCAGCAGGCCCAGTAGCGGCGCCAGCGAATGCAGTTCCGGCATGCCGTTCGCGCGCGGGCCCTGGTAACGCACCACGGCGACGAAGTCGTGTGGCAGGGCACCGGCGGCGTGCAATTTGTTCAACACCTGTGGCGCATCCACCACCACGGCCGGGGCTTCGATGGTGCGGTACTGCGGCTTCACTGCCGAGAGCTTGATCAGCGAGCTGCCGATGTTGCCCTTGAGCAGGCGCAGGCCACCTTGTGCCTCGAACGGGTTGGACGCCGGGCGCACCGCGTCTTCATCGGCGCTCTCGGCCACGGCGGGGGCATAGCTCACCTTGCCGTCGATCAGGCGCGGTTCCTGCGCGAATGCGCGCATGCCGCCTTCGGCAATGGTGGCCAGGTCGTCATGCATCAAACCGGCATCCATCAGCTCGCGGAACACGAAGCCCGGGCCGCCAGCGGCGGCGAAGCGGTTCACGTCGGCCTCGCCGTTCGGGTAGACGCGGGCCAGCAACGGCACGATCTGCGACAGCTCGTCCATGTCATCCCACGTCAATACGATGCCGGCGGCACGCGCCACGGCAATCCAGTGAATGGTGTGATTGGTGGAGCCGCCGGTGGCCATCAATGCGACCACGGCGTTGACGATGGCGCGTTCGTCGATCAAGTGACCGAGCGGACGGAAGTCGTCGCCGAGCGCGCAGATTTCCAGCGCACGCACGCTGGCGGCGCGGGTCAGCGCATCACGCAGCGGCATTTCCGGGTTGACGAACGAAGCGCCCGGCAGCTGCACGCCCATCGCTTCCAGCAACACCTGGTTGGAGTTGGCGGTGCCGTAGAACGTGCAGGTGCCAGGGCCGTGATAAGACGCCGACTCGGCTTCCAACAGTTCTTCGCGGGTAGCTTCGCCAGCGGCGTAGCGCTCGCGCACTTCGGCTTTCTGCTTGTTGGGAATGCCCGGCGTCATCGGGCCGGCTGGCACGAACACCGCCGGCAGATGGCCGAAGGCGAGTGCGCCAATCAACAGGCCCGGCACAATCTTGTCGCACACGCCCAGATAGACCGTGGCATCGAACATGTCATGGCTCAGGCCAATCGCGGTGGCCTGGGCAATGATGTCGCGCGAGAACAGCGACAGCTCCATGCCGCCACGGCCTTGAGTGACACCGTCGCACATGGCCGGCACGGCGCCAGCGACCTGCGCGGTGGCGCCCATTTCGCGTGCGGCCTGACGCATCAACTCCGGGTAATGCTCGAACGGCTGGTGTGCCGAGAGCATGTCGTTGTAGGCGGTGATGATGCCGAGGTTGGGCGTTACGTCGCCGCGCAGCCGGCCCTTGTCGGTCGGCCCGCACGCAGCAAATGCGTGTGCCAGATTGCCGCAGCTCAGGCGGGAGCGGAACGGACCCTCACGCAGGGCGGCATCGATGCCGGCCAGATACGCCGCGCGCGAAGGGGCGCTGCGCTGGCGGATGCGTTCGGTGATGGCGTGGATTTTAGGATGCATGGCTCTATGGCTGGGAATGGGAAATGGGGGCCGCGGGTTATGCGTGGGCGGCGGTTTTTGCTGCTGCGAGTGGTGCTTGCGGCGGGTTGGGCAGGCGGTGGGAATCTTCCATTCCCTTGCGCCCGATTCCCCATTCCCCGCCTCAAGGGGCCCAATGCACGCGCAGCTTGTTTCCAGGTGCGTTGACGGCCGCCAGCACCGGGTAGGTATGCACGTCGCCGGAAATCAAGGCGGCGTTGAGTACTTCCAGCTTCTGCTTGCCGCGCAGCAACAGCAGCCGGTTGTTGATCGGCGCCAAGCCGTGCGGCGTCAACGTGATGCGCAAATGCCAGTCTTTGGCCACCGGGCAGCCGGTTGCATCCAGCGCGGCGTAGGGCTGGTTGCTCTGCAGAACACGATCCAGATCGCGCGAACCCGGGAACAGCGACGCAGTATGGCCATCGTTGCCCATGCCCAGCACCACCAGGCACGCCGGCTGCGAATGCGCGGCCAGCAAATTGGCGCTGTGCACGCATTCGGCGATGGGCAGGCCCACGCGCACCAGCGGATCGAAGTGCGCGCCTTCGGCCAGATTCATGAAGCTGTTGCGCACCAGCCACGCATTGCTGTCGTGATCCTGCGGCGACAACCAGCGCTCGTCGGCCAGGCCGACTTCAATGCGCGCCCATTCCAGCGGCTGCTCGGCGAGCAGTTCGTAAATCGGTGAGGGCGTTGTGCCACCGGAGAGCAGCATGCGTGCGCGGCCGTGCTGCTGGATCTGCTGGGTCAGGATCGTCCCCATTTCCTTGGCCACGTCTTCGATCCATTCGGCCTCGTTGGCGTGGCGAATGAGCGTGATGCGGTCGGATACGGCGGCGTTCATGCGGATACTCCAGAAGCAGCCCGCTGCATGTCCACCGCATAAGCGGCGGCACCGAGCAGGCCGGGGCAGGGATGAAGAATGGCCATGGACGGAATCTGCGACATGGTCGCGGAGAACCGGCCCTTGCTCTCGAAACGTTGGCGGAAGCCGGAATGCTGCAATTCGTGCAGCAGGCGCGGGACCAATCCGCCGGTCAGGAATACGCCGTCCCAGGCGCCTTGCACCAGCACGGCGTCGCCAGCGACGGCGCCGAAAATTTCCAGAAATACTTCCACCGCGCGTGCGGCTACCGCATCACCTTCCGCTGCGCGGGCGGTGACATCGGCTGGCTGCAGATGGCCCGGATCGGTGCCGGCAATTTCGCTCAAGGCGCGATGGATGTTGACCAGGCCGGGGCCGCAGATCAGGCGCTCGTTGGAGACGCGGCCGAATTGCGCGGACAGGATTTCAAGAATGCGAATCTGCTCCGGCGAGGCCGGTGCGAAGCTGGCATGGCCGCCTTCGGTGGCCAACGGATAATTGCGGCCATCGCGCGCTACCAGACCGCCAACACCCAAGCCGGTGCCCGGGCCGAGCACGCAGTAATTGCGCGATTCGCCGGCCGGCGCAGGCGCCCAACTGGCACCGCCAATCTGCACCACATCCTCCGGACCGAGCAGGGCGATGGACATCGCCTGGGCAACGAAATCATTGATCAGGTGCAGTTGCTTGAAGCCCAACTGCGCTGCGGTGCGCGAGCGTGAAATCACCCACGGATGATTGGTGATGCGTGCTTCGTCACCATCGACACGCCCGGCCACGGCAAACACACCGCTGCCGGCACTTGCGCCTTGCTGTTGCAGGTAATGTGCGGCGGCATCGGCCAGCGAGGCGAACTCGGTGACTGGATACTCGTCGATGCTGCTTTGGTTGAGGGGAACGCTGGCGGAGAGATCCGCCAGCGCAAACCGTGCATTGGTGCCGCCGATATCGGCGACCAGCACCGTGTTCGCCGTTTGGCTCACAGCGCGGCGTCCGCGCGGTTTTCGGCAACGATGGCTGCGGGCAGGAACTGATGCGCCTGGCCCGGGCCCCAGCCGCCGGCCGGGTAGGGTTCCATCGGCAGATCGCTGGCCTTCCACGCGTCGCTGACGCTGTCGATCCAAGCCCAGGCCGCACGCACTTCGTCATCGCGAACGAACAATGCGTGGTTGCCATTGAAGGCATCCAGGAACAGACGTTCGTAAGCAATGCGGCGATGCAAGCCGGTCGGTACCGACAGCTCCAGCTCCAGCGGCTGCAGTTCCAGTGCGCCCCATTCCGGGCCGGCCAGCGAACTCATCAGGCCGAGCTGGATGTTTTCCTGCGGCTGCAGCTGGAAGGTCAGGCGATTCGGCGTGGCGCTCTTGCGGTCGGGCCGCTCGAACAGCCAGTGCGTCACTGGCTTGAGGTTGACCTCGATGCGCGTGGTGCGCTCGGGCAGACGCTTGCCAGTCACCAGATGGAACGGCACGCCAGCCCAGCGCCAGTTGTCGATGTGCGCGGTGACGCCGACAAAAGTTTCGGCCTCGCTGCCTTCCGGCGGCTGGTAGGCCTGCGCTGGTTGACCGTTGATGGTGCCGGCGGTGTAGCGGCCGCGCACCGAATCCTTGGCGGCATGCTTGGCGTCGAGCGGGCGCAGTGCGCGCAGCACTTTCACCTTCTCGTCGCGGATGCGGTCGGCTTCCAGCGATGCCGGCGGCTCCATCGCCACCAGGCACAGCAGCTGCAGGATGTGGCTCTGCACCATGTCGCGCAGCGCGCCGGAGCGGGAGTAATACGAGTCGCGGCCGTCCACGCCATCACTCTCGGCGACCAGAATGTGCACCGACTCGATGAAGTTGCGGTTCCACACCGCCTCAAGCAGCGTGTTGCCAAAGCGCAGCGCCATCAGGTTCTGCACCGGGGCCTTGCCCAGGTAGTGATCCAGACGGAATACGCGGTCTTCGTCGACCAGCTTGCCGATCGATTGCAGGATTTCCTCGGCGCTGTCCGTGTCCGAACCGATTGGCTTTTCCAGCATCAGCCGGTTCGGTGCGGTCAGCGCACCGCCCAGTGCCAGGCCTTCGCAGGTGGAGATGTACAGGCCCGGCGGAATCGCCAGGTAGCTCACGCACTGGCGGTGGACCAGATCCTTGACCGCCTCAGCTACCGATTCGGCGTTGCGCAGGTCCACCGAGCGGTAGTCGATGCGCCCCAGGAGATTGTTGATGTCGTCCTGGCTCGCCTGCGGCATGGCCTGCTCAAGGCGCGGACGCAGCAGGTCGCGGAACTTGTCAGTGTCATGCGGCGACAGCGCCAACGCACGGACACGGAAGTCTTCCGGAAGCAGGCCGTCGCCCAACAGGCGCAACAGGGACGGAAACAGATAGCGCTGGGCCAGATCACCTGTGGCACCGAACAGGAAGAGGGTGTCATGCATGGCTCGAGTTTCGTGTGCTGGTGACATCGTTGTCAATTGCTCGTCATCGGGTGCAAACCCAGTGGGCGGCGTATGTTTGGGTAGTGGCGGGGCCGGGTGCCGCCTCGGTGGGTGTCCGCAGTTCGCAAGGCCGCAGCGCAGGGACCTTTCGTCTGTCCCTGGCCGCTCGGGCCAGCGTTGAATGCAAGGCCGATGGTGCCATATGAATATGCTTACCGTGCACTCGGTTTCCGATGTATACGATTGCAGTGTTTCGATGACAGCGGCCAAGCCGTTGTAGTGGCAGTGGTTGGATGGAAGCACCGCATGAAGTTGAAGAGGTGAAGATGGCTAAGGTTCGTTTCGATGGGGTGCGTAAGGTCTACGACAACGGCCAGGTGGCGGTGCAGGGGGCCAGTTTCGAGATTGCCGACGGCGAGCTGATGGTGCTGGTCGGGCCGTCCGGCTGCGGCAAATCCACACTGTTGCGCATGGTGGCCGGGCTGGAGGAGATCAGCGCCGGCACGCTGAGCATTGGTGACCGCGTGGTCAACGACGTGGCGCCGAAGGATCGGGACATCGCGATGGTGTTCCAGAACTACGCCCTTTACCCGCACATGACCGTGGCCGAGAACCTTGCGTTCGGGCTGAAGTTGCGCGGCCACGAGAAGGCCGAAGTGCAGCGCCGGGTGCAGGGTGCGGCCGAAGCGCTGGGCTTGACTTCCATGCTCGACAAACTGCCGCGCGCGATGTCCGGCGGCCAGCGCCAGCGCGTTGCGCTGGGGCGGGCGTTGGTGCGCGAGCCGGAGGTGTTCCTGCTGGACGAGCCCTTGTCGAACCTGGACGCCAAGCTGCGGCACTCGGTGCGCACCGAGATTGCCCAACTGCATCGCAAGCTCGGCACCACGATGATCTACGTCACCCATGACCAGGTGGAAGCGATGACGCTGGGCCAGCGCATCGTGGTGCTCAACGAAGGGGTGATCCAGCAGATCGACGCGCCGATGGCGTTGTACGACTGTCCCGCGAATCTGTTCGTTGCTGGTTTTCTGGGCAGCCCCGCGATGAACCTGTTGCGCGGCGTCGCCCGTCACGATGATGGCGGTGGCGTGTTGCTGCGCCTGGATGACGGTCAGGATGTGCCGCTGGGTGCGGCAGCGGTGCCGGCGCAGTGGCTGGGTCGCGAACTGGTGGTCGGCGTGCGCCCGGAGCACCTGCAGCCGGCGTCAGGGAATGTGTCGTTCCGCGCCCGGATCGAAGGACTGGAGCCGGTCGGCAACGAGATATTCGTGAATCTGCGCTATGGCGCGCAGGGATTGGTGATCCGTGTCGCGCCGCAGGCCTTGCCGGCGCTGGGGCAGGAGCTCGCCGTGGCGGTCGCGCCGGCCGTGCTGCATTTCTTTGATCCGGCCAGTGGCGAGAGAATCAGTGCCTGAGTTCGGTTTGTAGAGCGGAGCCATGCTCCGCTGTGGCAGTGCCGGGAAGCCTTCCGCCGAGCATGGCTCGGCGCGCTATACGTCAGCGGGTCAGCGCGCCAAGCCGTCCAGCAGCGGCTCGATCTGGGCTGGCTCGCCATTCACCTGCAGCGTGCCGTCTGCCAACTCCAGCGGCAATACCGCAAGGGCCAGGCCGCCGGCGCTGCTGGCAATGCTGCCGACAGTGCCGTCGTTCTGCATCACCGACGTGCCTGCGGTCGCTTCGCTGGCGGTATGCAGCAACGCCAGTGAGCGCTTGGCCTTGCCCAGGAAATGCGTGCGGGCAACGATTTCCTGCCCCGGGTAGCAGCCCTTCTTGACGCTGTAGGCGGCCAGTCGGTCCAACCCCAGTTGTTGTGGTGTCCAGCTTTCGCGTTGGCTCTCCACCAAACGCGGCAAGCCCAGGCGTAGGTCGCTCTGGCGCCAGGCCAGCTCGGCGACCGGGTCGCAGGCTTCGTCCGGGGCAGGGCCGATGTGGAGCGTGCGCGGCAAGGCGGGGCTGCCGACATCCAGCTCGATCACGCCGTCTTCCAGGGTGTGCATCGTCGCGCCGTGCGCGGCAATCGGCGCAACCAGCGCGCCACGTACGACCAAGGTCGTGGCGTGGCTGATGACAACTTTGCGTCGGAACACGAAACGTCGGAGTTGTTCGGCCATGGCCTCGGCGGCGCCGTCGTGGCAGATCAACAGCAGGTTCTGCGCATCCACGCGTAACAGCTGGAAGATAGACAGGACGCGGCCCTTGGCACTTAGCCAGGTGCTCCACTGCCAATGGTTGTCAGCCAGAGTGGGGACGTCATTGGAGAACTGCGCCTGCGCGAATGCGACGCAATCCGGTCCGGAAAGGCTCACAAGCTGCGGTGAGGACAGTGTGCGGAAACCGCTGAAAGCTGGGGCAAGGTTGTCAGACACGAGTGTGAGGACTAAAATTTGTGCGTTGCGAGACCGACAATGATAGGACAAACAACCCCCACTCCCGAGACCGAAGCTGAAGCCCCGCTGGCACCCGAGAAGCAACCGCTTCCCGAGGCCGGAACGGTGCCTGAGGAATTCGGTGGTCGCGGCGGACTTGATCCGGTGCGATATGGCGATTGGGAAAAAAACGGGCGCTGCATCGATTTTTGAGCAGCGTTGAGCCAACGCGGCATTGAGCCGCCCAGCCGAGATATCGAGTCAGCGAATGGCGAACAGACCCCGCCCCCTTTCTCCGCACCTGCAGGTGTACCGCTGGCAGATCCAGATGGCCACCTCGATCCTGCATCGAGCCACAGGCATCATTCTGGCTGTCGGCGCCCTGATCATCGCAGGCGGTTTGCTCGCCTTGATGATGGGCCCTGAGTCCTGGAACTGCTTCACCACCCACGCCAGTGCCTGGTACGGGAAGGTGATCATGTTCGGTTGGACGTGGTGCTTCGCCTACCACCTGTGCAATGGCATCCGCCACATCGTGCAGGACTTCGCCATCGGCTATGACAAGGCCACCTTCGTCCGCAGCGGCTGGTTGTCGGTGATCGCATCACTGGTCATCACTGCGCTGATCTGGGCGTATGTCTGTTTGGGAGCTGCCGCATGAGCAAGTACCGTACCCCGCTCAAGAATGCGCGCGGCCTGGGCAGCTCCAAGTCCGGCACCGAGCACTTCATCCATCAGCGCCTGACCGCCACCGCGCTGGTCGCACTGACCATCTGGTTCCTGTGCCTGGTGCTGAGCCTGATCGGCGCGGATTACGTCACCGCCGTGGACACCATTTCCAAGCCGTGGAACGCGATCCTGCTGGTCGGCTTCCTGGTTGCCATGTTCTGGCACGCCCAGCTTGGCCTGCAGGTGGTCCTTGAGGACTACATCCACAATTCGCTGATGGCTCTTGCGCTGCAGACCACGGTGAAGTTCATCGCCGTGCTCGGCGCGATCATCAGCATCTTTGCGGTCGCCCGCATCGTGTTTGGGAACTGATACATGTCCGCTTACAACATCACTGAACACAAGGTCGACATGGTGGTCGTCGGCGCCGGTGGCGCTGGCCTGCGTGCAACCTTCGGCCTGGCCCAGAAGGGCCTGCAGACTGTCTGCATCACCAAGGTCTTCCCGACCCGTTCGCACACCGTTGCAGCGCAGGGCGGTATTTCCGCCGCGCTCGCCAACATGGGTGAGGACGACTGGCGCTACCACTTCTACGACACCATCAAGGGTTCGGATTGGCTGGGCGACCAGGACGCCATCGAGTACATGTGCCGTGAGGCCATCCCGGCGATCATCGAGCTGGAGCACTACGGCGTTCCGTTCTCGCGTACCGAAGAAGGCAAGATCTATCAGCGTCCGTTTGGTGGCATGACCACCAAGTACGGTGAAGGCCCGTCCGCGCAGCGTACCTGCGCAGCGGCTGACCGTACCGGCCACGCCATCCTGCACACGCTGTACCAGCAGTCGCTGGCGCACAACGCGCAGTTCATGATCGAGTACTTCGCACTCGACCTGATCTTCGACGACGAAGGCGTCTGCCGCGGCGTACTCGCCCTGGATATGGCCGAAGGCACCCTGCACCTGTTCCGTTCGCAGGGCGTGGTGCTGGCAACCGGCGGTTACGGTCGTGCCTACTTCAGCGCCACCTCGGCGCACACCTGTACCGGTGACGGCGGTGGCCTGGTGGCCCGTGCCGGCCTGCCGCTGCAGGACATGGAATTCGTGCAGTTCCACCCGACCGGCATCTATGGCGCCGGCTGCCTGATCACCGAAGGTGTGCGAGGCGAGGGCGGTATTCTGCGCAACAGCAGTGGCGAGCGCTTCATGGAGCGCTACGCACCGCATTACAAGGATCTGGCATCGCGTGACGTGGTGTCGCGTTCGATGACCATCGAAATCCGCGAAGGCCGCGGCGTCGGCGAGCACAAGGATCACATCCTGCTCGACCTGACCCATCTGGGCCCGGGCGTCATCGACGACAAGCTGCCAGGTATCGCTGAAAGCGCACGCATCTTTGCTGGCGTCGACGTGCACAAGCAGCCGATTCCTGTCATCCCGACCGTGCACTACAACATGGGCGGCATCCCGACCAACTACCACGGCGAAGTCGTGCGCAAGGTCGGCGATAACCCCGATGCAGTCGTGCCGGGCCTGTACGCCATCGGCGAAGCAGCCTGCGTGTCGGTGCACGGTGCCAACCGTCTGGGTTCCAACTCGCTGCTCGATCTGGTGGTGTTCGGTCGTGCCGTGGCCAACCGCTGCGCCGAGACGATCAAGCCGGGTGCCACGCACAAGACCCTGCCGTCCGACGCCTGCGACAAGGCCCTGGGCCTGCTCGACAAGCTGCGTCACGCCAATGGCGACACGCCGACCTCGGTCATCCGCGACAACATGCAGCGCACCATGCAGAACGATGCTGCCGTGTTCCGCACCAGCAAGACGCTGGAAGAAGGCTGCCAGAAGATGGCCGAAGTGTTCGATTCGTTCCAGAACGTCAAGGTTTCCGACCGCTCGCTGGTCTGGAACTCGGACCTGATCGAAACCTACGAGCTGAACAACCTGCTGCTCAACGCCGTTGCGACCATCAATTCGGCCGAACAGCGCAAGGAAAGCCGTGGTGCGCACGCACACGAGGACTTCCCGGACCGCGACGACGTCAACTGGCAGAAGCACACGCTGGTCACCGTCGGCGACAAGGGCAAGTGCAGCTTCGACTACCGTCCGGTGCACATGTACACGCTCAGCGATGACGTGTCCGTCGTGCCGCCGAAGCCGCGCGTCTATTGATCCGGGGAACCTACGAACATGGCTGAATTTGCACTTCCGAAGAACTCCCGGATCACCAAGGGCAAGCACTTCCCCGTCAAGGGCGGCGCGAAGAATACGCGTACCTTCAAGATCTACCGCTGGAGCCCCGACGACGACCAGAACCCGCGTACCGACACCTACGAGATCGATCTCGATGCGTGCGGCCCGATGGTTCTGGACGCGCTGATCAAGATCAAGAACGAAATTGATCCGACCCTGACCTTCCGCCGCTCCTGCCGCGAAGGTATCTGCGGTTCGTGCGCGATGAACATCGACGGCACCAATACGCTGGCCTGCACCCGCGCCATTGCCGATTGCGGCAAGGCCGAGGTGCCGATCTACCCGTTGCCGCACATGGACGTGGTCAAGGATCTGGTTCCAGACCTGACCCACTTCTATGCGCAGTACGCGTCGATCAAGCCGTGGATCCGCACCCAGACGCCGGCACCGCCGGACCGCGAGCGCCTGCAGTCGCCAGAAGACCGCAAGAAGCTCGATGGCCTGTACGAGTGCATCCTGTGCGCGTGCTGCTCGACCAGCTGCCCGAGCTACTGGTGGAATGGTGAGCGTTACCTGGGCCCGGCGATCCTGCTGCAGGCGTACCGTTGGATCATCGACTCGCGCGATGAAGACACCGGCGCACGTCTGGACGATCTGGAAGATCCGTTCAAGCTGTACCGCTGCCACACCATCATGAACTGCGCGCGCACCTGCCCGAAGGGCTTGAACCCGGCACTGGCTATTGCCGAGATCAAGAAGCTGATGATGGCGCGCCGCGCGTAAAGCACAGTCGCCCCGGCGCAAGCCCCGGCATCTGCTGTTGATTTGCAGTTGATCTCCCTTCTCCCGCACGCGGGGGAAGGTGGCCCGCAGGGGCCGATGAGGGGCGCTTCTGAAGTTGCCCTTACTGCACTTAGAGTGCCGGTCTGGAGTTCCTCCAAAGGCGGCCCTCACCCCAACCCCTCTCCCGTGAACGGGAGAGGGGCTTAAGCTTGAAGCCATGCAGACCGAAGACGACATCCTGTTGAAGAAGCTGCGCTGGCGTTGCCGGCGTGGCATGCGTGAGCTTGACCAGCTGTTCGGGCGTTATCTGGACCGCCGCTGGGCGGAAGCCCCGGAGGCCGAACGCGCGGTTTTCCTGCAGTTGCTGGAGACCGAGGACGATAAGTTGTGGCGCTGGTCGATGGGCTACGAGGCTTGTCCGGATGCGCCGCAGGCACAACTCCTGGAATACATCCGCTCCCTTCCGGTGTGAGTGGAAACCCTCGCGCTGGTTGATCGCTGCGATCAGTTTGCTGGGACTGCTGGGCGCCATTGCCGCCCTCAATTGTGATCTTGGGCCGCACCAAGCCTGGCCGCTGGCCGTCACGTCCGTTGTATGGGCAGGAGTGCTGGTGCGCAAAGAGTGGCGCCGGCCGCTGCAACGCCTGTTGATTCCCCAGCCGCCGAGTCCGGCCCGGCTGGATGACCTGCCGTTGGAAGCCCTGGAGCTGCTTGAACGCGGACCGCTGCTGATCCTGCGCTGGCGCACCGCCAAGGCGCGCGGGGTCCTGCTGTTTTGGCCGGACAGCCTGCCGCGTGCGCGTAGACGTGAACTGCGTCTGGCCGTTCGCGCCCATGCCGTTTCCCGCAACGCGGAGACAGTGGCACCATAGCGGCAGTTCACGGGCACATACGCATGTTCAAACCCTTACCTGTAGCAATCGGTCTGCGTTACCTGCGTGCAAAGCGCCGTAACGGTTTCATCTCCTTTATTTCCATGGCCTCCATCCTTGGCATTGCGCTCGGGGTGACGGTGCTGATCACGACATTGGCGGTCATGAGTGGCTTCCAGAAGGAGATTCGTGATCGCCTGCTGCAGATGTCGGCGCATGCCACGGTCAGTGCTGACGGCGAGCCGATGACGAACTGGCAGCATGCAGTGGATGTCGCGATGAAGGATCCGCGTGTCGCTGGCGCTGCGCCGTATATCGAGATTCAAGGCATGTTGGCCGGCCCGCGTGTGCAGGGCGCCATCGTGCAGGGCGTCGATCCCGCGCAGGAGCCGAAGGTCTCGGTGCTGGGCGAGAAGATGACGAAAGGCTCGCTCGACAGTTTGAAGCCGGGTGAATTCAACATTCTGCTGGGCAAGGAACTCGCTATCTGGCTGGGCGTGGAGGTGGGCGACAACGTGGTCGCCACGCTCGCCGAAATCCAGGGCACGCCGGTCGGCGCGATGGCGCGTACCAAGCGCTTCAAGGTGAGTGGCATCTTCGAGGCCGGCTCCAACGAAGTGGACCGCGGTGTTGCCTTCGTCAACATGAGCGACCTTGAGCGTGTGCTGCGCGTGGACGGCGTGACCGGCGTGCGCTTGAAGATGCATGACATGGATGAGGCGTACACGGTTGCACGCGATCTTGCGCTCAACCTCAACGGTTATTACCGGGTGAGCGACTGGACCCAGGAGAACGCCAATCTCTATCACTCGTTGAAGATGGAAAAGACGGTGATGGGCATCCTGCTGTCGCTGATCATCGCCATGGGCGCGTTCAACCTGGTGTCCTCGCAGGTGATGCTGGTCACCGACAAGCAGGCCGACATCGCGATCCTGCGCACGTTGGGGCTGACGCCCGGTGGTGTGATGCAGGTGTTCATGGTGCAGGGCACGTTGATCGGTGTGTTCGGCACGATTGCCGGCGTCATTGGTGGCATCACGCTGACGCTCAATCTGGAGCACATCCTTGGGCTGATCGAATCGGTCTTCAACATCAAACTGCTGCCGGAGGATGTGTATTACATCACCGGCTTGCCGACCGACATGCAGACCAGCGATATCGTCGTCATCACCGTTGTCGCGTTGTTGATGAGCTTTGCTGCCACGTTGTACCCGGCGTGGCGCGCGGCCCGCACCCAGCCGGCCGAGGCCCTGCGTTATGAATGAGAATTCCCCGATGGAAGTGGTGATCAGCGCCGAAGGCCTGGGCAAGACCTACGCCGAAGGCAAGATGCATACGCCGGTGTTCGACGGTTTGGATCTGCGCGTGGAAGCCGGCGAGACCGTGGCCATCGTCGGCGCGTCCGGCGCGGGCAAGAGCACCTTGCTGCACCTGCTGGGCGGGCTGGATACGCCCACTGCTGGCGAAGTGTATGTGGCCGGCAATCGCATGTCGGCGCTGTCCGATACCGAACGCGGCCACCTGCGCAATCGTTCACTCGGCTTCGTTTACCAGTTCCACCATCTGCTGCCGGAGTTCACCGCGTTGGAGAACGTGATGATGCCGGTGATGTTGGGTGGCGCCAGTGCAGTGGCCGCAAGTCGCAGTGCCAAGACCTTGCTGGAATCGGTGGGCTTGGGGCATCGGCTTGAACACAAGCCGGGTGAGCTGTCCGGCGGCGAGCGTCAGCGTGCCGCGGTTGCGCGCGCCCTGGTCAACCAGCCGGCCTGCGTGTTGGGCGATGAGCCCACCGGCAACCTGGACGACAAGACCGCAGCGATCGTGTTCGAGCTGATGCTGGAATTGAACCGTGCCCAGCGCACCAGCTTGGTGTTGGTGACACATGACCGCAGCCTGGCGCGCAAGCTGGATCGCGTGTTGGAACTGCGTGAAGGCAAGTTGCACCACCTGGCCCGTAACGAGGTTTAAGCGCTACGTTTGGAGGGGTGGCACATTGCCTTGGAATTCACCTGATGCGGCGGATGATCGACAGGTTCCCCGGCAGTGTCGGGGTTATCCAGACCATGAGGGAGTGGTGTCATGAAGAAGGTGCTTCTTGCATTGATGGCTGTTGCGGCACTGGTTGGCTGCGCCACTGCAGGCAAATTGACCAGTGGCGAGCGGTTGGCGCTGTATCGCAGCCATGCCGGTGAGCCGGTTAAAAGTTTCAGGTACTTCGGTTCGCTCAATGGCTGGACCGAGTTGGGCGACAGCGCGCTGGCGGTGTGGACCAAGCCCAGCGAGGCGTGGCTGTTGAGCCTGAGTGGGCCGTGCCTGGATCTGTCCTTCGCACCGGCCATCACGGTGACCAACATGATGGGGCAGGTGTCAGCCAAGTTTGACCGCGTGATCGTGCACGGCAATGGCCCGATGATGCACGTCCCTTGCCGCATCGACACGATCCAGCCACTGGACGTGAAGGCACTGCGTGCGACAGAGCGGCAATTGCGTGAAGCCAAGCTCGCTGCACGTGCGGAAGAGCAGGCTGACGACGCGAAATAGCGCGCGCAAGCGCGTTGCTGTAGAGCGGAGCCATGCTCCGCTGTGGCATTGCCGGTGAAGCCCCTGCCGAGCATGGCTCGGCACTACCGTGCGCTTAGTTGGATTCTGGTGCGACGTAGCCTGCCGGCTTTTCCGCGCCACCTGAGAACAGGAACTTGACCAGCTCTTCTTCAAGGAAGGCGCGGTGCTTCGGGTCGCGTGGCGAAAGCCGGTTTTCGTTGATCAGCATGGTCTGGTGCGCCAACCATGTGGCCCAGGCCGGCTTGCCGATGTTGGCGAAGATGCGCTGACCCAGCTCGCCGGGGTAGGGCACGAAATCCAGACCTTCGGTTTCGCGTTGTTCGTACTGGCAGAAGACGGAACGGGGCATGACGTAATCCTATGGGTCAATGCGCTCAATGGCGCTCTAGCAATTTGCGGATCGGGGCGGGCAGGCCGATGTCGGCCAGTTCTGTGCGTGCGACCCAGCGCAGGCCGTCATTGTCGCCAACCTTTGCGCGCAGGGCGACTTTGCGTGCATGCAGTGGCTGCAGATGCAGGCGGTAATGGCTGAAAGTGTGGACGATCAGCGGCAGTTCGTTGGCGTTGTCGTAGTTGCCTTTGATGTTGCCATCGAACCAAAGGCGCATCTCAGCGTCGGTATCGGCCTGCGGCAGTGTCCACAGCGAGGCCCAGATGCCGGTCGGTGGGCGCTTGAGCAGCAGGATGCGGCCTTGCGCGTCCTCCAGCAGCAAGGCGGTGGCTTCGCGCTCGGGCAGGATCTTGCTGGGCTTGGGCGTCGGCAGTGAATCCACCAGCCCTTGTGCATGCGCGACGCAGTTGGACTGCAGTGGGCACAGGATGCAGGCTGGCTTTGCGCGGGTGCAGAGTGTGGCGCCGAAGTCCATCTGCGCCTGCGTGTAGTCGGCCATGCGGCCTTTCGGTACGTGGGCAACTTGCTCGGTAGCCAGCGCCCACAGCTGTTTTTCGATGGCAGGCAGACCGGGGAAGCCGACGATGCCGTGGTAACGGGTCATCACCCGTTTGACGTTGCCGTCGAGGATCGGGAACGGCTGGTTCCATGCCTGGCTGAGGATGGCGCCAGCAGTGCTGCGGCCAATGCCGGGCAGGGCGAGCAGTGCATCGAAATCGCAGGGTAGTTCGCCGCCATGCAGCTCAACGCATTGCTTGGCAGCGGCGTGCAGGTTGCGGGCGCGGGCGTAGTAGCCAAGCCCGGCCCAGTTGGCCATCACCGTATCGTTGTCGGCCTTGGCCAGATCGACAAGCGTCGGGAACACCTGCATGAAGCGCAGAAAATACGGAGTTGCCGTAGCGACTTGCGTCTGCTGCAGCATGATCTCCGACAGCCACACCCGATACGGCGAACGCGGATGCTGCCAGGGAAGATCGTGGCGGCCGTGCTGCTCGAACCAGGTGAGGAGTTGGCTGGGGAAGTTGGGCATGGGCTCGCGAAGGCTGGCGGCTGTGGTGTTTCTCTTCTCCCGCTTGCGGGAGAAGGTGCCCCGCAGGGGCGGATGAGGGGGAGCTTGCCGCGGTTCGCCATCAAGGCACATGGCGACGCGTTCTCCATCGCTACGGTTGATGGACGTCCGAGGCGCCCCTCACCCCAACCCCTCTCCCGCACGCGGGAGAGGGGCTTTGAGTGCTTAAGCGGCCTGGCTGCCCAAGGCCTGCGGCAGCAGCGCGTCTACGAAGGCTTCCGGGTCGAATACGCGCAGATCTTCCGGGCGCTCGCCGATGCCGGCGAAGCGGATCGGAATGCCGAATTCGCGAGCCAGCGCGAACACCACGCCGCCCTTGGCGGTGCCGTCCAGCTTGGTCACGACCAGGCCGGTCACGCCGGCAGCGGTGTGGAAATGGCGCAGCTGCGAGAGCGCGTTCTGGCCGGTGGTGCCGTCGATGACCATCAACACTTCGTGCGGAGCGGTGTCGTCGATCTTGCCGAGCACGCGGCGGATCTTGCTCAGTTCGTTCATCAGGCCAGTCTGCGTGTGCAGGCGGCCGGCGGTGTCGGCGATCAGGACGCTGGTGCCGCGTGCCTTGCCGGCCTGCAGTGCGTCGAATGCGACCGAGGCGGCGTCGGCGTTCTGTCCCTGCGCGACCACGGCCACGCCGTTGCGCTCGCCCCAGATCTGCAGCTGTGCCACTGCAGCGGCACGGAAGGTGTCGCCGGCGGCCAGCATCAGGCTGTGGCCTTCATCTTTGAAGCGCTTGGCCAGCTTGCCGATGGTGGTGGTCTTGCCGACGCCGTTGACGCCGACGGTCAGGATCACGAACGGCTTGGCATTGCGGTCGATGACCAGTGGCTTGGAAACCGGCTGCAGCAGTGCGATGAGATCGCTGCGCAGTGCGGCGAGCAACGCATTGGCATCGGCGAATTCGCGCGACTTCATGCGCTTGCGCAGGTCTTCGATCAGCGCGGTGGTGGCGGGGACGCCGACGTCAGCGGTGATGAGTGCGGTTTCGATCTCGTCGAGCAGGTCGTCGTCGAGCTTGGGGTTGCGCGAGAACAGGCCGCCAAAGCTGCGGGCGAAAGTGCTGTTGCGCAGACGCTCGCGCCAGCCGAGCTTGCCGGAGGCGGCTGCCGGGGCGGCGTTTGCGGGAATGAGTGCGTCGTCAGCTTCTGCTGTTTCAACCGTCTGCGCGGGAATGACTTCGGCAATTACGGGGACGGCAGCTGCCGGCGCGATGATTGCGGGCTGGGCTTCTGGCTGGGGAACAGGTGCCGTTTCAATCACTTCAACAACGGGTTGAACTTCAACCACGGTTGCCGGCGTTTCAATCACGATTTCTGCGACGACCGGCGCTGGCGGCAGTGCTTCCTGCACGACGGTGGGAGCGGCGACAGGCGCAGCTTCGATGACAGTCTCGGCGACCGGTGCTTCAACAACCGGTGGATCGAACGCTTCGCTGAGATCGACCGGCGCTGCGGCTTCGGACGGCGCTTTCGGGAATGCGGCTGCCAGATCTTCCGCGCTCAGCGTGGACGGCTTTGCAGGCGGTTGGGCGTCGTCGGTCTTCTTGCGGCGAAAAAAGCTGAACATGGAAGGAAATGGCCTGAAATCAGCTGCATATGCTAACACCGGCGGTACGGCAGCCGCGGGTGGAGTAATGCGGTAGGAGCGAGCTTGGTCGCGAGATTGTGGGGTGTCCCAGATGCGCTGAGCTTGCCCGGCTTACCTGGTTTTGTCGGCTTCGCGGCCGAAGCCGCTCCTACTGGCGGCTCCCGGCATCAATGAGACGGGCTGGGATGCAATCCCAGCCCGTTGGGTCAGGCCGACAACTCCAGCAGCAGCTTGTTCAGCCTGCGCACGTAACCGGCCGGGTCCTTGAGGCTGTCGCCAGCGGCCAGTGCGGCCTGGTCGAACAACACGTGGGCCAGGTCGTTGAAGCGGCTTTCCTCGGCTTCGGCGTCCAGCTTTTCGATCAGCGGGTGCGCGGGGTTGAACTCGAACACCGGCTTGCTGTCGGGCACCTTCTGGCCGCTGGCTTCGAGAATCTGGCGCATCTGCAGGCCCAGGTCCTGTTCGCCGATGGCGAGGATGGCCGGGGAGTCGGTCAGGCGGTGCGACACGCGCACTTCGGCGACGTCTTCACCCAGCGCGGTCTTCAGGCGCGTGACCAGGGCTTCCTTGGTCTTGGCGACTTCTTCCTGCGCCTTCTTGTCTTCCTCGGTTTCCAGCTTGCCCAGGTCGAGGTCGCCGCGCGCGATGTCGACGAACGACTTGCCGTCGAACTCGTTGAGATAGCTCATCAGCCACTCGTCGATGCGGTCGGTCATCAGCAGCACTTCGATGCCCTTCTTGCGGAACACCTCAAGATGCGGGCTGTCCTTCACCTGCTGGAAGCTCTCGCCAGTCAGGTAATAGATCTTGTCCTGGCCTTCGATCATGCGGCCGACGTAATCGGCCAGCGCCACGTTCTGCTCGCCGCTGCCGTCGTGGGTGGAGGTGAAACGCAGCAGGCCGGCGATCTTCTCGCGGTTGTTGAAGTCCTCGGCCGGGCCTTCCTTCAGCACCTGGCCGAAGTTCTTCCAGAAGCCTGCGTAGGCTTCCGGCTGGTCTTTGGCCAATTTTTCCAGCATGTCCAGCGAACGCTTGGTCAGCGCCGACTTCATCGAGTCAATGACCGGGCCGGACTGCAGGATTTCGCGCGACACGTTCAACGGCAGGTCGTTGGAATCGACCACGCCCTTGACGAAGCGCAGGTACAGCGGCAGGAACTGCTCGGCCTGGTCCATGATGAAAACACGCTGCACATAGAGCTTCAGGCCCTTGGGTGCGTCGCGGTGGTACAGGTCGAACGGTGCGCGGCCCGGCGTGTACAGCAGCGAGGTGTACTCGAGCTTGCCTTCGACCTTGTTGTGGGTCCAGGCCAGCGGGTCGGTCGGGTCGTGCGCGATGTGCTTGTAGAACTCCTGGTATTCCTCGTCCTTGATCTCGGACTTGGCACGGGTCCACAACGCGTTGGCGCGGTTGACGGTTTCCCACTCCGGCTCAGCCGGTGCGTCGGCTTCGTCACCGTGATGTTCTTTCTTCAGCTCGATCGGCAGGCCGATGTGATCGGAGTACTTCTTGATCAGGCTGCGCAGCTGCCAACCGTCGGTATAGCTTTCTTCGCCTTCCTTCAGGTGCAGCACGATGCGGGTGCCGCGCTCGGGCTTGTCGATGGTTTCCACCTCGAACTCGCCTTCGCCCTTGGACGACCAATGCACGCCTTCGCTGGCCGGCAGGCCGGCGCGACGGCTGTACACGTCAACCTGGTCGGCCACGATGAAGGCCGAATAGAAGCCCACGCCGAACTGGCCGATCAGGTTGGAGTCTTTCTTCTGGTCGCCGGACAGGTTCTTCAGGAACTCGGCGGTGCCGGACTTGGCGATGGTGCCAAGGTGGGCGATGGCTTCATCGCGGCTCAGGCCGATGCCGTTGTCGTCGATGGTCAGGGTGCGGGCGACCGGGTCGGCCTCGATGCGGATACGCAGCTCGCCATTGCCTTCCAGCAGTTCCGGCTGGGTCAGCGCCTCGAAGCGCAGCTTGTCGCTGGCGTCGGCGGCGTTGGACACCAGCTCGCGCAGGAAGATTTCCTTGTTCGAGTACAGCGAGTGGATCATCAGGTGCAGCAGCTGCTTCACCTCGGTCTGGAACCCGCGGGTTTCCTTATGGCTTTGTGCGTTCATCGGTCGGTCGTGCTCCGTGGCTGACGTGCCGCGCCCAGCGCGGCGGCTGTGACAGGGGTAAGGGTGAACCGGCCGATTTCAAGGTGTGCGCTGCGCGATGGGGCGCTGGTCTATCATCTGCGGCCTGTTTCGGTTGCTACCGGGTGTTCCGCAGATGTCGTTGATTTGCCAGCTGTTGTTGATGGTTTTGCCGGAGGTGGCGGCATGAGTCGCGGGCATGGCAATGCGCCGACCGGCACCGGCCAGGTGCGCATCATTGGCGGGCGCTGGCGCAATACGCGGCTGGAAGTCCCGCAGCTGCAGGGGCTGCGGCCTACCAGCGACCGCGTCCGCGAGACACTGTTCAACTGGTTGATACCCAAACTGGCGGGCGCGCGCGTGCTCGATCTGTTCGCCGGCAGCGGCGCGCTGGGGCTGGAGGCGGTGTCGCGTGGCGCGGCGTCGGCGCAGCTGGTCGAACGCGACCCATCGCTGGTCGCCGCATTGCGCGGCGTGGTCGGCAAGCTGGGCGCGGCCGAGCAGGTGCAGGTGGTCCAGGGCGACGCGGTGCAATGGCTGGACAACGCTGTGCCGGCTCAGGCGGACCTGGTGTTTCTGGATCCGCCTTTCGCCGCCGGGCTGTGGGAGCAGGTGATCGAGCGGCTGCCCCGGCATCTGGCCCCGGGCGCCTGGCTTTACCTGGAAGCGCCAACCGGCGCGGCACCGCGATTGCCGGCCGGCTGGAGCCTGCATCGCGATGGCAGTACCCGCGATGTCAGCTATGCCCTGTATAGACAAGCCGCTGCTACACTTCGCGGCGACATGAACGCGCCTGAACCCGCATGACTACAGCCAATCGCCGCATTGCCGTTTACCCGGGGACATTCGACCCGATCACCAACGGTCATATCGACCTGGTGAACCGGGCCGCGCCGTTGTTCGAGAAAGTGGTGGTGGGCGTGGCGCAGAGCCCGGCCAAAGGCCCGACATTGCCGCTGGAACAGCGCGTGTCGCTGGCCGCGGAAGCACTGAAGCACCTCGCGAACGTGGAAGTGGTGGGTTTTGACACCCTACTGGCCCATTTCGTGCGTGCCTGCCACGGCGGCGTGCTGCTGCGCGGCCTGCGTGCGGTGTCTGATTTTGAATATGAATTCCAGATGGCGAGCATGAACCGCCATCTGATTCCGGAGGTCGAAACCCTGTTCTTGACCCCCTCCGAGCAGCACAGCTTCATTTCGTCCTCGCTGGTGCGTGAAATCGCCCGGCTGGGGGGCGATGTTTCCGGTTTCGTGCCGGCCACCGTGCTGGAAGCGTTGCGTCAGGCCCGCGAAGCCCGCGCGGGCAAGTAAACCATCCGAACAGTTGTACAGAACCTCAAATGGGAGAAGAAACATGAAGAACACGATGCGCGTGATGCTTGCCGCTTCGATGGTGCTGGGCTTCACGGCCTGCAACAAGAACGACGCCGCTCCGGTGGTTGAAGCCCAGCAGGCGCTGGTTGCCCCGGCCAAGGACGACGATGCGGGCTGGAAGAAGTATCTGCAGGCTGTGGCTGTGCAGAACATGGGCAACATCACCGCCAGCCCGTTCCTGTACTACCTCCCGCCGGAGTCGGACCCGGAGTTCGCTGCCAAGTACGAGCGTCAGGTTGAAAGCGCCACCACCGCCATCAGCCGTGGCATCCAGCCGGGCAACATGCTGGCGTTCGGTTCGTCGGCCTCGGCCAAGATGGCCGACATGATCGAAACCGGCTTCAAGGGTGTGCAGGCTGACTCGATGAAGGGTGTGCGCGTGGTGTTCATCGGCGATGCCGCTGACAACGCCCGCGTGCAGACCATCGTCCAGCCGACCGGCGCCGACTACATCTTCGTCGAAGCCAAGTGACGCAATGGCGCGTGGCCGCATGCGGCCATGCCTTTGCCATTGCGTCATCCCCGCGCAGGCGGGGATCGGATGCTTTGGCTTGTGTCGTTTGAATGATCCCCGCGAAAGCGGGGGCCGGATGGGGCCGCACCGCGGCCCCATCTTTGCTTTGAGCTTTGGGCGCGAAGCGGATGGAACACTCAATGCCTGCAGTTGTGTGATTGCAGCCACTCTCCAGGCAAGCGATTGCCGGCCTCGCGGCTTACAATCGGCCCCTGAGCATCGAACCGGCATGTGCCGGTTGCAAGCCCCGCTCTGACGGGAAGAACGCAGGAATGTCCCTCAAAATCAATGAGCTCTGCGTCAACTGTGACGTCTGTGAGCCCGCCTGCCCGAATCAGGCCATTTCCATGGGCGAGACGATCTACGTGATCGATCCGGCCCGTTGTACCGAGTGCGTCGGCCATTTTGATGAGCCGCAATGCGTGGTGGTGTGCCCTGTGGAGTGCATCGACCCGGACCCGGACATCCCCGAAACCCAGGATCAGCTGCTGGCCAAGTTGTACGGGCTGCAGCGCGATCACCCCGAACTTTACGAATCGGAGAATCCGCCGGCATGAAGATTGTTGCCCGTTCCTTGATGTTGTTTGCGCTGGTGATGACGCCAGTTGCGTGGGCGGCCGATGCGCCGCAGGCGCGCGCATCGCACCCCGATGGTGCGGTGATTGCCAGCGGTCACTCGCTGGCCACCGATGCCGGCATGGAGATTCTCGCCAAGGGCGGTAATGCGTTCGATGCGGCCATTGCCGTGTCCTCGACGCTGGCCGTGGTCGAGCCGATCAGCTCGGGCTTGGGCGGCGGTGGTTTCTTCCTGCTGCACGACGCCAAGACCGGCAAGGACGTAATGCTGGACGCGCGCGAAACCGCGCCGGAGTCGGCCACGCCGGAGCAGTTCCTGGACAAGAAGGGCGAGCTGGACCGCGACCGTTCGGTCAACGGCCCGTGGTCGGCCGGCATCCCCGGTTTGCCGGCGGCGCTGGTGCAGCTGGCGCGTGAACACGGCCGTCTGCCGCTGACCGAATCGTTGGCGCCGGCCATCCGCGTCGCGACCGACGGCTTCCCGGTTTACGCGCGCATGGCGCGTGGTTACGCCTCACGCCGCGAGGTGATGGAGCGTTACCCCGGAACGCGTGAGGTCTACCTGCGCAACGGCCGCCCGATTGCCGAAGGCGATCTGTTCAAGCAGCCGGAGTTGGCGCATACGCTGCAGCTGTTGGCCGAGAAGGGCTTTGACGGCTTCTACCGCGGTGAAACGGGTCGCAAGTTGCTGGCCGGCGTGAAGCAGGCCGGTGGCCGTTGGACCGCCGAGGAACTGGCCGGCTATACGGTCAAGACCCGTGAGCCCATCGTCTTCAACTACCGCGACTGGAAGATCACCACCGCCTCGCCGCCGTCCTCCGGTGGCATTGCGTTGGCCGCGATGCTGCAGATCCTGGAAGGCTGGGACCTGAGCACGATGGATCAGGCGCACCGCACCCATCTGGTGGTGGAAGCCATGCGCCGCGCCTATCGCGACCGCACCTTCTTCCTGGGTGATCCGGATTTTGTCGACATCCCGCAGAAGGTGCTGACCAGCCGCGATTACGCGCAGGGCCTGCGTGCGACCATTCACCCGGAGAAGGCCACGCCCAGCGACATGTTGTCGGGCAACCCGACGCCGCTGGAAGATGACGAGACCACGCATTTCTCGATCATCGACAGCGAAGGCAACCGCGTCGGCGGCACCCAGACGGTGAACCTGCTGTACGGCTCGGGGCTGATCCCGGCCGGCACCGGTGTGCTGCTGAACAACGAGATGGACGACTTCGCACTGAAGCCGGGCACGCCCAATGCGTTTGGTGTGATGGGTTACGCCGCAAATGCCCCGAAGAAGGGCAAGCGCATGCTCAGCTCGATGACCCCGACGTTCATGGAGAGCGATGACAAGGTCGTGGTGATTGGCACGCCGGGCGGCAGCCGCATCATCACCATGGTGCTGCTGGGTATCCTGGGTTACGACGATGGTCTGACTGCGCAGCAGGTTGCCGCGTTGCCGCGTTACCACCACCAGTGGTTGCCGGATTTGATCGAAGCCGAAGACGGCGCGTTCGATGCGGATACGATCAAGCAGCTGCAGGCGATGGGCCACAAGATCGACCTGCCGGGTGACGTCGCTGCTGGCGGTCGTGGTTCCAGCCATGTGTGGGGCAACCTGCAGACGGTGGAATGGGATCGCGTCAAAAACACGCTTTATGGCGGCACTGATCCGCGCAACCCCGTGGGCAGTGCGCGGGTGGTAACGCCGGAAAAGGCCAACTGAAAGTGATTGATGAAGACCCCGCTTTCGAGCGGGGTTTTTGTTTATGTTGTTTTTCGTTTGCAGTACGGAGTCATGCTCGGTTGAGGCATTCCCGGGAAGATCTCTGCCGAGCGCGGCGGGTGACTGAAAATTTGATGCGCCGTTCAGATGCGGGAGCGAATGATGGACAGGTACAGCCGAACGCCAAATGGCGACGGCCGTGTGATTGTTGAAAGTCCATCAAACATTCCATTCCATTTGTAGACGCTGGCGTCAATAAGTCGGCGGTCCAGAATTGCGAATATTTAACGCTCGCCGGGTAGAATTTTTCATATGAAACTTTGGTCGATTCGCGGTAATTCGCAAAAGCTCGATGGCGGCGCAATGTTCGGCAATGCTCCTAAAGCGTTGTGGGAAAAATGGTCGCCGTCGGATGATCTCAATCGCATTGAACTGGCGTGCCGGGCGTTGCTTGCCAGCCCACTGGGCGGCAAGACGGTGCTGTTTGAAACCGGCATCGGCGCGTTCTTCGAGCCCAAAATGCGTGAGCGTTTTGGTGTGCAGGAGCCGCGCCATATCCTGATGGATTCGCTGCGCGAAGCCGGTTTTGAACACGAAGATATCGACGTGGTGGTGCTCAGCCATCTGCACTTCGATCATGCTGGTGGCTTGCTGGCGCCGTGGTCGGAAGGGCGCGAACCGGAGCTGTTGTTTCCCAACGCCACCTTCGTGGTGGGCGCCGAACATTGGGAGCGTGCGCGGCATCCACATTCGCGCGACCGTGCCAGCTTCATCCCCGAATTGCCGGGTTTGCTGGAAGCCAGCGGACGCCTGGAAGTGGTGTCGGGCGAGTACTCAAAAACACTGGGCGAATCGGTGCGTTTCAGCTACAGCGATGGCCATACGCCGGGCCTGATGCTGGCCGAAATCGTTGGACCTGAGCGTGTCAACGGCCAGCCGCGTGGAGGTGTGGTGTTCTGTGCCGACCTGATCCCCGGGCGCTCGTGGGTGCATGTGCCGATCACAATGGGCTACGACCGAAATGCCGAGTTGTTGATCGACGAGAAGCGCGCCTTCCTTGAGGACAAACTCGCGCGCAACGTGCATCTGTTCTTTACTCACGACCCCGAATGCGCAATGGCGCAGGTCGTGCGTGATGAGAAGGGTCGATTCGGCACTGCCCATGAAGTGGGCGAGTTGAAGGCGCGCACGTTGGCGGCCTGAGATGACGACTGTCATGCGCAACCGCTGACGTCTGGCGCTGTTGTTGCCGGATGGCGCCGTGGACACTGATCCCACTACCACGACCGGATCAGTCCCTTGAACTTTCGCTCAATGTTTGGCCGCATCCTGATTGCCGGCACGTTGTTGCTGGCCCCTGGGGCCAGCTTGCTGGCAGCCCCCACCGTGACGGTAACGCTGCATGTCAGTGCGGAGCGAGCGACGACGATGGACATCTGGGAGCCGGCAAAGGTTCGCGGTGTGGTCCTGTTTTCCAGTGGACATGGCGCTTGGCCGGAGCGGTATGACCGTTTGTTGCAGGCGTGGTCCGATGCAGGTTTCGTGGTGCTGGCGCCACTGCATGTGGACTCGATGAAGTACCCGGAGCGCGATCGCTTCACGCTGCAGCAAGGCCTGGGTGAGCGCTTTGCCGACATGAAGGCAGCCAGCAGCTATGCCGCAGCGCATTGGCCGTCCATGCCGGTCGCTGCGGGTGGCCACAGCCTCGGCACACTGATATCGACGGTGTTGGGAGGCGCATTGGCAAACCTCGGGCCGTTGCGTGATCCGTCGGTGGTCGCGGTGGTGGGCTTTTCGTCGCCGGGCAGGATTCCAGGCTTGATCGCGCCTGACTCCTATGCCTCGCTGGCTGTTCCGCTGCTGCTGGTCACCGGCGACAAGGACGTCGTGCAGGGATTCGTCAGCAATCCGGCCGATCATCTGTACCCGGTGGAGACCGCTGCCGCCGGTGACAAGATTGCCGTGGTGCTGCCCGGTGGCGATCACAACCTGATTGGCGGTGAAGCGGGTCAGTTGTTCGAGCGGGCGCAGCAATTGGGGACCGCGTTCCTGCAAGCCGAGCTGTTGGGTGATGAACAGGCCCGCGAGGTGCTGGATGCGCCAGCGGCGGCTGGCGAACAGTGGTTACGTCGCTGAGGTTGGTGATGGCGTGGTGCGGATTTCCGGGCGCATTGCCCCGGAAATTCGGTAAGAAACAGCCAGCGTGATGTCAGGCAGATCCTGCTGAACAAGGAAAACGCTGCCTCCGCTCACTCGCGTGGCAGCGCCTTGCCGCAGTTCAAGCGCTTCAGTGAATACCGAAGCTGATGGTGTAGCGCGCAGTTTGCCCACGGCGTGCCGTGGCGCGCATCTGATAGACCTGCACGGTGTAGCTTCCGTTGCTGGGCAATACGCCGCTCCAGTCCTGTCCCACTGCGCCACTGCCGATTGCAGTCGCGGCACCGGGAACATCACCGGGAGCGAAGACGTTGAAGTTGGCATTGCTGCTGCCGCTGATGCTCACCCGCATCGTTTGGCCGGCCGTGGCCGAGAGCGTGTAGTGGGCACTCTCGTAGCCTTTCACCGCACCGGGCAAGCTGGCGCTGCTGGCGCCTTTGCTGAAGTGAACCGGCGTAGCGGTGACTTTGTCCTGGGCGAGTGCTGGCGCCATGGCGCAGGCCAGCAAGGCAGCAATGGCGAAGCTCGCGAAGTGCTTCATGGAGTGTTCTCTTGGTTCTGTCGTGGGGAGAGAAACGCTACGCTTTTGAGCGATCAGAGCGCGTCAACGCAACGTTGTTTTCGGGACAGCGACAGGCCGCCGTTCATGCGGCCTGAATGTGCTGCGACGCGTGCCGGTCTCAGCCGACGCGGGTGCCGAAGATGCGGTCGCCGGCATCGCCCAGGCCCGGCAGGATGTAGGCCTTGTCGTTGAGGCGTTCGTCGATGGCGGCGGTGTAGATCTCCACGTCCGGGTGCGCGGCTTCCACGGCTTGCAGGCCTTCCGGTGCAGCGACCAGGAAGATGCCCTTGATGCGGCGCGCGCCAGCACGCTTGAGCATGTCGATGGTGGCGATCAGGGTGCCGCCGGTGGCCAGCATCGGGTCCAGGATCAGCGCATCGCGCTCTTCCAGGCGGCCGGTGAGGCGCTCGAAGTAGGGCACCGCTTCCAGGGTTTCCTCGTCGCGCTGCAGGCCAACCACGCTGACGCGGGCAGCCGGGATCAGCGACAGCACGCCGGTCAACATGCCAAGGCCGGCGCGCAGGATCGGCACCACGGTGATCTTGGCGCCAGCGATGCGCTGCACCTGCACCGGGCCAGCCCAGCCGGCGGTGGTGTGGGTTTCGGTGTCCAGATCGGCGGTGGCCTCGTAGGCCAGCAGCGTGCCCAGTTCGTTGACCACTTCACGGAAATCCTTGGTGCTCATGGCCGCATCGCGGAGCAGGCCAATCTTGTGCTGGACCAGGGGGTGACGGACTTCGACGATCTTCATGGCGGAGGGGCTACTGGGGAGATGCCACAGTTTGCCGTAGGCGTTCTGTACTCGGCCAGTACACCGCTGAAATATTCCCGCCTTGGGGCTGTCATGGTGGCGAAACCATACGGACATAACGTGCGCACCCATCCTTTACATGGTTCCGGGGGCAGGTGTGCGAAAGAGCGTATTGGTGGTGGCGGTAACGACCGTGGTGGCCTGCATGGCCGCTGCGCCGGCTGGGGCGCAGCAGGTGGCATCGGACGGATCGGTGGTGGCTGTCGCCGCTGCGGGGGCGGTGGATCTGGAGCGGATTGAAGTGCGCGCGCAGTTGGAAGCGCAGATCCGTGCGGTGGAGCTCAAGCGCGACGCCAACGGCATCCAGGACGGCATTGCCTCAGACTCCATGGGCGACTATCCCGACATGAACGTGGCCGAGTCGCTGCAGCGCCTGCCGGGCGTCAGCGTCACCCGTGATCAGGGCGAAGGTCGCTTCGTGGTGGTGCGCGGCCTGGATGCAGCGCTCAACAGCGTCAGCATCGACGGCATTGCTGTGGGCACCCCGGAAGACTCTTCGCGCGGCGCGCCGCTGGACGTGATTCCGACCGATTCGACCGAACGCCTGCGGGTGGTCAAGTCGGCTACGCCGGACATGCCGGGCGATGCCATCGGCGGCACCGTGGTGGTGGAGTCGGCCTCGGCCTTTGACCGCGACGGCCGCTCGATCAAGGGCAAGATCGAAGCCAGCCATCAGCAGCTGTCCGGCGAAACCAGCCCCAAGGCCGCCTTCAACTACAGTGAAGTGTTCAATGACACCTTCGGCGTGGCGCTGGGTGTGAACTACCAGAAGCGCACCTTCGAGTCGGACAACACCGAAGCCGCCTATGACACGTTCGATGGCGGCGCGGACGACGATCTGGTCGTCACCGAACTGCAGCGCCGCAAGTACACCATCGAACGCGAACGCACCGGCGCCAACCTCAATCTGGATTGGCACCCGGACGACGATAACCGTTACTACCTGCGCACGCTGTACAGCCGCTTCGACGATGCTGAAACGCGCCAGCGCACCGTGTTCGGCCTGGAAGACGGCAGCATCAGCGCGTTGGGCAACGGTCGCTATCAGGTTGATGACCTGCCGGCCGATGCGATCTCCAAGCGCATGCGCTACCGCACCAAGGAAGAGAACACCTTCGCCGCCAGCATCGGTGGCGAGAACCGCCTGAGCGGTGCCGTGCTGGACTATCGCCTGGGTTACACCAAGACCCGCGAGCGTGTGAACGATGAGATGGAGGCGCGTTTCAAACACACCGGTGATGATCTGTCGGCCACCATCGACCAGAACAGCGGCATCCCGGGTTTGTCGCTGAGCGACAACGGCTGGACCGACAGCGCCAACTACAAGTTCGACCGCGTGGTGCTGGCACCCAAACAGGTGGACGACAGCGAGCGCAGCGCGCAGGTCAATATCCGCTTTGATGGCGACCACGCCAGCTACAAGTTCGGTGTGCTCGGCCGCTGGCGCGAGCGTGCGGTGAACGTGGACGAGGCCGAGCTGCGCAAGGGCCCGGCGGTGGACCTGACCACCTGGAACGGTGAAACCCTCGATCATCGTGGCGGCCCGCTGGGGCAGGGCATGAGTTCGGCGGCGATGCGCAAGTGGTGGGCGACCAATGGCCACCTGTACAGCGCACGTCCGCAGGAAGTGGCAGGCAATGTGATGACGTCGCTGGAAGAGGATTACACCGCCAACGAAGACATCTTCGCCGCCTATGCGATGGGCACCTGGGACATCGGCGCGCTGCGCGTGATCGGCGGCGTGCGCGTTGAGAGCACGCAGTTCGATGCCACCGGCAACCAGGTGGATATTGATGCCGATGGCGAGACGGCCGTAGTCACCCCGCGCACCGCCAGCAACAGCTACACCAACGTGCTGCCGGGCCTGCATCTGCGCTACGACACCAGCAACGATTGGGTGCTGCGTGGCTCGGTCAACAAGACCGTGGCACGGCCCTCGTTTGGTGATGTGTCGCCGCGCCTGGGCGTGAATCGTGATGACATGGAAGTGCGCGTCGGCAACCCGATGCTCGATCCGTACGAGTCCACCAATCTGGACGTCTCGTTCGAGCGCTACCTCGGCGACAGCGGCATCGTTTCGCTGGGCTTGTTCAACAAGTCCATCGACGGCTACATCGTGGAAACCATCACCGATGAAGATGCCGAATATCCGGGCTTCGATGTGACCCGCTCGATCAATGGCGACAAGGCCAAGGTGTTTGGTGCCGAGTTCAATTGGCAGCAGCAGCTGGCGTTCCTGCCGGGCGCGTGGTCGGGCCTGCTGCTGGGTGCGAGCGGCACCTGGCTGGACACCGATTACGCCCCGGGCCTTGCCGGCCGTGAGAACGATGACTTCACCCTGCCGCGTGCGTCCAAGCATGTGTACAGCGCGCATGTTGGCTACGAATGGGCCGGCTTCAGTACGCGCCTGGCCGGTGTGTACCGCAGTGAATACCTGGACACCATTGGCAAGAACAGCGCGTATGACATCTACGTCGCACCGCACACGCAGTTGGATTTCAGCCTGGACTACAAGTTCAGCAAGCGCATGAGCGTGTACTTCGAGGCGTCCAACCTGCTCGACAAGCCGCTTGAGTTGTATCAGGGCGTGCGTTCGCGGACGCTGCAGAACGAAGAGTATGGCCGCACCTACGCCGTTGGCCTGAAGGTGGCGCTGTGAGGGCCGCGCTGCTGGGCGCCGCTGTCGCACTGGCGTTGACCGCGTGTCAGCCCGCACCTAAAGCGTCGCATCCGCCGACCGCGGCCGATGTCGCGGAAGGCGCCGCTGCGGCGCGCACGGTGCTGGTGAACGAGGCGTTCCTGACGCCGATGACGCCGGCCGACAACATTGATTCGCCCGCCAGCTGGCGGGCGCCCGATGGGCAGTCGTGGTTGATCGCCACGGCCAAGGCCACCGACAAGCTGGTGGTCTATGACGGGCAGACCGGCAAGCACCTGCGTGATGTGGGCAGCGTTGGCACCGCGCTGGGCCAGTTCGACCGCCCCAACGGTATCGCGGTGACCGGCGATCTGGTGTTCATCGTCGAGCGCGACAACCATCGTGTGCAGGTGTTGCAGCTGCCGGACTTCACGCCGTTGGGTGTGTTCGCTGCGGGCGATCTGCGCAAGCCGTACGGCTTGTGGGTGAACCCGACAAAGGGCGGCTACGACGTCTATGTCACCGATTCCTACGACGACGGCGAAGACGCGGCCGGCAACGACATTCTGCCGGCGCTGGAGCGGCTCAACGAACGTGTGCGCCGCTATCACGTCAGCGTTGACGGCAGCGGCGTCAAGGCCGAGCTGGTGCGCAGCATTGGCGACACAACGTCGAAGGGTGCGTTGCGGGTGGTGGAGTCGATCTGGGGCGACCCGGCAAACGACCGCCTGTTGGTGGCCGAAGAAGATGAAACCTATGCCAGCGAGTTCAAGGTGTACACGCTGGCCGGCGACTTCACCGGCAATACGTTCGGCAATGGCCTGTTCAAGGCGCAGGCCGAAGGCGTGATGCTGCGGACCTGTGGCGAAGGTGGTTGGTGGATCACCACCGAGCAGGGCAAGGACCGCAGCGTGTTCCATTTGTTCGACCGCAAGACCTTGGCGCCGGTGGGTGCATTCCACGGCAACACGGTGGCCAACACCGATGGCATCTGGAACAGCCAGCAGCCGTCGGCGCGCTTCCCGCAGGGGGCGTTGTATGCGGTGCATGACGACCAAGGTGTGGTCGCGTTCGATTGGCGGGATATCGCCAAGGCCTTGTCGCTGCCGCAGGACTGCGCGCTGTGATGCTCAGGGGTAAGAGGCAGTGGCTGCTGTTGGCAGCCATGGTGATGGCGGCCGGAGCGGTGGGGGTCGCTCCGGCCGCGGAGCCGAATACGCAGGTGCCGGCGGGGAGCCGGCATTACGCGGCCAGCGGATTTCCGGATCGCATCGTGGCGTCGCCCGCGCAGGATGCGGCCACCGGTTTTGCGGTGGCATGGCGCACCTCGGCGTTGGCCTCGCCACCGCTGTTGGAGCTGGCCGTCGCCGGCGATTCACCGGACATGGGCAAGCCGCGGCAGATCACCGCGCGCAGCCGCGAGCTGCAGAGCGAGAACGGAACGTCGCAGCATCACCGCGCCGATATCGACGGCCTACAGCCGGACACGCTGTACGCGTATCGCGTGCAGGGGCAGGACACCTGGAGCGCGTGGAATCACTTCCGCACCGCCGGTGCCGCGGGGCAGCCGCTGACGTTGCTGTACTTCGGTGACACGCAGAACAAGAACCTCAGTCACGTCAGCCGAGTGATCCGCCAGGGCTGGCAGACTGCGCCGGACGCACGACTGGCGTTGTTCGCGGGTGATCTGGTCAGCGGCGGCGACGGCGTGGATGACAGCGAATGGGGCGAGTGGTTTGCCGCTGGCGGCTGGTTGCTGCCGGGCATGGCGGTCGCGCCGGCTGCTGGTAACCACGAGTACTTCGAGGAGTTCGAGGACACGCCGCAGGAGCGTCGCGTGCTCGGCGGGCATTGGCCGGTGAGCTTCGCGCTGCCGGGCAATGGTGCCCCGGCTACCGCCAACACCACGTATTGGTTCGACTACCAAGGCGTGCGCGTGGTGATTCTGGACGGCACCTCGGCATTGGACTTGGGCACCGCACAGGCGCAGGCGCAATGGTTGGAGGGCGTGCTGGCGGGCAACCAGCAGCCGTGGAGCATCGTGGTCGTGCATCAGCCGCTGTATCCGTTGCGCGCTGAGCGTGACACCTCGGTGCTGGCCACGCAGATTCGCCCGGTGCTGCAGAAGCATCACGTTGATCTGGTGCTGCAAGGTCACGATCACACCTACGGTCGTCGTGCCGATGACAACGCGGCGCTGCCGCAGTACATCTCGTCGGTGGCCGGGCCCAAGCAGTACCGTTTGTCGTCGCAGGCACGGGCGACGATGCAGCCGGTGGCGGAGGACACGCAGCTGTTCCAGGTGCTGCATATCGACGGCAAGCAGCTGCGCTATGAAGCACGCACCGCAACCGGTCGCCTGTATGACGCCTTCCAGATCAACCGCAATGACCAGGGCAGCAAGCGGTTTGAAGAGCTGCGCGAGGGCCGCATTCCGCAGCGTGATTGTCCACGGCCGGTGTCGCCGAAGGGGCGCGATGATCGGTGCTGGGAATGACGGTTGCCATGCCTGAGGGATGCAAATGAAGCTGCGATTTGTCGCAATGCTGTTGTGCCTGCTGCCCTGCGCAGCAGGCGCGGCAGAAGGGATGCAGCATCCGTTCGCGCTGGCGCAGCCCACCAACGCGCCGGATGAAGTGCTGTTGGTGGTGGAGATTCCTGCCGGCGGCGCCATCAAGTACGAGATGGGCGAGGGCGGCGAGCTGCGGGTGGACCGCTTTCTGTCGATGCCGGTTGCCTATCCGGCCAATTACGGCTCGATGTCGCGCACCTTGGCAGGCGATGGCGACCCGCTGGATGCGCTGGTATTGACGCGCTTTCCGGTGCAGCCGGGTGCGGTGATCCGCTTCCGGCCATTGGGCGTGCTGCGCATGGTGGATCGCGGCGAGGCGGACGAGAAGATCGTCGGCGTCCCGGTGGATGCGGTCGATCCCACCTATCGTGATCTGCGCAGTCTGGATGATTTGCCGGCAATGGAGCGCCAGCGCATCGAGGCGTTCTTTCGTGTCTACAAACAATTGCCGGACGGTGGCGACATCCAGCTCAATGGCTGGGGCGATACCGCTGAAGCACGACAGATCATCAGCCGGGCGTTGCAGCACTACCAAGCGCAGCGCCCTTGATGCCAGCGGAAGTCCGATCAAAGCGCGCGGCGTTTCACGACAAGGTTTAAGCGGTGCACCTATACTCCGGACGGTCGCCAAGTGCTGGGGGCTTGCTGTGACGGAGCGGATCAGGCCGAAAGGTCGAGCCGTTCCAATGACGGCACGCTGCTGCTTCAAGCGCGAAGCGAAGACCTAATTCATCGCCCGGGCAGCAGTGTCGCGGGGCGATCATCACGGAGGATAGTCATGCGAGCAGGCAGGTTTTTGGTGAAGGCGGGCGCAGTGATGTTGCTGGCCGCCGTCTCCTGGGGCGCAACGGCACAGCAGGCGCCGCTGCAGGAAGAGTTGGTCAACCCGAGCGAAGTGGTGTTCGAGGGCGGGCAGGCGTATGCCGACGCCGGTGGCGGCCGGTTGGAGCGCCTGCACAGCCGCAAGCAGGGTGGCGAAACCATTTACTACCGCATGGTCCGTTACGACGACGAGGGTGGTTATGTCGGCGACGACCGCGGTGCTGTCGCGTCGCAGAATGTGGGTAGCACGGGATCACTGGGCGCAACGCCTTACCGCTACTACGGCAATGGCAATCTGTCGCGTCCGGACTACTACAACAGTCCCTACAACCGAGATGCGCGCCAGCGTTACTGGGGGCCGGGTTATTTCGGCAGTTGCAGCCGCTACGACGGTTGCCGCGAAGTGCAGTACGTGCCGCTGGTGCCGGTGGTTCCAGTAGTGCCGTATCACCGCTCGAGTTACTGAGCGGCGCATCGCACACAAGAACGGCGACCAATGGCCGCCGTTTTCATTTGGCTCACCGCTGCCCGGCAGCGGCCCGTAGGTTGGGATGAAACCCCGGCGCTCCGTGTGGCGCACGGCTTACCGAATGCTGGGATGGCGTTACCCTGCATCCCAGCCTACGCGGCGGTCTGAAGTCGGCACAGACGACATTCAGGCGTTCAGCACTTCCAGCACGCGGCCATCGGCAAGCTTCAAGCCTTGCGGGCGTTGTTGGGTTTCCAGCAGCTCGGCGATGCGGCCGGCATTCGGGCACTGCAGCATCATGTAGTTGACGTCGAAGTTGAGCTTGTCCACCAGGAAATCGATGAACGCGCGGACCTTGGGCGACACCATGCCGCCACCGGCAAACACGGCGTTGAAGTCGTATTCCGGCCCGGTCCAGCCGGCCAGCACGCGGCGTAACATGCCCGACTCAACGAAGGGCTTGGCCATCACGTCGCTGCTCAGCATCAGGCCTTCGCCGGCGACCAGCATGGTGTTCAATGCAGCCGGATCATTGGCGACCAAGGCCGGGTTGACCGTGAACTCCTGCATCTCGCCACCGGCCTCGGCCAGCGTCCAGCTGAAGCGGTTGTTGTGGTTGTGCGCCTTGCGCACCGCCAGCGTGCGGTGGAACTGCAGTTCGCTGGGATGGCGCGGTTCGCCGTAACGCTGGATGTAGCCGGGGCTGGCAAACACCTGGCTGCGCAGCCGGCCCAACTTGCGGGCAACCAGGTTGGAGTCGGGCAGTGGGCCGACCCGCAACGCCAGGTCGGTTTCACCGGCGATCAGGTCCAGCTTCTCGTTGCCCAGGTGCATGTCCACGCGGATTTCCGGGTACTGGGCCTGGAACTGGTTCAACAACGGTGCGATCCACATCGTGCCCATGGAGTAGGGCACGGTGAAGCGCAGCCAGCCGCGCGGGCCGGACTGCAATTGGCTCACCGCGCTTTCAGCCTGTTCCAGTTCGCGGGCGATGCGTTGGCAATGCTCGTAATAGACCGTGCCCGCTTCGGTGAGGCCGAGGCGGCGCGTGGTGCGGTTCAACAGGCGGGCGCCGAGCCGGCTTTCCAGCTCCTGCACCTTGCGGCTGACGGTGGTCTTGGGTTGTCCGAGCAGGCGGGCTGCAGCGGTGAAGCTGCCCTGTTCGACCACCTTCACGAAGATCAAGGTGTCGTTGAGATCGTTTGCCATTGGGGGGCGCTCTGGCGGCAGCGGGATTGTGCCGGCGACGGGACGATTATTCCCTTCAATTCGTACTAATCAAGTCTGGATTAGAGGATTACTGTTTGCGTCCTCCGCCAAGTCCGGATTTGCAGCCATGCGCCTGCGCCACCTTCCCCAATTTCGACAGACCCGCCGTGGTCCGGCGCTCTCCGGTAATGCTGATTACCGTTCTTACGCCAACAAACTGAATCCATTGAACTTTGAAGCGCTTTTCAGCGGCCCTGATGTCGCGCTTGCGCACACCGTAACCGGTGCGAAGTGGGACAGGTTGAGGCGTTGGATGCAGGCCTTTGTCCCACCAGTGGGAGAAAAATTTCCGTGAGCGGGACACTGTACCCACGTATTCAGCTGGCCCTCGGCACCAATTTCGACGGTGCCTGCGCGACACCGCGCAGTAAGGCCCCGGGTTGCTGCGCCGCGCTTGGCCGCAGACCCGCCCGATTTGCTTTTTCGCTTCTCCACTCCCCCATGGATGCATGACATGAACGGTATCTCCTTCCCCTCCCGCATTACGCGGCGCATCGCCACGTTTGGCATGTCCGCGCTCGCCCTTGCCGTCCTTGCCGCCTGCACTGGTGGTCACGCGGAAGAAGCCGGCATGCCGCCGGCGCCCGAGGTCAACGCCGCACCGGTGTTGGTCAAGCAGGTCAGCCAGTGGGACGAATTCAGCGGCCGCGTCGAAGCGGTGCAGAGCGTTGAACTGCGTCCGCGCGTGTCTGGCTACATCGACAAGGTCAATTACGTCGAAGGCCAGGAGGTGAAGAAGGGCGAGGTGCTGTTCACCATCGACGCGCGCAGCTACCAGGCCGAGTTCAATCGTGCGCAGGCCGAGTTGGCCCGCGCACGCACGCAAGCGGCCTTGGCCCGCAGTGAATCCGAACGCGCGCGTCGTTTGGCGGAACAACAGGCCATCGCCGCCGAGACGGCCGAGCAGCGCCGCGCAGCTGCCGATCAGGCCGGTGCACAGGTGATGGCGGCACAGGCGGCATTGGATGCCGCGCGCTTGAACCTGGAGTTCACCAAGGTGCGCGCACCGATTGATGGCCGCGCCGGGCGCGCGATGGTCACCGCCGGCAACCTGGTCACCGCCGGTGATGCGGCCAGCGTGCTGACCACGCTGGTGTCGCTGGATACGGTGCATGTGTACTTCGATGCAGACGAATCCACCTTCCTGCGTTACGCGCAGATGGCACGCAAGGGTGAACGTCCGAGCGAGCGCGAGGAGGCATTGCCGGTGAAGGTTGGCCTCAGTGGCGAGGAAGGTTTCCCGCATGACGGCAAGGTCGATTTCCTCGACAACCAGGTCGCACGCAGCACCGGCACCATCGGTGTGCGCGCGTTGCTGGACAACCGTGATCGTCAATTCACGCCGGGCCTGTTCGCGCGCGTGCGGTTGCTGGGCAGCAGCGAGTTCCAGGCGGTGCTGATCGACGACAAGGCCGTGCTCACCGACCAGGACCGCAAGTATGTGTATGTGGTGGACAAGGACAGCAAGGCGCAGCGACGTGATGTTGCATTGGGTCGCACCGCTGAGGGTCTGCGCATTGTCGAACAGGGCCTGGCGGCCGGTGACAAGGTGATTGTCGACGGCGTGCAGAAGGTCTTCATGCCCGGCATGCCGGTGCAGGCCAAGCCAGTGGCAATGCAGCCGTTGCCGGTTGCTGCCGGCAAGACCGCGTCGCTGAACTGATCCACGGTTTGTTTTGATGCCGGCGCCATGCCGGTCACGCGTCTTCGTCCAATCGGCCGAGGGCAGGGTGGCTGCATGCCGACGCCGGCCTTTTCAAGGATTTCCTCAGATGGATTTTTCCCGTTTCTTCATCGACAGGCCGATCTTCGCGGCGGTGTTGTCGATTGTGATTTTCGCCGCCGGCCTGATCAGCATTCCGATGCTGCCTATCGGCGAGTACCCGGAAGTGGTGCCGCCTTCAGTGGTGGTGCGCACGGTCTACCCGGGAGCCAACCCCAAGGTCATTGCCGAGACCGTAGCCACGCCATTGGAAGAAGCCATCAACGGCGTTGAGGGCATGATGTACCTCAAGTCGGTGGCCGGCTCCGATGGCGTGCTGCAGATGACCATCACCTTCCGCCCGGGCACCGACCCGGACGAAGCAGCGGTGAAGGTGCAGAACCGCGTTGCCCAGGCACAGGCGCGCCTGCCTGAGGATGTCCGCCGGCAAGGCGTGACCACGCAGAAGCAGTCGCCCACCTTCCTGATGGTGGTGCACCTGACCTCGCCCAACGGCAAGTACGACACCTTGTACCTGCGCAACTACGCACGTCTGCACGTCAAGGATGCGCTGGCGCGTATCCAGGGCGTGGGCGATGCACAGATCTTCGGCGGTGGTGATTACGCCATGCGTGCGTGGCTGGACCCGGACCGCGTGGCATCGCGCGGGCTGACCGCGAGTGATGTGGTGCGCGCGATGCGTGAGCAGAACGTGCAGGTGTCGGCCGGCCAACTCGGCGCCGAGCCCATGCCCAACAGCCAGTTCCTGACCCTGATCAACGCCCAGGGCCGCCTGCGCAGCGAGCAGGAATTCAAGGACATCGTGCTCAAGAGCGGTGCCGATGGTGAAGTGGTGCGGCTGTCGGATGTGGCGCGCATCGAGCTGGGTGCGGGCGACTACACGCTGCGTTCGCAGCTGGATGGCAAGAACGCCGTCGGCATTGGTATCTTCCAGGCACCCGGCGCCAACGCGCTGGAAATTCGCGATTCGGTCATCGGCACGATGGACGAAATGCAGAAGCGTTTCCCGGCCGACGTGAAATACGAAGCGGTGTACGACACCACCATCTTCGTGCGCGATTCGATCAAGGCCGTGGTCAGCACGTTGCTGGAAGCCATCGCGCTGGTGGTGTTGGTCGTGATTCTGTTCCTGCAGACCTGGCGCGCTTCGATCATTCCGTTGATCGCGGTGCCGGTGTCCATCGTCGGTACGTTTGGCGCGTTGTATCTGCTGGGCTTCTCGATCAACACGCTGAGTCTGTTCGGCTTGGTGCTGGCGATCGGCATCGTGGTGGATGACGCCATCGTGGTGGTGGAGAACGTTGAGCGAAACATCGAAGAAGGCCTGTCGCCAACCGCTGCAGCGCACCAGGCGATGAAGGAAGTGTCCGGGCCGATCATCGCCATCGCGCTGGTGTTGTGTGCCGTGTTCGTGCCGATGGCGTTCCTGTCGGGTGTGACCGGACAGTTCTACAAGCAGTTCGCGGTGACCATCGCAATCTCCACGGTGATTTCGGCAATCAACTCGCTGACCTTGTCGCCGGCACTGGCGGCGCGTCTGCTCAAGCCGCATGGTGCCCCGAAAGACGGCCCGAGCCGTTTGATCGACCGTTTGTTCGGCTGGGTGTTCCGCCCGTTCAACCGCTTCTTCAAGTCCAGCTCGGAGAAGTACGAGCGTGGCGTGTCGAAGATTCTCGGCCGTCGTGGCGCGGTGTTCCTGGTGTATGCGGTGCTGCTACTCGGCACCGGTGTGATCTTCAAGCTGGTGCCGCCGGGCTTCATTCCCACCCAGGACAAGCTGTACCTGATCGCAGGCGTGAAACTGCCGGAAGGTTCGTCCATTGCCCGCACCGATGAAATGCTGCGCAAGGTGGCGAAGATTGCCCAGGAAACCGATGGCGTCGCGCACACCATTTCCTTCCCCGGCTTGAATGCACTGCAGTTCACCAATACGCCAAACACCGGTGTGGCGTTCATCCCGCTCAAGCCGTTCAACGAGCGTCATGGTCGTACCGCCGCGCAGATCAACGCGGAGATCAACCAGAAGATTGCTGGCCTGAAGGAAGGCTTTGCGTTCGCAATGATGCCGCCGCCGATCCTTGGACTGGGTAACGGCAACGGCTACCAGATGTTCATCGAAGACCGCGGCAACCTTGGCTACGGCGCGTTGCAGAACGCAGTGCAGGCGATGCAGGGTGCGGTGGCGCAGACGCCGGGCATGGCGTATCCGATCACCAGCTACCAGGCCAACGTGCCGCAGCTGGATGCGGAAGTGGATCGCGTCAAAGCCAAAGCACAGGGCGTGCAGCTGACCGAGTTGTTCGACACGCTGCAGACGTATTTGGGCTCGGCGTACGTCAACGACTTCAACCAGTTTGGTCGTACCTGGCAGGTGATCGCGCAGGCCGATGGCCAGTTCCGCGACAGCGTGGAAGACATCGGCAAGCTGCGTACCCGCAATGATCGCGGCGAGATGGTGCCGATTGGTTCCATGGTGACCATCAAGGAAACCTTTGGCCCGGATCCGGTGCTGCGCTTCAACGGTTATCCGGCGGCTGATCTGGCCGGTGAAGCCGACCCGCGCATGCTGTCCTCTGCTGAAGCGATGAACAAGCTGACCGAGATCGCAGGCAAGGTGTTGCCGGCGGGCATGGTTACCGAGTGGACCGACCTGAGTTATCAGCAGGCCACGCAGGGCAAGGCCGCTTTCATCGTGTTCCCGGTGGCGATCCTGCTGGCGTTCCTGGTGCTGGCCGCGTTGTACGAAAGCTGGTCGCTACCGCTGGCGGTGATCCTGATCGTGCCAATGACCTTGCTGTCGGCCCTGTTCGGCGTCTGGCTCACTGGCGGTGACAACAACGTGTTCGTGCAGGTGGGTTTGGTGGTGTTGATGGGCCTGGCGTGTAAGAACGCGATCCTGATCGTCGAGTTCGCCCGCGAGTTGGAGATGGGCGGCAAGGGCATCGTTGAGGCCGCGTTGGAAGCCTGCCGTCTGCGTCTGCGTCCCATCGTGATGACCTCCATCGCGTTCATCGCCGGCACGATTCCGTTGGTGCTGTCGCATGGTGCAGGCGCCGAAGTGCGCTCGGTCACCGGCATCACGGTGTTCGCCGGCATGTTGGGCGTGACGCTGTTCGGTCTGTTCCTGACCCCGGTGTTCTACGTGGCCCTGCGCAAGTTCGTCTCCCGCAATGGCGGCGGCAAGCTGGTGCAGCACGGCGAGTCGACCCTCCATCACTAAGGGCTGGCGCATCGTCATTCACGCTGGTGCGGGAATGACGATCCCCTCGCGGAAATGCGGGACTGCTAATTCCCTCTCCCGTAAACGGGAGAGGGGCAGGGGTGAGGGCGCTCTTGCCCTTGATCCGTCATTCCTGCAAAGGCGGGAATGACAATCTGAAAGCCCTCCGCAGCCGTCCCAATCAAATCCCCCATGAGAAGAAATCAATGAGCACTCACAACGACAAGATCGCGCTGGTCACCGGCGCCACCCGTGGCATCGGCACCGAGACCGTGCGCCAGTTGGCGCAGACCGGTGTGCATACCTTGCTGGCGGGCCGTAAGCGTGAAGCGGCGGTGGAGCTGGCACTGAAACTGCAGGCAGAAGGCCTGCCGGTGGAAGCGCTGCAGCTGGACGTGACCGATGCCGACAGCATCGCCATCGCGGTGGAGCTAGTGACCGAGCGTCATGGTCACCTCGACATCCTGGTCAACAACGCCGGTGTGCTGCTGGAAGATCCTGCTGTAGCACCGTCAGCGCAGCCGCTGGATGCCTGGCACCGCACCTTCGACACCAATGTGTATGCATTGGTTGCGGTGACTCAGGCGTTCCTGCCGCTGCTGCAGAAGTCCCGTGCCGGTCGCATCGTCAATGTCTCCAGCATGCTGGGCTCGCAGACGCTGCATGCCGACCCGACCTCCGACATCTGGGACTTCAAAATCCCCGCCTACAACGCGTCCAAGGCTGCGGTGAACAGCTGGACGCTCAGCCTGGCGTACGAGCTACGCAACTCGCCGATCAAGGTCAATACCGTGCATCCGGGTTACGTCAAAACCGACATGAACGGTGGCGAAGGTGAGATCGAAATCGCCGACGGCGCACGTTCCTCCGTGCAGATGGCGCTGATCGGCAGCGATGGCCCGACCGGCAGCTTCACTTATCTGGGCGAGGTGCTGCCATGGTGATCCGCGTGTTGACCGCCGCCGTTGCCAGCGCATTGCTGGCCGGCTGCGTCAGTGTCGGTCCCGACTACAAGGCGCCGCCACCGCAGGCGGTGCAGCTGCAGGGCAGTGCTGATCCTTCCTTCAGCAGCGCGTCGCCGGTCGCCAACTGGTGGTCGCAGTTTGATGACCCGGTGTTGGCGCAGCTGGTGCACGGCGCGTTGGCGGAAAACCTGGATCTGCGTATCGCGATGGCACGGGTGCGCGCGGCGCGTGCGGCCTTCACCGAACAGCGTCTGGATCAGGCGCCACATGTGACGGCCGGCGGCAGCCAGGATCGCCGCAAGCAGCCGGATCCAAGCCAGGGCGGTGATCGCGTTTACAGCGAAAGCTACCAACTCGGTTTTGATGCCGGTTGGGAGTTGGACTTGTTCGGCCGGCAACGGCGTGCCGCTGAAGCCGCGCGTGCCGACCTCGGTGCCGAGCGTGACAACCTGGTCGATGCACAAGTCACGGTCGCGGCTGAAGTGGCCCGAAATTACTTTGAACTGCGCGGCACGCAGAAGCGTATTGCAGTGGCCCAGCAAACGCTGGTCAACCTGCACGAAACCCAGAAGCTCACCGAAACCCGCTGGGAACTGGGTGCCGGCAGTGAACTGGATGTGCAGAGCAGCCGCGCACGCCTGAAGGCGATTGAGGCCGACATTCCATTGCTGGAAGTGTCGCAGGTGCAATCGCGGCATCGGCTTGCGGTGTTGCTGGGTCAACGCCCGGATGCATTGAACGAGCTGTTGCAGCCGCGCGAAGTACCTGCGTTCGCCAAGGCATTGCCGCTGGGCGATACCACCGATCTGCTGCGGCAACGCGCCGATGTCCGCGTCGCGGAACGTCGCCTGGCCGCGGCAACGGCACGCGTGGGTGTCGCCACGGCGGATATGTTCCCGCGCATCAGTTTGAGTGGCTTTGTCGGCTTCCTCGGCGGCGATGCGAATGGCTTGGTCAATGGCAACAACAAAGCCTGGTCGTTGACCCCGTCAATCAGCTGGGCCGCATTCGATTTCGGCACGGTGCGCGCACGCCTGCGTGCAAGCAAGGCGCAGGCCGATGGTGCCGCGGCCGAGTACGAAAAGGCGGTGTTGCTGGCATTGGAAGACACTGAAAACGCGTTGACGCGCTACGCCAAGGAACAGTCGCGCCTGGCGATCATTGCCGAGCAGGCACAGGCCGCACGTCGCGCGGCAAGCCTGGCGCAGATCCGCTACCGCGAAGGCTCGGAGGATTTCCTTGCGTTGCTGGATGCGCAGCGTAACCAGCTGGCAGCGGATGATGCATTGGCGTCGGCCGAAGCAACGGTGAACGTCAACGTGGTGGCGGTGTACAAGGCGCTGGGTGGTGGTGTGCAGTCGGCGGAGTCGGTGGCGGTGCAGTAGCCCCCCTCTCCCCAACCCCCGCTCCGCGCCCCGGCCCTTGCGCTGGCGCAAGGGCACTCATCGGAGCGCGAACCGATGGTTCGCAAGCGCTCCTCTTCGTCCCGCGAGGGGAGAGGGGCTCAGATTGCTGCAAGTCGAAGCGATCCGAGCAACTGCAGCTTTAAAGCCCCTCTCCCCTCGCGGGAGAGGGGTTGGGGAGAGGGGGCGGCGG